>NZ_JAHUWE010000008.1:0-372746 GCF_019219225.1 Pseudomonas sp. PDM32
ACTTCGGAGCCAATCCGGTCGGGCAGGACTTGCTCAATATCACGGCGCTGGGGATCAACAGCGCGACGTTCGCTGCCAACGTGACCATCACGGCTAACGGGGCAGACACGGTGGTAGGGATCGGGGCGGACACGATTCAGCTTGTCGGTGTCAACAGCGCGGCCGTTGATCAGACGGACTTCATCCTGGCCACTTGAGGTCCTGGCCAGTACTGTCGCAGGGAGTGTGGACCACGGAGGGGAGGGCAATGGATGCCCTCCCTTTTTCCTTCCACTCAATGACCCATGGTGAATCGGGGGGCCAGCAGCGTACTGGAGCTCGACAAGGCAGGCTGGAACCGAGCTGCGAAATCAAAAAAATGGAAAAGGGGAAACCTGGCCGTGAACATTTCAGCCATCTGCATCTTGAGCAGCCTACTGGTTTCGGTCACGGCTTCTGCTACCGGGGCCGCTTCGGTCTTGGACCTGGACTTCACCAGGTCAGCCATGGAAACGCTGGAAAAACTGGATATCAACGACGCTTGCATTATCTCCGTATCAAGCCCTGCCGCGTTTACCTTCTGCCGAGAAGGATCGTCAACACTCTGGAAGTATCAGGTGCTGGATCTGGAGCAACAGGCGGCGATGCAGATGGGGCAAAAGCGCTCTGTGACGGACTATCAACGAATTACCGTTGTGCAACTCAATAGCGTTGCCTGCGAGCAGGATCACCTTGCAGCATTGGCTAAACCGGCTATCAGGCGTGGACTTGCCCTTGGCCTGATCACCCTGTTTCTGTTGGTCGGCCTGCGGCAAACCTACCGGGCAATCAGGCAGGGTTATTACGTACAGGCCGGTGTTGCGAGGCCCGGTTTTCAGCGATTGAGCGAATCCGGGTTACCGCAAAATTCAACGGTCATGGCGTTGCTCGCGTGGGGTATGGCGGCAGCCACGGCATTTGTGTATTTCGGCTTTTGAGTCTGGGGCGAACAGCATTCTTCCATCAGACGGAGTGAGTTCGCTGGCTCACACGCTTGAGCACCTGCCAGTAAGTGGGTGGTGGCGGTACGATGCCGCGCTGCCGCAAAAGAGCGTGCAACTTCGGCAGGCGAAAATACGGCACCGATGCCATCAGATGGTGCTCGATGTGGAAGTTGACCCGGATAGGCGCCACGCAAGCGCGGGCGATCAAACCGGCCTGTGTGGTTCGCGTATTGCGAAGGACGTCCGTGCCTGATTCCAGGCAAGCATGTTCCGCCATGGAGCGAATGCGGATGAACAACGGGAACGGCGTGATATAGGCCAGCACCCACACGCCGTATAACCACGCCTGTCCACTGATCCAGAATGCGGCAAGGAGCAGGCCGTTGGTGAGCAGCATGCCGCTGGCGTTTCTGAAAAAGGTCCGTGGGTAGTCCCACCAGCGACGACCAGCCTGCGGCAGGCGGCGGATATCGCTGGTGAGCGACCACTGCAGCACGCCGGCATCCATCAGTATGCGTCCCGCGAGGAACTTGAGGCCGGTAATGCCTGAAAGATCACGCAGGCACTTGCGCATCATGGAGCGGCGCGTCGTAGGCAATCCGGCAACCAGGCAGAGATCGGGATCGTCGACGGATGAGGTCCTGGCGTGATGAGTCAGGTGATAGGGACGATATTTGCGCAGCTCGTTCCAGATCGGCCGGGCGCACATCCAGTCGACCAGTACGTCATTGCACCATTTGCTCTTGAACAATGTCCCGTGCGCGGCGTCGTGCTGCAAAATGCCAAGGCACAACTGGCGTCCGGCAATAATCACCAAAGCCACGATCAGGGCGAGACTGAATCCCCACCAGGGCAGGAGTTCGCGGGCCCAGGCCAGGCTTGTAAAGGTCAAGGCCAACACGCCCCAGGTAGACACCACCGCCCAGGCACCCCAGAGGTCTGAGCGTTCGCTGAAGGATTTGATTTCGTCGCGGCTGAGAATATCGCTGATTTTGGTTTTGTTATGCATGTCTATCCTCGACATCAAGGGCCTGGAACGGCACGGGTGATGAGTCAGTTGAGTCTTCAGGGCTGTTGCAGAAAGGTGCGCCAGATCTGGTGGCCGCGATCCACGAAGCGCTGGGTGCAGGCAAAGAACTCCGTGCGCAGCGCCACATCGACCATAGGTTCCGGTAGCAGGGGATCGAAGACGATCTGGCGGATGCCTTCGCGACCGAGGATGAAAGACTCGCGTGCGGCCATGTCCGGCTTCAGTTGCCCGGCGCGCAGCGTCCAGCTTTCCAATTGCTCGCAATGGCGGCGGTAGCTGTCGTCGAGCAACTCACCCTTCCACAGGTTTTGTATTCGCTGCGCCTGCGCCTCTTCGAAGCCCTGGGCCTGGAAAACCAGTGCGGCCGGTTCCAGGCCGAGTTCGATCAAACGTCGACGCAACGACTCGATATCAGGCGAGATATTGTTCGGGCGCACGTACAGGTCTTTGTCCAGCTCCGCGAAACCCAGCATGTGCAGGGCCCGTTCACGCTGGCGCAAGATGTTGCGATCACTGCGCCCCAGGGCGTTGCACGCCACCATCAGATAACTGCCGTCCCACGGCCGCAGATGCTGCTCCACGTTGCGCCACTCGAACAACTGCGCCGAGATGTCCCTGGCCTGTGGCCCCAGCTGATAACTGCCTCGGCCCGCACCTTCCAGCAATGCTTCGATAGTGAGGCGCGCCAAGGTGACCCGGACATTGTTTTCACTGATGCCGAATAGCTCGCAGGCGACGATGGCTTCCCTGACCTGCAGGGGAACGCCGTTTTTAGCAACCAGCAGTTCGAGCACCAGGCTTTTTACGCAAGGTTTCATTGTCTTTCCAGGTCATTACAGGTTCTGAATAAATCTATCGTAATGTGTAATATTACACAAAGATAAGTTTATTTATTTTTACTGTAATGATCAGGTTGATGCCTTGGGCTGCCTGGTCAACGGCGGTTTACCGTTCCAGGCGTGGCCACTACCCACCCTGTGGCAGCACCCGGGCATTGTTCCCCGCGCCTTCGATATAAACGTTCATGCCTTTGCTCAGGGCTGGATTGATCGGCTGGGTCACCGATACCAACACGCCACTTTTCACCCGAACGATGACCTGTTGCGCCGCTACCGGCTGGTCATACTTTTTCTTCTCTGCGTAATTGCCGCCCACCGCACCGGCGAGTGCGCCGGCGACCATGGCGACGTCGCGCCCGGTGCCACTGCCGATCAGGCTGCCGATACCGAGGCCGCCAAGGCCTCCGAGTACGGCGCCGACGCCACTGTCGTGATTGGTCTGCATCTGCGTCAGCGATATCTGCTCGATCTTGCCCGAGCGAATCTCCATTTCACCGGCGCCGCCATCGTTCGACCCCACGGCGGAACAGGCACTGATCAAGACCGTCACCAACGTGACCGTCAGCCAGGACATGATTGCTTTCATAGCTGTACACCTCGTCATTGGTATTTGATGGCAATGCCTTTGAGCTTGCGACCCTGGATCGTATCGATGTCGCGGTTCCACAGAGGACCGGTCACGTAGGCGGCGACGGGTTGGATCCGGTCATAAACCACCACCACCGCGTCTGCACCCAGCTTGGCGCCTTCTTCACGCAGTTTCTGTTCGACCTGGGTGATGGGCGGTGCCGGGTCGACGCTGGCATCAATCAGGATTTCGCCCAAACGCACACTGGGTCGAGTCGGTTCCGTGCGTAATATCTGGACTTCGGCGGGCAGGGTCGGAGCAGGGTGCTCGACCCCGACGTAGGCGGTCGTCTGGGCATCCACCGTTGCGCAAGCGCTTAACGCAAGCACGCTGGCGATGAGCGCTGCGGCGATTAAAGGTCTGTGCAAATGTGTGAGTCGAAGCAATGCATGGGAAGCCATATCAGCCATTCCTCTTCCGGGAGCGATTCAGCCGCCAACATCGGTTGGCGGGTTGAATCAGGGGTTCAACTGCGGATGAATGCCCAGAGATCGACGTTCAACTTGTCGATCGCCGCCTTGAAGTCCTGGGCGGTGATTTTCTGGGTTTCGTTGGACAGTTGCTTGCCGAACACCTTGCGCACGACCCTGACCACGGTCTGGTTGTCTCTCGCGTCGATGAGCTCGGCCTCGATATACAGCTCGGTGTCCTGATCGCGGTGACCGGTAGCCGCCTGTGTCGCCCCGACGACAGCGGCGATTGGCACCACTTCATACCATTTCATGCCTTCGTTGGAGGCGCTCACGCCGGTAATCGCGGCGCGCAGGATCAAGGGTTTCGAACCTTTTGGCGCGGCACTCGTGTGGTGGACCATCCGGTATTTCTGCCCCAGCGTCGCCTTGACCCTGTTGCTCATGTAGTCCCGGATGTCATCGAGTGTCTGCTGGTTGACCCGCTCATTGGGCTTGGGCGCCGGATACAGTTCCAGTCGCTCGAACGCTACCGTGTCATAGGCATTGGGGTTCCACGACGGGCTCACCCAGCGCATCGCCGTACCGCCGCTGGGCGTGGTGACCTCCTGCAGATTGTCGTAGTTGGACAGGTAGCCGGAGTACTGCGTCTGTTCAGTGACTTTGGAGGTGCAACCGCCGAGCAGAAGCCCGGCCACGGCGGCACCGAAAAGCAGGTTTCGGGACAGATTCATGATGCTGTGTGCTCCTCGGATGAAGTCGCTTTTGTGTGGCAAGACACTCAAAAGCGCCAGGTCATGTTTCCGGTCACGGCTTGAATCCAGGCGCTGTCGAATTGACCGGAAATTCGATTGCCCGAAACGTTTCTGGTCTGGTCCACCGGCATGTCGCCAATCCAGATCATGGCCCAGCTGAGGTTGACGTCGGTGTCCTTGTCCAGCGCATAGGTGGCTCCTGTCGCAAGGCGCCATGATTCGGCCATCGGTACGGTCACGGTGCGGTTGTGGTCCGACACGGCGCTGCTGTCGTACGCCACGCCGACGTTCCACAGCCATTGCTCGGTGGCCTGGTATTGCGCACCCAGGGACAGGTGCCAGGTGTCCTTGAAACCGGCGTCGACCGTTGTCGATTGGGCGCCGAGCGCCGTGGTGTCGACCTGCACCGCAATGTCGCCGAACTCTGACCAGTCCTGCCAGTTGAGCGAAGCGAGCAAGGCCCATTGGCGGTCCAGTTGCTGGAACAGGCTCAGGGTGACGGTTTGCGGCACCTTCATGTCGAGTTCGGTCTTGGTGTTGTTGACGCGATCGAGCAGTCGGCCATCGCCATTCACGTCCAGCCGGTCCTCGAAGTCCAGATCGACCTGGCTGGTGTAGGTCAGGCCTATGCGTGTGCCGGCTTGCGGGGCGTAGATGACGCCGACATTCGCACCGAAACCCCAATCCTGGTCCTTGTACTTGAATTGGCCGTCCGTGCGGTCGGTAAAACCGAACGGCGAGCGGTCAATCGCGGTCTGGGCTTGCAGCATGCCGTACATGGCCTTGACCCCCAGACCCACCGACCATTGCTCGTTGAAGCGGTAAGCCACGCTCGGTACCAACGACAAACCACCGAGGCTGGCGTTCTGTGCGAAGTAGCGCCCGGACCAGTCGTTGTCGTAGTTGACCGCCAGACCGAAGTCGGCGTATTGGCCGAAGCCGACACTCCAGTGATCGTCCAGTTCATGGCTGATGAAAAAACTGCCGCCGGGAATTGGGTCGAGGGCGTTGCCACTGCCGCTACCCGGCACATTGGTGTCGGCATCGCGATCGAACTTGAGGTTGCCGTAAAGCACCTGCAAGCCCGCGGTGATCTGTGTTCCCGGCAAATAACTCAGGCCCGCCGGATTGCTGGCGATAGTGGAAGGGCCCTGGGCGCGGGCAGCGGCGCCGGCATTGGCCAGGCCGGCGTTATCGGTGCCGATTTCGTAAAGCATGATGCCGCCGGCGTGTGCTTGCTGGCTGCACAAGGCAAGTAGCGTAAAGGCAGGCAGTGCACCTGTTCTGGTTTGCATGGATTAAATCCCGGCAAATGTGCATTTTCGAATAAGGGTGAATTAACGAATGTCGAAAAATCTGTATTACGTTCAAACGGCCTGGGGGGGCACACATAAGTGGTAGTTCATATTTTCGATATTGGAAGGAACAACTTATGAATAGCGCCATCCATGCTCGTTATTGTGTATTCAGGATCGCGAAGTAGAACGCCAAAGCGCTTCATCCCGGGGCAGGATGAAGCGCAGCCCTTGTGGGTTACTGAAGGGTACCTGGCAGTAGTTCAAAGGTCGGGGTAAATGGGGTGATCGCCGCCATTAACAGTTCGAACGGTTTGCGGTTGCCTTCGAAGGTGGCCTTGCCGGTTGCGACGAGTTGTTCAAATCCGGTCTTGCGGGCCATCACGCCTTCCAGATCAGCACGGTCAAGGGTGATGGTGAGGTCGGCATTGCTGGCTTGTTGCCCCTTGATATTGGTCAATGTCGAGTTGCTCAACTCCACCACGAACTGCTCGCCGTTATCGGGCGTCTTGAGATTGAAGATGAAGTGTTGATCCGCGACTTTGCTGCCATCGAGGGCAATGCCCAGGTATTCGAGCCATAACTCGGTGCTCATGCCGCGAATCATGTCGGGGCCGCCGGTTTTTGGCGGCAGGCCCTTGGGCATGCCATGGCGCAGTTCATAGGCTGCCGAAAGGAAACTGTTGCGCACGCCGGCACTTTCCTTCTGATAACCGACTTGCTCATAGACATCCGCGAGCAAGTCCTTGGCCTTGCTGTTCTGCGGTTCGGCATACACCAGCTTGTTGAGGATTTCATAGGCTTCGCGGTACTTGCCCTGATCGAACAAGGATTGCCCCTTGGTCATGATCTTGTCGGCGCCTCCCATCATTTCCACGTAGAGCGGGGCCGAGTCCTTTGGCGACAGCGGCATCAGCGTCGCCGGATTGGCATCCCAATAACCCAGGTAGCGGTTGATCACGGCACGACTGTTGTGTTCTTCCGAGCCGTGGTAGCTATGGGTCGCCCAGTTGTTTTTCAGACTTTCGGGCAGTTTGTAGACGTTTTGAATTTCGTTGATGGTGACGCCCTGGTTGGCGGCATGCAGCACGGCGTTGTTCAGGTTGGCGTAGGCATCGCGTTGCGCGCGCATTACATCCTGAATCCGCTCGTTGCCCCAGCGTGGCCAACTGTGGGAGGCGAACATGACGTCTGCCGTTTGACCGTAGCGATACAGGGCATTGTTGATGTTCTTCGACCAGACCAGCGGGTCGCGGACGAGGGCGCCGCGCAGGGTATAGATATTATGGATGGTGCCGGTGATGTTTTCGGCGGCCCAGAACGCCTTGAACTGTGGGAACCAGGTATTCATCTCCGCAGGCGCTTCAGTGCCGGGCGTGCTCTGGAACTCCATTTCGATACCGTCGATGGTCAGGGTTTCGAAATCTTTGGCAATGTAACGGTTGGGCTCGATTAACCCCATGTTGCCAATCGAAGCATTTTTACCAATGGCCATGTCGACATGACCGTACGGGCTGTGGGGTAACAGCAAGCCATATTGCAAGAACGCCCGCCGGTTCATGGCGTTGCCGGCGTAGACGTTTTCAGCCACGGCATGCTCCATGAAGCCTTGCGGCGCAATCAGCGGGATCTTGCCGCTGCGGACATCGGCCTCGTCAACAACGCCGCGGATTCCTCCAAAGTGATCGGCATGGGAGTGGGAGATCACCACCGCCACGACCGGGCGCTTGCCCAGTTTTTCGTTGATGAAGTCCAGGGCGGCCCTGGCGGTTTCCTTCGACAGCAGCGTGTCGAAGACAATCCAGCCGGTGTCGCCCTTGATGAACGTGATATTGGCCAGGTCAAACCCGCGCACCTGGTAAATTTTGTCCGGAACGACTTCGTAGAGGCCATAGGCCGTGTTGAGCACTGCCTGACGCTGCAGCGACGGATTGATGCTGTCGTAATCCTTGCCTTCATTCAGGAAGTTGTAGCTCCCCATGTTCCACGCGACGTTCCCGGCGTCGGCCATGATCTTCTTGTAGGGCGGTGCGGCGATGAAGCCTTTTTTCGCTTCTTCAAGGTCGCGCTTGTCGGCAAAGGGGAGTGTCTTGCGCACAGTGTTCTGCATGTCGACCGTGTAGGACGAAGGCGCCTTGCCCTTGCTGTCGAAGTGCACGTTTTGCGATGGAGCCGGATCGGAAGCTGCGCCGTTTGCATCGGCAGCGAAAACGCAAGG
This sequence comes from Pseudomonas sp. PDM32, assembly GCF_019219225.1. Lineage (NCBI taxonomy): Bacteria > Pseudomonadati > Pseudomonadota > Gammaproteobacteria > Pseudomonadales > Pseudomonadaceae > Pseudomonas > Pseudomonas sp. PDM32. The sequence continues at coordinate 8,138 of NZ_JAHUWE010000008.1, forward strand.
GCTGATGCTACCGCCAAGTGTGATCGCCAGTGCCAGATGGAGGGTCTTGTTGTACATGAAAGGTTCCTGCGCCAGATGAAATGTCCAGGGGCGTCAAGGCAACGCAAGCGTTCTGCGTTCTCGGCTTGACCCGTCGAACCATGAATAGCATATTGATCTGATTCCTAAAAATTCCGTTTTAAAGGTTTTCGATAACGTAAAGGTTATGAAATGACACCGAACCGTCTACGTCAGTTTTTGGCATTGATCGAGCACGCGCACTTTGGCCGGGCCGCCAAGGCTCTGGGTGTTTCCCAACCGGCGCTGAGTAAAAGCATCCAGATGCTGGAGCGCGAACTCGGGGTCACGTTGTTCGATCGACGCACCGACGGTGTTGTATTGACTGCATTTGGCCATTTGCTGCGGGAGAAGAGTCGGCGCCTGTTAGTGGCGGAGCAGGATCTGCGGCGTGACATCGCCTTGCTGGCGGGCGGGGATATCGGCGCACTGAAAGTCGCTTTCGGTCCTTACCCCAGCATCATCAGCGGCTACGCCGGCATCGCGCGGATGCATGCCCGGCATCCGCAAATCAGGGTGACGGCCCATGTGGCCGGGTGGCGCGAGGTGGCTCACCAGGTCACAACCGGCGTGGTGGATCTTGGCATCGCTGAAATCAGCACCTTGCAAGGCCGGGAAGAACTCACCTGCGAGCTGTTGGGGGAGCATGAAGGCCGCCTGTTCTGTCGCCCGGACCATCCGCTGCTTGGGCAAGACCGTCCTCTGACATTGGCACAAACACTTGATTACCCCTGGGTGGCTTCGCGCATCCCTTTGCGATTGGCGACCCACTTGCTTCCGGCAACGCTGGGCTGCGCCGGTGCCTATGATGCGCTGACCGGAGACTTTGTACCGGCCATCGAAATTGATGTGCCCATGCAAATCGTGAAGTTCGTCGAGAACAGCAACGCCCTGGCGCTGGGGAATCTGTCGACGTTCGAGCGCGAATTGTCGGCGGGTGAAATCGCGCTGTTACCCGTTCAGGACCTTGCCCTGCGTACCCGGTACGGCTTCATTTACCTCAAGGAACGTTCGCTGCCACCCGCGGTAGAGGTGTTCATGCAAGAAGTGAGGGCAGTGGAGGCCGACGTTTGCCAGCGCGAAAGTCTGTTGGTCAAGATCATGGAGGCGTGAAAGCAAGGACAGATGACACTGTCAGCGTTTCTTCTATTTTTTGCCTGATCGCCGGGTGGCAGGTGCGAAGTTGTCCAATGCGAATTTATTGAGGTACAGCCCATTTATTAATGAGCTATACCCAATGTTCCCCCATGCACTTCTTCCACTTTTGGAGGTTGTTATGAATGCTCGCATCGTTCCACTCACGCTACTCATGGCAGGTCTCTTCGGTTGCAGTACGGCTTCAAACCATTCAATGAATCTGCCTCTGGCTGCCACCCACAGAAATGCGGGCCAGACGGGCAACGCCACACTGACGGCCGAAGGCAACCAGACCAATTTTGATTTCTATATCACTGGCGTTCCGACCGGAACCCTTCTGCCGCCGCGCATTTACACCTTCATCAACAAAGGCAGCTGTCAGCAACCCGGACCTGTCGCCTATGCAATGAACGATAAGGTCAATACAAAAAATGAAGCCGGGTCCAATGGTTGGAGCTTTTACCGTAATGCGCCGATCGCCACGTCAGAGTTGCTTTCCGGAAAATATTCCGTCGTCGTGCGTACATCACCCGAAGATGGCAGCGTCGATATTTTCTGCGGCGATGTCGCGCAGGCAAAGCGCTGAAATGAGGTGATCCATGGAGGGGCGGCTTTGCGGCCGACACCTTGTAAATGCGCGTCTATACTCACCATCCGGTTAGTGGTAGGGCTGAGCACTGGGTATGCATAGGACTGGAGCCAATCGCCATTGCGGTCAAAGCTCAACATATTTAAGAAAGCCGCACCCGTGACGGATGACCGTCAGTATTAAGGATGGGGCAGTTGAAGTTTTTGAGCCTTGAGAGATGAGAGCACGACGTATCCGAGATGGGTAGTTATGTGAATCAACTGGAAGAGGATCAAGTTCATGAAACTGAGAAAACTTGTACTGACGGGACTGGCGTTAAGCAGTCTTGCCGGTACTGCCAGCCTGTCGACAGTGACTCAAGCGGCCGACAAGAAACCCAACATCCTGTTCATCATGGCCGATGACATCGGCTGGATGCAGCCGAGTATCTATCACCAGGGCCTGGCGGTGGGTGAAACGCCGAATATCGACCGCATCGCCCAGGAAGGCGCGAAATTCATGACCTACTACGCCGAGCAGAGTTGTACGGCGGGGCGCAACGCTTTCTTTACCGGGATGCACCCGCTGCGAACCGGCATGATCCCACCGCAATTGCCCGGCAGTCCCTCCTGGCTGCGCCCTGGCACACCTGCGTTGTCCAAGTTCCTGCTGGATCTGGGCTATACCACCGGTGAGTTCGGCAAGAACCACCTGGGCGACAACTTCGAAGCGCTGCCGACATCCCACGGCTTCCAGGAATTCTGGGGTTACCTCTATCACCTCGATGCGATGCAGGGCGTGAGTTTTGTCGACATCAACAAGTCGCCGCAGGTGCAGGGCATCGCCCCACCCTGCAAGGCCACACCGATCAACGGGCTGCCGGATGTGCCTGGCGCCATCGATCCGCGGGAAGGTACCTGCCTGACGCCACCTCGTCCGGTCATGTCCTGCGTCTCCAGCGACGGTACGCAAAAGAACACCACGTGCAAGGACGAAGGGCCGCTGACGCTGGAACGTTCGAAGTCCGTGGATGAAGAAATCTCCGCCAAGGTCATCGACTTCCTTGACCGCAACGATCCGAAGAAGACCAGTAAACCCTTCTTCGTCTGGTACAACCCGGCACGCATGCACATCACCACGGTGCTGCCACCCAAGTATGACGCCATGGTCGGCGAGCCCGGCGGAAAAGACTGGGGCACCAACGAAGCAGGCATGAAACAACTGGATGACAACATTGGTTATGTCCTGAAGAAACTCGAGGACATGGGCCAACTGGACAACACCATTGTCGTCTTTACCACCGACAACGGCGCGGAAACCATTACCTTCCCCGATGGCGGCACAACCCCGTTCAAGGGCGGCAAGCTGACCACCTGGGAAGGTGGCATGCGTGCGCCGCTGGTCATCCGCTGGCCTGGGGTGATCAAGCCAGGCACGGTCCTGACCGACATCTTTGCCTCGCTCGACTGGGTGCCGACACTGGTCAGTATCGCTGGCGGCAAGAAGGGCAATGAGCTGAACGAGCAGATCATGGCGGGCAATTATCCCGGCATCGTCAAGACCAAGCTCGATGGTGTGGATCAAACCGATTACCTGACCGGCAAGTCCGACAAGTCGGCGCGCGACACCTTTTTCTACTACACCGGCTCGCAACCTTCGGCAGTGCGCTACAAGAACTGGAAGATGTACTACACCATGGTGCCGGATACCGCGACGGGCGGGTTGTATGGCGCGACCACGTTCCACTGGACCCAACTGCTCAACCTCAAGCGCGACCCTTTTGAAACAACGGTCGGTGCCGACGCGAAGTCCATCACCGGCTATGGCGGTGCCTTGGGCTCTCCGGGTAACGCCTATATCTACAACTGGAACATGCTGCCGATCGGACAATTGCTCTGGGAGAAGGAGCTGATGTCATACAAGGATTTCCCTCCCATGCAGGCGCCGGAAACCTACAACCTGGACGGCATTCTCAAAGCCATGCGGCAGAGTGGTCATAACGGACACGATTAACATCGTGGCTGGTCAGCTGCCATAAACGACGGGCGCCCCAGACAGGCGCCCGTTTTCAGACTGCATGAGGACGTTGCTGTCCTACTTTGTCACGGTGTTGAGCAGTACCCCATAGGACTGCAGAAACTCCACCGTTCCGTGAAAGATCAGCCCCACGCCCATCGCCGAAACGAAAAAACCGACGATGCGGGTCGCGGCATCGATGCCTTGCGGGCCAATCTTCTTGAGGATGTTGTTGGCGTAGGCCAAGGAGAGGTAAGTGACCAGCATGGTGGCGCAGATCGCCAGCGCCACGACGGCGAAGGACAATATGGCGCGGTCGGAGTCCTTGATGGTGCTGGTCAGGCCGATCACCGTGGCAATGGCGCCGGGGCCGAACATGATCGGCATGGCCATGGGGATGAAAGATACGTCCTCGTCGCCTTTGCCACCGCTTGGAATCAGGCTGCTGTCGGGCGAGGGCGCAAAAAGCTCGAACCCGATCCGCATCAGGATCACCCCGCCGACCACCCGAATCATACTCAGCGGAACTTCAAACAAACGCAGCAGCAGGTTGCCGAAAATTAAAAAGAAAAACATCAACAGCAGCGCATAAAGGCAGGCCTTGCGTGCAACGCGGCGCTGTTCGGCAGAGTCTTTGCCCTGCAGCAGACCCAGGAATACCGGAATGGCCTCCAGTGGGTTGATGATTGCCAGCAGGGTTGTGAACATACCGAAGAACAGGGTGAGGTATGAGTTCATTGCTGATCTGCCCAAACGGATGGTTGACCAAATTACCTTAGCTGATCAGGAGCAAATCACCTCAAACCACTGCCGCACTGTTCGGAACCTGTGTAGCGAAACCGCTGACCTGCGGCAGTAACGCCGAAGGTCGATTCGACAGCACGATCACCTGCTGGCGGACACCCAGTCCGCTGCGCGTTCGGCGATCATGATTGAAGCGGCGTTGGTGTTGCCGCCCACCAGCGTCGGCATGATCGAGGCATCCACCACCCGCAGCCCCTCGATGCCATGCACGCGCAATTGGCTGTCCACCACCGCATGCTCGTCGTTGCCCATTTTGCAGGTACCGACCGGGTGATAAATGGTGTCGGTACGCTGGCGCAACAGTTCGATCAGCTGTTCATCGCCGTACAAGCCCGCGCTGAACATATCCTTCAAGCCATAACGCGCCATCGGTGTTTGTTGAATGATGTTCCGGGTCATGCGGTAGCCCGTGAGCAGGGTCTCGACATCGTCGTCATGCCCGAGAATGTTCGGGTCGATGCGCGGTGGGGCGCTCGGATCGTTTGATTGCAAACCGACGCTGCCGATGCTCTTGGGCCGTAACACGCAGACGTGGCAACTGAAGCCGTGACCCCAGTGCAGTTTGCGGTTGTGGTCGTCGATCATCGCGATCACCGAATGCAGCTGGATATCCGGGCGTGTAAGCTTGGCATCGGTTTTCAGGAAGCCGCCACCTTCGGCGAAGTTGCTCACAAAAGGGCCGCGCCGATGACGGGCATAGTCGATCAAGGCCTTGCCCATCTTCACACTGCCGCGCAGGGAGACACCCATCAATGACGTATCCTGGCTCCTGTAGCTGAGCACGACATCCGGATGGTCCTGCAGGTTTTGCCCGACACCGGGCAGTTCGTGCTGCACCGTGATGCCTTGGGGTTTGAGTTCCTCTTGCGGGCCAATCCCCGAGAGCATCAGCAATTGTGGGCTGCCGAAACAACCGGCACTGAGCAGGACTTCCCGGCGTGCCTTGATGGTCTGGCGATTGCCCTTGAGACGCAGCTCGATACCGACGGCTTTTTTGCCTTCGAGCACAATGCGTTCGGCCGCAGCCGAAGTCAGCACCGTGAGGTTCTTGCGCAGGTGTCGTACCGGTTTGAGGAACGCGGTGGCCGTGCTCCAGCGCCGACCGTTGCGGATCGTCACATCGAACTGGCCAACGCCCTCCTGGTCGACGCCATTGAAGTCGGGATTGTGGCGGTGTCCGGCCATCTGCCCCGCTTCGATGAACGCTTGCGTGACGGGATGCATCGGGTTCTTGCCGACATAGAGTTCGCCCTGCGCTCCGTGGTAGTCGCATGCGCCGCGGTGGCTCATCTCACTCTTGCGAAAGTACGGCAGTACATCGGCGAACGACCAGCCGGGGTTGCCCAGCGCCTGCCAATCGTCGAAGTCACTGTGGTGGCCACGGATGTACACCATGCCGTTGATCGAGCTGCTTCCGCCCAGCACCTTGCCGCGTGGCTGATAGCCGCGACGGCCGTTCAAGCCAGGCTGCGGTACTGTGTGAAATGCCCAGTTGACGTGTCGGCTCGGCAGGATCGCCGCGACCCCCACCGGGGCATGGATCAATGGCGAGCGGTCTTCCGGACCGGCCTCCAGCAAACATACCGTGATATCGGGATTTGCACTCAAGCGGTTGGCCAGGACACAACCGGCTGAACCGGCACCAATGATTACGTAGTCGAATTCCATCACACAATGATCCCGAGCGAGCGAACAGGGGCTGCTTCACCAGGAAGCAACAAAGGTACCTGGGATCGATTGTTGGCTGAAGGCGTTTGAAAATTATTGACCTCTCATGCCAATTATTTGATCTTTGACGACATGACTACATTGATCAGAACAAGCTCGTTTACCGGATTCCGTGAGGTGGCAAGCCAGCTCGGCGGGCAAGTCGACCTCATGCTCGAGCGCTTCCGCATCCATCCGGACGTGCTGATGGACGAGGAGGCACGGGTACCGTTGCGTTCGCTGGTCGGGCTGCTGGAGTTTGCCGCACGGGAGCTGGATTGCCCTGACTTTGGCCTGCGCATGGCCGAGTACCAGGACTTGCACGTCCTGGGGCCGATTGCGGTCATCGCTCGAACGTGCGCAACGGCGGGGGAGGCGTTGGAGCAAATCATCCGTTTTATCGGCTACCACAGCCCGGGCATCCAGCTTGATCTGGACCTCAGCGAGAACCACGCGCCGCGCCTGTTGATCGACATCCGCCTGTCCGGACCGACCCCGCGACGGCAAATGGTGGAGCTGGCAATGGGGGTGGCGCATAACGGTATGAAGCTGCTGTATGGCGACAACTTCGTTGCCCAGGCGGTTCTGTTTTCCGCCAATCACTCAGTGGCTCAAGCACGGTACCGGCGCTATTTCAAAACTGCGGTGTGCACCGGTCAATCCTGCAACGCCTTGGTACTTCGTGACGAACAACTCAATCAGCGGATCGAACAGCAAGCCCCTTACCTGCATCGCGCACTGGAACAGTATTTCCAGCAGTTCGACTTGCAAGCGACGTCGGATGTTGTCAGCCAGGTCGAGCGCCTGGTCTTGCGCATGATGCCGATACAGCGTTGCCGTTTGCCATTGATTGCCGAGCAACTGGGCATGCACGTGCGTATGTTGCAGCGAAGGCTGGCCGAGCAGGGGCGAAGCTTCGATGAAATAGTCGAGAGCTTGCGGCGTGACCGTGCCGATCACTATCTGGCGGAGCGGCACATGCCGATGTCCCAGGTTGCCGGTCTGCTCGGCTATAGCGAACAGAGCGTGTTCAATCGCGCTTGCCAGCGCTGGTTTTCCATGTCGCCAGGAGCCAGGCGCCGTCAGTTGTTCGAATGAAAGGTTATCGATCTTTGCGCGGGACCTGATGGCTGGCGACATCGAGACCGTCGCCGAAATGGCCGCTATTGCGAATCACAGCCTTCAGCCAGCGCCGCAGCCGCAAGACTTTGGGAGACATCTCATTGCCATTGAGACACAGCAGGCGGTAGGCCGACACTCGCTCAAGCTTCTCCTTGAAAGGCAGGACCAATTGGCCATTCTTCAGGTGCTTTTCGATAAGCCCCAGCGGAGCCATCATCAATCCGTGACCGTCAATGGCCGCCTGCAGGCCATCACTCAGATTTTCAAAAAGCAGCTCACGCTGTGGCGGGATATCCATGCGTCCGGCGGCTTGATTCCAAAGCGTCCAGACCCCAGGCGCCTGGGCTAGCGCAATGCGAGGGATACTCTCGATACGTTCCCCGGCAACGAGTCTTGCCGCTATTTGCGGTGCACAGACAGGCGCACCGGATACATCTGCCAGTTTTTCGGAAAAAACGTTGAATCGGGTTTGCGTGGTATGGCGAATGGCGATGTCCAGCTCGCGGGCTTCCAGATCGGCCACCCTGGATGAAAACTCCATATGCACGGTGATGTCCGGGTTCTCACGTTCGAACTGCGCCATGCCCGCACTCAGATAGGTAGCCGCGAAACTGGGCGCCACACTGATGCGTAAAGGGCTGGTGTCACTGGCTTGTTTGACCGCCTGAAGCCCGATAGAGATTTCGGCCAACCCCCGGCTGACGTGAAGCTGCAGCTTGCGACCGCTTTCGGTCAATTCGATTTGCCGATTGCGTCGAACAAAAAGCGCCACACCCAATACGCCTTCCAACCTTCGAACCTGGTGACTGATTGCCGAAGGCGTCAGGTGCAGGAACGTCGCGGCCTCTTGAAAGGAGCCCAGCCGCGCAGCGGCTTCAAAGGCATTGAGCGCGGGTAGTTGTCGCACGCTCTCCGTCGGGATGAGGATCTTCTTTTCACGTGACATTTTGTCATCCAAGTAAAACCAATGTCGTTTGTCGAGCTCACGACCCCGCTCGTACTGTTGTTCACGAGATCGATGACCCGTAAGGCGCACCAACGTGCCTCGGAACACGCGATGACCAATACCACGAGCGGGGTAAATACATGAATTCATTTCTGTCGCAAAGGCCTTTGGAAGTACCTGTCGGTTCCTTCGCCGGGCTATTTCTGGAGCGAATCCAACGCTACGCAGACAACCCGGCGTTGATCGACGGGCTGAGCGGTGAACAGCTCACCTATGCCGAACTGTCCCGGCATGTGCGTGTGCTTGCCGGCAACATGATAGAGCGCGGTCTGGAGCCCGGGGAGGTCACCGCCATCATCGCGCCGAACAGCATCTGGTTCCCGGTGGCTCTGTACGGTATAGCCTTCGCCGGCGGCGTGTACTCCACACTCAATCCCATGTCCTCGCCGGAGGACGTGCGAGAACTCCTCAAGCTGGTGGGGGCCACGCGTGTGATCGTCACCCCGCAAGTCTTCGAAAGGCTGCGTGACACCCTGATCACGTTGGAATTGAAAGACATTTTCGTGCTGGGTGAGTCCGCGGGCCTCACGCCGTTTGCCTCGTTGCTGGTGGGCAAGCCTCTGGCCGAAGAGCGCTGCCGTGATCTGCAAAAAGACCTGTTGGCCCTGATGTTCTCCAGTGGCACCAGCGGCTTCCCCAAGGCGGTGATGCTCAGCAATCGCAACTACGTCGCGGCGACCGAGCAGGTGACCGCCGCCGAGGTTTTCCGCAAGTCCGACACTATCCTGGCGGCGCTGCCGTTCTTCCATATCTACGGACAGACCAGCTTCATAGGCTCGGCGCTTTCTCAGGGAGCACGCTTGATCGTGTTGCCCGCACTCGACCTGGAAGTGACTTTGCGCGTGATTCAGGACTACAAAATCACTGTCGCTCCGGTCGTTGCTCCGGTTGTCTTGCAGTTTGCCAAGCATCCTTTGGTCGATCACTTCGACCTGTCGAGCCTGCGCCTGGCCATCTCCGGTGCCTCACCCATCAGTGCCGAGCTGCTGAAGAGCGCCGCCGATCGATTGAAAGTACCGGTGCTCAACGGCTGGGGCCTTACCGAATCCACCACCACCGGCGCTGTTTCCGAGCCAGGCATGCCGAAAGAGGCCGAAGGTTCGGTCGGCCGGGTGATGCATGGCATTGAGGTGCGGGTCGTGGAAATCGGCGGCAACCAGGACGTGGCGCCAGGTGCGGATGGCGAGCTGCTGATACGCGGTCCCAACGTGATGCTCGGCTACTTCAACAATCCGGCGGCAACCGCCGAAACGATCGATGCGCAGGGATGGCTGCGAACCGGAGATGTCGGCCGGATCGATGAGCACGGCAATCTGCGAATCATCGACCGCGCCAAAGAGTTCATCAAGTTCAAAGGCTTCCAGATCAGCCCGGTCGAACTCGAAAGTGTGTTGTTGATGCACCCGGCGGTGGCCGATGCCGGCGTCGTGCCCAGCCCTGACACCGAATCCGGTGAGGTGCCCAAAGCCTTCGTTGTGCTGCGCTCACCTGTGACAGAAGCCGAACTGATCGACTTCGTCGCACAGCGTGTAACCCCCTACAAGAAACTGCGCGACATCGAATTCATCGACGCCATTCCGAAAAACCCGGCAGGGAAAATCCTGCGGCGGATCCTGGTACTGCGCGAGCGCGAAAAACGCGAAACCCATGCCGTGTCCGGCGACCGCCTCGAGGATCGGGTGGTCATCACACGCCACGGTGATGTGCTGTCGATCTGCCTGGACCGTCCGCGCAAGATGAATGCCTTCGACCGCGACATGTTCATCGGCCTGGCCAAGGCCATGGCGATCTACGAAGACGATCCAAGCCTGCGTTGTGCGGTGTTGCATGCCAACGGCCTGCTCTTTACCTCGGGCATGGACATCGTCAGCTCTGCGCCTCTCGCCGCACGGGGAGAGTTGCGTATCGGCGATCCATCGCTGGTGGATATGCTCGAAATCGACCCGACCGTTCGCCGCCGGAGCAAACCGGTGGTCCTCGCCGTTCATGGCAAGTGCATGAACCTGGGGGTGGAGCTGGCGGCAGCGGCGGATATCGTTATCGCCGCGCAAGATGTCACGTTCATTCAACGCGAGGTGGCAGTCGGGTTGTTCCCGTTCGGGGGGGCCACCGTGTTCTTGCCGGCAAAAATCGGTCTCGGTAACGCGCTTCGCTACATCCTGACAGCGGAAGAGTTCGATGCTCAGTCCGCTTGCCGGATGGGGCTGGTGCAAGAAGTCGTCCCGCAGAGCCAGCTGATGACGCGCGCTTTCGAATTCGCACGACTGATTGCGCAGAACTCACCGTCCGGGGTTAAGGCAGCGCTAGCGTCGGTGCGCCTGGCCCGTGAAAAAGGCCCCGAGGCGGCGCTTGCAACTCTGCTAAGTGAAGTCGCCCGGTTGACCGGCGCAGAAGACTTCAAGGAAGGCGCTGCAGCCTTCCTGGAAAAACGAGCGCCGAACTTCAAGGACGCGTGAGCGCCACACCTGAGGCATTGAATCCTTTGCAATAGAAGGGGGGGCGGCTGCGCGACAAGCGTAGCCAAACCCATTTGCCGCCTTTCAATCACTACACAAGGAACTCGGCATGAGTGCCCTGAACATTGCCCAGCCCATCGTTCCCCCTGCCATGCAATCCTGCTTCGAGCACCAACGCGCCGCCTACCTTGCCATGCCCGAGCGCAGCCATGCCCAGCGCGTGGAAGACCTCAAGAAGTTGGCGCGGATGCTGAAAGACAACCGCCAGGCACTGATCGAAGCGATCAACCAGGACTACGGCAACCGCTCCACCTTCGAGACGCTGTTCGCCGAGTTTTTCGTCGTGCTGGGAGATATCAAGTCCACCATCAAGCACCTGAAGAAATGGATGAAGCCGCAGAAGCGCCACATCGATCTGATGGTCTACCCCACCTCCAGCAACCGCGTCATTCCCCAGCCGCTGGGCGTGGTCGGCGTGATCGTACCCTGGAACTTTCCGCTGCTGCTGTCGTTCGGGCCACTCACTGCCATCTTCGCCGCCGGCAACCGGGCGATGGTCAAGATGTCGGAAAACTCGAACAATCTGACGCACCTGCTGATGTCCATCACACCGAAGTACTTCCCGCCGCAACAGCTTCAGTTCTTCGAAGACAGCGACGCCAATGGCTCGGTGGGCCCGGCTTTTTCCTCGATCCCCTTCGATCATCTCTTCTTCACGGGTTCGGGTCAGACCGGTCGCGCCGTGATGGCGAACGCTGCGCGCAACCTGACCCCGGTGACACTGGAGTTGGGCGGAAAATCACCCGCCGTGGTCGCGCCGGATTTCCCGATGACCCTGGCCGTCGATCGCATCATGTGGAGCAAGGCCTTCAACGCGGGACAGATCTGCACCAACGTCGACTACGTCTTCATTCCCGCCGGCTCCGAGGCGGACTTCGAACGCGAAGCCCAGCGGGTAATAGCCGAGCGCTACCCCGACATCAATCATGCCGATTACACGTCCATGATCGACCAGCGCGCCTATGACCGCATGCAGGCCACGCTGGATGACGCTGTGGCCAAGGGCGCGCGGGTGGTCAATCTTTTCCCCGACCAGACGCCGGACAAGACCCTGCGCAAATTCCCGCTGACCCTGGTATTCGACGTCAGCGACGACATGGTCATCATGCAGCGCGAGATCTTCGGCCCGCTGCTGCCGGTCAAGACCTACACCAGCCGCGAAGACGTGGCTGGTTATGTCAACCAGCACGACAGGCCACTGGCGCTGTATCCCTTCACCAGGGACCGCGCCCTGCAGGACTACTACGTGACCCACATCATGTCGGGCGGCGTATGCATCAACACCGCGCTGCTGCACGTGGCTCAGCACGACATGCCCTTCGGCGGCGTCGGCGCCAGCGGCATGGGCCATTACCACGGTTACGAAGGCTTTCAGACCTTTTCCAAAATGCGCCCCGTCTATCGTCAGGGCTTCTTCGCCGCCACCAGGATGATGCTGCCGCCCTACGACAAAGGACCGCTCAAGCCCAACAAGCTGATCGAACTGATCATCAAGTTGAAGGGCTGAAGCCCTGTGTACCTGACTGTTCCATAACGTCTTCAAAGGAGTTTTCCATGCCCCTCTATGAATGCCAGACCGTCAAGGGAACGCTCAGCGAGCGTCAACGCCAATCGCTGGCCGAGTCCATCACATCCATTCACACCCAGGAGACGGGCGCGCCGGCCAGCTACGTGCACGTGCTGTTCAAGGAGCTTGAAGCGGGAAGCGCATTCACCGCCGGCCAAGTCGCGGCCCCCGCGATAATTCGCGGCCAGATCCGTGCAGGACGACCACAAGCGACGCGCCACGCCATCCTGCGCGCAATCACCGAGGTTTACATGGCCGTCACCGGGGCCGATGCGAATGCAGTGGTCGTGGCGTTGGTCGACATTCCCGCTTCATGGGCCATGGAAGGTGGTCATATTTTTCCGGAGCCGGAACAGCTCCCTGAAGTGACCTGACACGCTTTGCTGCGACGAAAACATTTGCGCATTTTCGGGCTTGTTGGGCATCCGCGGGTGTAGCAGCTATTTCCCAGTCACTCCCTGTTGCTGCACATTTCGATCATTAAGTTGTCAGTTACGGTCATTGAGCGACGGCGTTGCGACTCTTAGTCTGTCGAGCATGACTGATGGGGGCCGCAGAGCTCCTGCACTTTCCGTGATCGAACGATGTGGAGTTACCGATGACCGCCGCTCAATACCCGCACCTGTTGGCTCCGCTGGACCTGGGTTTCACCACGCTGCGCAATCGCACCCTGATGGGCTCGATGCACACGGGCCTTGAAGAGAAACCGGGTGGTTTCGAACGCATGGCGGCGTACTTTGCCGAACGTGCCCGTGGCGGTGTCGGCCTGATGGTTACCGGCGGTATCGGCCCCAACGACGAAGGTGGCGTGTATTCCGGTGCGGCCAAGCTGACGACCGAAGAAGAGGCGCTCAAGCACCGTATCGTCACCGGTGCCGTTCATGACGCGGGCGGCAAGATCTGCATGCAGATCCTCCACGCCGGTCGTTATGCCTACAGCCCGAAACAGGTTGCACCCAGCGCCATTCAAGCGCCGATCAACCCGTTCAAGCCCAAGGAACTGGACGAGGAGGGCATCGAGAAGCAGATCAGCGATTTCGTCACCTGCTCGGTACTGGCGCAAACCGCCGAGTACGACGGTGTGGAAATCATGGGCTCCGAAGGTTATTTCATTAACCAGTTCCTCGCCGCCCACACCAACCACCGTACCGACCGTTGGGGTGGCAGCTATGAAAACCGCATGCGCCTGCCGGTGGAAATCGTTCGCCGCGTGCGTGAAGCGGTCGGCCCGAACTTCATCATCATTTTCCGTCTGTCGATGCTCGACCTGGTCGAAGGTGGCAGCACCTGGGAAGAGATCGTTCAACTGGCCAAGGCCATCGAGCAGGCCGGCGCGACCATCATCAACACCGGTATCGGCTGGCACGAAGCGCGGATTCCGACCATCGCCACCAAAGTGCCGCGTGCGGCGTTCAGCAAGGTCACGGCCAAGCTGCGGGGTTCGGTGAATATTCCGCTGATCACCACCAATCGCATCAACACGCCGGAAGTCGCCGAGCAGATCCTCGCCGAGGGCGATGCCGACATGGTGTCCATGGCGCGGCCATTCCTTGCCGACCCGGATTTCGTCAACAAGGCCGCTGAAGGTCGCGCCGATGAGATCAACACCTGCATCGGCTGCAACCAGGCCTGCCTCGATCACACCTTTGGCGGCAAGCTGACCAGTTGCCTGGTCAACCCGCGTGCCTGCCACGAAACCGAACTCAATTACCTGCCCGTGCAGCAACTGAAGAAAATCGCCGTGGTCGGTGCCGGCCCTGCCGGTTTGTCCGCCGCGACCGTGGCGGCCGAGCGTGGCCATCAGGTGACGCTGTTCGATTCGGCCAGCGAAATCGGCGGTCAGTTCAACATCGCCAAGCGCGTTCCGGGCAAGGAAGAGTTCTTTGAGACCCTTCGCTACTTCAACCGCAAGCTGCAGACCACCAACGTCGAGGTGTGCCTGAACACCCGAGTCGACGTGGCACAGCTGGTCGAAGGCGAGTACGACGAGATCATCCTGGCCACCGGCATTGCGCCGCGCGTGCCGGCGATTCCTGGCGTGGAAAACGCCAAGGTGCTGAGCTACCTGGATGTGATCCTGGAGCGCAAACCGGTCGGCAAGCGTGTCGCGGTGATTGGTGCCGGTGGTATTGGTTTCGACGTCTCCGAGTTCCTCGTTCATGAAGGCGTCGCCACCAGTCAGGATCCCGCCGCGTTCTGGAAGGAGTGGGGCATCGATACGCACCTTGAGGCACGCGGTGGTGTTGCCGGTATCAAGGCCGCACCCCATGCGCCGGCCCGCGAGGTGTTCCTGCTGCAACGCAAGAAGTCCAAGGTCGGCGACGGCCTGGGCAAGACCACCGGCTGGATCCATCGCACGGGTCTGAAGAACAAGCAGGTACAGATGCTCAACAGCGTTGAATACCTGAAGATCGACGACGAAGGCCTGCACATCCGCATCGGCGAAACCGGCGAGCCGCAGGTGCTGCCGGTGGACAACATCGTGATTTGCGCCGGGCAGGACCCGCTGCGCGAGTTGCATGAAAGCCTGGTGGCGGCGGGGCAGAGCGTGCACCTGATCGGTGGCGCGGATGTCGCGGCAGAGCTGGATGCCAAGCGGGCGATCAATCAGGGTTCGCGGTTGGCGGCGCAGTTGTAATACGCATCGTTTGGACTCACACACATAACCTGTGGCGAGGGAGCTTGCTCCCGCTGGGCCGCGAAGCGGCCCAAAATCGGTAGGTCCGGCACATCAGAAGTATCGAGTGTTCCGGGTTTGCGCCTGCTGCGCAGGCGAGCGGGAGCAAGCTCCCTCGCCACAAATCAGATGATAACATGCCGGCTCTTCACCCAGAGCCGGCATTGATGCTTCTCCCTCCCGACACCTGGCTACCCCAGGCCCCCCTCGAACGCCTTCACCTCGACTGGCTCACACACGCCGGCATCGAGGTGGCCATCCTGCGACTGGACCAGATCGATCCGCTGATCAGCGGCAACAAATGGTTCAAGCTGATCGAACACCTGAAGACCGCCGACCGCGCGGGGGCCGAGGGCATCATCAGTCTCGGTGGCGCGCATTCCAATCACCTCCACGCCCTGGCGGCGGCGGGCAGGCGTTTCGGCTTTGCCACCGTCGGCCTGTTGCGCGGCCACCCTCAGCAAACCCCGACGGTCAACGACTTGCAGGCGTTCGGCATGCAGTTGCACTGGCTGGGTTACGCCGGCTATCGAGCGAGGCACGAAGCCGGTTTCTGGCACCCCTGGCAAACCCGCTACCCGACCTTGCACCCGGTGCCTGAAGGGGGAGGTGGTTTACCAGGTGCCCTGGGTTGCAGGCCATTGCGGGCTGCTGTCTGCGCACAATTGCAGAGCCTGGGCTGGAACGACTACGACGGCTGGTGGCTGGCCTGCGGAACCGGCACGACGCTGGCAGGCCTGGTACTCGCCGAAGCGGGGGATCACCCGGTGTACGGTGCCCTGGCGG
The DNA here is from genome assembly GCF_019219225.1 of Pseudomonas sp. PDM32. Classification (NCBI taxonomy): domain Bacteria; kingdom Pseudomonadati; phylum Pseudomonadota; class Gammaproteobacteria; order Pseudomonadales; family Pseudomonadaceae; genus Pseudomonas; species Pseudomonas sp. PDM32. Next base: position 24,101 of record NZ_JAHUWE010000008.1, read on the forward strand.
TGCCTGACGATCATGGGGTGGCGCAGCAGGTCGAGCGGATCGTGCAGGAGGCGGGGGTGGTTGATGCCGTGTATGAGTTAGTCGATGCGAGTCGTGGTGGGTTTGCCAAGGTTGACCCACTGTTACTCGACTTTATCGAACAGACAGAGCAGGCGGGAAATCTTCCACTGGAGCCGCTGTACACCGGCAAGGCACTGCTGGCACTCAAGCAACAAGTCGAAACGGGCCGGTTCGCCCAAGGTACGCGACTGATCTTCGTCCACACCGGCGGCTTGCAGGGGCGGCGAGGGTTTGATTCACAAGCCTGAAGCGCACCGCAAATCAATGTGGGAGCGAGCTTGCTCGCGATGAGGGTATTGCCTTCAGAACATTTGTCGACTGACACACCGCCATCGCGAGCAAGCTCGCTCCCACATCTCGGGTTGCCGTCCAGTTCAGCTATCGCGGGTTTCGCCTTTGGGCATCATCCGCAGCAAGGTGTTATCGCCCACCACATAATGGTGATAAAGCGCGGCCACGGCATGCAGGCCGATCAGCCAATAGCCGATAGTGCCGCCGAGCTCGTGCCAGTCCTGGAGTTGTTTGGCCAGGTCCTTGTTTTCCGCGATCGGCATCGGCAGGTCGAAACCGTAGAACATCACCTGATTGCCTTTGGCGCTGGTGACCAGCCAGCCGAGAATCGGCGTGACGATCATGAAAATGTACAGCGCCCAGTGCATCAGCCTGGCCAGCGTCGTTTGCCACGGCGGCGAAGCGGGGAAGACCTGCGGTGCCGGGCCGAGACTGCGTGCGAACAATCGCAGCCAGACCAGGACGAATACGGTCAGGCCGAGCATGAAGTGTGATTCGACGATTAGCGTGCGCCCACCACTGCCCTTGGGAAAGAGCCCGCGAAACTCGATACAGGCGTAAACCAGCGCCAGCAGGACCAGCATCAACCAATGCAGCGTGATCGATACGGTGCTGTAGCGCGAGGCAGAGTTTTTCCACGGCATACGGTGTTCCTCAGAGGTCCGGTTTAAAGCCACCGCTCTTGTCCGACGGTGTGTTCTAACTGTAATCCTGTTTCACCGGGATTGCCTGACTCGCGGTTGGCTTTTCGGTCGCGCTCGAAGTGATTTCAGGTTTCAACGTAAAGAAAGAGGTCGAACCCTGTTAGAAAAACCAAGGTCAGGCGTAGGGGGATTCTGATTGTGCCGTATTTTCAGTTTCAGGCTTGAGTGAGTCAGGTAGTTGATTGATATTTATCTGGCGTGGCGGCTGATTTAAGGAGGTTGCCATGCTTTTGGAATTTATTGATTTTGCTATCAAAGGAATGAGCATGAGTGACAATGTGAACGGAGTCCGCGGCGAAGTGAGTGAGTACACTTGGGGAAGACTGTGGTCTGACGGTACCAGGGAATTCAACAACGGAGCTATTCAGTACGCTGATGGCTCGCTCGAATTTGATGGTTTGACGTTTTACCCTGATGGGGTTGTCATTGATGCATCGGGACAGCAGGTTGGCCTTATTGATGACACACAACTGATTCCATCCGGTGGCGAGGGGCAGGGCGCCGAACAGTCATTACCCGACGAAAGTGCCGAAGGTGTTAAGCCAGAGGAAGTTGAAGAGGTCTTGACTCAAACACACGTTGGAGAAGGCGAAGGAGAGGCGTTGATTATCGAGGATGAGACTGATGTTGAGAGCTACTTGTCTCTTGATAGTGACGAGCGATAATTGATTTCGCGATAATTCGATGGCATTAAAAAAGCCGTAGTACCCATCCAGGTACTACGGCTTTTTGTCATTGGCTTTGCGGCATTTCGCCGTTGGCCAGGCGCTTGTTGATGTCGGCGATCACTTGCGGCAGATCGGTGATGGTGTCGATCATGTAGTGCGGGCGCGAATCTTCGAACATCCCATGGATGCGCTTGCGCTCGCTGTCCAGTTGGTCGCTGCCCAGCGCGCGATAACCTTCGTAATCCAGGCCCAGGGCATTGCCCGAGCAGATCAGCGCCACGGTCCACATGCCGGCGCGGCGACCTTCGAGAATGCCCGGCACGGTGTCATCGATCTTCACGCACGCGGCAACATCGTCGATGCCCAGGGCGATGACGTTGGCCAGTGCCTGGGCGGGCCATGGGCGGCCATTCGGGACTTCGTCGGTGGCCACCACGTGATCGGCCACATAGCCGTTGGTGGCAGCCAGTTCGACCACCTTGTCCATGACCTGTTTCGGATAACCGGAGCAGGAGCCGATCTTGATCCCTTGCTCGCGCAGGTTGGCGATGGTCTCCAGAGCGCCCGGAATCAATGCGGAGTGTTCGGCGATTTTCTCGATCTGCAGCGGCATGAAACGCTGGTAAATCGCGGTGACGTCGTCGTCGGTCGGTGTGCGGCCGAAGACTTTGCGATAACGCTCGGCAACTTCCGGCAGATCGCACAGGGTGCGGATGTGGTCCCACTTGCCCATGCCCATCGGGCCACGGGCTTCTTCGATGGACACCTGGACGTCGAACTCGGCGAACGCCTCGACGAAAATCTGCGTCGGGGCGAAGGAGCCGAAGTCGACCACGGTGCCGGCCCAGTCGAGGATGGCGGCCTGGAGTTTGCTTGGGTTGGAGTAGTTCATGGTGATCAAGTCCTGTGGCAACTGGCTAATAGGGAAGCTGCTTTTGGTGGGAGCGGGCTTGCTCGCGAAAGCGGTGTGTCAGCCGACATCTACGTTGAATGTCGGTCCGTCTTCGCGAGCAAGCCCGCTCCCACAGGGGAATGCGGTGTGGGTTAGATCTCCAGCACTTCCATCTCGCGCAACACCTCGCCAATCGCGGCCACGGCTTCGCGCATCTCGGCCGGTTGCACATGTCCGATGCAGCCGACGCGGAAGGTTTCGACCTGGGTCAGTTTGCCGGGGTAGAGGATGTAACCCTTGGCCTTGACCCGCTCGTAGAATTCCTTGAACTGGTAGCGAGGATCTTTCGGGGCGTGGAAGGTGGCGATGATGGGCGCCTGAATGGCCGCCGGCAGGAAGCTGCGCAACCCCAGGTTGCCCATCTCTTCCATGAGAGCCTGGCAGTTGGCGGCGTAGCGTTCGTGCCGGGCCGGCAAGCCGCCTTCTTCGTTGTATTGCAGCAGGGCTTCGTGCAGCGCCGCAACCACGTGGGTCGGCGGGGTGAAGCGCCACTGGCCGGTCTTGGCCATGTAGGCGTGCTGGTCCTGCAGGTCCATCGCCAGCGAATGCGAGTTGCCGGCGGCGCTGGCCAGGGATTCTTTGCGAGCGAAGACAAAACCCATGCCTGGCACGCCTTCCAGGCATTTGCCCGAGGCGGCGATCAGGGCGTCGAACGGCACTTGTTGCGCGTCCACCGGCAAGGCACCGAAGGAACTCATGGCGTCGATGATCAGGCGTTTGCCGTGTTGTGCGACGACCTGGGCGATCTCCGGCAGCGGATTTAGGATGCCAGTGCTGGTTTCGCAGTGAATCAGGGCGACGTGGGTGATGCCGTCGTCGGCGCGCAGCAGGCGGTCGACGTCGGCAGCGGTGGTCGGTTCGTCTTCGGCGGTTTCGAAGGTGCTGAAGGAACGGCCCAGCACTTCGCAGATTTTCGCCAGGCGTTTGCCGTAGGCGCCGTTGATCAGTACCAGAACCTTGCCATCGCGAGGCACCAGGGTGCCAATCGCGGCCTCGACGGCGAAGGTGCCACTGCCTTGCAAGGGCACACAGTGGTGGGTCGCGGCGCCGTTGACGATCGCCAGCAATTGCTCGCAGAGGCTGGCGGTCAGTTGATTGAAGCGGTCATCCCATGAACCCCAGTCGATCATCATCGCCTGACGGGTGCGGGCCGAAGTGGTCAACGGGCCGGGGGTGAGCAGGATGGGTTCGGCAGCACTCATTTTCGTGTCCTCGCAATCGATGGGGTGAAGCTACGGGGCTTAAATTGCAATTTGCCGTGTTATCAATCAAATTGTTTATTGTTATGCCAGCCATCAGTGAGGGTTATTCATGAACCTGTTTCAGCTCCGTGCCTTCGATGCCGTGGCCCGGGAAGGCAGTTTTACCCGGGCGGCGGCGCGGCTGTTCATCAGCCAGCCGGCGGTCACCGGGCACATCAAGGCGCTGGAAGAGCACTACCAGATCACCCTGCTGCGCCGCACCGCCCGACGTGTGGAACTGACGGAGGAGGGCACCAAGCTGGCGGCGATCACCCGGGCGATGTTCGGCCTGGCCGAGGAGGCGCAGGTGATGCTCGAAGCCAACCGGCAATTGTTGACCGGGCGCCTGGAGGTGGCGGCGGATGGTCCGCACATGGTCATGCCAATGCTTGCCAGCCTGCGTGCGCGTTATCCGGGGATCACGGTGAACCTGCGCCTGGGCAACGCCCAGGAAACCCTGGCGGCGCTGCTGTCCGAACATGCCGACGTGGCGGTGCTGACCGAAATCGAGCCTCGTAAGGGTTTGCATTTACAGGCACTGAACGAATCACGGATTTGTGCGCTGGTACCCGACGGACACCCTTGGGCGCAGAAGACCAATGGCGTACAGCTCAAGGAGCTGGATCAGGTGATCATGGTGCTGCGTGAACCGAGTTCGATTACCCGGCGCACCTTCGATGAGGCTTGCGCCCAGGCCAGGGTCAATCCGCGGGTGCTGCTGGAACTGGACAGCCGCGAAGCGGTGACCGAGGCGGTGGCCGCCGAACTGGGGGTGGGGGTGGTGTCGTCGGTGGAAGTCAGCCACGACCCGCGAGTGGCGGCGGTGCCGATCATTGGCGAGGGGTTGGTGAACCGGCACATGATCGGGTGCATGGAGCGGCGGCGGGATTTGCGGTTGATTCAGGCTTTTTTGGGGTTGGCGCGCGTCAGGTAGACCGAGTCGCCTGCATTCGCGAGCAAGCCCGCTCCCACAGATGATCGCATTCCTCCAGTAGGAGCTCGGTCAAATGTGGGAGCGGGCTTGCTCGCGAAGAGGCCGGCCCTGCCTACACAAGACTCTCGCGAACCATCCCAAGAAACGTCGCCACGATGCGCCGCGAACTCTGCTCGCGCAAGCACACCAGGGTTTCCGTCAGGCGGCGTTTGCAATCGGTAATCGGCAAGGCGCATACCCGTGAGTCGGCGCCGAATTCGGCCGCCGACACCACGCCGATGCCAATCCCGACCACTACCGCTTCACGCGCAGCTTCCCGGCCTTCAACCTGGATCGCCGGACGAATGCGCAGCCCGGCGCCGGCCATTTCCTCTTCCAGGGTCTGGCGCGTCACCGAACCGATTTCCCGCAGTACCAGCGGTGTGTCATCGAGGTCGGCGAGGGTGATGGATTCACGGTCGGCCCACGGATGATTGCGCGACACGAACGCCACCATCGGGTCATTGCGCAGGGGCAGGGAGATCAGGCGTTCGTCACTGACGTCACGGCCCAGCAACGCCAGGTCGGCCTGATAGTTGAACAGTCGGAACAGCGACTCATCGGTGTTGCCGGTTTCGATCTTCACGCTGATCCCCGGGTAGCGTTCGCAGAATCGGGCAATCTGCGGCAGCACGTGCACCGGCGCATCCACCGCCAGAATCAGGCTGCCGGTCTGCAGGGCCTGGGAATCCTGCAGCAGTTCCTGGGCTTCGGCCTCAATCACAAAAAGCCGCTGGGTAACGCTCAGCAGGCGTTCGCCCAGATCGGTCAGGCGTACCGAACGTTTGTTGCGGTGAAACAGCAAAACACCGTAGCGCTCTTCAAGTTTGCGCACTTGGTCGGAAATCGCCGGCTGCGTCAGAAATAGCCGCTCGGCGGCTTTGGTAAAGCTTCCATGTACCGCAACGGCATGGAACGCTTTGAGTTGGGCGTGGGAAACCGACATCGATATCTCCAGTAACAAGCAAAGCTTATTTTGGAAATACGATAAATCGATTTCACTTATTAAACAGTAATTGTTTTTATCACTCTCAGCCCCGTTGACCGGTCAGTCGAACCGCAGCGGGTGCCATGAGCCTGGGCGTGCAAAACAGGACTCATCTGACCGGTATCCGCCGTAGGGACAGGGCGATATCGCAGTGCTCAACAATAAAAAAACAGGCGTTTGCTTCCAATTCTGCCGGCACACTCACACCCTGAGGTCAGAACCACAATGAACAAGCACATCGGCACCATCAAGCGTTGGCGCGTGCAGATCTTCGCGATCACCTGGCTCGCTTACGCCGCTTTCTACTTCACCCGCAAAGCCTTCTCGGTGGCCAAACTCGGCATCGCCGAAGACCCGACCTTCATGCTCGACAAAATGGCCATGGCCAACCTCGATGCCATCTACCTGACGGCTTACGCCGTGGGGCAGTTCACCTGGGGCATCCTGGCCGACCGCTTCGGTCCGCGGGTGGTGGTGCTGGGCGGGTTGCTGATTTCCGCGGGTGCGGCGCTGGTGATGGGCAACTTCGCAACGTTACCGATTTTTGCTACCTGCATGCTGATACAAGGGCTGGCGCAGTCCACCGGCTGGTCGGGATTGTGCAAGAACCTGGGCAGTTTCTTTCCCTCCGAACAGCGCGGTCGGGTATTGGGCCTGTGGAGTTCCTGTTACGCCTTTGGCGGGCTCGTGGCGTCGCCGTTTGCCGGCTGGTGGGCCTATACGCTCATCGGCACCTGGCATGCGGCGTTTGTTTCCAGTGCGGCGGTGGTTGGGCTGGTCGCCGTGCTGTTTTTTATTTTCCAGCGCAACAAACCTGAAGACGTCGGCTTGCCGGCTGTGGAGCCGGAGCCCGAACTGACCGCTGAAGAAGCCCTTGCCCAAAGCAAAATCAGTATCTGGGTGCCACTCAAGGAAATCCTGCGCAACCGCACGGTGCTGGTTCTTGGGCTGGCGTACTTCATGTTGAAGCCGGCGCGCTACGCGATTCTGCTGTGGGGACCGGTGATCGTCTTCGAACAGATGCCTTCGGTGGGCAAGGTCGGTGCGGCGATCATTCCGACCTCGTTCGAACTGGCCGGGTTGCTCGGGCCGATCATGATCGGCCTGGCCTCGGACAAACTGTTCGGCGCCCGGCGCATGCCAGCTTGCGTACTCAGTCTGTTGGCACTCACCGTGACCCTGGCATTGTTCATGGGCGCCCTGCATACCGGCAGTGTGGTCCTGGTGGTGGCGCTCTTGTTCGTCATGGGCCTGACCCTCTACGGGCCGGACTCGATGATCAGCGGCGCGGCGGCGATCGATTTCGGCACGGCCAAGGCCGGTGCGACGGCGGCCGGGTTCGTCAACGGTTGCGGTTCCGTCGGGGCGGTGCTCGGCGGACTGCTGCCGGGTTACTTCGACTCGGTCACCGTGTTCATTGTTTTCGCCGGCTGCGCGATGTTCTCGGCGCTGGTGCTGATCCCGCACTGGAACAGCCGCCCCGGCGGCCTGAAAACCAAGCATCCCTGCGCGCCCGATCGGGCGATGAACATCAAACCCCTGCGTACCTGAATCCTGTTCCTCGTCGCCGATGTGTACATCGGCGGCGGTTACACCGGGCTGTGGACCGCGATCACGCTCAAGGACGGTGGAGCAACCAGTCGAACAGCAGGCGGGTATCGCCCCGGGGTTCACGGGGCGGTGGGTGTAGAGATTGTGGCCGAGGGCCCAACGCCGTACAGAGCACCGGGCGATCCGGGTCACTGTCGAGGAAAATCACCTGTACTTCACTGCCGGCCACGGGCAAGCGGGACGGATCGATCCAGTCCTCGGCCGTGGTCAGCGCCAAGGGCAGCCACAGGCCGCGGGACAACGACTCTGTGGCTGAATCTGTGGCAGGCCAGAGGATCACTCGAATCCGGCCATCCTCGTCCACAGTCGGCGGCTGTCCGACCGGGCCGCACACCTGGCCGGGCTGATACCCGGGAATGCTCGGCCTGGGTTGTTTAAGCGCGGGCCTGAACACCGTCGACCAGGGGATGGCGCTGAATTGATTGCGGTAACCCAAGGCCATGCCTGCTGACTCGTCGAGCAAAATCGATGGTTGGCCCCCCTGATGGCTTATTTCGGTCACCAACCATTGATCATTGAAATTCGCCAAAGGATGGCCGGCCACCTGCACGATCCGGCCGCTGCGTAATGCTCCCAGGTTGCTTTGACCGTGTATTTGCAGGTGCCGGCACCGCAGGCGTTCCAGCTGTCGCCGGCTGAGCTGGTCGCGATGCTGCTGTTCGTGAGTGGTGAACGAGTGATTGGCTGCGCCGTCGCTGATGTCCGCTGCACCAGGATTCCTCGCACCTGGGCGCACAGGAGGGAGCGAGGCATCATGGCGCTGGAACAATTCGCTGATCACAGGTTGGTGATGATCGTCGAGTGCGTCGCTGCGCAGCGGCATGAGCAGCGGCTCCTGGGGGAAACTCAGGCTGTCATCGGCCAACACCAGTACATGGCCGTCGCGTTGATGCTCGAAGTGGTAGTGGATGCCTTCTTCCTCGCACAGTCGTTGCAACAACGCCAGGTCGGTTTCTTCGTACTGAATGCAAAACGGGCGCAGGGGATAGTGCCCGGTTGCCAGTTCGAAGCGATAACTGCTGGCGGGCAGCCCATGTTCCTCGAGCAACTGGCGCAAGATCATGGGCACGCTGGCGCGCTGGAAAATCCGTCGGCGGCGTTGCTGCTCCAGCGCCTGGAGACGGGACACCAGTACCAGTTTGTAAGCGACCCGGTGTGCGCTTCGATGTTCACACCCGGCGCTGTGCAGCACGCCATGCAGGCCCTGGTCGTGGCCGAATTCGAGGAACGCCGGCTGGTGCAGCAATCGTTCAAGGTTCAAGGCCGGTGCCAGGCCGATAACCTCGATGTCGAATCGATAGGGCTGGTTGAGTGCTTCGTGACCGCTGAACCGGACTACCTGGAAACTCAGGTCGTCATCGAGAAGCGTCAGGGTGGTGGGACTTTCCTTGTCGTTGTGCATCGAACACGCTGCCGCCGTTGAATAGGGTGCAAAGCGTACGAAACCCCGGCACATTGCGGACAGGCCAAAGCGGCATTTCAGAATCCCCCTACAACCGCTGGTGAAGATGTCGATGCCAGTCGGGATTTTTTGGTCGATTGCCAACTTTAGGCCGTATAAACTTGCGCAAAGCGTCGGCCAATGGTTGTCTCGACGCCACAGATGTCACAGATAAGAGAGTGAGAAATGGGCGCACAGTGGAAGGTTAAACACAAAGAAGCGGCAGCCAATGCCAAGGGCAAGATCTTCGGCAAACTGGTGAAGGAAATCACCATTGCTGCGCGCAACGGCGCTGATGTTGCGACCAACGCGCACTTGCGCCTGGTCGTTGAACAGGCCAAGAAAGCTTCGATGCCCAAGGAAACACTGGATCGCGCCATCAAGAAGGGCGCGGGCCTGTTGGGCGAGACCGTGCAATACCATCGCGTGACCTATGAAGGGTTCGCCCCGCATCAGGTGCCGTTGATCGTCGAGTGCGTGACCGACAACATCAACCGCACCGTTGCCGAAATCCGCGTGGCGTTCCGCAAGGGCCAACTGGGCGCTTCCGGTTCGGTGGCCTGGGACTTCAACCATGTCGGCATGATCGAAGCATCGCCGGACACCCCGGACGCCGACCCGGAAATGGCCGCCATCGAAGCCGGTGCGCAGGATTTCGAACCGGGTGAAGAGGGTGCAACCCTGTTCCTGACCGAACCGACCGACCTCGACGCGGTACAGAAAGCCCTGCCGGAACAAGGCTTCACCGTGCTGTCGGCCAAACTGGGCTACCAGCCGAAAAACCCGGTCAGCGGCCTGAGCGATGAGCAGATGGCCGAAGTCGAAGCCTTCCTCGAAGGCCTCGATAACCATGATGACGTGCAGGACATGTTTGTCGGGTTGGCGGGTTGATCGAACTGGTCTTGATCTGACTTGTGGCGAGGGGGCTTGCCCCCGTTGGACGGCGAAGCCGTCCCAAAAGCGACGGCTGCTGCGCAACCGAACGGGGCGGTGCGGCGGTCCGACAAGCCCCCTCGCCACATTGTTTTGTATTTACAATTTGAACTCAGCTAATTTCTGAACAACTTCATCAAACCCCGGCCGCCCCAGCACCTGCGGCTGACAGCAACGCCGCTCCAGATCTTCCAGCACCCTACGCCGTTCATCGCTCAACCCCGAGTCGATCCGTGCCAGCAACTCCCCCAGCAACACCCCGAACGCCCGCACCTCGATCCGCTGCAAGGCACGGCTTTCAAGGCTGTCGGAAATCCCGTGGAACGACGCCGCGCCAAAGTCCCCCAGCAAGCAATCTCCCTGCTCATTCCACAGGATATTGTGCCCGTAGAGGTCGCCGTGGGTGATGCCATGGCTGTGCAGGTGTTCGGCCACCGAGGCAATGCCCGAGGCAATGCGCAGCGCCACGGACGCACTGAAACGCAAGTCGTCGGGGTAGATGTCGCGGCTGCACGACGCCAGGCTCGGCAGTGCGGCGAGGTTACGGTAACTCGGTGCGATCAGTTGCATCACCAGCCCGGCGGTTTGCTGCGGGTGATCGACAATTCGCCCCTCGACGCGGATCAGGTTCGGGTGCAGGCCGGCGGTGATGCAGGCGTTCATCTCGTGCAGCGGTGAACCATCGCTGGTCATTTCGCCCTTGTAGAGCTTCACCGCAACGGCCATGGGCGGCTGGTCAGCTGGTTGCCAGACGGCCTGATGGATCACCCCGGACGCCCCTTCGCCGAGTTTTTTCTCCAGGCGCAATGCCGACCAGTCAATGCGCGGTGTCGCGTCAAGGGCCGCGGCGTCGGCTTCGGTTTCCAGCGGGTTACCGGCGTACGCCAGCCAGGTCAGGCTCGGCAATTCCAGCAACCAATGCGGCAACTCGGTCAACTGGTTGGCGGCGATGCGAATCAGCTCCAGCCGATGGCACTGACGCAACGACTCCGGCAGCGCGTGCAAACGGTTGCCGGCGAGCATGAGCTTTTGCAGGAATGGCCGCTCTCCCAACGCGCTCGGCAGCGTCTCGATGCAGTTGTCGGTCAGGATCAGCCAGCGCAGCAGCGGTGGCAGTGCCGCAGCGGGCACGTGGGCGATGCGGTTGGCCTTGAAGCCGATCATCGTCAGTGCGGCGCATTGGCCCAGGCAGGCCGGCAACTCGGTGAAACGGTTATCGGAGCAGAACAGCACGCGCAGACGGGTCAGGCGATGCAAGTCTTCCGGCAGGGCGCTCAAGGTATTGCCGCTGAGGTTGAGTACTTCCAGCGAGTCCGCCAGATCGAAAATTTCCCGAGGGAATTCCGTGAGGCCGTCGACCAGATCCAGCCGCGTGATGCCTGACAACTCGCCGGCACGCAATTGAGCAAGGGTATGCATGAACAGATTCGCCATTAGCCAAAGAGAGGACGCGTGGCCCTGGAAATGGGCGACATGATAGCGGGAAAGATGTGGCGACTGTCAGGCCGCCTTCGCGAGCAAGCCCGCTCCCACAGTTGACCGCGTTCCAATGTGGGAGCGGGCTTGCTCGCGAAGAGGCCCTTCAATACAACAAAATAATATCGCTCAGGCCGGCTCGCTGACTTCCACCAGTTGCCCCAATCGACTGCGGGTGCGAGCCAGGTCAATGGCATCGCCGTCCAGGCTTTCGCGCAGGGCGTGCTGTGCGAGCAGTGTCAGGTGCTTGTTCTGGTCGTACAGTACGTCGATGAGGTTGATGAAGCGCTGTTGGGCGGCCATCGAGCACTCAGCGAGCCGCGGCAGGTCATCGATGATCCAGCGATCGAAGCGGCGGCACAACTCCAGGTAATCCATCACGGCCGCAGGCTGCTCGCACAGGTCGGCGAAAGTGAAACCGATGCGGCGCTCATCGCACAAACGTGCCTGGAAATACCGGGTGCCTACGGGAAGCGAAAGGGGCGGGGCGCTGCGATCCGGCAGATTCAACGAACGCCGCTGCACCGCGCTGGCCGGCCACACATAATGGCCTTGGGTGAACAGCTGTTGCGCGTGGCTGCGGACCTGGCTGCGATAGTCGTGCGGACCGCCGACTTCCATGACCTGCATACGTGCATTGATCAAGTCGATCACCGGTTTGAAGCGGGCGTGGTACAGCGGATTGGGCAACAGGCCTGCGGGCGGGTAGTTGGAGGTGACCAGCAACAGGATGCCGCGCTGAAACAGTGCCTTGAACAACCGGGTGATGAGCATCGCATCGCCGATGTCGTGCACATGGAACTCATCGAAACACAGCACCCTGCAATCGCTGAGCAGGGCATCCAGGGTGATCGCCAGGGCGTCGGGCTGTTCGCGATGCTCGAACATGCCCTGGTGCAGTTGGGCGAAAAACTGATGGAAGTGCAGGCGTTGTTTTTGCGCGAGGGGAACGGCCCGGAAAAAACCGTCGAGCAGCCAGCTCTTGCCACGCCCCACGGCACCATGCAGGTAAAGGCCCGGAAGGGTTTGCGTCGGAGTGCCCATCAACAGGCAGGCATGCCGGGCCATGCAGTCGATCACGCGTTGCTGGCTGTGACTGAGGGTGTAGCCCCGGGAATGGGCCTGGTGACGAAAGTAGTCGCGGATAGCCTCGCCTGCCTCGGTGCTGCCGGCGGTCGGTGCCTTGCCGAGAAGGCGACGCAACGATTGCCAGCGCGATTTGATTCGCGAACGATTGGGCGGTCGAACGGCCACTGAGATGTCACCTCTGGTGTGCGGGCAGGCTCCCCCGAGCCGGGGCGCCATAGTGTAACCAGAGCAGGGAATTTGCTTCCAGTTGTGTCGGTGCGCGTCGGAGCGGTTCCGACCGGTCACTTGGAAAGACCTGTAGGAGCGAGCTTGCTCGCGAAAAACTCTGGATAGCGCGGGCACTCAGGCAGCACGCGTTATCGTTGACGTCCATCGCGAGCAAGCTCGCTCCTACAGGGGGCGTCGTTTGTGAAGCGCAGTCGTGTCAGTCGCCTATCGCTCGATGCTCCGATTCCACCGTGCATTCCACGCAGGGCGCTGTTCGTTGACCTGATCCCAATCCACCGCGATTGCGGTCTCCAGGTATTGTTGCATCGCTTCGACCTGCCCACGGGTTCGCTCGGAGGTCGGGGTATTGGGGTTGGAAGGAATCTGGTCGCCGTCCTCAAGCGCGGCGGCCTGGGCTTCGGGGGTGAGCAGGAACGCGGCGAGTTTTTGCGCCAGTGGCGGTTGCGTGTTGTTGGCGATGGCGCATTCAGCGACGTTGAGCACCACGGCGCCTTCCTTCGGTTGTGCGTATTCCACTGGCATGCCCTTGAGCTTCAGGGCGGTGACCTGGGTCGGTGTCAGCGGAAACAGCGCCGCCTCGTCGGTCTGGAGCATTTCGGAAATCTTCGCCGAACTCGGGATGTATTCCAGTACGTTGCGCCCAACTGTGTTCGGCCAAGCCTTGAACCCCGGATCGACGTTGGTTTCGCTGCCGCCCTGAATCCGGTTGAACATCAGGAAACCGTGCAGGCCGAAGGTGGAGGAGGCCATCGACTGGAACACCACTTTGTCCTTGAAGCGCGGGTCAGCCATGTCCATCCACGAGGTCGGCGCGCTCCAGCCTTTCTCCTTGAACAAGCGTGTGTTGTAGGCCAGCCCGGTGACGCCGAGACTGACGGCTACCGCTTCATCCTTGATCCGCCCCTTGGCGGGAATCTGCGCCAGGGCCGGGTTGTTTTCGAGTTTGTCGCACAGGCCCATGGCGATGGCGCGGTACATGATGCCGTCGTCGAGGAACATCACATGCATCTGTGGGTTGTCCTTGCTGGCCTGGACCTTGGCCAGGATATCGGCGGAGGTCCCGGGCACGATCACCACTTTGACGTTGTTGGCCTTCTCGAAGGCCGGCAGTACCTTGTCGGCGTAAAGCCGCTCCATGGTCCCGCCGTTCATGCCCAGGTAAAGCGTCGGTTCGGCGTGGGCCTGGGTGATGGTGAGCAGGGCGCTCATGCAGGACAAACCGAGCAGTGCGTTGCGTTTGAGGTTTTTCATTGGCGCGACCTTCCTCTATCAAGCTACGGAGATGGAGTGAAACCGGGTGATGGAAAACGCATCCAGCGACGTCTTTGACGCGCCGCTACAGATGATCTCGGTGAGCGCCTGGCCCACCGCCGGGCCGATCTGGAAACCGGCGCCGGCAAAACCGAACGCATGCAACAGACCGGGCTGGGTACGGCTGTGGCCGATCACCGGCTGGCGATCAGGCAGGTAACCCTCGGTGCCGCTCCAGGTACGAATCGCCTGGGCACCTTCAAGAAACGGATAGAGCTCGACGGCCTGGCGCAGGATTTCCAGCACGGCGCCTTGACCGGGGCGGGCGCGGGCGTCGTCCAGGGCAAAACCCTGGCCGCCACCCAACACGCAATTGCCGCGGGCGACCTGTCGCGCGTAAATGCCGCCACCCTCGACGCCGGTGCTGGCATCCATCACCAACGGCAGGGGTTCGGTGACCAACATTGCCGGGTGTCCGGAATGCATCGGCACCGGTTCGCCGAATTGCGCGGCGATGCTGCCTGCCCAAGCCCCGGCGCAGTTCAGCAGCCAGGGTGCGTGCAACTGCATGCCGTTTTGCGTGCGTACGCAAAAGCGCTGGCCGTCGTGTTCCACGGCGGTGACCGTGCATTGCTCATGTACCTGCACACCGTGTCGCCGCGCCGCCCGGGCGAACGCAGGGGATACCAGACGCGGATTGGCGTGACCGTCATCCGGGCAATACGAGGCGCCCACCGCGACGTCTCCCACCCATGGAAAACGGCGCCGCAGCTCGGTGCGGTCCAGCACCTGCAAGTCGAGGCCGAAGCCCTGGCTGCTGGCAGCGTAGTCTTGCAGGGCACGCAAATCGTCTGTACTGCGGGCGAGTTTCAGGTGGCCGCTGCGTTGATATTCGCCGTCGATGCCAATCAATTGCGGCAGCTGCGCCCAGATGGCGTGGGCTCGTTGCGACAGTGGCAATTGCGACAACGGTCGGCCCTGGCGGCGGACGCCACCGTAGTTGACGCCGCTGGAATGCGAACCGCAGAAGTCCCGCTCCAGCAGCACCACGCGACGCCCGGCCTTGCCGAGAAACAGCGCCGCCGAAGCACCGACAATGCCGCCGCCGATGATCACTGCGTCGACTTCGATCATGCGTCGATCTCCAGGCCAAAGGGCAGCGGCTTGATGGGGGCCTGGGCGCGCAGCCGGCCAATGTCGGACACCGCGCGCTGGCTTTCGCAGGCGATGATCTCCGCTGCCGCCGCGCCGCACATCCGACCCTGACAGCGACCCATGCCGACCCGGCAATGGGCCTTGACCCGATTTATTTCCCAGTGACCCTCGCGCACCACTTCACGAATATCGCCGGCGCGGACTTCTTCGCAGCGGCAGACCATCACGTCATCGGCGATGCCGGCGGCCCAGTTCTCGGGAAAGGCGAAGGCGCGTTCCAGGCCCTGACGAAAATCGCCGATGCGTTCCAGCACCTGTTCAAGCTGTGCGGCGCGCTGCGTCGGGATCAGGTAGCCGATGTCTTCGAGCAACGCCAATGCGGCGCGTTCGCCGGCCATTTCCGCGGCGTCGGCGCCCATGACCCCGGCGCCGTCACCGGCCAGGTACACCTCGGCGACGCTGCTGCGCCCGGCGCGATCGCGTTGTGGGAGCCAGGCGCGATTGAGCGGGTTCCAGGCAAATTCGCAGCCGAGCAGGTCGGCGAGCTGGGTTTCGCTGCGCAGGCCGTGGGCGAAGGCGACGGCATCGCAGTTCAGTCGATGTTCGCCTTTTGCGTCGGACCAGATCAGCGCCTGCACCCGTTGATCTCCGTCGACATGCTTCAAGGTTGCACCCTGATGCACCGGGATGCCGTGGGCGGTCAGCCAGCCACGGTAGTAGATGCCTTTGACCAGCGTGGCCGGTTGCGACAGCAGGCCTGGCAGGGCGCGAGCCTGGGCGCTGAAGGGTGAGCTGTCGAGTACCGCGACCACCTTGGCGCCAGCCTTGGCGTATTGATACGCGACCAGATACAGCAGCGGGCCACTGCCGGCGAACACCACGCGCTCGCCGATGGCGCAACCCTGAAACTTCAAGGCGATCTGCGCCGCGCCGAGGCTGTAGACCCCGGGTAGCGTCCAGCCCGGCACCGGCAAAATCCGGTCGGTGGCGCCGGTGGCGACGATCACCCGGGAAAATTCCAGTCGTGCGGCACGTCCGTCCTGCAAGGTGTCGAGGGCGCCGTCCTCGGCATTCCACACCAGGGTTTCAGGGCGGTAATCGAGCTGTTCGCGCAACTCGTCGATGGTCTGGTGCAACGCACTGGCCTTGGGCGCTTCGAAGCCATACAGCTTGACTGGCGAACGCTTGAAGTTGATCGGCTGACGCCGATAAATCTGTCCGCCACCGCGTGCAGCTTCGTCCAGCAGCACTGGGCGAACGCCGTGGGCGACCAGGGCTTGCGCCGCGCGAATTCCGGCAGGTCCGGCGCCGATGATGACGATGGGTTTCATGCGCACCTCGGCTGCTGTGCTTTTGTGGGAGCGGGCTTGCTCGCGAAGACGGCGACACAGGCAGCTGAGATGTTGGCTGGCAGGCCGCTTTCGCGAGCCAGCGCGCTCCCACAGGGGATTCGGTTTCTGTAGTGGGAATGGGTGTTCATATCGATCGCCCCGGTTCGCGGTTGATGTGTTGCCCGGCTTCCAGCAACGTCGAGCACGCACGTACCCGGCGACCATCGCCCAGGCGCACCCAGCAGTCCTGGCAGGCGCCCATCAGGCAGAAGCCGGCGCGGGGTTCGGCGCTGAAGTCGCTGCCGCGCAGGTGATCGCTGCAGGTCAGCACCGCAGTCAGCACGGTATCGCCGAGCAAGCCGCTGGCCGGTTGGCCGTCGAGAGTAAAGTCCAGGACCGGGCGGTCGCCTTCGGCCAGTCGTTTCAGCAGCGCCATGGCGTCCTCATTGCTTGCCCACCAGAACCCGATCCAGGCCATAGACCCGGTCGAGCAGAATCATGGTCAGCGCGGTCAGCGCGATGACCAGTGCCGACACCGCCGCCATCATCGGGTCGATGGATTCGGTGGCGTAGACGTACATGCGTACCGGCAGGGTTTGCGTGGCCGGCGAGGTGACGAAGATCGACAGGGTGACTTCGTCGAAACTGTTGATGAATGCCAGCAGCCAGCCCCCGGCGACCCCCGGCAGGATCATCGGCAAAGTGATCTGCCGGAACAGCGTGAAACGCCCGGCACCCAAGGATTGCGCGGCGTGTTCGGCGCTGCGATCCAGGCCGATGGCCGAGGCCAGCACCAAGCGCAGCACATACGGAGTGATCACCAGCACGTGAGCGAATATCAGCCAGGCGAAGCTGCCGTTGACCCCTATCAGTGCAAACAAACGCAGCAGCGCCACACCCAGTACCAGGTGCGGAATGATGATTGGCGACAGAAACAGCCCATTGAAAAAGTCCCGGCCAGGGAATTCGAAGCGGGTGATCGCCAGCGCCGCCGGCACGGCAATCAGTGTCGCCAGACTGGCCGCGCTGAACGCCAGAATCAGGCTGTTATAGAAGGCATCGACAAAGTCGGCGCGCTCGAACACGGCCCGGAACCAGCGCAGGGAAAACTCGGTGGTCGGCAGGCTCAGGGTGTTCTCCGGAGTGAAGGCCACCAGGCACACCACCACCAGCGGTGCGAGCATGAACAGCACCACCAGGGTGTGAAACAGCAGGGCGAAAGAACCGTTCCTGGACATGACGAATTATCCCAATGACTTCTTGTAGCGGCCTTCGATCATGCGGTTCCACGACAGCATGATCAGCAGGTTGATGAGCAGCAGAGCCACGGCAATGGCCGCGCCCATGGGCCAGTTGAGTTCCGACAGGTACTGGTCGTAGATCAGCGTGGCGACCATCTTCAGGCGACGTCCGCCGAGCAGGCCGGGAATGGCGAAGGAGCTGGCGGCGAGGCCGAACACGATCAGGGTGCCGGACAGGATGCCGGGCATGATCTGCGGCAATACCACCTGGCGAATCACCGTGAAGTGACCGGCGCCCAGCGACAGCGCGGCTTGTTCGGCGGCCGGGTCGAGTTTCTGCAGCGAGGTCCACACCGGAATGATCATGAACGGCAGCATCACGTGAACCAACGCAATCACCACCGCGAACGGCGTGTAGAGCAGCTTCATCGGCGAGCCGCCGAAGGCTTGCAGGGTCTGGTTGACCAGGCCGTCGGCGCCGAGCAGCAGGCTCCAGCCGAAGGCGCGTACTACGACCGAGATCAGCAGCGGAGTGAGGATCAGGATCAAAAAAATCGAGCGCCACGGCGCACCCATGCGGCTGAGGATGTACGCCTCGGGAACCCCGATCAGCACGCAGAGCAATGTGGTGAGGGCGCTGATCCACAGGGTGCGCAGAAAGATCTCGTAGAAGTACGGATCGCCCAGCAGGCTGCCGTAGTGTTCGACGGTGTAGGCGTCGCCCTTGATCCCCGAGCCGTAGTCGAAGACGTTGAACGACAGCAGTAGCGTCAGCATCAACGGGATCACCAGCAGGCTGACATACAACGCCAGGGCAGGTGCCGATAGCAGGTAACCCTGGCGCCCCAGGCGAATGGCGGCGAGTGCACTCATGCCGTCACTTCGTCGACACTCAGCACCCGCAACAGCGCCGCGTCCCAGTCAAGGCCGACCGCCGTGCCTTCGCTCAATGGTGCCGAGCCATCGTTGCGGCGCACCACGCAGAGTTCGCCCAGGGTTGTCGACACACCGTACAGCCACTGGCTGCCGAGGAAGAAACGGCTGCTGACCTTGCCTTGCAGGCGACCAACGCCAGCCTCGCGCAGATCGATTTTCTCTGGACGCAGGCTCAGGGTCAGGTCGCCATCGCCACGTCCGCACACCTGAACCACACCGGCCGTATCGCGTTCACCGGGCAGCAGGTTGGCCTTGCCGACGAACCCGGAAATGAACTCGGTACGCGGGTGTTCGTAGAGGGTGTAGGGCGCGTCGATCTGGGTGATGCGTCCGGCCTGCATCACCACCACGCGGTCGCTGATCGACAGGGCTTCGGACTGGTCGTGGGTGACCATCAGCGTGGTGATGCCGACTTCGCGCTGGATGCGGCGGATCTCGAACTGCATCTCTTCGCGCAGATTGGCGTCGAGGTTGGACAGCGGTTCATCGAGCAGCAGCACCGGTGGCTGGATCACCAAAGCCCGAGCCAGAGCTACACGCTGACGCTGGCCGCCGGACAGCTCCCGTGGGTAGCGCTCTGCGTGCTGGTGCAGGCGAACCAGTTTCAGAACCCGCTCAACCCGCTGCCGGATCTCGGCATTCGGCACCTTGCGCATGCGCAGGCCGAAGGCGACGTTGTCCTTGACGGTCATGTGCGGGAACAGCGCGTAACTCTGGAACACCACGCCCAGGCCACGGCTGGCGGGCTTGGCATGGGTGATGTCACGACCGTCCAGGACGATACGCCCGCTGGTGACTTCAACGAACCCGGCGATCATTTGCAGGGTGGTGGTTTTACCGCATCCGGAAGGGCCGAGCAGGGAAACGAATTCGCCTTTCTCCACCGAGAGGTCGGTGGCGACCACGGCGTCGATTTCACCGTAGCGTTTGCCGAGTTTTTCAAGTTGCAAAAAAGCCATGACTGCGCCTCCACCTGAGATTGTTATGCGTCGCCCGAAGGCGCGCTTTTTTGTATGGGCAGATACGAAAAAAATGTTTCCGGGGGGCGTTGGCGCTCGACTTGAGTCGGCTGCCGCTGTTGTTCGAATCGCCCCTGTCTGGACGCAGATTAGGACGAAGACTAGGATGGGCTCAATGGCCTATTTCACTGAAGCGATGACTATTTTTAGTTTCATTCGGTGAGTAAATTAATCGTCGAGAAAAATCATGTCTGATTCCACTGAGCGGAATGGAAATAAAAATGATGTCGGTGTCGGCGCTGTCTCACGACTGTTTGCGGTGCTGCGTGCGTTGGGCGATACCGTCGAGGGCGGTGAGCGCGTGACGCAACTGGCGCAACACATCGGTTTGTCGCAGCCGACGACCCATCGTTTATTGCGCAGTCTGATGGACGAGGGCATGGTCGAGCAGGACGCGCGCAGCAAGCGCTATCGCCTGAGCCTGGACTTTTTCGCTTTGGCCGCCCGCGCGGGCAACAGCGGCAACCTGCGCGAATTGGTGCGTCCGGCACTGCTGCGGCTATCGGCATCGCTGGGGGATTCGTTGTTTCTGCTGGCGCGCAGCGGCTTTGATGCAATCTGCCTGGATCGCAGTGAAGGGCCGTTTCCGATTCGTACCTTCACCGGCGATATCGGCGGACGCGTGGCTCTGGGCGTTGGGCAGGGCAGCTTGGCGATCCTGGCGTTTCTGCCGCCGGAAGAGCGCGACACGGTGATCCACTACAACTTGCCGCGGCTGAAGGACTTCCATCTGTATGACGAGGTGTTCCTGCGCTCGGAAGTCGAGAGCGTGCGCAAGCTCGGTTACGCCGGGCGCAACACCGGTGTGCTGCAGGGTATGGCCGGGGTGGCGGTGCCGATTCTCGATCGTGAGGGTCGGGCGGTGGCGGCGTTGAGCGTGGCGACCGTGAGTGACCGCCTGGGCCCGGATCGTTTGCCGACGGTGGTGGAGATGCTCAAGCGCGAAGCGGCATTGATCGGGCCGCGGATCAATCCGTTCGATCCATTGCTGCGCCGGCCTTCTCAAGTATTTGGACAGGGGTGAGTCACCACCGATCCCCTGTGGGAGCGGGCTTGCTCGCGAAGGCGGTGTATCAGATAAATGAATGTCGACTGACACTCCGCTTTCGCGAGCAAGCCCGCTCCCACAATAGAACAGTGTTCCATTCATGTTCTGTGGGTGTGACTAAAACTGCACGGTCTGCTTCAGCATCTGCGCCGCCGGCGTATCCGCCGGGCTGACCATCGCATAGTTGTAACCGCCCCCCGACCAATACTCGGCCCGCAAGTCGCCATCACTGCGACTGCCTCTTGGCAACATGAAGTTTTTCGGTCCCGGGGGGCGCACGTAGAAGCTGATTTTCTGCCCGCCCTGATTCTCGTAGACCACCATCGCCGCCGGCCCTTGTTCGGTGCTGAGCAAGCGCCCGCTGGCCGGTTTGAAGCCTGCCCCCGACAGGTCAGGCAAGCGATTGGCCTGGGTGAAATAACGGTCGAGCCAGCTCTGCATGTCGCCGTCGTCGCTGGCCCTGTAGTCGGCTGGCAGGATCCCTTGCTGGGCAATCAGACGATACGCCTGCAGCGCATCGGTCATCGGCAGCTGTGCGCCAGTGAAGGTCATCTCACGGGCCTGCCAGCCACTGAAACCGCCGATGCTGACCGCGATCAGCAACACGGCCGCGCTGGCCAGATGTCGCCGCGATTGGCGTTTCAGGCGTTGGCGAATCATGGCCGGATCGAGTTCCGGATTGGCCGGTTGTTGCAACACGCCACTCAGGGCCGCGCGCAGTTGCTGGGCATCTTGTTGCCAGGCCCGCACTTGATCGGCAACCGTCGGATTGCTTGTGAGAAAAGTCTCCACCAGGCGTCGGTCGTCCTCGCTGAGTTGGTGGTCGACGTAGGCGTGCAAGTCACGCTCGCTTGGGGGCATGCTGATCATTTGAGTCTCCGCAGGGAGGGGCGGTTGATTTCGCCATCGCTGAGTTGGCGCAGGGCCTGGCGAGCCCGGGACAGGCGGGACATCACGGTGCCGGTGGGGACGTCGAGAATCTCGGCGACCTCCTTGTAACTCAAGCCTTCTACCGAGACCCAGAGCAGCAGCGCACGTTGTTCGGTGGGCAGTTGATCGAAGGCATTGAGGGTCGATTGGGCAATGACGGTGCGCTCCACCGAGGGCTGGGCATCGTCACGGCCGGTGAAAAAATCGAGCATGCGCGCGTAGCGCCGGGAGCGGCGGTGCGCATCGAGAAACTGTCGATACAGAATCGAGAACAGCCAGGCGCGCAAGTCGCCCTCGGCGCGTTTGCCAGCCCAACTCGACAGCGCCCGTTCCAGGCTCGTTTGCACCAGGTCGTCAGCGCTGCTCGGGTTGCGCGTCAGCGACACGGCGAACCGTCGCAATCGGGGAATGATTTCTCTGAGTTGTTCGTCGATATCGTTCATGAAGTCCTGACTAGTCACTACGCTGGACAGTGGACCAGGAAGACGCTCGCTATTGGAGGTTATTCCACGTCAGAAAAAATAAATACCGTACGTGGGAATAAAACTGTGTGCGGTTCGTCTGCTTGATTCTTCTCACTTGTGGCCGATGGCCCTGGAGTCTTTCATGGTAGATCGATCATCACCGCCCACCCGGCCACCCTTGAGTGCGGCGAGCCTGACGTTGCGTCTGGCTGGCATTGCCGTGGTCGTTGCCGCACTGGCCGGGGCGTTTGCCTACGTCAACGGCACCTTCGACCCACAGCGCCTGACCCCGAAGAAACTGATCAACGTGCTGGAAACCAACAACGGTGTGCATCCGGGTTTCCGCCGCAACCATTCCAAAGGTGTGTGCGTGATCGGGCATTTCGAGAGCAGTGGCGAGGCGCGCAGCTATTCCACCGCTCAGGTGTTCAATGAGGCGCAGACGTCGGTGGTCGGGCGTTTCGCCTTGCCGGCCGGTAACCCCTACGCGCCGGACAGTGCCGTGCCGATCCGCAGCATGGCCTTGCGTTTCACTCAGGCCAACGGCCAGCAGTGGCGCACCGGAATGAACAGCATGCCGGTGTTCCCGGTGGGCACGCCCGAGGCGTTCTATCAATTGCAAAAAGCCCAGTCGCCAGACCCGGCCACCGGCAAGCCGGACCCCAAGGCCGTGCCCGCATTCTTTGCTTCGCACCCGGAAGCGGCACCTTTCCTGGCCTGGATCAAAACCGCCAAGCCGTCGGCCAGTTACGTGACCGAAAACTACAACAGCGTCAATGCGTTCTACCTGGTCAACGCGGCGGGTCAACGCCAGGCTGTGCGCTGGAACATGGTGCCTCTGGCCCAGGACGCACCCGGGGCCACGGCGCCGGAGGGCAGTGATTTCCTGGAGAAAGACCTGGTCCAGCGAATCGCCGCAGGCCCCTTGCGCTGGCAACTGAACATCACCCTGGCCAACCCCGGCGATCCGGTGAACGACGCCAGCAAAGCCTGGCCCGAAGGACGCAAGGTGCTGAACGCTGGCACGCTGGTGCTTGAAAAGACTCAGCCGCAACTCAACGGCGAATGCCGTGACATCAATTACGATCCGCTGGTGTTGCCTGCCGGGATCGAAGGTTCCGACGACCCGTTGCTCGCCGCGCGTTCAGCCGGGTACGCCAATTCCTACCTGCGTCGCACCAGCGAAGTCAGTCAGTTGCCCGCCGCCAAGCAGGAGGTCCAGCAATGAGCACTCAACCGAACCACTTCGCCCCGCTGGCGCGCCTGCTGCACTGGCTGATGGCGCTGTTGATCATCGCCATGCTGTTTATCGGCGCCGGCATGGTCGCCTCGGTGTCCGAACGGCATGAATGGCTGATCCATTTGCACAAACCCTTGGGCATCGCGATTTTGCTGTTGGTGATTGTGCGTCTGGTGGTGCGTTTCTCCACCACACAGCCTCCGCTGCCGGCTGACCTGCCGGGTTGGCAAGCGCTGGCGGCCAAGGCTTCGCATGTCTTGTTGTATGCACTGATGCTGGTCTTGCCGCTGCTGGGCTGGGCGATGATTTCGGCATCGGGCGAGCCGGTCATGCTCAGCAGTTCGTTGCAGCTACCGTCGATTGTGTCGGCGAATGCACAGCTGTTTGCGTTTTTGCGCAAGGCGCATGGGTATCTGGCGTATCTGCTGTTTCTGACCGTGTTGCTGCATCTGGCGGCTGCGCTGTTTCACGGTTGGGTGCGGCGTGATGAGGTGCTGGACAGCATGTTGCGGGGTAAGGATCGCGGTTAAGAGGATGCAGGCTAACCATTGTGGCGAGGGGGCTTGCCCCCGTCCGGCTGCGCAGCAGACGTAAACCGATCCGGCGCGGTATACCTGATTTACCGCGTCATCTGATTTTAGGGCTGCTGCGCACCCCAACGGGGGCAAGCCCCCTCGCCACAAGTGCACCGGCTGCAGCGCTTTGTGAGGGTGATCAGCGCAGGGTATCGACCATATCCGCAAGGGTGGTGAGTACATCCTTGCCCAACTGCTTCGACCGCTTGCCCGACCAGCCCGTCAACGGATTCGGATGATCATCATGATCCTTGAACGGCATTTCCAGGGTCAGTGACAGGCAGTCGTACTTCTGGCCGACGCTGTTGCAGGCCAGCGTCATGTTGGCCTGGCCCGGTTCGTCGCGGGTGTAGCCGTACTTGGTCTGGAAGTCTTTGGTGGTGTGCTTCAGGTGGCTGCGGAAGTGCTCCTCGAGCTTTTCGATCCGCGGCGTGTAACCGGGATTGCCTTCGCAGCCGGCGGTGAACACGTGAGGGATCTCCTCATCGCCGTGAACGTCGAGGAACATATCGACACCGTACTTTTCCATCTGCTGCTGAACGAACAGAACCTCCGGGCTGATTTCCTGGCTGGCGCTCTGCCAGGCACGATTGAGGTCCTGGCCCATGGCGTTGGTGCGCAGGTGACCGTGGAAAGCGCCGTCCGGGTTCATGTTCGGCACCAGGTACAGGTCGGCGCTGGCCAGCAGTTTGTTCAGCACAGGGTCATCGTGTTTTTCCAGGCGTTCGATCACGCCTTCCATGAACCACTCGGCCATGTGTTCGCCCGGATGTTGCTGGGCAATCATCCACACCTTGCGTCGACCTTCGGCCCCGGTGCCTTTGCGCAACAGCTGGATGTCACGGCCTTCGACGCTCTTGCCGGTGGCCAGCAGTTCGGTTCCGGCCTTGCTCAGCGCCTGCTCGATCAGCCAGTCGTGGCGGCCGCGGCTGTAGGGTTCGAAGTAGGCGAACCAGGCGTGGGTCTGCTCGGCTTCGAGGCTGAAACGCAGACAGTCGCCTTCGAAAATGGTGGGTACGCGGAACCAGTTGACGTGATCGTAGGACGCCACCGCCTGATAGCCGGTCCAGGCCTTGTTATAGGAGGACTGGCTGGCATTGTTCAGGCGAAACCAGTGGTCCTGGCCGACATGCAGGCCGCTGGCCTTGAAGTGGAACCACTGGAAATGGGCACTGCGGGTGTCCGGACGAATGGCCAGAAGCGGTTTGAGCGGATCGCTGATGTCGATGACTTGGATGTTGCCGCTGTCGAAGTTGGCACTGATGTCGAAAGAGGATTTGGCCACGGTCATAATCGGGTCCTGAATATGATTTTTATCGCGGCTACTTTACACGCAAGAGAGGGGTGAAACCGAGGGAAATTGCGGGGTGCAGAGGTGGGGGCGTCCTCCTTGACGCTGACGCAGCTTAGAGACTGTGCGATTGCTTCTCAAGTGCTATCTGTCGCTGGATTGAACCCATGATGCCGGGCTTCTCTTGCCAACTGGAATTCTTTTGATATCATCCGCGCCATCGAATTTGCGGCACCCAAAGACTTCATTAGCCTGAAGCCAAAGCCAGAAAAAAACTGGCAAAAAAAGACCCGGCAAAAAGCCGGGTCAAAAACCGTGATTAGCCTGATGAGGAGATAGTCCAGGAGACCGACCTAAGGTCACCTGGTCCATCGACTGATCTCGCGATCAGTCGATGCAATAATAATCATTCTCGTTTGCAAGTCAAACGTTTTTACCTGCGCGACAGGAAAATTCTTTCCTGTCCTCTTGATCTGCCTTCTCACCTCAAGCGTTTTCATACTTTTCCAGCGACCGATCGACCATCGCCTTGGCCATGTCGATCATGTGCACCGTCGAAAACGCCAGGTCGCGGTTTACGCCTTGCAGGTGGCTGGCTGATTCGTACGCGGTGGCGGCAGCGCAGCGCAACAGGTCCAAGGCATGGACCAGCGCTTCTTCGCCGCTGATGTTGCGGTTCACATCAAAAAAACGCGACTCGGCCACTTCCTCCGAAACAGCAGGTTTCAAGTAATAGTCCAGCGCGCGTTGTGCCGCCGCCGAGTCCAGGGATGAGGTGAGGGTAGTGTCGATTTGCATGCCTGGCAGGTCATTGGCGGGTGAGTTCATGGCGATGGCAAGCTCCGTGTTAGATTCAGATCCGTGAGTCGATCCTAATACGAACTGTATTTGTGACGAGAATTTAAATACTACAATTTGTGTTTTGATGGTCGGAGGCGCCCACGTATCGTGCCGCACATGGATAAATGGATTGAATTGGTCAAGGCCAAGATGAGTGAACTCAAAATCACTCAAGAGATACTCGCCGAGCGCCTCGGGATGTCCCAGGGCGGCATTGGCCACTGGCTCAACAAACGTCGTGAACCAGGCATCGAAGACATGAACCGGGTGCTGAAGGCGCTGGGCCTGGAGTTTCTCGAAGTGGCGCTGGTGATCCGGGAACCTCAGGCGTCAGCGGACGACGAAATCCCCCTGGCCCACAAGTACAACCCGTACTTTCGCTACCCGGTCAGTGACTGGCGCGAGCCTGCCGAAGTGCGCGACGGCGAGGTTCCGGTGTACGGCAAGGAGCGCTATGAACTGTCCGATTACCACGCCCGGGGGCCGGCATTCTGGTTGAGAGTGGCGGGCGACGCGATGACCGCGCCCAATGGCATCAGCATCCCGGAAGGCATGCTGATTCTGGTGGACCCGGCCGTGGAAGCCGTGCCTGGCAAACTGGTCATTGCCCAGTGGCCGGACAGCACCGAGGCCACGTTCCGCAAGCTGATCGAAGAGGGCGGTCAGCGTTATCTGGTCCCGCTCAATCCGACGTATCCGAAAGCCTTGTACGCCGACGAATGTCGAATCATCGGCGTGGTGGTTCAGGCAACAGCCAGGTTCTGATCAGATCGGTCCTGGCAATGCGTAGGACCGATCTTCATTTCACGCTTCTTCCAGTTCGACCAGCGCACTGCCTTCACTGACCATCTCGCCTTCCTGGCAATACAGCGCCTTGATCACCCCGGCATGGGGCGCGCGAATGCTGTGCTCCATTTTCATCGCTTCAAGTACCACCAACTGCGCTCCGGCCTCGACCGATTGCCCGGCCTCCACCAGCACGCGGACGATGCTGCCGTTCATCGGTGCGGTCAGTCCGCCCTGATGGCTGTGGCTGGCCTCGACGGCGCTGATCGGGTCGTAGGCCTCGATGCGGTGCAATTCGCCATCCCACTGCAAATACACCTGCTCGCCACGGCGTATCGCGCGGTGTTGACGGCGTACGCCAGCCTGCTCGGTCAACAGATGCTCGCCCTTGAGTCGGGCGCTGTGGGCATTGATGTCGCCCAGCGTCAGCGCACAGTCCTGGCCTTCACAACTCAAGTGCAGAGTGATTTCTCTCGGCAAACCGGCACGCAGACCATTAGGCGCCGCCCACGGTGAAGCCGGGTCATCGGCACGGGTTGCGTGCGGCTGGCTCTGGGCAAATGCCTGGGCGGCGGCTTGCCAGAACTCATCGCCGAGTTCCACTGGCGCCGGCAACAACTGTTCCTGATAGCGCGGAATGAAGCCGGTATCGAGTTCGGCAGCGGCGAACGCCGGGTGACCGATGATGCGCCGCAGGAAATTGATGTTGGTCTTCAACCCGCCGATGGCGAACTCGTCGAGCATGCTCAACAGGCGCAACCGTGCCTGTTCACGATCCTCACCCCAGGCAATCAGCTTGCCGAGCATCGGGTCGTAGAACGGCGAGATCTCATCACCTTCTTCAACGCCGCTGTCCACCCGGCGCCCAGGCCCCGGGGCGGATTCGCGATACAACTCCAGGCGACCGGTCGCCGGCAGGAAATCATTGCCCGGATCTTCGGCGTACAGCCGCACTTCGATCGCGTGGCCCACCAGCGGCACCTGATCCTGAGTCATCGGCAACGCTTCGCCGCGCGCCACACGAATTTGCCAGGCTACCAGGTCGAGACCGGTGATGGCTTCGGTGACCGGGTGTTCGACTTGCAGGCGGGTGTTCATCTCCATGAAGAAGAATTCGCCGCGGGCATCCAGCAAAAACTCGACGGTGCCGGCACCGACGTAGCCGATGGCCTGCGCCGAGCGCACAGCCGCTTCACCCATGGCGCGCCGCAGTTCCGGACTCAGGCCCGGTGCCGGGGCTTCTTCGACGACCTTCTGGTGCCGGCGCTGAATCGAGCAGTCACGCTCATTGAGGTACAGGCAGTTGCCGTGTTGGTCGGCGAACACCTGGATTTCCACGTGACGTGGCTTGAGCAGGTATTTCTCCACCAGCATCCGCGAATCGCCGAACGACGATTGCGCCTCGCGCTGGGCCGAGGCCAGGGCTTCGGCCAGCTGGCTGACGTCCTCGACCACTTTCATGCCTTTACCGCCACCACCCGCGGTGGCCTTGAGCAGTACCGGGTAGCCGATGCGTTCGCAGGCGGCACGGAAGGTTTCCAGGTCCTGGGCTTCGCCGTGATAACCGGGCACCAGTGGCACGCCGGCGGTTTCCATCAAGGCTTTGGCCGCGGACTTGCTGCCCATGGCGTCGATGGCCGAGGCCGGTGGGCCGAGGAAAATCAGGCCGGCGTTTTCGATGGCGCGGGCGAATCCGGCGTTCTCCGACAGAAAACCATAGCCGGGGTGAATCGCCTGGGCGCCGCTGGCCTTGGCGGCGGCGATCAGTTTGTCGATCTGCAGATAACTGTCGGCGGCTTTGCTGCCACCCAGGTCAACGCGAATGTCGGCTTCGCGGCTGTGCCGGGCGTCACGGTCGGTGGCGCTGTGCACGGCCACGGTCGTCAGGCCCAGGGCCTTGGCGGTGCGCATCACCCGGCAAGCGATTTCGCCACGGTTGGCCACCAGCAGGGTGGTGAGTACAGGTGCGCTCATCAACGGGGCTCCTTGGTGGTTTCGGCTTGCCAGCTCGGTGGACGTTTTTGCAGGAAGGCGCGCAGGCCTTCCTGCCCTTCGGGGCTGACGCGGATGCGGGCGATGGCGTTTTCGGTGTAGCGGCGCAATGCCGGGGTCAATGAGCCGTCGCCGACTTCGCGCAAAAGATCCTTGCTGGCGCGCATGGCGGCCGGGCTGTTGAGCAGCAGGTTGTCGATCCACTGTTCGACTTTCTGCTCCAGTTCGGCACTGGCATAGCTCTCCGACAACAGGCCGATTTCCCGTGCCCGTTGCCCGCCAAAGCGCTCGGCCGTCAGGGCATAACGCCGGGTCGCGCGCTCGCCGATGGCTTGCACCACGAATGGGCTGATCACTGCGGGTGCCAGGCCGATGCGCACTTCCGACAGGCAGAACTGCGCGTCATCGGCACCGATGGCCATGTCGCAGCAACTGATCAGGCCCAGCGCTCCGCCAAAGGCTGCGCCTTGCACCACGGCCAGGGTCGGCACTTTCAGCTTGGCCAGGTTGTACATCAACTCCGCCAGTTCCCGGGCGTCATCGAGGTTGGTGGCGTAATCGAGTTCGGCCGATTGCTGCATCCAGGCAAGGTCGGCACCGGCGCTGAAATGCTTGCCACGGCCGCGCACGATCAGGAAACGCAGGCTGGCATCGCTCGCGACTTTGTCGAGGGCGATGATCAGTTCGCGGATCATTTCGGCGTTGAAGGCGTTGTTCTTTTCTTCACGGCTGAGCCAGAGAGTCGCAAAACCCCTTGGATCGCTCAGCAGTTCGAGGGTGTTGAAGTCGCTCATGTTGTCCGTCTCCACGGCTCTTGTGTAGGAGCGAGCTTGCTCGCGATGGGCTACAGGGCGGCGCGTTTTTTCAGAAACCACGCGTTATCGTCAACGTCCATCGCGAGCCGGCTCGCTCCTACAACAAAAAAATCACATCCGGAACACGCCGAAGCGGCTCGGTTCGATTGGCGCGTTCAACGACGCGGACAAGGCCAGGGCCAGTACGTCGCGGGTCTGGGCCGGGTCGATGACACCGTCGTCCCACAGGCGCGCGCTGGAATAGTAGGGGTGACCCTGTTCTTCGTACTGGTCGAGGATCGGTTGCTTGATCTCGGCTTCCTGCTCGGCACTGAAACCATGGCCGCTGCGTTCGGCCTGTTCGCGCTTGACCTGCACCAGCACGCCGGCCGCCTGTTCGGCACCCATCACACCGATGCGTGCGTTTGGCCACATCCACAAGAAGCGCGGATCGTAGGCGCGACCGCACATGCCGTAGTTGCCGGCACCGAAGCTGCCGCCGATGATCACCGTGAACTTCGGCACCTTGGCGCAAGCCACCGCCGTCACCAGTTTCGCGCCGTGCTTGGCAATACCGCCGGCTTCGTATTTCTGGCCGACCATGAAGCCGGTGATGTTTTGCAGGAACAACAACGGAATGCCGCGCTGACACGCCAGTTCAATGAAGTGCGCGCCTTTTTGCGCCGCTTCAGCGAAAAGAATGCCGTTGTTGGCGAGGATCGCGATCGGGTAACCGTGCAGGTAAGCAAAACCGCAGACCAGCGTGGTCCCGAACAGCGCCTTGAACTCGTCGAACACCGAACCGTCCACCAGCCGCGCGATGACTTCGCGCACGTCGAACGGCTGCTTGGCATCGGCCGGCACCACGCCGTACAACTCGTCGCTGCTGTAGAGCGGGGCGATTGGTGTGCGTTGCTGAACCTCGCCTTGCTTGCGCCAGTTGAGGTTGGCCACGCTGCGGCGCGCCAGCGCCAGGGCGTGTTCATCGCTCTCGGCGTAGTGGTCGGCCACCCCGGAGATCTTGCAGTGCACATCGGCCCCGCCGAGGTCTTCGGCACTGACCACTTCACCGGTCGCGGCCTTCACCAGCGGCGGGCCGGCGAGGAAGATCGTCGCTTGTTCGCGGACCATGATCGCTTCGTCGGCCATCGCCGGCACGTAGGCGCCACCAGCGGTGCAGGAGCCCATGACCACGGCAATCTGCGGAATGCCCATGGCGCTCATGTTGGCCTGGTTGAAGAAAATCCGCCCGAAGTGCTCGCGGTCCGGGAACACTTCATCCTGACGCGGCAGGTTGGCGCCGCCGGAGTCCACCAGGTAGATGCACGGCAGACGGTTCTGCTGGGCGATGGTCTGGGCGCGCAGGTGTTTTTTCACCGTTAGTGGATAGTACGAGCCACCTTTCACCGTGGCGTCGTTGGCGACGATCATGCACTCGACGCCTTCCACACGACCGATCCCGGCGATCACGCCCGCAGCGGGGACGTCTTCGCCATACACCTCATACGCCGCCAGTTGGCTGATTTCCAGAAACGGCGAGCCCGGATCGAGCAAACGGTTGATGCGCTCGCGAGGCAGCAGTTTGCCCCGCGAGGTGTGGCGTTCCTGAGCCTTCGGGCCACCACCTTGCGCCACTTGGGCGAGCAGGGTGTGCAACGCGTCGACCTGCTGGAGCATCGCCGCGCTGTTGGTGGCGAACTCCGCTGAACGAGGGTTGAGCTGGGTATGCAGGGTAGCCATGGACAGCTCCGTTTAGCGGGTTTCGTTGAACAGTTCGCGACCGATCAGCATGCGACGGATCTCACTGGTGCCCGCGCCGATTTCGTACAGCTTGGCGTCACGCAACAGACGGCCGGCCGGGAATTCATTGATGTAGCCGTTGCCACCGAGAATCTGGATCGCGTCCAGAGCCATTTGCGTGGCACGTTCGGCGCTGTAGAGGATCACGCCGGCGGCGTCCTTGCGCGTGGTTTCACCGCGCTCGCAAGCCTGGGCCACGGCGTACAGGTAGGCGCGGCTGGCGTTGAGCTGGGTGTACATGTCGGCGACCTTGCCCTGGATCAGCTGGAATTCGCCGATGCTTTGGCCGAACTGCTTGCGGTCGTGGATGTACGGCACGATCAGGTCCATGCACGCCTGCATGATCCCGGTCGGGCCACCGGAAAGGACGACGCGCTCGTAGTCGAGGCCGCTCATCAGCACTTTCACGCCGCCGTTGAGTACGCCGAGGATGTTTTCTTCCGGCACTTCGACGTCATCGAAGAACAGCTCGCAGGTGTTCGAACCGCGCATGCCGAGCTTGTCGAACTTGTTGCTGCGGCTGAAACCTTTCCAGTCGCGCTCGACGATGAAGGCGGTGATGCCGTGGGGGCCCTTTTCCAGGTCGGTCTTGGCGTAGATCACGTAGGTGTTGGCGTCCGGACCGTTGGTGATCCAGGTCTTGCTGCCGTTGAGCACGTAGTGGTCGCCACGCTTGTCGGCGCGAAGTTTCATCGAGACCACGTCGGAACCGGCATTCGGTTCGCTCATGGCCAATGCGCCGATATGCTCGCCGCTGATCAGCTTCGGCAGGTATTTGGATTTCTGTTCGTGGTTGCCGTTGCGGTTGATCTGGTTGACGCAGAGGTTGGAGTGAGCGCCATAGGACAGGGCCACCGAGGCCGAGCCACGACTGATTTCTTCCATCGCGACCACGTGGGCCAGGTAACCCAGGCCAGCGCCGCCGTACTCTTCAGGCACGGTAATGCCCAGCAGGCCCATGTCGCCGAATTTGCGCCACAGGTCGGCGGGGAACAGGTTGTCGATGTCGATCTGAGCGGCGCGCGGGGCGATCTCCTTGGCGACGAAGGACTGGACCTGATCGCGCAGCATGTCGATGGTTTCACCGAGGGCGAAGTTCAGGGATGGATAGCTCATGGGTCACCTTTTGGCTTTTTTGTCGGTTGGTGGGACTGTCAATGGGTTCTCACCTTTACGTTAACGTAAGCCTGTGACGAATGGCTGTCAATCACCCTTTACGTTAACGTCAACTTGAGCGAGAGTAGAGCCAGTTCAAGATAGAACGCGGACCCATCCTGTGGTGATGGCCTGTGGCGAGGGGGCTTGTCGGAACGCCGCATCGCCCCGTTGGGCTGCGCAGCAGCCCCAAAATTTCCGATATGTCGAAGATCTTGTGAGTGCTGCGCACTCAAACGGGGGCAAGCCCCCTCGCCACAGGTTGCTCTCACAGGTAGCCGCGGCAAGCCCATAAATAAAGACAATAGGGGTCGTCATGGATCAACCCAGTGCAAGCCCGCAACGCAGTTACACCCGTGGTTCCCAGGACAAAGCCTTGCTGGCGATGACCATCGGCCAGGCGTTCGACAACACGGTCGCGCGGTACCCGGACGGGGAGGCGCTGGTGGTGCGCCATCAACAGCTGCGTTACACCTGGCGGCAGTTGGCCGAGGCCGCGGACCTGCACGCCAGGGCGCTGCTGGCGCTGGGGCTGCAAGCCGGGGACCGTCTTGGTATCTGGGCGCCGAACTGTGCGCAGTGGTGCATCAGCCAGGTTGCCACCGCGAAAATCGGCGTGATCCTGGTCAATATCAATCCGGCGTATCGCAGTTCCGAACTCGAATACGTACTCAAGCAGTCCGGCTGCCAATGGCTGGTGTGTGCCGGCGCCTTCAAGACCTCAAACTATCACGCGATGCTGCAGGGCCTGGTGCCGGAGCTGGCCGAGCAATCCATCGGCAAACTGCAAAGCGAGCGGTTGCCGGAGCTGCGTGGCGTTATCAGCCTGGATGCCCAGCCGCCGTCGGGGTTCCTGCCCTGGTCGCAATTGACCGGTCTGGCTGGCAGCGTGACGGTCGAGCAACTGCATGAGCGCCAGAACAGCCTGCATTTCGATCAGCCGGTGAATATCCAGTACACCTCTGGCACCACCGGTTTTCCCAAGGGCGCGACCCTCAGCCACTACAACATTCTCAATAACGGTTACATGGTCGGTGAGAGCCTGGGCCTGACGGCGGCCGATCGCCTGGTGATCCCGGTGCCCTTGTATCACTGCTTCGGCATGGTCATGGGTAATCTCGGCTGCATCACCCATGGCAGCACGATGATTTATCCGAACGACGCGTTCGATCCGTTACTGACCCTCGGCACTGTGGCTGACGAAAAAGCCACGGCGCTGTACGGCGTGCCGACCATGTTCATCGCCATGCTCGATCAACCTCAACGTGCCGAATTCGATCTGTCGAGCCTGCGCACGGGGATCATGGCAGGCGCGACCTGTCCTATCGAAGTGATGCGCCGGGTCATCAGCGAAATGCACATGAGCGAAGTGCAGATTGCCTATGGCATGACGGAAACCAGTCCGGTGTCATTGCAGACCGGTCCTTCAGACGACCTGGAATTGCGCGTGACCACTGTCGGTCGCACGCAGCCGCAGCTTGAAAGCAAGATCATCGACGAAGCCGGCAACCTGGTGCCGCGAGGCACCATCGGTGAGCTGTGCACTCGCGGTTACAGCGTGATGCTGGGTTACTGGAACAATCCCGAAGGCACCGCAGAAGCCATCGATCAGGCAGGCTGGATGCACACCGGTGATCTGGCGAGCATGAACGATGAGGGCTACGTGTGTATTGCCGGGCGCAACAAGGACATGATCATCCGTGGCGGTGAGAATATTTACCCGCGGGAGCTGGAAGAGTTTTTCTTCACGCATCCGGCCGTTGCGGATGTTCAGGTGATCGGCATTCCATGCTCGCGCTACGGCGAAGAGATCGTCGCCTGGATCAAGTTCCACCCCGGTCACAGTGCTACCGAACAAGAACTGCAAGCCTGGTGCAAGGAGCGCATCGCGCACTTCAAGACACCGCGTTACTTCAAGTTCGTGGAAGAGTTTCCAATGACCGTGACCGGCAAGATCCAGAAATTCCGGATGCGCGAGATCAGTATCGAGGAGTTGCGCATCAACAAAGGCTGAACACAACCTAATGTGGGAGCGGGCTTGCTCGCGAAGGCACCGGATCAGTCGATACATGTATTGACTGAAGCACCGTCTTCGCGAGCAAGCCCGCTCCCACAGTTTTGGTCGAGGAAAACCTGAACGCCAGACAGCACAAAGGGGAGCCGAAGCTCCCCTTTAATTTGTCGTTGCGCGTGCTCTTTTTTTATTATTGAGGGTCGGTCTGTTTTTGTTTTTGGCAACCGTTGCCCTTTACCGCTGTTTTTGGCGATCCCCATCCGGGATCAAGAGCAAACGTATTTTTTTGAGCGCTGATCTGCTTTTTCGCTGAGCGATCCAACCAGTACGGGAGCTACCTGAAGGTAGTTTTATTATTCTCTGTCTGGCCGCGGGTCACTTCGAAAAGCACCCTGAAAAGCACATCTTCTCCAAAAAAATCTGTTAGCTGCGTCTCTGCCGTGTTGTTTTTGTTATGTCAGAGTCGTTACGTCTTGTTTTTATTAGGGTTGCCGCAATTTTTTTATTCTTGTTATGCGATAGATATAGCAGGAGCCGTGCCAACTTTTTAAAAGCCTTTAAAATCAACGCTTTGCGATTTTGTAAGGTTTTCCGCCTCAGGCAAAACCCTACATTTTGTTTCCGTGTTACTCGCTTGTGCCCACGTTTGAGTCTGCGCGGTAACACCCTGACACACTCACTGTGCGCTGCGAGCCCTGGCCACGCGGGAACCGGTAGGGCGACCCAATACGCTGCAAATCTGTTGACCGGCGAGCATCAGGGCGTCGAGGTCGATTCCGGTGTCGATACCCAGGCCGTTCAGCAGGTAAACCACGTCTTCGGTCGCGACGTTACCGCTGGCTCCCTTGGCATAGGGGCAGCCGCCGAGACCAGCGATGGAGCTGTCGAACACCGAGATACCTTCCAGCAGGCTGGCGTAGATATTGGCCACGGCCTGGCCGTAGGTGTCGTGGAAGTGCCCGGCGAGCTTTTCACGGGGTACATCCTTTGATACCACTTCGAACATTTTCCGGGTCGCGCCAGCGGTGCCGGTGCCGATGGTGTCCCCCAGCGAGACCTCGTAGCAGCCCATGGCATAGAGTTCGCGAGCGACCAAAGCGACTTGCTCCGGGGGGACGTGACCTTCATAGGGGCACCCCAGCACGCAGGACACGTACCCGCGCACGGTCACCCCCTGTTGTCTGGCGGCCTCCATGATCGGCGCGAAACGCTCCAGGCTTTCGCTGATCGAGCAATTGATATTGCGCTGGGAAAACGCCTCGGACGCTGCGGCGAACACGGCCACTTCCTTCACCCCGGCGGCGAGGGCATCTTCGAAACCGCGCAGGTTGGGAGCGAGCGCGCCATAGACCACACCCGGTTTGCGCTGGATCTGCGCGAAAACCTCGGCGGAGCCGGCCATTTGCGGCACCCACTTGGGCGACACGAAACTGCCGACTTCTATATAGCCGAGCCCGGCTGCGGTCAGTGCATCGACCAGTTGCACCTTGTCGGCAACACTGATGTGTTGGGCTTCGTTTTGCAGGCCGTCGCGCGGGCCGACTTCGACAATGCGTACGTGGGAGGGGAGGGACATGGGCTTCGACCTGTGCTGATTGTTCGGAGAACCCTGTAGGAGCGAGCTGTGGCGAGGGGGCTTGCCCCCGTTGGGCTGCGAAGCAGCCCCAAAATTTCCGATGTATCGAAGATCTTGTGAGTGCTGCGCACTCAAACGGGGGCAAGCCCCCTCGCCACAGCTCGCTGCTACAGGGGGCGGTGTGGATTTACTGAATCGATTCCTGGCTTTTGAGGGTTTGCTCCAGCGCCTGTACGCAGCGCTCTTCGGCAGTATCCAGTTCCAGTTTCATCTGTTCGATGTCCAGCAACTGCTGTTCAAGCTGCTCACGGCGCTCGCTGATTTTCGCCAGCATGCTGTGCAACTGTTTGGTGTTACCGCTGGACGGGTCGTAGAGCTCGATCAGCTCGCGGCATTCAGCCAGCGAGAAACCGATGCGTTTGCCCCGCAGGATCAGCTTCAGGCTGACTTTGTCGCGGGGCGAGTAAATGCGTTCCTGGCCACGGCGCTCGGGGCTGAGCAGGCCTTGTTCCTCATAAAAGCGAATGGCGCGGGTGGTGATGTCAAGCTCGCGGGCGAGGTCGGAAATGCTGTAGGTCTGGCTGCTCATGGAAGCGCTCGCAAAAGGTCATGGCGCTAAGCTAATGGCAGGTTGACGTTTACGTCAAGGGAGAAAAGATCGCAGCCTGCGGCAGCTCCTACATGGGAATTGTATTCACCCTGTAGGAGCTGCCGCAGGCTGCGATCTTTTGATTTTTCTCAAGCCGGCTGCTTGTCCAGCTTCTTCTCCTGCGCCGTCACCTGCTGGCACAGCTCGATCATCTGCTCGCGCATCCAGCGATTCGCCGGGTCCTGGTCAGTGCTTTCGTGCCAGTAAAGGTGGGTTTCCACCGGCGGCACATCATTGACCGGCAGATAAAAGGCGTGCAGGTCGTTGCGGCGGGCGAAGCGTTCCGGCACGGTCATGACCATGTCCGTCTGCTGCAATACCTGCGAGGCCATCAGGTAATGTTGGGAACGCAGGGCGATCTTGCGCTGGATGCCCATCTTGCCCAGCGCCAGGTCGACATAGCCGAGGCCGCTGCGGCGACTGGAAATATGGATGTGGGTCAGGCTGAGGTAATCATCCAGCGTGAGTTTTTCCTTGCCCGCCAGCGGATGCCCTTTGCGCATGGCGCACACGTAGCGGTCTTCCATCAACTTGACGTGACGCACCTGCGGGTCGGTGTTGAGCGGCGCATCGACCGCAAAGTCCAGGCGGCCGGCTGCCAGTTCCTTGGTGGTCTCGCGGCGTTTGGACAGAAAACTCTCGATGATCACCGTCGGCGCCAGGCGGCGCAGACGCTGGAACAGCGGCGGCAGGATCACCGCTTCGGTGAGGTCGGTCATGCTGATGCGATAGGTCTTGACCGCTTGCTGCGGGTTGAAAATGCGGCTTTCCTGCACCGACACGCGCAGCAGCGAGAGCGCATTGCGCACCGGGCCGATGATGTTCTGCGCCATGGGCGTCGGCACCATGCCCTGGGCCGTGCGTACGAACAGCGGGTCGTTGAAGGTCTCGCGCAGGCGGGCCAGAGCGTTCGACACCGCCGGTTGGGTGATGCCGACAATCTGCCCGGCGCGTGTCAGGTTGGCTTCGGTGTAGATCGCGTCGAAGACGATGAAAAGGTTGAGATCGACCTTGCTCAGATTCATTACGCGGCTCTCTTATTGTGTGGGCGGGCTGACCTTGACGATCAGCCGATCATATATCGGTGATGAATGTTTATACACGCCGAGAATAGGCTAGGTAAATTTTCATGGCTGTTCTAGCATCGATTGCATGATCTAAACAACCTCCCCCAAGAAGGTATCTCGCTCATGGATTTCGCTTATTCGCCCAAGGTTCAGGAACTGCGTGAGCGCGTAACAGCGTTCATGGACACCTACGTTTATCCCGCCGAAGCCGTGTTCGAGCGCCAGGTCGCCGAGGGCGACCGCTGGCAGCCGACCGCGATCATGGAAGAACTCAAACTCAAGGCCAAGGCTGAAGGGCTGTGGAATTTGTTTCTGCCTGAGTCTGAGCTTGGTGCCGGTCTGACCAACCTCGAGTACGCGCCACTGGCGGAAATCATGGGCCGCTCGTTGCTGGGGCCAGAGCCGTTCAACTGTTCGGCACCGGACACCGGCAACATGGAAGTGCTGGTGCGTTACGCCAACGAAGAGCAGAAGCAACGCTGGCTCGAACCCTTGCTGCGCGGCGAGATCCGCTCGGCATTCGCCATGACCGAACCGGACGTGGCGTCCTCCGATGCCACCAACATGGCCGCCCGTGCGGTGCGCGATGGCGACGAGTGGGTGATCAACGGCAAGAAATGGTGGACCTCGGGTGCTTGCGACCCACGCTGCAAAATCCTGATTTTCATGGGGCTGAGCAATCCGGACGCGCCACGCCATGCCCAGCACTCGATGATTCTGGTGCCGGTCGATACCCCCGGCGTGAAGATTGTGCGCCCGCTGCCGGTATTCGGTTACGACGATGCGCCCCATGGTCACGCCGAAGTGCTGTTTGAAAACGTCCGGGTGCCGTACGAAAACGTCCTGCTGGGCGAAGGACGCGGCTTCGAAATCGCTCAAGGTCGCCTTGGCCCGGGCCGGATTCACCACTGCATGCGTTCGATCGGCATGGCCGAGCGTGCGCTGGAACTGATGTGCAAGCGCTCAGTGAGCCGTACGGCCTTCGGCAAGCCCCTGGCGCGGCTGGGCGGTAACGTCGACAAGATCGCCGATTCGCGGATGGAAATCGACATGGCACGCCTGCTGACGCTGAAGGCGGCGTACATGATGGACACCGTTGGCAACAAAGTGGCCCGCAGCGAGATCGCGCAGATCAAGGTCGTCGCGCCGAACGTTGCGCTACGGGTGATCGACCGGGCGATCCAGATTCATGGCGGGGCAGGGGTTTCCAACGATTTCCCGCTGGCCTACATGTACGCGATGCAGCGCACCCTGCGCCTGGCCGACGGCCCGGACGAAGTGCACCGTGCGGCGATCGGCAAGTTCGAAATCGGCAAATATGTGCCGAAAGAGATGATGCGTAGCGGGCACTAAGACCGCGGCGCCTGCCATTCGCGAGCAAGCCCGCTCCCACAGGCTTAGTGTAATCCCTGTGGGAGCGGGCTTGCTCGCGAAGGCGTCATTCCATTCAATGCAGCAACATCAGATTCAATACACCCAAACCTCAACCCGCCGATTCTTGATCCTCCCCTCATCGGCGCTATTGGCCGCCACCGGCATCTGCGCTCCAAACCCGCGAATCTCGCGAAACACCACACCGCTTTTCACCAACTCCCGCCGCACTGCCATGGCCCGCAGTTTCGACAACAGATCGGCTCGCGCCGGGTCGCTCTTGGCATCGCCAAAGCCCACCAGTGTTACCTGGCCATTGGTTTTGTCGTGCTGCTTTATATAGTCGAGCACCCGGGACAAGTCTTGTTGCGCCTTGTTGTCCAGCGTTGCGCTGCCTTCCTCGAAACGAAAGTTGACCGACAAACGCTGCGCATGACGGCTGAGGGCCTGATAACCCTCGGGCATCAACGCATTGGGTGTCACGCTCATGGCCTGGACGGTCTGGGCGATGAAACCGTTGGCGGCGACAATCGCTTGTCCTTTACTGCTTTGGGCGAACGCCGCCAGTGCATCGGCCCAAGGGTTCTTTGCGCTCGGCGGCAGATAAAAAAACAGTCGACGGGACAGCGGATAGTCTTCCGTGGCAATCAGGTTGTTCAGTGGCGGCATGGCCTGTGATTGCCCATCGACAATTGCCACGGCTTTGGCCCGACGCACGTAGGGCAGGCCGATAAAACCAATGCCTTGTGGGTCTGCACTCACGGCGTCGGACAGTTGCTCACTGGACTCGAAGCGTTTCGCCGTGCTGCTGAGACTTTTCCCGCGATCACTCAGGACCAGTTCCTTGAAGGTGTCGTAGGTACCGGACTGATCATCCCGCGCATACAGATGAATCGGCCCGCCGCGGCCGCCGATGTCTTCCCAGGTTTTGACTTCGCCACTGAACATGCGCGCCAGTTGCTCGGTGCCGAGTTGAGTCAGCGGATTGTCCGGGTGAAGGATGATCGCCAGGCCGTCGATGGCGATGACTTGTTCGGCACCCGGGCTTTTCAGATCGCCCAGGGATGTAAGGTTCACCCGTTCGCTGTCCTTGATCGGGCGTGATGAGGCGGCGAGGTCGGCATGGGCGGTTTTCAGGGCGGCAAAACCAGTGCTCGAACCATGGGCTGCGACTTCGACGACAACCCGGCTGCCCTGATCGGTTTCACCCACGATGCGCAGTTCGTTGGCGGTAGCCAGGGTTTCGCGGTGAATCCTGCGCAGGCCCTGTTCGCCCAGCAGCCCCTCGACCAGCGCCGGCCCCAGGGCCGCGCCGATGGTGTTGGAGCCCTGAATGCGCAACACCGGGCCTTGTCCGGATGTCGGCAAATTGCCGGCAGCCGCCAGGTGTGGCAAGCCGAGGCACAGCATCAACAGGAACAACACGCGCAGCATCATGCCGGCACCTTATATAGCCAAAGGAGGTGTCGGGAGATTAAGTCAGTAAGGTTTCCGAAAAATGACAGTCAAAAGATCGCAGCCTGCGGCAGCTCCTACAGGTCTAGGTAGGAGCTGCCGCAGGCTGCGATCTTTTGCTTTTCAGCTCAACTCAAGCCAGATCGGCGCATGGTCCGAAGGTTTTTCCATGCCGCGCAGTTCGTAGTCCACACCGGCGGCCTTCACCCGCGGCAGCAAGCCGTGGGAGGCGAGGATCAGGTCGATGCGCAGGCCTCGCTTGGGTTCGTCTTCGAAGCCACGGCTGCGGTAGTCGAACCAGCTGAAGGTGTCGGTCACGTCCGGGTTCAGGTGACGGAAACTGTCGACCAGGCCCCAGTTCTTCAGGCGAGCCATCCACTCGCGCTCTTCCGGCAGGAAGCTGCATTTGCCGGTCTTCAGCCAGCGCTTCATGTTGTCCGGGCCGATGCCGATGTCGCAGTCTTCCGGGGAAATGTTCACATCGCCCATCACCACCAGCGGCTGGTCGTTCTTGAACTGGCTTTCCAGCAATTGCTGCAAGTCGCCGTAGAAACGCTCCTTGGCCGGGAATTTGGTCGGGTGGTCGCGGCTTTCGCCCTGTGGGAAGTAGCCGTTCATGATGGTGACCGGTACACCGTTGGCGTCGGCGAAGGTGCCCCAGATGAAACGCCGCTGGGCATCTTCTTCGTCGGTGGCGAACCCTTTATGCAGGGCCAGTGGTTCCTGGCGCGAGAGCAGGGCGACGCCGTAATGGCCTTTTTGCCCGTGGAAATACACGTGGTAGCCCAGCGCCTGCACCTCGGCCAGCGGGAATTGCTCGTCGTGGACCTTGGTTTCCTGCAAGCCGATCACATCGGGCTGGTGCTTTTCGATCAGCGCCGCCAGCTGATGGGGACGGGCGCGCAGCCCGTTGATGTTGAAGGAGACGATCTTCATGGTCGGCAGTCCTGGCAAAAGGGCGATGCTAGCTGACATGTGGGAATCGGGCCAGTGTGGGGTGAGGGGGATTGGGTTTTGCCTGTCAGTCTTGTGTGGGCAGTGATGGCCCTTCGCGAGCAAGCCCGCTCCCACAGGTTATGTGCCTGACTTTGCTTTTGTGGGAGCGGGCTTGCTCGCGAAGGCTATTTCATTGCCTACACTGATTGCGGATCTGTAAGGAACTGTGTCAGCGCCGATCCGCTCGTAACAACAAGAGCGCAGCCATCCGAGCTGTGCCGGGGAGATCAACCGTCATGCCCGAAACCTCGACCGCCATCGCCGATATTCACATGCTCGACAGCGGCTACGCCCGTGAAGCCCGTTCGCTGCTGTACCAGGCTTATCGACACGAACCGACCTTCGGCTATCTGTTCGAAGCTGAACGCCCCGGTTACGAACAGCGGGTTCGCGCCACGGTGCGCGAACTGGTGACCCAGCATTTTCTCCAGGACCTGCCGGCCAT
This sequence comes from Pseudomonas sp. PDM32, assembly GCF_019219225.1. Taxonomy (NCBI): domain Bacteria; kingdom Pseudomonadati; phylum Pseudomonadota; class Gammaproteobacteria; order Pseudomonadales; family Pseudomonadaceae; genus Pseudomonas; species Pseudomonas sp. PDM32. Next base: position 66,177 of record NZ_JAHUWE010000008.1, read on the forward strand.
CGGTCTGCTGGTCAACGACCGCCTGATCGGCATCGCCCTGATTGCGCCGCCGCAACGTCGCCTTGGGGTCACCGAAAGTTGGGCGTGGCGCCTGCGCATGGTGCTCAGCACGGGATTTCGCTGCACCCGTCGCTACCTCGAGTATCACGCTGCCGTGGAGGCCTGCGTGCCGAACGACTCGGTGCACGTCTTGCCGTTGCTGGGGGTTCACCCGCAGTTCCAGGGCCAGCATTTCGGCGAACAATTGTTGCAAGCCGTGCACAACTGGTGCGCGGTGGATGAACACTCACAGGGAGTGATCCTCGATACCGGGAATCCTCGCTATCTGGAGTTCTATAAACGCCAGGGCTACGAGGAAATCGGTGAAGTTGCCGTTGGGCCGGTTCGCGAACACGTGTTTTTTCACCCCAATCCCCAGGTGTTACAGACAGCAACGGCTTAGCCCGCGAACTTTCTTTGCATGTCAGGCTCTATCACGCTTCCATGTTCATGAACCATGCTCGTGCTAGCATCCGCGCCTATGAAGTTTCCAGGAAGATTTACCAGTGGCGTGCTCATGCTGTTATCCAGCTGCACGGCGCTGGCGCAAAGTGAATTGGATGTGCGGATCAAACCGTCCAACGATGAACTGAAGGCCAATATAGAGGGCTATATCGGCAGCCTCGGCGATCGTGACGAAGAAGCCTTGCAGCGCTTCAGTCGTGGCGCCGAGGAGCAGGCGCGCAAGGCCGCCCAGGCCTTGGGTTATTACCAGCCGCACATCGATAGCGAAGTGAGGGGGGGCGAAAAGCCACGCCTGGTGTTGAAGGTCGACCCCGGCGAGCCGGTGCACTTGCGCAATGTCACGGTGCGAGTCGAAGGACCCGCAGCGTCCCTCAAATCCTTTCGAATCCCCAAAAGCGACGCGCTCAAGCCCGGTGCCGTGCTCAACCATGGACATTACGAGGACGCCAAGCGCCTGATCCAGAACCAGGCTTCGCGTTATGGCTTTTTCAGCGGCCGTTTCACCCGTTCGAAACTGTCGGTCGACCCGCGGGCCGGCGTTGCCGATATCGAACTGATCTATGAAAGCGGTCCGCGCTATACCTTGGACAAGGTCAGTTTCGAGGGCGATACGCCGTTCGATGACGACCTGCTGCAACGCATGGTGCCATTCAAGGCCGGTACACCCTATGACTCGGAGCTGATTGCCGAACTCAATCAGAACCTGCAATCGAGTGGCTACTTCGAAGGCGTGCGCGTGGACGCGGCACCTGCGGCGTCAAAAGAGAATGCGATCCCGGTGGACGTCAAGCTCGAAACCCGCAAGCCACGGACCATGGGCCTGGGCCTGGGTTTCTCCACCGACGTCGGCCCACGGGCCAAGGCCAACTGGACCCGGCACTGGGTCAATGCGCAAGGGCACAGTTACGGCTGGGAAACCGAAGTCTCGGCACCCCGGCAAAACGTCGGGCTGTTCTACGACATTCCGCTGGACCCGCCACTGACCGACAAACTGCGTTTTGCCGGCGGCTACCAGAATGAAGAAATCGCCGATAAGGAAAGTCACAGTAAGTTGCTGACCCTCGGCCCCGAATGGCACAGCAAACTGCCCAGCGGCTGGCAACGGGTGGTATCGCTGAAGTGGCAGCGTGAGGATTACCAACTGGGCGATGACTCGGGACTCAGTACCTTGCTGATGCCCGGTGTGAGCTATTCGTACCTCAAAAGCGACAACCGCATCGACCCGCACAACGGCTATCGCCTGCAATTCGAATCCAAGGTGGCCAAGGAAGGTCTGGGTTCCGACAGCAACCTGCTCTACGGCACGGCGTTGGTCAAAGGCCTGACCACGGTGTTCGATAAACACCGCTTCCTCGGGCGGGTGCAGGTCGGCGGCAGTGCCACCAACGGCTTCAAATCGGTGCCGCCATCGCTGCGCTTCTTCGCCGGTGGCGATCAGAGCGTGCGCGGCTACGACTATCAGAGCCTGTCGCCGGAAAACTCCGACGGCGACCGCATCGGTGGCCGCTACATGGTGGCCGCCAGCGCGGAGTACCAGTATTCGGTGGCCGAAAAATGGCGGGTCGCGACCTTTGTCGACCAGGGCAACGCCTTCAACACCCTCGAACTGCCGAACCTCAAGACCGGGGTCGGTATCGGCGTGCGCTGGGTATCGCCGGTGGGGCCGATCCGCCTGGACCTGGCCCATGCGCTGGACGACGATGGCGGCATTCGACTGCACTTTTCCATGGGGCCTGAGCTGTGAAGCGTGGTTTGAAAGTAACGCTGCTGGCAATAGCCGCACTGTTGATGCTGGTTGTCCTGACGCTGGCCACGGTGCTCGGCACGGCGACGGGCAGCCGCTGGGCCTTGGGCTTCGTACCGGGTTTGACCCTGGACAACTTCCAGGGTCGGCTGGGCGGGCAGTGGAGTGCCGACCGGTTGCTGTGGCAGCAGGACACCAGCCGGGTTGAACTGAACCAGGTGATTTTCGCCTGGTCGCCTTTGTGCCTGACCCGCATGACCTTGTGCATCGAGCAATTGCAGGCCGACCAGGTCAGCCTGACGTTTCCGCCGGGTGGCGAAGAGCCGGACAGCGGCCCGATCACGCTCCCGGAACTCAAGTTACCCTTGGCTATCGAACTGGGGGAAATCAAGGTCGGCAGCCTGTTGTTCAACGGCAGTGAAGAGCTCAAGGGTTTGCAACTGGCGGCGCACTGGACCGCGGCCGGTTTGAAGATCGATTCGGTATCGTTACAGCGCGAGGACCTGACCCTGAACCTGTCCGGCCTGTTGCAACCCAGCGGCAACTGGCCGCTCGGCGCCGAAGGCAAACTGACCCTGTTGTCGACCCCTGAACCCCTGGCGCTGGCACTGAAAGTCGACGGCAACCTGCTCAAGACCCTGAACCTGAAAGCCGACAGCAGCGGTTACCTCAACGGGCAACTGACTGGCGAGCTGCAACCGCTGGTGGACAATTTGCCGGCCAAGGTGCGGATCACCGCCGATGGTTTCAAACCTGGTGCCGATCTGCCGGACACCCTGCAACTCAATCAGCTTGAGCTCACCGGCGCAGGCGACTTGAAGAACGGCTACGCGCTGCTCGGCAAAGCCACGTTGCCCGCCGAGCAAGGGCCGGTCGCCCTGGCGCTGCAAGGCAAGGTCGATGCCAGCGGCGCGCAGATCGCCGCGCTCGACCTGACCGCCAACGACAAGCAACGCCTCAAGCTCACAGGGCTTGTGGATTGGAGCAAAGGCCTGAGCGCCGAAGCGAAAATCGACTGGCTGGACTTCCCCTGGCACCGTCTCTATCCATTGATCGACGAGCCGGAGGTAGCGTTGCGCCGCTTCACCGGTGAGGTGTCCTACACCGACGGCAAGTACCTCGGTCATTTTGAAGCCGCGGCGGATGGTCCGGCCGGCGCCTTCACCCTGGCCAGTCCGTTCGCCGGCGACCTGACGAAAATCTACCTGCAACAGATTCAGCTCCAGGCCGGGCAGGGCAAGGCTGAAGGGCATTTGAACCTGCAGTTCGCCGACGGCATCGCCTGGGACACCGCCCTGGACCTGTCGGCGATCAACCCGGCGTACTGGGTCGCGGAGCTGCCGGGCACGCTGGCGGGGCCGTTGCGCAGCACGGGCGAACTGAAAAACGAAGTGCTCAGTCTCAATGCCGACCTGGACCTCAAGGGTAAACTGCGCGGTCAGTCGGCGGTGATACAGGCCAAGGCCGATGGCCGTGGTGAGCAATGGAACCTCAACGCCCTGCAGGTTCGCCTGGGCGAGAACAGCATCAACGGCAAGGGCAGCCTGCAACAGAAGCTCGCCGGACAGATCGATATCAAGCTGCCGCGCCTGGCCCAGCTCTGGCCAGAGCTGCGTGGCCAACTCAATGGCCGCGTGGATGTCGCCGGCACGCTCAAGGCGCCCCAAGGCAAGCTTGATCTGCAAGGCTCGCAATTGGTTTTCCAGGACAATCGCCTGCAAAGCCTGAACCTGGACGCCACGCTGGACAGTGCGCAAAGGGCGAAAATCGACCTCAAGGGCAGTGGCATCCAGGCTGGCGACACCTCGCTGGGAACCCTGACCGCCAGCGGCCAGGGCGACATCAGGAACCAGAAGCTGAGCCTCGATCTGCAGGGCCCGAAACTGAAACTGGCGCTGGGTCTGGACGGTGCGCTGGATAAAGGCAATTGGCGTGGACGCCTGGCCAGCGGTGATATCCAGGCCGGTGGCCAGGACTGGAAGCTGCAAGGGCCGGCGAAACTCGAACGTCTGGCGGACGGCAAGATCAACTTCGGTGCCCATTGCTGGGCATCCGGCCAGGCCAGCCTGTGTGGTGAAGACTCGCGCCTGATGCCCGAGCCTAAGCTGCGTTATCACCTCAAGCAGTTCCCGATCGACAGCCTCGCGCAGTGGTTGCCGAAGGATTTCGCCTGGCAGGGCCGGCTCAATGCCGACCTGCAACTGGATCTGCCGGCCAGTGGCCCCAACGGCCAGGTCAGTGTCGATGCCGGCGGCGGTACGTTGCGCATCAAGGAAAAGGACCAGTGGCTGGACTTCCCGTACCAGACCCTGAAACTCACCAGCAGACTCACGCCGAAACGTATCGACACCGAACTCAATTTCGTCGGCGGCAAGCTCGGCGAGTTGATGGTGCAGGCGCAGCTCAATCCGTTGCCGAAGAACAAACCGTTGAGCGGCTCATTCCGCTTGAGTGGGCTGGACCTGTCGGTGGCGCGGCCGTTCGTGCCGATGGTCGAGAAGCTGGCCGGGCGCCTGAATGGCAGCGGCACGATTTCCGGCGGGCTTTTGGCGCCGCAGGTCAATGGCAGTCTGCAACTCAGTGACGGCGTGGTGGCCGGGCCTGAATTGCCGATGGAGCTGCAAAACCTGCACGTTCAGGCGCTCATCGCCGGTGAAAGCGTGCAACTGAACGGTGGCTGGAACAGCGGCAAGGCCGGGCAGGGCAGCTTGAACGGCAACATCGCCTGGGGTCAGGCGCTGGTGGTGGATCTGGCACTCAAGGGTTCGCAATTGCCGGTCACCGTCGAGCCTTACGCCAAGCTTGAAGTCGCACCGGACCTGAAGATTTCGATGAAGGGCGATGAGCTGGCCATCGCCGGTAAGGTGCTGGTGCCCAGGGGCGAAATCACCATTCGTGAATTGCCGCCGTCAACAGTCAAGGTCTCCGATGACACGGTGATCGTCGGTCAGCAGACCGAGGAGGGCAAGCCACCGCTGGCGATGAAGATGGACATCGAAGTGCTGGTCGGCGAGGACAAGCTGAGCTTTGCCGGGTTTGGCCTGACGGCGAATGTGCAGGGGCATGTGCACATCGGCGACAACATGGACACCCGTGGCGAGCTGTGGCTCAACGACGGGCGTTACCGCGCCTATGGCCAGAGGCTGTCGGTGCGCCGGGCACGCTTGCTGTTTGCCGGGCCCATCGATCAGCCGTACCTGGACATCGAAGCCATTCGCAAGACCGACGACATCATCGCCGGCATTCGTTTGAGTGGCAGCGCCGAACAACCGACCACGCAAATCTTTTCAGAGCCGGCCATGAGCCAGGAGCAGGCCTTGTCCTATCTGGTGCTCGGGCGTCCACTGAGCAGCAATGGCGAAGACAACAACATGCTCGCCCAGGCGGCCCTCGGGTTGGGCTTGATGGGCAGTTCCGGTGTGACCAGCGGCATCGCCAAGAACCTGGGCATCCAGGACTTCCAGCTCGACACCCAGGGCAGCGGTGACGCCACCAGCGTGGTAGCCAGCGGCAATATTTCCGAGAAGCTCAGCCTGCGCTATGGCGTCGGCGTGTTCGAACCGGCCAACACCATTGCCTTGCGCTACAAGCTGAGCAAAAAGGTCTACCTCGAAGCCGCGGGCGGCGTGGCCAGTTCGCTGGACATCTTCTACAAGCGGGATTTCTAGGCCCGCTTGATTCAAAAGATCGCAGCCTTCGGCATCTCCTACAGGGTTTGATGTACACCTGTAGGAGATGCCGAAGGCTGCGGTCTTTTCGCTTTATCCGACACCATTTATCAACTATTTACCAAGCATGCTAACTATTGCGTTGACATTCGCTGCCTAGGCAGTAACATCTCGACATACATTCACTGCCTAGGCAGCTAACTGGTGGTCAGATGAAACATTTCTCTTCGGACGATTTCCACAATTGCCATCTCGGCCTGCTGCTCGGGCGCGCCGCGCTGCTCAAGGACCGGATCATCGACACCCACATGGAACCCCACGGCATCACCGCTGCGCAGTTCAAGGTGTTGATCATCATGGCCCAGTACGGCGTCGATTCGCCGGGCGAGTTGTGCCGTCACCTGTCCCTGGACAGCGGCTCGATGACTCGCATGCTCGATCGTCTGGAACAGAAGGGCTTCCTCGCCCGCCAACGGTCCGAGGCGGATCGCCGTCAGGTGCAGCTGGTACTCACGGACGACGGCCAGAAGCTCGCCGGGCTGTTGCCGCACATCGGTGCCGAAGCCATGAATGAACTGGCCGGTGCCATCACTCCAGATGAGCTGAAAACCCTGGAGATGATTCTGAAGAAGATTTTGGTAGCAGCCGGTGACTCGATCACCCTGCTGCGAGTAGGTGACAAATGAGCAACAAACCCTTGCGTGCCGGCCTGAGCCTGGTGCTGTTGGCCATGAGCCTGGCCGGTTGCGCCAGTTACAGCGGCCTGAAAACCGAAGGTGTCAGCCTCGACGCGAAAAACTTCAAGGCCGGGCAATCCCTCGGCGGCGTGACCCTGTCGCCGGCCGCCTGGCCGAAAAACGACTGGTGGAAAAGCCTCGGCGACCCGCAACTCGACGGCCTGATCCGCGAGGCCCTGCGCGACAGCCCGGACATGCAGATCGCCGACGCTCGTGCCCACCAGGCCAGCGCCGCCGCCTACGCTGCCGACGCTGCGCGGATGCCGACCCTGGATGCCAGCGCCGGTGTCAGCCGCTCGCGCCTGGCCCGGGACCAGGACCCGCTCGGGCAGGGTGACGCTTACGCCACCGTGCGTAACATCAGCACCAGTTTCAACTACAACTTCGACCTGTGGGGCGGCCAGCGTGATGCCTGGGAAGCGGCCCTCGGCCAGGCCCGTGCCGCCGAAGTCGACCAGCAGGCCGCGCAACTGACCCTGGCCGCCGACGTCGCCCGGGCCTACAGCGATCTCGGTCAGGCGCACATCGTGTATGACCTGTCCAGCGAAGACCTCAAGCGCACCCGGCAAATGCTCGAACTGAGCCAGCGGCGGCTGACGGCCGGGATCGACAGCCAGTACCAGTTCCAACAGACCGAAAGCCTGGAAGCCACCTCCCAGGCCAATTTGATCGACGCTGAAAAGCGCCTGAACAGCGCGAAGATCGCCCTTGCGGTGCTGCTCGGCAAAGGTCCGGACCGCGGCAATGAAATTGCCCGGCCGAACATTCTTCAGCCGAGTGCGGTAGCGCTACCTTCGGTGTTGCCGGCCGAGCTGCTCGGGCGTCGCCCGGACCTGGTCGCCGCGCGCTGGCGGGTCGAGGCGGCGAGCAAAAGTATCGACGCCGGCAAGACCCGGTTCTACCCCAACTTGAACCTCAGCGCCGCTGCCGGCGCCGAGTCCTTGTTGGGCGATGCGATGTTTGGATCGGCCAGCCGCTTCTTCAGCATTGCACCGACGATTTCTGTGCCGATTTTCGACGGTGGCCGCTTGCGCGCCGACCTCGATTCGCGCGACGCCGACTACGACCTTGCGGTGGCGCAGTACAACAAAAGCCTGGTGAAGGCGCTGGGGGATGTCAGTGACAGCATCAACCAGCTGCGCGATATCGGCCGGCAGATTGCTGCCCAGCAGCACGCCACCGACATCGCCCAGGATTCCTACAACACCGTGGTCCAGCGTTACGGTTCCGGCATCGGCAACTACCTGGACGTGCTCAGCATCGAGCAGCAATTACTCCAGGCTCAGCGTCAGCTGGCCAACCTGAATGCCGAGCAGATCGACCTGTCGATCCAACTGATGCAGGCGCTGGGCGGCGGTTTCCAGCCTGAGGCCATCGCCTCGGCCAACGCCACGCCAGCCACGCTGACCCACTAATTCAAGGTACTTGTCATGGCCACTGCCGATACAACTCAACCTCCGGAAAACACCCAAGGCAACCCCAATTCGGGCAAGCGCAAGTTCATGTTGTTGATCCTCGCTGTCGCCGTCGTGCTGAGTGGCGCGGGCGTCTGGGCTTATCACGAGTTCTACGGACGCTGGAGCGAAAGCACCGACGACGCCTATGTGAACGGCAACGTGGTGGAAATCACCCCGCTGGTCACGGGCACCGTGGTCAGCATCGGCGCCGACGATGGCGATCTGGTGCATGAAGGCCAGGTGCTGGTGAACTTCGACCCGAACGACGCCGAAATCGGTCTGCAAAACGCCCAGGCCAATCTGGCCCGTACCGTGCGTCAGGTGCGTGGCCTGTACAGCGATGTGGATGGCATGAAAGCCCAGGTCAATGCGCAGAAGGCCGAAGTGCAAAAGGCCCAGGATAACTTCAGCCGGCGCAAGAACCTCGCCGCTGGCGGGGCGATTTCCCAGGAAGAACTGTCCCACGCCCGCGACGACCTGACCTCGGCGCAAAACGCCCTGGCCAATGCCGAACAAAAGCTCAAGACCACCAGCGCGCTGGTCGATGACACCGTGGTTTCTTCGCACCCGGACGTGATGGCCGCCGCCGCACAACTGCGCCAGGCCTACCTGAACAACTCACGCAGCGTCCTGATTGCACCGGTCACCGGTTACGTGGCCAAGCGTTCGGTGCAACTGGGCCAGCGCGTGCAACCGGGTACCGCGCTGATGGCGGTGATTCCGCTGGATCAGCTGTGGATCGACGCCAACTTCAAGGAAACCCAGCTGCGTGACATGCGCATTGGCCAACCGGTGGAGATCGAGACGGACCTGTACGGCAGCAGCGTCAAATACAGCGGCACCATCGACAGCCTCGGAGCCGGTACCGGCAGCGCCTTTGCCCTGCTGCCGGCGCAAAACGCCACCGGTAACTGGATCAAGATCGTGCAGCGCGTACCGGTGCGAGTCCACGTCAACGCCGAGGAACTGGCCAGGCATCCGCTGCGGGTCGGTCTGTCGACCATGGTCGACGTGGACCTGCACGACCAGAGCGGGCCGGTGCTGGCACAACAGCCGCCGCAGAAGGCGTCGTTCAGCACCAACGTCTACGACCGTCAGTTGGCCGAGGCCGACGCGATGATCACCCAGTTGATCCACGACAACAGCGCCGCAGTCAGCAAGACCGCGCAACGCTGATTCGCCACTACACCGCCCCTGTGGGAGCGGGCTTGCTCGCGAAGGCGGAGCGTCAGGCGACATCCATGTTGAATGTGCCGACCTCTTCGCGGGCAAGCCCGCTCCCACAGGGTTGGCTGCGTCCGTAACGGACGCAGCACCAATCAGGCTTCCAAGGATTCGCGATGAGCAATAACGCCTCTTTCACGCCCCCCAGCCTGCTGCTCAGCACCATCGGCCTGTCGCTGGCGACCTTCATGCAGGTGCTCGACACCACCATCGCCAACGTGGCGTTGCCGACGATCTCCGGCAACCTGGGCGTGAGTTCGGAGCAGGGCACCTGGGTCATCACCTCGTTTGCGGTGAGCAATGCCATCGCCTTGCCGCTGACTGGTTGGCTCAGTCGGCGTTTTGGTGAGGTGAAGCTGTTTGTCTGGGCGACGCTGCTGTTCGTGCTGGCCTCGTTCCTGTGCGGGATATCCACCTCGATGCCCGAGCTGGTGGGCTTCCGGGTGCTGCAAGGGGTGGTGGCGGGGCCGTTGTACCCAATGACCCAGACATTGCTGATCGCGGTTTATCCGCCGGCGAAACGGGGGCTGGCCCTGGCGTTGCTGGCGATGGTGACAGTGGTCGCGCCGATTGCCGGGCCGATCCTCGGCGGCTGGATCACCGACAGCTACAGCTGGCCGTGGATTTTCTTCATCAACGTGCCGATCGGCCTGTTCGCGGCATGGGTGGTCACCCAGCAGATGAAAAAGCGCCCGGTGGTCACCAGCCGCCAGCCGATGGATTACGTCGGTCTGATCGCGCTGATCATCGGTGTCGGGGCGCTGCAGATCGTGCTCGACAAGGGCAACGATGCCGACTGGTTCGAATCCAGCTTCATCGTGATCGGCAGTGTGATTTCGGTGGTAGCCCTGGCCTTCTTCATCATCTGGGAAATGACCGACGAACACCCGGTGGTCAACCTGCGTCTGTTCGCCCACCGCAACTTCCGCTACGGCACCATCGTGCTGATCCTGGGCTATGCCGGGTTCTTCGGGATCAACCTGATCCTGCCGCAGTGGCTGCAAACGCGACTGGGCTACACCGCGACCTGGGCCGGTTTTGCCGTGGCACCGCTGGGGATCCTGCCGGTGTTGCTGGCACCCTTTGTTGGCAAATATGCACCGAAATTCGACATGCGGTTACTGGCGGGCGGGGCGTTCCTGGCCATCGGCCTCAGTTGCTTCATGCGCGCCGGGTTCACCAATGAAGTGGATTTCCAGCACATCGCCATGGTGCAGCTGTTCATGGGGATCGGCGTGGCGCTGTTCTTCATGCCGACCCTGACCATCCTGCTCTCGGACCTGCCGCCGAGCCAGATTGCCGACGGTTCCGGGTTGGCGACGTTCTTGCGGACCCTGGGCGGTAGTTTCGCGGCGTCGCTGACCACCTGGATCTGGATTCGTCGTGCCGACCAGCACCATGCCTACCTGACCGAAAGCATCACCCCGTTCGACCCGGCGACCCGCGAAGCACTGAGCAACCTGGGCGGGGCGGGGGCCAAGGCCTACACGCAACTGGATCAGATGGTGATCAGCCAGGCATACATCATGTCCACGGTGGATTACTTCACCTTGCTGGGCTGGATGTTCATGGGGCTGATCCTGATCGTGTGGCTGGCCAAGCCGCCGTTTACGGCCAAGGCCGGGCCTGCGGCCTCGGGACACTAAGGCAACACATAACCTGTGGGAGCGGGCTTGCCCGCGAAGGCGGCGGATCAGTCATACAGATGTTGACTGACACTCCCTCTTCGCGGGCAAGCCCGCTCCCACAGGTTTTTGTGTTCGGCTGTTAGTTCGCGGGTGCTGCCAGCTGCGGCGGAGGTGTGAAATCAAACGGCGCCAGCGCAAACCCTTGCTCATCCACCTGCAACGCCCAACCCTGACGATCCCAATCCCCCAGCACGATGCGCCGGGCGGCCTGGTCGCCCAACTGCAGCTTGTGGATGGCCGGACGATGGGTATGCCCATGGATCAAGGTCTTCACCCCGAACTCCTGCATGATCCGCGGAATCTCTTCGGGCGTGACGTCGACGATGTCATTGGCCTTCATCCGCACCTGGGCACGGCTTTCACTGCGCAGTTTGCGGGCCAGCTTGTGCCGGGTGCGCAAGGGCAGGTTACGCAGGATGAACAGGGTAATCGGGTTGCGCAGATAGCGGCGCAGCTTCATATAGCCTTCGTCGCGGGTGCACAGGCTGTCGCCGTGCATCAGCAGCACCGGCTCGCCGTTGAATTGCACGACACTCGGGTCTTTCAGCAGGGTGCAGCCGGCCTGCTTGCAGAAGGCCTTGCCGAGCATGAAATCACGATTGCCGTGCATCAGGAAAATGGCCGTGCCGCTGTCGCTGAGGTCGCGCAGGGCCTGGCAGATGGAACGCTGGAAGGGCGTCATGGCGTCGTCGCCAATCCACACCTCGAAAAAGTCGCCCAGGATGTACAACGCACTCGCCGAGCGGGCGCGTCCGGCGAGCAAATCCAGAAACGCCCGGGTAATGTCCGGGCGCTCCTCTTCCAGATGTAAATCTGAAATCAGCAATATCACTCAATGATCTCGGCTTTCTCGATGATCACGTCGTCTGCCGGTACGTCCTGGTGGCCGGCCTTGGAAGTGGTGGCCACGCCTTTGATCTTGTCGACAACGTCGGTGCCGGCGGTCACTTTACCGAATACCGCGTAGCCCCAGCCTTGAACGTTCTTGCCGCTGTGGTTGAGGAAGCTGTTGTCCGCCACGTTGATGAAGAACTGTGCGGAAGCCGAATGCGGCTCCATGGTGCGGGCCATGGCGATAGTGTACTTGTCGTTGGAAAGACCGTTGTCGGCTTCGTTCTGGATGCTTGGGCGCTTGTCTTTCTTTTCTTTCATGCCTGGCTCGAAACCGCCGCCCTGGATCATGAAGTTACCGATGACACGGTGGAAAACGGTGTTTTCGTAGTGACCGGCTTTAACGTACTCGACGAAGTTGGCCACGGTGATCGGGGCTTTGTCGGCGTTCAGTTCGATGACGATGTCGCCGAAATTGGTAGTCAGTTTGACTTGGGTCATGATCAGCACTCTTTTCAGGAGAAGCATACTTAAGGAATTCGTGGTTTTGGGACATTCCATCCCCTAACCGGTTCAGCCTGTCTCGGCCAAGGTGCGCAGTTTAGCGTGACAGGCACGAATTTCGAGGCAGTTTTTTCATTTGCGGCCCATTAAATGCGACGGTTTACAGAGTGCGCTCTGTCAGGTACTTGACGGCATCGGCTATGATAGCGGCTTTGTTTTGTCCGGCCTTCATTACGGCCACGCACTTGTACGTTCAAGGATCCTATGAGCAAGCCCACTGTCGACCCTACCTCGAATGCCAAGACCGGCCCAGCCGTGCCGGTCAACTTCCTGCGGCCGATCATCCAGGCAGACCTGGACTCGGGCAAGCACACGCAGATCGTCACCCGTTTCCCGCCTGAGCCCAACGGCTACCTGCACATCGGCCATGCCAAGTCGATCTGTGTGAACTTCGGCCTGGCCCAGGAGTTCGGCGGCGTCACGCACCTGCGTTTCGACGACACCAACCCGGCCAAGGAAGACCAGGAATACATCGACGCGATCGAAAGCGACGTCAAATGGCTGGGCTTCGAGTGGTCTGGTGAAGTGCGCTACGCCTCGCAGTATTTCGACCAGTTGCATGACTGGGCGGTGGAGTTGATCAAATCCGGCAATGCCTACGTCGATGACCTGACTCCGGAGCAAGCCAAGGAATACCGTGGCAGCCTGACCGAACCTGGCAAGAACAGCCCGTTCCGCGACCGCAGCGTCGAAGAGAACCTGGACCTGTTCGCCCGCATGAAGGCCGGCGAGTTCCCGGACGGCGCACGCGTGCTGCGGGCCAAGATCGACATGGCCTCGCCGAACATGAACCTGCGTGACCCGATCATGTATCGCATCCGTCACGCTCACCACCACCAGACCGGTGACAAGTGGTGCATCTACCCGAACTACGACTTCACCCACGGTCAGTCGGACGCCATCGAAGGCATCACCCACTCGATCTGCACCCTGGAGTTCGAAAGCCACCGTCCGCTGTACGAGTGGTTCCTCGAGCATCTGCCGGTACCGGCCAACCCGCGCCAGTACGAGTTCAGCCGTCTGAACCTGAACTACACCATCACCAGCAAGCGTAAGCTCAAGCAGTTGGTCGATGAAAAGCACGTCAACGGCTGGGACGACCCGCGCATGTCCACGCTGTCGGGTTTCCGCCGCCGTGGCTACACGCCGAAATCGATCCGCAACTTCTGCGAAATGATCGGCACCAACCGTTCCGACGGTGTGGTCGACTTCGGCATGCTCGAATTCAGCATCCGTGACGACCTCGACCAGAGCGCTCCGCGTGCCATGTGCGTGTTGCGTCCGCTGAAAGTCGTGATCACCAACTACCCGGAAGGCCAGGTCGAGAACCTCGAACTGCCGCGTCATCCGAAGGAAGACATGGGCGTGCGCGCCTTGCCGTTCGCCCGTGAAATCTACATCGACCGTGAAGACTTCATGGAAGAGCCGCCGAAGGGCTACAAGCGCCTGGAGCCGGCCGGTGAAGTGCGTCTGCGTGGCAGCTACGTGATCCGCGCCGACGAAGCGATCAAGGACGCCGATGGCAACATCGTCGAACTGCGCTGCTCTTACGACCCGGACACCCTGGGCAAGAACCCGGAAGGCCGCAAGGTCAAAGGCGTGATCCACTGGGTGCCGGCCGCGGCCAGCGTCGAGTGCGAAGTGCGTCTGTACGATCGGCTGTTCCGTTCTCCGAACCCGGAGAAGGCCGAAGACAGCGCCAGTTTCCTGGACAACATCAACCCTGACTCGCTGCAGGTGCTCACCGGTTGTCGTGCTGAACCCTCGCTGGGCAATGCACAGCCGGAAGACCGTTTCCAGTTCGAGCGCGAAGGTTACTTCGTCGCCGATCTCAAGGACTCGAAACCAGGTCAGCCGGTATTCAACCGTACCGTGACCCTGCGTGATTCGTGGGGCCAGTGATTCAGCGTCAAGGGAAATAACGTGCTTACGATCTACAACACGCTCACCAAGAGCAAAGAAGTCTTCAAGCCGCTCGATGGCAACAAGGTGCGCATGTACGTGTGCGGCATGACCGTGTACGACTACTGCCACCTGGGCCACGGCCGCAGCATGGTTGCGTTCGACCTGGTGACCCGTTGGTTGCGCTTCAGCGGCTACGACCTGACCTATGTGCGCAACATCACCGACATCGACGACAAGATCATCAACCGGGCCAACGAGAACGGCGAGTCGTTCGAAGCCTTGACCGAGCGCATGATCGCGGCGATGCACGAAGACGAAGCGCGCTTGAACATCAAGAAGCCGGACATGGAGCCGCGTGCCACCGATCACATCCCGGGCATGCACGCGATGATCCAGACCCTGATCGACAAGGGTTATGCCTACGCCCCGGGCAATGGCGACGTGTACTACCGCGTCGGCAAGTTCATGGGCTACGGCAAGCTGTCGCGCAAGAAGATCGAAGACCTGCGCATCGGCGCACGCATCGAAGTCGACGAGTCCAAGCAGGACCCGCTGGACTTCGTGCTGTGGAAAGCCGCCAAGCCGGGCGAACCGAGCTGGGAATCGCCGTGGGGCGCCGGGCGTCCGGGCTGGCACATCGAATGCTCGGTGATGTCGACCTGCTGCCTGGGCGAAACCTTCGACATTCATGGCGGCGGCAGCGACCTTGAGTTCCCGCACCACGAAAACGAAATCGCCCAGAGTGAAGCGGCCACCGGCAAGACCTACGCCAACGCGTGGATGCATTGCGGCATGATCCGTATCAATGGCGAGAAGATGTCCAAGTCCTTGAACAACTTCTTCACCATCCGCGACGTGCTCGACAAGTACCACCCGGAAGTCGTGCGTTACCTGCTGGTATCGAGCCACTACCGCAGCGCGATCAACTATTCGGAAGACAACCTCAAGGACGCCAAGGGCGCCCTGGAGCGTTTCTACCACGCGTTGAAAGGCCTGCCAAACGTGGCGCCGGCCGGCGGCGAAGCCTTTGTCGAGCGGTTCACCCAGGTGATGAACGACGACTTCGGCACGCCGGAAGCTTGCGCGGTGCTGTTCGAGATGGTCCGCGAGATCAACCGTCTGCGCGAGAGCGATCTCCATGCAGCGGCCGGCCTGGCGGCGCGTCTGAAAGAACTGGCCAGCGTGCTGGGTGTGTTGCAGCTCGAAGCCGATGACTTCCTGCAGGCCGGTGCCGAAGGGCGCGTGGATGCAGCCGAAGTCGAGGCGCTGATTGCCGCTCGCCTGGCGGCACGTGCCGGCAAGGACTGGGCCGAATCCGACCGCATCCGCGACCAACTCACCGCCATGGGCGTGGTGCTGGAAGACGGCAAGGGCGGCACGACCTGGCGTCTGGCTGACTGATTGCCTGATCCGCTGTAAAGCAAAACCCGCCTTGTGCGGGTTTTTGTTTTTTAGAATCAAAAGATCGCAGCCTTCGGCAGCTCCTACACGTGGATTGCGTACACCTTGTAGGAGCTGCCGAAGGCTGCGATCTTTTTCAACCGTCCAATTGCCGCAACCGCTTGTAAAGTGTATTGCGGCTAACCCCCAACAAGCGCGCCAGATACGAAATATTCCCGCCGACCGCCTGCAACTGCCGATTCAGTGCTTCCACATCGTTCAAGTCGATGCCCAGCGGCTCCGGCATCTCCACCGGTTCCATCTCCAGGTCGACAAAAAAATCATCCGGCAAGTGCTCTGCCCGTACCGGTTGTTCCTCGGCCATGGCCAGGGCCACCTGGATCACGCTGCTGACCTGGCGCAAGTTGCCCGGCCACGGGTGGCGGCTGAACAACGCCATCACTTCCTGGCTCAAACCGGCCCATTGCGCTGGTTCGCGGTGCTGCTCCCACAGGCGCTTGAACAGTGCCTCCTTATCGCTGCGCTCACGCAGGGGCGGCAGTTCCAGGGTCAGGCCGCCGATGCGGTAGTACAAGTCTTCACGAAACCGCCCCAGCTGTACTTGTTCGCGCAGCGAGCGGTTGGTCGCTGAAATGATGCGCAAGTCCACAGGGAACAATTCGCTGCTGCCCACTGGCTGCACGCAACGCTCCTGCAACACCCGCAACAAACGCGCCTGAGTCGGCAGCGGCATGTCGCCGATTTCGTCGAGAAACAGCGTGCCTTTGTCAGCCTTGCGGATCAGCCCGATGCTGCCTTTCTGGTTGGCGCCGGTGAACGCGCCTTTCTCATAGCCGAATAACTCGGATTCCACCAGTTCGGCGGGAATCGCCGCACAGTTGACGGCGATGAGCGCTTGTTTGCTACGCGAGCTGGCCTGGTGCAGGGCTTTGACGAACACTTCCTTGCCGACCCCGGTTTCACCGTGGATCAGCAGTGGAATGTCTTTTTCCAGCAAGCGTTCGGCCTGGCGCACGGCTTTTTCCACGCGGCTGTCGCCGAAATGCAGGGTGTTGAGGCTGATGGCCGCGGGTGCAGCGACAACCGGCTCGGCAAACACTCGAGGTTGAATGGATGCCTGTTTCGGCCGCTTCAGCAGGCACTGGAAGCGGTTGCGTCCTGAGGTTTGCAAGGCGAAGGGCAGGCCTTCGGGCTGATTGAGCAGTTCCAGCAGCGAGACCTTGAACAGGCTCTCGACACTGACCCGCGACAGGCTGATGCCCAGCAGATTGTCGGCCCGGCGATTGGCCGACAGCACTTGGCCACTTTCATCGAAAATCAGCAAGCCGGCCCATTGGCTGTCGAGGTTGTTCAGCCCGGTATTGAACGTCAACTGGAAATGCTGGCCATGGAACAGGTTGAGGATCAGCCGGTTTTCCACGGTCTGGCTCATCATCTTGACCATGCCCAGGGTGTGCGATGGCGGCAGGTAGCTGTCGCTGGACACGTCCAGCACCGCGATCACCTTGCGCTCGGCATCGAAAATCGGCGCGGCGGAACCGGTCATGAAGCGGTTGGCCTTGAGGAAATGTTCATCGTGCTCGATGTGCACGGCTTGTTCACAGGCCAGGGCGGTGCCAATGGCGTTGGTGCCGGTGCAACGTTCCATCCAGCTGGCGCCGGCGCTGAAACCCCGGGCCAGCTTCGGCTCGATAAAGCGCTGGGTGCCCCACGAGGTGAGTACCTGGCCCTGATGGTCGGCGAGCATGATCAGGCAATTGGAATTGCTCAGGATGTTCTCGTAGTAGGGCAGCACTTCCTGGTGGGTGGTTTGCACCAGTGAGTGCTGGCTCTCCAGCAGTTGCGCGATGCCCGCGGCCGGCAATTGATCGAATGCCGGCGCGCTCTGATGACTGAGGCCGAACGCGCGGCAACGCGACCAGGAGTCCTGGATGATGGCGTCGTGGGACAGCGGCGATGCGGGTGCGGGCATGGCAGTCAGTCTCTGAATCAGCATTTTATTGTTGTTATGGCTACATGCACCCCCTGTAGGAGCTGCCGCAGGCTGCGATCTTTTGATCTTGTTTTTGAAGAGCAAGATCAAAAGATCGCAGCCTGCGGCAGCTCCTACGGAGAGGCGTGAACGGTGTCTAGAGTGTTGTTCACTATTGTTCACTGTCAATGGGTGAACTGTTCAATTGTTCATTTCAGATTGTTCATTTGTGTTCAGCAACGAACGTCGACGGGCTGTGGTTTTCACTGATTTCTAGCTGAATCAATGGCTTGGGATTTTTGGCACGGATGTCGCTTTATCGCTCCGGTCGCTTGACTCCAATAATAAAAGGCCGACCCATGTCACTCACCCTGGAGCACGTCAGCCGCACCGTCGAGGGCCAGACCTGGATCGACGATGCCAACCTGAGTTTTGAACCCGGTTCCTTCAACGTTTTGCTGGGGCGCACCCTGTCCGGCAAAACCAGCCTGATGCGCCTGATGGCCGGTCTGGACAAGCCCGACAGCGGCCGCATCCTGATGAACGGCGTCGACGTTACCCAACGGCCAGTGCGCTTGCGCAATGTGTCGATGGTCTATCAGCAGTTCATCAATTACCCGACCATGACAGTGTTCGACAACATCGCCTCGCCGCTGCGCCAGGCCGGTGTATCCAGCGAGCTGATCCAGAGCAAGGTGCTGGAAACCGCGAAGATGCTGCGCATCGAAAAGTTTCTGAAGCGTTATCCGCTGGAGCTTTCCGGTGGCCAGCAACAACGCACGGCCATGGCCCGGGCGCTGGTCAAGGATGCCGAGTTGATCCTGTTCGACGAGCCGCTGGTCAACCTCGACTACAAGTTGCGCGAGGAACTGCGCCAGGAAATGCGCGAGCTGTTCAAGGCGCGCCATACCATCGCGATCTATGCCACCACCGAACCCAACGAAGCCCTGGCCCTGGGCGGTACCACCACCATTCTTCACGAAGGCCGGGTAATCCAGAGCGGTCAGTCGTCTTCGGTCTATCACCAGCCGCAAACCGTGCTGGCGGCGGAGCTGTTCTCCGAGCCGCCGATCAACCTGATGCCAGGGCGCATTGCCGGCAACGAAGTGAGCTTCGCCAACTTCGTGCACTTCCCGCTCAATGTCGATTTGCGTCCGGTGGGCGAGGGCGAGTTCCGTTTCGGCGTGCGACCCAGCCATATCTCGCTGGTGCCGAGCAATGACGATGACCTCGAACTGGCGGTGACCGTTGAGGTGGCGGAGATCAGCGGCTCGGAAACTTTCCTGCACGTGCGCAACGAGCATTTCCTGCTGGTGCTGCACTTGCCGGGTGTTCACGAGTACGACGTCGACGCGCCGATCCGTATCTACATCCCGACCCATAAACTGTTTGTGTTCGATACGCAGGGCCGGCTGGTGCAGGCGCCGGGCCAGCGTGTCGCGAGGGTAGCCTGATGGCCGAAATTCGTTTGCAGAACCTCGCCCACAGCTACACCAAAACCCCGGTGGGACCCGAGGACTACGCGATCCGCGAGATGGACCACATCTGGGAGCAGGGCGGCGCCTATGCGTTACTCGGTCCGTCGGGCTGTGGCAAATCAACCTTGCTCAACATTATTTCCGGGCTGCTCAGCCCGTCCCAGGGGCATGTCTTGTTCGACGGCAAAGCGGTCAACGACCTGACGCCGGAGAAGCGCAACATTGCTCAGGTTTTTCAGTTCCCGGTGGTCTACGACACCATGACGGTGTTCGACAACCTGGCCTTCCCCCTGCGCAACCAGGGCATGGCCGAGGCAAGAATTCATACCAAGGTCCAGGAAATCGCCGAAGTCCTCGACCTGCAGAACCTGCTGAGCAAAAAGGCGCGCAACCTCACCGCCGACGAAAAACAGAAAGTCTCCATGGGCCGCGGGCTGGTGCGCGACGATGTGTCGGCGATCCTGTTCGACGAGCCGCTGACGGTGATCGATCCGCACCTGAAGTGGAAACTGCGACGCAAGCTCAAGCAGATCCACGAGCAGTTCAACATCACCATGGTCTACGTCACCCACGATCAACTGGAGGCCTCGACCTTCGCTGACAAGATTGCGGTGATGTACGGCGGGCAGATCGTGCAATTCGGCACACCGCGGGAATTGTTCGAGCGCCCGAGCCACACCTTTGTCGGCTACTTCATCGGCAGCCCGGGGATGAACCTGATCGAGGTGCAGCCGCGACCGGGGGGCGTCGGGTTCGCCTCGACCCACCTGCCGCTGTCCGAGGCCATGCAGCAACGCATCGCCGAATCCGAATGGAAAACCCTGAAGGTCGGCATTCGCCCGGAGTTCGTTCATGTCTGGGACGAAGCCTTTGATGACGCGCTGCGGGCACAGGTCGTACACGTCGAGGACCTGGGCACTTACAAGATCATGACCCTCAACCTCGACGGCGCGACCCTGAAGGTGCGCCTGGCTGAAGACAAACCGGTGCCGCAAGGCACGGCCTACATCAGTTTTCCGGCGCAGTGGTTGATGGTGTACGCCGATGATTTCCTGCTCGAAGCCCATGCCAACCAGGAGGCGCAGCCATGAACAAGGTGCAGAACAACAAGGCCTGGTGGCTGGTGCTGCCGGTGTTCCTGCTGGTGGCGTTCAGTGCGGTGATCCCGATGATGACCGTGGTCAACTATTCGGTGCAGGACATTTTCGACCAGTCCAGCCGCTATTTCGTCGGTGCCGACTGGTACAAGCAGGTACTGCTCGACCCTCGGCTGCACGACTCGTTGCTGCGTCAGTTCATCTATTCCGCCTGCGTGCTGCTGATCGAAATTCCGCTGGGCATCGCCATCGCCCTGACCATGCCGACCAAGGGCCGCTGGTCGTCGGTGGTGTTGATCGTGTTGGCGATCCCGCTACTGATCCCGTGGAACGTGGTCGGCACCATCTGGCAGATCTTCGGCCGCGCCGACATCGGCCTGCTCGGTTCAAGCCTCAATGCCATGGGCATCAGCTACAACTATGCGGCGAACACCGCGGACGCCTGGGTCACCGTGCTGGTGATGGACGTCTGGCACTGGACCTCGTTGGTGGCGCTGTTGTGTTTCTCCGGGTTGCGGGCGATTCCGGATGTGTATTACCAGGCGGCGCGGATCGACCGTGCCTCGGCCTGGGCGGTGTTCCGGCATATCCAGTTGCCCAAGCTCAAGAGCGTGCTGCTGATCGCGGTGATGCTGCGCTTCATGGACAGTTTCATGATCTACACCGAGCCGTTCGTGCTGACCGGCGGCGGCCCGGGCAATGCCACGACCTTCCTCAGCCAGACCCTGACCCAGATGGCCGTAGGGCAATTCGACCTGGGGCCGGCCGCGGCGTTCTCGCTGGTGTACTTCCTGATCATCCTGTTGGTGTCCTGGCTGTTCTACACCGCCATGACTCACTCTGACGCCAACCGCTGAGGCCCGCGCCATGAGCAAGAGAAAGTTGATACCCCTGCTGCTCTACATCCTGTTCCTGCTGGTGCCGATCTACTGGCTGCTGAACATGTCCTTCAAGAGCAACAGCGAAATCCTCGGCGGCCTGACGCTGTTCCCGCAGGATTTCACCCTGGCCAACTACAAGGTGATCTTCACCGACCCGAGCTGGTACACCGGCTACATCAACTCAGCGTATTACGTGAGCCTGAACACGATCATTTCCCTGACCGTGGCATTGCCGGCGGCTTATGCGTTTTCGCGTTATCGCTTCCTGGGCGACAAGCACCTGTTCTTCTGGCTGCTGACCAACCGCATGGCGCCGCCGGCGGTGTTCCTGTTGCCGTTCTTCCAGCTGTATTCGTCGATCGGGTTGTTCGACACCCATATAGCCGTTGCCCTGGCTCACTGCCTGTTCAACGTGCCGCTGGCGGTGTGGATTCTCGAAGGCTTCATGTCGGGCGTACCCAAGGAAATCGACGAAACCGCCTACATTGATGGCTACAGTTTTCCCAAGTTCTTCGTGAAGATCTTCATCCCGTTGATCGGCTCCGGCATCGGTGTGACGGCGTTCTTCTGCTTCATGTTTTCCTGGGTCGAACTGCTGCTGGCGCGAACCCTCACCTCGGTGAACGCCAAACCCATCGCGGCGGTGATGACGCGTACGGTTTCGGCATCCGGTATCGATTGGGGGGTACTGGCGGCGGCAGGGGTGTTGACCATCCTGCCGGGCATGCTGGTGATCTGGTTTGTTCGCAACCACGTGGCCAAGGGCTTTGCCCTGGGCCGGGTATGAGGAACTGATGATGGAATGGATGAGCTGGACCGTCCCCACGGCGGCATTTTTTGGTGTTATCGGCTTGATCCTGGTGGGCATGACCACCTGGGAGTTGCGTTCGCCGAGCGTGCTTCGGCGAGGTTTGCTACCGATTGCCACTACCCGTGGCGATCGCTTGTTCATCGGTCTTCTCGGCAGCGCCTACCTGCATTTGCTGGTAATCGGCGTCACCGACTGGAGCATCTGGGTGGCGTTCGCGTTGTCCCTGGTGTGGCTGTTGGCTGTGATGCGTTGGGGCTAGGGTCTGTACGAGAGATCGCCGAGCGGCGATCAGGCAAGGCAAAAACAGGCGAGGTAGCGGAGTTGACGTCAGTCAATGAGCATACCGAGCCTGTTTTTAACGCAGCATGATCGACGCGCAGGCAGCTCTCGTACAGAGCCTGCTCCGAAACCCTATAAGGAGGTCTTATGTTCGACAAAAACAATAAGCTGCGACATAGCATTTCATTGGCAGCCATGCTGGCACTCAGCGGTTTGAGCGCTTCGGCCTGGGCCGATGCCTACGAAGATGCCGCAAAAAAATGGATCGGCAGTGAATTCAAACCATCCACACTGACGGCCGATCAGCAGCTGGAAGAATTGAAGTGGTTCATCAAGGCGGCGGAACCCTTTCGCGGAATGAACATCAAGGTGGTGTCGGAAACCATCGCCACCCACGAGTACGAGTCCAAGGTCCTGGCCAAGGCCTTCACCGAGATCACCGGGATCAAGCTGACCCACGACCTGCTGCAGGAAGGCGACGTGGTGGAAAAGCTGCAGACCGTGATGCAATCGGACAAGAGCATCTATGACGGCTGGGTCAACGACTCGGACTTGATCGGTACGCACTTTCGGTACGGCAAGACCGAATCGATCACCGACCTGATGGCGAACGAAGGCAAGGACTTCACCTCGCCGACCCTCGACCTCAAGGACTTCATCGGCATTTCCTTCACCACCGCGCCGGACGGCAAGATCTACCAGTTGCCTGACCAGCAGTTCGCCAACCTGTACTGGTTCCGTGCCGACTGGTTCGAACGTGCGGACCTCAAGGCCAAGTTCAAGGAAAAGTACGGTTACGAGCTGGGCGTACCGGTGAACTGGTCCGCCTATGAAGACATTGCCAAGTTCTTCAGCGAAGACGTCAAGGAAATCGACGGCAAGCGCGTCTACGGGCACATGGACTACGGCAAGAAGGACCCGTCCCTGGGCTGGCGTTTCACCGATGCCTGGTTCTCCATGGCCGGTGGTGGCGACAAGGGCATCCCCAATGGCTTGCCGGTGGACGAGTGGGGCATTCGTGTCGAGGACTGCCACCCGGTGGGTTCCAGCGTGACCCGCGGCGGCGACACCAACGGCCCGGCGGCGGTGTTCGCCACCACCAAGTACGTCGACTGGCTGAAAAAGTATGCGCCACCGGAAGCGGCGGGCATGACCTTCTCCGAATCCGGCCCGGTGCCCTCCCAGGGCAGCATCGCCCAGCAGATTTTCTGGTACACCGCCTTCACCGCCGACATGACCAAGCCAGGCCTGGCGGTGATGAACGCCGATGGCACGCCGAAATGGCGCATGGCGCCGTCACCGCGGGGACCGTACTGGGAGGAGGGCATGAAGCTGGGCTATCAGGACGTGGGGTCTTGGACCTTCATGAAGTCCACGCCTGAGAAGCAGAAACTGGCGGCCTGGCTCTATGCGCAGTTCGTGACCTCGAAAACCGTGTCGCTCAAGAAAACCATCGTCGGCCTGACGCCTATCCGCGAGTCGGACATCAACTCGCAGGCGATGACCGACCTGGCACCGAAACTCGGCGGCCTGGTGGAGTTCTACCGCAGCCCGGCCCGCGTGCAATGGACCCCGACCGGGACCAACGTGCCTGATTATCCTCGCCTCGCGCAGTTGTGGTGGAGCCACATCGCCGAAGCAGCCAGCGGCGACAAAACCCCGCAACAGGCGCTCGACGGCCTGGCCAAGGATCAGGACGCGATCATGACCCGCCTGGAGCGTTCGAAGGCACAAGCCACCTGCGCACCGAAAATGAACCCTGAGCGCGATGCTCAGTACTGGTTCGATCAGCCGGGCGCACCGAAGCCGAAACTGGCGAACGAGAAGCCTAAGGGCGAGACCGTGAGCTACAGCGAGCTGCTGAAATCGTGGGCGGATGCGCGTAAGTAAATGTTTGGGAGTGTGAAAGGCGAACGGCACCGATAGGTGCCGTTTTCTTTTGTAATTGATCTGCCGTCTTCGCGGGCAAGCCCGCTCTCGCAGTTTCACGGTATGTCTGCTGATTTCGCGAACATCATTAAACTCAGAGGTAAAAATCAGCGTTGTACGTTACTTGCAAATTCTGTAAGCAGTTTTATTTTATTCCTGTCGTATACGTCGATTGAGTACTGAGCTAGCTCGTACGGATCCGCCGCCATGTCCACGGGATAAACTTTATAGTCCCTCTTGGAGTAAAGAAAATTTGTGCCTTGTACATCGTTGTGGAACAGATCTTTTTCCTCCATTTCATCGAACATATCTAGCAACGCCCTGGCGGCGTGCTGCGGGATAGAACCTTTTTGAATCTCGTTGAGGGGGATGCCATCCAGTTTGATCATCTTGAGGTACACCTGATTGTCCTCCAAGAGTGCTGTTGCGGATCCGGCTCCGTAATAAGCGTTAAAACTCTCTGCTTCAGACTCGATAGAACGGGGAATGCTGGTTTCCCTATTCATGCCCTTGAACTTCTTGTAAACATGTTTTCCGTCAGAGCTCTCGTAGATTTCCCCCTCGCCGCCTCCCGCTATACGGGGGCGACCACCAATATCCTCTGCAACAGAAATGAAACTACTCCTGGTTTTTTCAGGCGCCAGATGAAGCTTTTCCATTAATTCGTCAAAAGGATCCGTATTACTGGTGCTTTCTCGAGGGCTCGGAGGCGTATCAGGGGAATTGAGTTGTTGGCTGTCGGTACTAACAATGTTTGCTGATGACGGTGTTCCTGATAACGACGAAGGCAAGTACTCAACGGCCTCTTCTTTCAGATGGTCTCTATGAATCCCCTCGCGTACTCGCCCATCAACATCGAAGTAAGTGATTGGATTGTTTTTCACGATAGCAAACAAATTCAATCCATCCTCCGTCCCCGCCGGATCCGGATTGAGCCAACGCTGCAACCACGCCACGTAATACCTGAAACCAAAGTAATAAAGCCCCGTTGCATCCCGCTCTTTCCCCGAATACCGCACTGTTTTATGACTCGCCTCGACGTCCCCGCATCCGGCGAACCACGCAGTTGTGCCAAAGGGGTGATACCGCTCCTGGCTGATCACGTAACCTGAACTGTCGAGCTCCAAGGCGCAGGAACCCAGATGATCATTGAGGCTGTAACGATATTGATCGTTGGGAGTATCTTTGGGTGGCTCGGATTCCCAGTGCAGGACCCGCACGGTGCTGCGTCCGGCCTGAACGCTGATCACCTGCAACACGTCCCCCGTACCACTGTGGGTGCGGATTTCCAGATTTGGAAGATAACGGACTTCAGAGAACAGCGTTCGGGTATTGGTTTGCATCTGCCGGACTTTACGCATACGCATTCCATCGGCGCCGTAAACGTAGCGCTCGCTATCGTCAGGACCAGAGGCTCGCTCAACCGGCCGGACTTCGCGTAATTGGTTGCGCAGGTCCCAACGCAGAGACTGTCCGGGTTGCAGGTTGAGCAAATTGCCGTTGGCATCGAAGTTGTTGCGAAAGTCTTCCTCGGTCGGTTCCACACCATTGCGCACTGGTAAACAACGGTTGCTCTGCGCGGCTGCAACCAGGCGATGGCTGTGGTTTTGCGCACCTTGGTGAGTTAATTCCAGTAGATTGCCACCCCGGTCGTAGCGGTAGGTCTGGGTGTAATTGGCGCACGGTGCAGGATCGTCGAACACCAATAGCTGCGGGCCCTGATTGGGTCTACCAGCCTCCCACCCCGTCGCCTTTATCAACTGATAGAGGCTGTCATACACGTAGTGGTTGATCGGTTCGACCCGCTGATTGGCGAAGTAGCGGATCGGCAGGGCAGCATCTTCGATGCTGAGCACATTGCCGACCGGGTCGTAGGCATAATGCAAGTCTTGCAGAACGCCGTTGCTCCGTTTGGTTTGAAGCCGAATCAGGCGGCCGCTGTCAGGCGCGTATTGCAGCGTGGTGATTGTGCCGTTGCCAGCTATTTCCTGGACCGTCTGAGAATGGGCGTTGTACTGGATGGCACTGACCAGGATTTTCGGCTCGATCTCCTTCGCCAATTGCAGACTAACCTCGCGCAATTGACCTTCGAGGGTTTGGCCAAGAAACTGTCGGTGGCCTTTGGCGTCGGTCTGCTCAATGATTTCGCCCAACGAGTTGAAGTGTGAGCGGCTCGTGGCCCCTTGGCCGGACTCAAGCAACTTGTCGCGCTCGGTCACAAACTGGGGCCAGTCGGGGAGTTCCACAGAGCACAGAAAATATCGAGTCAGCTCTGAAACCCCACCGGTCAATCCGAATGCCGAAAATAGCTGCGTGCCTGCTGGATCATCGTGACGAATCAGTCGCCCACACTGGTTGTGCTCGGCGAATGCTGGGTCAGCTCCGCCATAACCACATCGCTCGGTACACAACGGCTGGCCATCAGCCGTCTGTTCGAACACCGCCAGCGTTCGCATTTGCTCGTCGTAGTCAGCCCAGCGCTGACTGCCCCGGCTATCCCAACTGTGCACGGGCCGATCCGGTGAACTCAACAAGCTGACATGCCACCCTGCATCGACGCTGATCGTGCTAATTACCCGGCCGGACAGGGAGTACGTCGTGGAGAGGTTGGCGGGAGCAGATGCGTCTGTCGACCGTCGCGGATCCCGCTGTGTCACCAGCCGTCCGGCGACGTCATACTGCTGCACAGTGACCCGAGCCTCGAACTCGCTGGTGTCCTGGCGCCAGTAGGCAACCTGACGCACCGGTAAACCACGGCTGTTAGTAACCGCGATGTGTGGGGTTCGCGAGTCAATACTTGAATTCATGCGCCCGTTCCAGATCAAGTCTATGGCACGATTCAAATTAGCAATAAAACAAGCACGGTGTAACCTGTCAGAGATGACAGTCCGATCGACTTTTTTAGACCGAACTAATTCGAGTGGTTTGTGGGTGGACTCACGAGGGTAGGGCAGTAACAAGTCCCACAAACCACCTGCTTCTCCACCCAGAACAACACTTATCAATACAACAGATGACCTGTGGCGAGGGAGCAAGCTCCCTTGCCACAAAAACGAAACCCGAAAACTTGTCAGCCATCACCTACTGTCGCATAGGCTGCTTCCTGAAAAGGGTAGGGTATTAAGATCAAAAGATCGCAGCCTGCGGCAGCTCCTACAGGATGTACGCCTCCCAAATGTAGGAGCTGCCGGAGGCTGCGATCTTTTGACCTTGAAAACCCCAAACGCAAAAACGGCACCCGAAGGTGCCGTTTCTGTTTGTTGCCGAGTATCGCCTAAGCGATCAACCCGCCAGACCCGACTGTTGAACCAGGTTCAGCAGCGGTTGTGGGTACAGGCCGAGGAAGAAGGCCAGTACCGCGATGGCCAGCAGCATCACGCCGCCTGCACGTTGTTCCCAGTGCAGTTGCGCATCGTGGCGACGCAGGTTCGGTTCGATCAGGTACAGGGTGACCATCACACGCAGGTAATAGAACACGCCGATGGCGCTGCCCAGTACCAGGGAGCCGACCAGCCACCATTGGTGCGACTCGACACCGGTGGCGATGATGTAGAACTTGCCGATGAAGCCCGCGGTCAGCGGGATACCGGCCAGGGACAGCATCATCACGGTCAGTACGGCGGTCAGGTACGGACGGCGCCAGAACAGGCCGCGGTATTCGTACAGGGCATCCGCGTCACGGCCGTTGTACGGCGAGGACATCAGGGTGATCACGCCGAAGGCGCCGAGGCTGGTGATCACGTAGGTGACCAGGTACACGCCAATGGCTTCCACGGCCAGGCCCTTGCTCGCCACCAGGGCGATCAGCAGGTAGCCGAAGTGGGCGATGGACGAGTAACCCAGCAGACGCTTGAGGTTGCTTTGGGTCAGGGCCAGCAGGTTACCGAACAGGATCGACGCGATGGCGATGATGGTCAGCACGTTGCTCAGCACACCGCTGCTGGCCGCTGGCGAGATCTGGAACAGACGCACCATCACCGCGAACACCGCCACTTTCGACGCGGTGGCCAGGAACGCTGCGACCGGCGCCGGAGCACCTTCGTAGACGTCCGGGGTCCAGAGGTGGAACGGCACCAGCGACAGCTTGAATGCCAGGCCGATCAGCATCATGCCCAGACCCAGTTGCGCCAGCGAGCTTGGCAGGCCGGTGGCCGCCAGCGCCTGGCCGATACCGACAAAGCTCAGGGAACCGGCGTCAGCGTAGAGCAGGGCCATACCGAACAACAGGAACGCCGAGCCGGCCGCCGACAGCACCATGTACTTGATACCGGCTTCCAGCGAGCGCTTGTTGAAGAAGGCATAGGCCACCAGACCGTAGACCGGTACCGACAGCAGTTCCAGACCGACGAACAAACCGGCCAGGTGCTGCGCGCTGACCAAAACCAGGCCACCGGCGGCGGCCATCAGGATCAGCAGGTACAGTTCTTCACGGTTGCCCGGGTAACCCGAACCGCCATCGCCAAGGTAGGCGTGGGCGAGGGTCACACAGGCGAGGGTGGCGACCAGGATCAGCGCCATGTACAGGCAGGCGAAGGTGTCGATCTGCAGCAATGGGGTCACGGCCAGAGGCGCGACTTTCAAGGCAGGCAGGATCGACAGCAATGCCAGGTTCAGACCGGCCACCGACAGCAGGAAGGTCTGGGAGTGGTTGCGGCGCCAGGCGATCGCCAGCATCACCACGATGATCGTGGCGCTGGTAATCAACAGCGGCGCTAGCGCGATAAAGTGTTGAGTCGTGAATTCCATAGCGCTCTTACCGGGCCGAAGCGAGTTGAGTGAAGGCGGTACCGAGCCACTGCTGCACGCCATGCATCGTAGCGGCAGAGGTATCGAGGAACGGTTGTGGGTACACGCCGATGTAGATCAGCAGTGCAGCCAGACCGACCACCATGATCATTTCGCGACCGTCCATGCCATGCAGCACCGCGTCCGACTTGGCCGGGCCGAAGTAGGCGCGATGGATCATGATCAGCGAGTAGACCGAACCGAACACCAGGCCGGACGTCGCGATGATGGTGACCCATGGGGCGATCGGGAAGGTGCCGATCAGGATCAGGAACTCACCGACGAAGTTACCGGTACCCGGCAAGCCCAGGGACGCCGCCGCGAAGAACAGGCTGAGGGCCGGCAGGTAGGCGATCTTCGACCACAGGCCACCCATTTCACGCATGTCGCGGGTGTGAGTGCGTTCGTACAATTGGCCACTCAGGATAAAGAGTGCCGCTGCCGACAGACCGTGGGCCAGCATCTGCATCACCGCGCCCTGCAGCGCCAGTTGGCTGCCGGAGTAGATGCCGATCAGTACGAAACCCATGTGGGAAACGGACGAGAAGGCGATCAGACGCTTGATGTCGGTTTGCGCGAACGCCAGGAACGCACCGTAGAAGATCCCGATCAGACCCAGGGTCATGGCGAACGGCGCGAACTCGGCCGATGCATTCGGGAACAGCGGCAGGGCGAAACGCAGCAGGCCGTAGGCAGCGGTTTTCAGCAAGATACCGGCGAGGTCGACGGAACCTGCGGTCGGTGCCTGGGCGTGAGCGTCAGGCAGCCAGGAGTGGAACGGTACGACTGGCAGCTTGACCGCGAAGGCGATGAAGAAGCCGAGCATCAGGATGTACTCGGTGGTCGTCGACATCTTGGTCTTCAACAGGTCGGCGTAGTTGAAGGTAATCACGCCGGTGTCGTTGAAGTTGACCAGTACCAGGCCCAGGATCGCCACCAGCATGATCAGGCCGGAAGCCTGAGTGAAGATGAAGAACTTGGTCGCCGCGTAGATCCGGGTTTTCTTGCCGTCCGAAGAACTGTGACCCCAGAGCGCGATGAGGAAGTACATCGGCACCAGCATCATTTCCCAGAAGAAGAAGAACATGAACAGGTCGAGGGCGAGGAACACGCCGACGACACCACCCAGGATCCACATCAGGTTCAGGTGGAAGAAGCCAACGTGACGCTGGATCTCTTTCCACGAGCAGAGTACCGAGAGGACACCCAGCAGGCCGGTCAGCATGATCATCAACAGCGACAGGCCGTCGAGGGCCAGGTGCACATTGATGCCGAAGCGCTGGATCCAGACGTGCTTGAACTCAAGCGCCCAGGTCGGGTCGGCGCCAGGCGCCGGGGCAAATGAATAGTCACCGTTGGCCCACAGCCAGAGGCCGAGGGAGAGCAGCAGGGACATGGTGATCAGCGCAATCCAGCGGGGGAGGGTGGCGCCGAAGCGCTCACCCATCCAGCACAGCAGGCCGCCGATGAAGGGGATCAGGATTAGCCAAGGCAGAATCATGACGGGTTCGTTTCCTTTCGCAAATTCGCAAGGTTCATATCAGACCGCTACCAGCACGACGGCGCCGATGACCAGCACGGCACCAGCAGCCATCGAGGCGGCATACCAACGCAGTTGACCGGTCTCGGTACGGCTCAGGGCGGTGTGACCGCCTTTGGCCATGCGCGGGATCAGACCGATGGTCTGGTCGAGCGGGTCTTTGCGCAGGATGTGGCTGATCGCCAGGTACGGCTTGACGAACAGTTTGTCGTAGATCCAGTCGAAGCCCCAGGCAGCGAACCACCAGGCCGAGAGGACACGGCCGATGCTGCTGTTGGCGATGGCCGTCACGAAGCGACGCTTGCCGAGGAACAGCAGCGCGGACAGCAGGATACCGGCCAGGGCGATGGCGCCCGAGGCGATTTCCAGGCTGTGCTTGGCTTCGCCGCCGGCATGGCCGACGCTCTCAGGCAGCACGCCGTGCAGCGGTGGAACGATCATTGCGCCGACGAAGGTCGACAGCACGATCAGCACCGACAGGGGCAGCCAGTGGGCAATGCCGTGACCGGCGTGGGCTTCGGTCTTCGCTTCACCGTG
Source organism: Pseudomonas sp. PDM32 (assembly GCF_019219225.1). NCBI lineage: Bacteria > Pseudomonadati > Pseudomonadota > Gammaproteobacteria > Pseudomonadales > Pseudomonadaceae > Pseudomonas > Pseudomonas sp. PDM32. Next base: position 97,209 of record NZ_JAHUWE010000008.1, read on the forward strand.
GAACGCGATGAAGATCAGGCGGAAGGTGTACAGCGAAGTCATGAACGCACCCACCAGACCTGCATACAGCAGACCTTCGTTACCGCTGGCAAACGCTTCCCAGAGGATTTCGTCCTTGGAGTAGAAGCCCGCGGTCACCAGTGGCAGGGCCGCCAGGGCCGCGCCGCCGACGATGAAGCTGGCGTAGGCCAGTGGCAGCTTCTTCCACAGGCCGCCCATCTTGAAGATGTCCTGTTCGTGGTGGCAGGCAACGATCACCGCACCGGACGCAAGGAACAGCAGGGCCTTGAAGAAGGCGTGGGTCATCAGGTGGAAGATCGCGCCATCCCAGGCACCGACGCCCAGGGCCAGGAACATGTAGCCAATCTGGCTCATGGTCGAGTAGGCGAGGATACGCTTGATGTCGGTTTGAACCAGGGCTGCAAAACCTGCCAGGACCAGGGTCACGCCACCGACAATGCCTACCAGGTGCAGGATTTCCGGCGCCAGGGTGAACAGGCCGTGGGTACGGGCGATCAGGTAGACACCGGCGGTCACCATGGTTGCGGCGTGGATCAGTGCCGAAACCGGAGTAGGACCGGCCATCGCGTCCGCCAGCCAGGTTTGCAGTGGCAGTTGCGCGGATTTACCGACAGCGCCGCCCAGCAGCATCAGGGTGGCCATGACCATCCAGAAGTCGCCGGCCTGGAATTTCTGCGGTGCCAGCACCAGCAGTTCCTGGACGTTCAGCGTGCCCAGTTGGGCAAACAGAATGAACAGACCGATGGCCATGAACACGTCACCGATGCGGGTCACGATGAAGGCTTTGAGTGCGGCGTTACCGTTGTTGCGGTTGCTGTAGTAGAAACCGATCAACAGGTACGAGCACAGGCCCACGCCTTCCCAGCCGAAGTACAGAAACAACAGGTTATCGCCCAGCACGAGGAACAGCATGCTGGCGATGAACAGGTTGGTGTAGGCGAAGAAACGCGAGTAACCGGCTTCACCGCGCATGTACCAGGACGCGAACAGGTGGATCAGGAAGCCGACGCCGACGACCACACCGAGCATGGTCACGGACAGGCCGTCCAGGTACAGGGCGAAGTTAGGCGTGAAGCCTTCCACCGCCATCCACTGCCACAACACCTGGGTGTAGTGGCCGCCTTCCGGCGGTGCGACGTTGAATTGCCAGATCACGTAGGCGGTAACGATCGCCGACAGACCGATGGAGCCGACGCCAATCAGCGCGGCCAGGTTTTCCGAGATGCGTCCACGGGAGAACGACAGCAGCAGGAAACCGATGAGAGGGAATACGAAAGTCAGATAGAGAAGGTTCATCCGCGCATCTCACTGGCAGCGTCGATATCGAGCGTGTGGAAGCGGCGATACAGTTGCAGCAGGATCGCCAGGCCGATACTGGCCTCGGCGGCTGCCAGGCTGATCACCAGGATGAACATGATCTGTCCATCCGGCTGCGCCCAGCGGCTACCGGCAACGATGAACGCCAAAGCGGAGGCATTCATCATGACCTCCAGGCTCATCAGCACGAAAAGGATGTTGCGGCGGACCATCAGGCCGACCAGACCGAGGCAGAACAGGATGCCGGCGACCGCCAGACCATGCTCCATGGGGATAGCAGGCATCGTCATTGCTCCTTGGCTTCGTTGCGGCCCAAGTGGAACGCCGTGACGGCTGCGGCGAGCAGCAGCATCGAGGCGAGTTCAACCACCAGCAGGTAAGGACCGAACAGGCTGATGCCCACGGCCTTGGCGTCTACGGTGGTGTGGCCGACGGCCTGGCCGCTCTGGTGGGAGAACAGCACGTACAGCAGTTCCACCAGCAGCAGCGCGGCGAGGAGGACCGGGCCGCCCCATATGCCGGGCTTGAGCCAGACGCGCTCTTGCTGAACCGAGGCCGGGCCCAGGTTCAGCATCATCACCACGAACACGAACAGCACCATGATGGCGCCAGCGTAGGCGATCACTTCCAGGACACCGGCAAACGGTGCGCCGAGGGCGAAGAACGTCATGGCCACGGCGATCAGCGAAATGATCAGGTAGAGCAGGGCGTGCACAGGGTTGGTGTGGGTGATCACGCGAAGCGTGGACACCACAGCGATACCCGATGCGAAATAGAAAGCGAATTCCATCTTTCTTCCTTAAGGCAGCAAGCTCTTCACGTTGATCGGTTCGGCTTCGTTCTGCGCGGAGCCTTTCGGCTTCCCGGCAATCGCCATACCTGCAACACGATAGAAGTTGTAATCAGGGTTTTTGCCGGGGCCGGAGATCAGCAGATCTTCTTTCTCGTAAACCAGGTCCTGACGTTTGAACTCGGCCATCTCGAAATCCGGTGTCAGCTGGATCGCGGTGGTCGGGCAGGCTTCCTCGCAGAGGCCACAGAAAATGCAGCGCGAGAAGTTGATGCGGAAGAAGTCCGGGTACCAGCGACCGTCTTCGGTTTCAGCTTTCTGCAGCGAGATGCAACCGACCGGGCAGGCCACGGCGCACAGGTTGCAGGCTACGCAACGCTCTTCGCCATCGGGGTCGCGGGTCAGGACGATGCGTCCACGGTAGCGCGGCGGCAGGTAGACCGGTTCTTCCGGGTACTGCAGCGTGTCGCGCTTGCGGAAGGCGTGGCCGAAAATCATCACCAGGCTGCGAAGCTGGGTGTAGAAGCCATGCACGATGTCAAATATGTACTTCATGATTCTCTATCCTCACTGAGCCGCGACGGCGGGCGTGTTGAGCAACACGATCGCAGCGGTCACCAGCATGTTGACGAGGGTCAGCGGCAGGCAGAACTTCCAGCTGAAATCCATCACCTGGTCATACCGTGGACGCGGAATCGACGCGCGCAGCAGGATGAACATCATGATGAAGAACGCGGTTTTCAGTGCGAACCAGATGAACGGGATCTGCGGCAGGAGACCGAACGGACCGTGCCAGCCACCGAAGAACAAGGTCACCAGCAGTGCCGAAATCAACACGATGCCGATGTACTCGCCGACGAAGAACATGCCCCATTTCATGCCGGCGTATTCAATGTGGTAACCGTCGGCCAGTTCCTGCTCCGCTTCCGGCTGGTCGAACGGGTGACGGTGAGTCACGGCCACGCCAGCGATGAAGAAGGTCAGGAACCCGAAGATCTGCGGAATGATGAACCACAGGTTCTGCGCTTGATATTCAACGATGTCGCGCATGTTGAACGAGCCGACCTGGATCACGATGCCCATCAGCGACAGGCCCATGAACACTTCGTACGACACGGTTTGCGCCGAGGCACGCAAGCTGCCCAGCAGGGCGAACTTGTTGTTGCTCGACCAGCCGGCGAACAGCACCGCGTAGACCGAGAGGCCAGCCATGGCGAAGAAGAACAGGATGCCGATGTTGATGTCCGCCACGCCCCAGGTCGGGGTGATCGGGATGATCGCGAAGGCAATCAGCAGGGCGCTCATGGCCACGACCGGTGCCAGGGTGAAGATCATCTTGTCGGCGAATGGAGGCGTCCAGTCTTCCTTGAAGAACATCTTGATCATGTCGGCGGCGATCTGGAACGCGCCGAACGGACCGACGCGGTTCGGACCGTAACGGTCCTGCCAGAGGGCAAGCAGGCGACGCTCGACCCAGCTGAGCAGGGCGCCGCAGATCACCACGGCGAGCAGAATCACCACGGCCTTGAGGACCGCGATGATCACGTCGATCACTTCAGGAGTGAACCAGGTCATTGAGCTGCCTCCTGCAGACCGTCAACGGATTTGCCAAAGATTGCTGGCGGAATGCCGGCGATGCCCGCAGGCAAGGCCACCAGGCCTGCGCCCAGTTCTTCATTGATGCGCAGCGGCAGACGCAGGGTCTGGCCGGCCACGTTCAGGCTCAGCATGGCACCGTCGTTGACGCCCAGGCGGTCGGCTTCGGACTTGGCCAGTGCAACGTAGGCAGCCGGAATGCGTTCCTGAACCGGAGCGGCTTTCGAAGAGTTCTCTTCGCTGCCGAACAGGTGGAAGAACGGCACGACCTGCCAGGTGCCTGGAGCCGGATTGAACGCACGCGGAACGCTGGCGAACCAGTTCAGTGAATCACCGGTGCTTTCGATCAGGCGGGTGCCCGGGTCGCCAGCGCGGATGTGACCACCGACTTCGTCCTGGAACTTGTTCCAGGCTTGCGGCGAGTTCCAGCCCGGAGACCAGGCGAATGGCACTTGCTGACGCGGTTCGGCCGAACCCGAGTAACCTTCCATGGAGAAGGCGAACGCGGTGTCCTTGTCCTGCGGGGTACGCGGTTCGTGCACGCTGATGTCGGCGCGCATGGCGGTACGACCGGAGTAGCGCAGCGGTTCACGGGCCAGTTTCATGCCCTTGATGCGGAACGCGGCGGACGGTGCGGCGTCGACAATGCGGTTCAGGACCGGTGTGCTGGAAGCGACAGCGGCGGTGGCGTGGTCCAGCTGGGTCCAGTCGATCGGCTGGTTCAGCAGGGTGGCGCGCAGGGCATGCAGCCAGCGCCAGCCTTCGTGGACCAAGATGCTGGCGTCCATGTACTTCGGATCGAAGACCTGGAAGAAGCGCTGGGCGCGGCCTTCCTGGCTGACCAGGGTACCGTCGCCTTCAGCGAAGCTGGCAGCTGGCAGCACCAGGTGCGCGCGATCGCTGGTGGCAGTCTTCTGATGGTCGGCCACGATCAGCACTTTCGCGGCAGTCAGGGCGGCATCGACACGGGCTTTGTCGGTACGGGTGTACAGATCGTTTTCCAGCACGACAATGGCGTCAGCCTTGCCGTCGATCACCGCTTGCAGCGCGGCGTCGACCGATTCGCCACCGAGCATGGCCAGGCCGAGGCTGTTGGCCTCCGGCACGATCAGGCTGATGGAGCCGTTCTTCTCGCGCAGCTTCAGGGCCTTGGCGATGTTCGCGGCAGCTTCGATCAGGGCTTTGGAGCCCAGGGAAGTACCGGCGATGATCAGTGGGCGCTTGGCCGCGAGCAGGGCGTCGGCAATGCGCTTGGCCAGTTCGAGCGCTTCGCTGTCCAGGCCTTCAACGGCCGGTGCGCTGGCGTCGAGGGCGTGCGCCACGGCGAAACCGATGCGGGCCAGGTCGTCGGGAGCGGCGTGAACGCACTCTTCGGCGATGTCGTCGAGCTTGGTTTCAGCCAGGCTGGCGATGAACAGCGGGTTCAGCGCGTGCTGGCCGATGTTCTTCACGGCGGCGTCGAGCCAAGGCTGGACGCGCATGGCGTCGGCCATGTCTTCGGCCTTGCCCTTGACCGATTGACGCAGGGACAGGGCCATGCGCGCAGCCGTCTGGGTCAGGTCTTCACCGAGGACGAACACGGCGTCGTGGTCTTCGATGTCGCGCATGTTCGGCACTGGCAGCGGGCTGTCTTTGAGCACTTGCAGGACCAGGCGGATGCGCTCCAGTTCGGCGGCTTCGATACCCGAGTAGAAGTGCTCGGCACCAACCAGTTCGCGCAACGCGTAGTTGCTTTCGAGGCTGGCGCGAGGCGAACCGATGCCGACGATGTTGCGACCGCGCAGCAAATCAGCAGCTTTATCCAGCGCGTCGTCGAGGCTCAGCTTGGTGCCATTGGCCAGCAGCGGCTGGCGTGGACGGTCTTCGCGGTTGACGTAGCCATAGCCGAAGCGGCCACGGTCGCACAGGAAGTACTGGTTCACCGAACCGTTGAAACGGTTTTCGATGCGACGCAGTTCGCCGTAACGCTCGCCCGGGGAAATGTTGCAACCGCTGGAGCAGCCATGGCAGATGCTCGGCGAGAACTGCATGTCCCATTTACGGTTGTAGCGCTCGGAGTGAGTCTTGTCGGTGAACACACCGGTCGGGCAGACCTCGGTGAGGTTGCCGGAGAACTCGCTTTCCAGGGTGCCGTCTTCAACGCGACCGAAGTACACGTTGTCGTGGGCGCCGAACACACCCAGATCGGTGCCGCCGGCGTAGTCCTTGTAGAAGCGCACGCAGCGGTAGCAAGCGATGCAGCGGTTCATTTCGTGGGAAATGAACGGGCCCAGTTGCTGGTTCTGGTGGGTACGCTTGGTGAAGCGGTAACGGCGCTCGTTGTGGCCGGTCATTACCGTCATGTCTTGCAGGTGGCAGTGACCGCCTTCTTCACAGACCGGGCAGTCGTGAGGGTGGTTGGTCATCAGCCATTCAACAACACTGGCACGGAAAGCCTTGGATTCTTCATCATCGATGGAGATCCAGGTGTTGTCGGTGGCAGGGGTCATGCAGGACATGACGATACGACCACGGGTGTCGTTCTCGTCGGTGTACTGCTTGACCGCGCACTGGCGGCAAGCGCCAACGCTGCCCAGGGCAGGGTGCCAGCAGAAATACGGAATATCGAGGCCCAGAGACAGACATGCCTGTAACAGGTTGTCTGCCCCATCGACTTCGAGCGCTTTGCCGTCTACGTGGATAGTGGCCATGGTTCAAAGTTCTTCGTTGGCCCGGTGTCAGCGGGCGTGGCTAATGGAATCTTGTTATCCGTGTGAATCAACACAGCCGCTTACGGCGTCATCACACGAAAAGCGAAGGGCACGGACCCTTCGCCTTTTAAAGCGGTTACGCGCCGACTACGATCGGCCTTGCCAGAGGCGGGACGGCGGCGCTGACAGGCGCGATACCGGCTTCGAACTCTGGACGGAAGTATTTGATTGCGCTGCCCAACGGCTCCACGGCGCCCGGTGCGTGAGCACAGAAGGTCTTGCCCGGGCCGAGGAAACCGACCAGACCCAGCAGGGTCTCGATGTCGCCTGGCTGGCCTTCACCGTTCTCGATGGCCATCAGGAGCTTGACGCTCCATGGCAAGCCATCGCGGCACGGGGTGCAGAAGCCACAGGATTCGCGGGCGAAGAACTGCTCCATGTTGCGCAGCAGGGACACCATGTTGACGCTGTCGTCCACCGCCATGGCCAGGCCGGTACCCATGCGGGTGCCCACTTTGGCGATGCCGCCGGCATACATTTGTGCGTCCAGGTGTTCCGGCAACAGGAAACCGGTACCGGCGCCGCCTGGCTGCCAGCACTTGAGCTTGTAACCGTCGCGCATGCCACCGGCGTAATCTTCGAACAGCTCGCGACCGGTGACGCCGAACGGCAATTCCCACAGACCCGGGTTCTTGACCTTGCCGGAGAATCCCATGAGCTTGGTGCCCATGTCTTCGCTGCCTTCGCGAGCCAGGGATTTGTACCAGTCCACGCCGTCGGCAATGATCGCCGGCACGTTGCACAGGGTCTCGACGTTGTTCACGCAAGTCGGCTTGCCCCACACGCCAACGGCGGCAGGGAAGGGCGGCTTGGAGCGCGGGTTGGCGCGGCGGCCTTCGAGGGAGTTGATCAGTGCGGTTTCTTCACCGCAGATGTAACGCCCGGCACCGGTGTGGACGAACAGCTCGAAATCGAAACCGCTGCCCAGGATGTTCTTGCCCAAAAGGCCTGCTGCCTTGGCTTCTTCCACGGCACGGTTCAGGTGCTTGGCGGCGGTGGTGTACTCGCCACGCAGGAAGATGTAGCCGCGGTAGGTTTTCAGCGCGCGGGCGCTAATCAGCATGCCTTCGATCAGCAGATGGGGCAGTTGCTCCATCAGCATGCGGTCTTTCCAGGTGTTCGGCTCCATTTCATCCGCGTTGCACAGCAGGTAGCGGATGTTGATGGATTCGTCCTTGGGCATCAGGCCCCACTTCACGCCCGTGGGGAAGCCTGCACCGCCGCGACCCTTGAGGCCGGAATCTTTCACGGTCTGGACGATGTCGTCCTGGGCCATGTCGGCGAAGGCCTTGCGCGCAGCGGCGTAACCGTTCTTGGCCTGGTACTCGTCGAGCCATACGGCTTCGCCGTCGTCGCGCAGGCGCCAGGTGAGCGGGTGAGTCTCGGCCGAACGCTTGATGCGGTTGGCTGGACCGAAGGAAGTCAGGGTCATACGTAGCCCTCGAGCAATTTGGCAACGCCGGCAGGCTGCACATCACCGAACGTGTCGTCGTCGATCATCAGCGCCGGCGCCTTGTCGCAGTTGCCGAGGCAGCAGACCGGTAGCAGGGTGAAACGACCATCGGTGGTGGTCTGACCCAGGCCGATGCCGAGCTTGCTCTGGATTTCGCTGACCACGGACTCGTGGCCGCCGATGTAGCAGACCATGCTGTCGCAGACGCGAATGATGTGGCGGCCGACCGGCTGACGGAAGATCTGGCTGTAGAACGTCGCCACGCCTTCAACGTCGCTGGCCGGGATGCCGAGGATCTCGCCAATGGCGTACAGGGCGCCGTCCGGCACCCAGCCACGTTCCTTCTGGACGATCTTCAGGGCTTCGATCGACGCCGCGCGCGGGTCTTCGTAGTGATGCAGCTCGTGCTCGATGGCCGAGCGCTCGGTTTCGCTCAGGGCGAAACGGTCTGTCTGGATAAGCGTGCTGTTCATGCTTAGCGGTCCACGTCGGCCATAACGAAATCGATACTACCCAGGTACGCGATCAAGTCCGCGACCATGCTGCCTTTGATCACCGAAGGGATCTGCTGCAGGTGCGGGAAGCTTGGGGTACGAATCCGGGTGCGGTAGCTCATGGTGCCGCCATCGCTCGTCAGGTAATAACTGTTGATGCCCTTGGTCGCTTCGATCATCTGGAAGGATTCGTTGGCCGGCATGACCGGGCCCCACGAAACCTGCAGGAAGTGCGTGATCAAGGTTTCGATGTGCTGCAGGGTGCGCTCTTTCGGCGGCGGCGTGGTCAGCGGGTGATCCGCCTTGTACGGGCCTTCCGGCATGTTGCGCAGGCACTGGTCGATGATCCTGATGCTCTGGCGCATCTCCTCGACACGCACGATGCAGCGGTCGTAGGCATCGCCATTGGCCGCCAGCGGCACTTCGAATTCGAAGTTCTCGTAGCCCGAGTACGGGCGCGCTTTACGCAGGTCGAAATCGCAACCGGTCGAACGCAGGCCGGCACCGGTGACACCCCATTCCAGGGCCTCTTTGGTGTTGTAGTCGGCGACGCCGATGGTCCGGCCACGCAGGATGCTGTTGTCCAGGGCGGCTTTCTGGTATTCGTCCAGACGCTTGGGCATCCACTCGACGAAGTCCTTGACCAGCTTTTCCCAGCCGCGCGGCAGGTCGTGGGCGACGCCACCGATGCGGTACCAGGCCGGGTGCAGGCGGAAACCGGTAATGGCTTCGATCACCGTGTAGGCGCGCTGGCGGTCGGTGAACGTGAAGAACACCGGGGTCATGGCGCCGACGTCCTGGATGTAGGTACCCAGGAACAGCAGGTGGCTGGTGATCCGGAAGAACTCGGCCATCATGATGCGGATGACGTCGACCTTCTCGGGCACCTTGATGCCGGCCAGCTTCTCGACCGAGAGCACGTACGGCAGGTTGTTCATCACGCCGCCGAGGTAATCGATACGGTCGGTGTACGGGATGAAGCTGTGCCACGACTGACGCTCGGCCATCTTCTCGGCACCACGGTGGTGGTAGCCGATGTCCGGTACGCAATCGACGATCTCTTCACCGTCCAGCTGCAGGATGATGCGGAATGCACCGTGCGCCGAAGGGTGGTTCGGGCCGAGGTTGAGGAACATGTAGTCCTCGTTCGGGCCGGAGCGCTTCATGCCCCAGTCTTCCGGCTTGAAACGCGCAGACTCTTCTTCGAGCTGCTGCTTGGCCAGGTTCAGGGTGAACGGATCGAACTCGGTGGCGCGCGCCGGGAAGTCCTTGCGCAGCGGGTGACCTTCCCAGGTCGGCGGCATCATGATGCGCGACAGGTGCGGGTGGCCTTTGAAGTCGATGCCGTACATGTCCCAGACTTCACGCTCGTACCAGTTGGCGTTCGGCCAGATGCTGGTGACAGTCGGCAAGCTGAGGTCGCTCTCGGACAAGGCGACCTTGATCATTACGTCACTATTACGTTCGATCGACATCAAGTGGTAGAACACGGAGAAGTCGGCGCCGCTTGGCAGCCCTTGACGCTTGGTGCGCAGACGCTCGTCCACGCCGTGCAGGTCATAGAGCATGACGTACGGCTTGGGCAGGTTACGCAGGAAAGTCAGGACTTCCACGAGTTTGGCGCGGGCAACCCAAAGCACCGGCATGCCGGTGCGGGTAGGCTGGGCGGTGAACGCCTCCGGGCCAAAACGGTTGTTCAGTTCGACGACCACATCCTGGTCGTCTGCCTTGTAAGGCGGGATGTACAGAGCACTGCCTGTAGTCATGGTTATTTATCGCTTTCGGTCAACGTAAAGAATGAAGCCAGCTTCTCGTTTCTTTGAAACAGCAGATCTGGATCAGACTTCGTCGGGGCTGCGCAGGTTGGTTACCTGAATACGCTGTTCGCGGCGCTTTTCCTTCTCGGAAGGCATCTCGGCGCGATACACGCCTTGATCGCCAACGACCCAGGAAAGTGGGCGACGCTCCTGGCCAATCGACTCCTGCAACAGCATCAGGCCTTGCAGGAAAGCTTCAGGGCGGGGCGGGCAGCCAGGCACGTAGACGTCCACGGGCAGGAACTTGTCCACCCCTTGAACGACGGAGTAGATGTCGTACATGCCACCGGAGTTGGCGCACGAACCCATGGAAATGACCCATTTAGGCTCGAGCATTTGCTCGTAGAGACGCTGAATGATCGGCGCCATCTTGATGAAACAGGTACCGGCGATAACCATGAAATCCGCCTGGCGCGGCGATGCCCGGATAACCTCGGCGCCAAAGCGCGCGATGTCGTGGGGCGCCGTGAAGGCGGTGGTCATTTCCACGTAGCAGCACGAAAGACCGAAGTTATACGGCCACAGGGAGTTCTTGCGCCCCCAGTTGATCGTGCCGTTGAGCACGTCTTCGAGCTTGCCCATGAAAATGTTTTTGTGGACTTGATCTTCTAACGGATCGGAAACGGTTTCCCGTTGGCCAATCGGATACTGCTCGTTAGGAGCATCGGGGTCGATCCTGGTGAGATTGTATTGCATTGCCAAAGCCTCATTGTTTCAGCTTCGCTTGCCGCTTGCGCCGAGCTTCCGGAGCCCAGTCAAGGGCGCCCACTCGGAATAGGTAGACAAGGCCTGCCAACAGAATTGCTATGAAAACGAGAGCTTCGACGAATCCGGTCCAGCCGCTTTCGCGGACGGACACAGACCATGCAAAGAGAAAGAGGGCTTCGATATCGAAGATCACGAAGAGCATCGCGACCAGATAGAATTTGGCTGAGAGCCGCAAGCGGGCGCCACCTGTAGGTAGCATGCCGGACTCGAACGGTTCGTTTTTGCTGCGGCCCCAGGCTTTTGACCCGAGGAGGCTGGAGACGCCCAGCATGAAGGCGCAGAGGCCGACGACGCCTAGAAGGAAAATGGCAAAGCCCCAGTTGTGGGCCATGAGTCCTGTCGCTTCGGGCATGCTGGTAATCCTTAACAGAGAGCAAAGGTCTCTGAGCTTGAAAAGAAACAAAAGCAGTGACGATATGTCGCAGCAATCAATCCCGCTGATTTTATGGCTAAACACCCGGCAAGTAAAATTCCTATAGCGAAATTATTTATAGGAATAAGGACATAGCGAGCCATAAAGGCCCTGCAGCCCATGCGTTACGGGCATTAGCCGACATTTCGCCAATTATGTTTTGTAGGGAATGTAACGAACATAGTTGCATCTGAATGATAATCAATATTGTTTGACTTGATTTTTAAACTGGTTGTCCCTCAGGTGTTCGGGAAGTTGTCTTATATGGGCGTTACTGCAAGTAGCGGCGGTGAGCGTTTTAGCGGATTTTTCTGCCAGCGATAGCGCTCTGGATCAATGTTTTGCCCGCCTGCCACCGGCCCCTGTAGGAGCTGCCGCAGGCTGCGATCTTTTGATTTTGATTTTTAAAAAACAAGATCAAAAGATCGCAGCCTGCGGCAGCTCCTACAGGGGGGGGCGCGGAGGTTGTTGAATCGCAGGCAAAAAAAACGCCCCGAACCAGTCGGGGCGTCAGATGTGCAGCGCTGCGGTTAGCTTTCTATTCAGTCCGCGGCGGCTGTTTACTCAAGAAGCAGATCAGTGGAACTGTTCTTCTTCAGTCGAACCGGTCAGTGCGGTTACCGAAGACGAGCCACCCTGGATCACGGTGGTCATGTCGTCGAAGTAGCCGGTGCCCACTTCCTGCTGGTGAGCCACGAAGGTGTAGCCTTTGGCGGCGTCAGCGAATTCCTGCTCTTGCAGCTTCACGTAGGCAGTCATGTCGTTACGGGCGTAGTCGTGCGCCAGGTTGAACATGCTGTGCCACATGTTGTGAATGCCGGCCAGGGTGATGAACTGGTGCTTGTAGCCCATGGCGGACAGTTCGCGCTGGAACTTGGCGATGGTCGCGTCGTCCAGGTTTTTCTTCCAGTTGAAGGAAGGTGAGCAGTTGTACGACAGCAGTTGGTCCGGGTATTCCTTCTTGATCGCTTCAGCGAAGCGACGAGCCTCGTCCAGGTCCGGCTTGGCGGTTTCGCACCAGATCAGGTCGGCGTACGGAGCGTAGGCCAGGCCGCGAGCGATGGCCTGGTCCAGACCGGCGCGCACTTTGTAGAAGCCTTCCTGGGTACGTTCGCCAGTCACGAATGGCTGGTCGTACGGGTCGCAGTCGGACGTCAGCAGGTCAGCGGCGTTGGCGTCGGTGCGGGCCAGGATGATGGTCGGAGTACCGGCAACGTCAGCTGCCAGACGGGCAGCGGTCAGCTTCTGTACGGCTTCCTGGGTAGGAACCAGTACCTTGCCGCCCATGTGGCCGCATTTCTTCACGGAAGCCAGCTGGTCTTCGAAGTGAACGCCGGCGGCGCCTGCTTCGATCATGCTCTTCATCAGCTCGTAGGCGTTCAGTACGCCACCGAAACCGGCTTCGGCGTCAGCCACGATCGGCGCGAAGTAGTCGATGTAGCCAGCGTCGCCCGGGTTCTTGCCGGCTTTCCACTGGATCTGGTCGGCACGACGGAACGAGTTGTTGATGCGCTTGACCACGGTTGGAACCGAGTCCACCGGGTACAGCGACTGGTCCGGGTACATCGATTCGGCGGAGTTGTTGTCCGCAGCAACCTGCCAGCCCGACAGGTAGATCGCCTGGATACCGGCTTTGACTTGTTGTACAGCCTGGCCGCCGGTCAGGGCGCCCATGCAGTTGACGAAATCTTTCTCAGGACGGAAGGCTGGCTTGGCACCCTGGGTGACCAGGTTCCACAGCTTCTCGGCGCCCATTTTTGCAAAGGTGTGCTCAGGTTGAACCGAGCCACGCAGGCGGACGACGTCAGCAGCGGAGTAAGTGCGTGTCACGCCTTTCCAGCGCGGGTTTTCAGCCCAGTCTTTTTCGAGGGCTGCAATTTGCTGTTCGCGTGTCAGTGCCATGGGAGATAAACCTCGTCGCGTCTTTATGAAAAGTTGTTCTGCGGTGGAAAATTCCTGCGCTCGCTGACCAGAAGCTTAAGCGGTCAAGTCGGATTCGGCGGGGAGGGCGACGGGATGAACGATGGGCTCGAGGGGAAGTGAGCAGGTAAAGGCGAACTGCGGGCGCATTCGGGCGTCGTGGGCCTTGGTACGAACATCAGTGTGGTGCCGGGTTACCTATTACGCTTCCGTCCCTCGGGACAACTTCGTTCCAGTCGACAACCTCGTCAAACACACCTTGTGGGCGGTACAGACACGAAGCGGTTCGCGGGGTAGGTGCGAACATCGCCTCGAAGGCCCTTGCCAGGGCCCCTGATTAGCGGGAGCGAGGCCATCATGCCTTCGCTTTTTTGGCTCGTCAAACGTTTTGTAGTGCTTTTTTTCAAGCACTACATCTTTGGTCTAATACGACTCGTCAGTCAGTTTTTGGTGATTTAGTCCAAGGTGTCGACTTTCACCCGCAAAGTCATGTCGTTGCGGCTCTGGGTTGAGTAGCTGCGGGTCTGGCCCTGTTTGTCGGCCTGGGTCTGGCCATTGACCCCGGCCAGCAGGATCCACTCACCGAGGTGGCCGGTGACGGTTGTGTCGGTACTTTGCACGTTCACTACATCGGGACGCTCCTGGCTCATGCGGTCACGATTGGTACTGATCGAGAGGTGAACGATGTCGCCGGTGACGTTTGCGGTGACGTAAAAGCCCTGGGTGACGTTGCGGTATTCGGTCTGGCTGCGCAGGTCGCCATAGCCATCGGTCTGCGAACTGGTCAGCGGCACGCTCTGGCCGACCTGGATCAGCGCCGGTGCGCCTTCGCTGGCCTGCACTTGCTGAATGCCGCCGTCGCGGCTGTCGGTGCTGTAGTTGATGATGCGGGTCTTGGCGCCGTTGGCTGAAGAACCCTGGTCACCCTGGAAGTTGTTGTCACTGGTGTCGACAGTGATCAGCAGGCGCTTGGGTGCCGTGTCGAGTTGGGAAAGAAGGGCTTTAAGTTCGTCGATCTTGCGCTGATCGGAGTTGACGATGAGTTGATTGCCGTAGGCGCTGACCTGTCCGTCCTTGCCGACGAAATCCTGCGCCACCGGCAGAAGATCGGCACTGGTGTGGTACTTGAGGGGGACGATTTCTGTGGCTGCCATCACCGAAAAACTGCAGCCCAGCAGCAGTGTGGTGAGCAGGGTGCGTAGGGACATATCCGTTATCTCCGGCTTCGTGATTTGTGTAGGAGCGAGCTTGCTCGCGATGGTCGTGAACGATAATGCGTGAAGCCTGACACCCCCGCGGCGTTCTCAGGAGCATCGTCGGAACGCCACCCGGAGCAAGCTCGCTCCTACAGGTGCATGTGTTGATATTGCCAGTTTGTCGGCCTGTAGTGGCGCTAGTTGAATCCTGGACAGCAAAACGCCCCGGTATCCGAAGATAGCGGGGCGTTTTGTGGTGTGTATCAAGACGCGTTTGTGGCGAGGGGGCTTGCCCCCCATTGGGCTGCGCAGCAGCCCTGAAATCTTGGGGTCGCTTCGCGACCCAACGGGGGCAAGCCCCCTCGCCACAGGGTCTCAGGCCGAATGCCGAACCATGTCCACGTGCGGAATCCCGGCTTCCAGGAACTCCTCACTGACCAGGTTAAAGCCCAGGCGCTCATAGAACGCCGTGGCTTGTACCTGGGCGCTGAGCATCTGCTGCTTGAGTCCGCGCTCTTCGGCTTCGCCGATGACCGCTTGCATCAGCGCATCGCCGACTTTCAGCCCGCGCCAGTCCTTGAGTACCGAGACCCGGCCGACGTGGCCGTCAGGCAGCAGGCGCGCGGTACCAATCGGAAAGTCGCCTTCGTACGCAAGGAAATGCACGGCATCAATGTCATCGGCGTCCCATTCCAGTTCTGGCGGAACGGATTGCTCGGCGACGAACACCGCTTCACGAATGCGCCGGATCTCGGCGTTGTCCTTTTGCCAGTCTGCGACACGTACGTGAATCTTATTCATCGGCAAACCCCAGGCTTCCTTGCTTGACCAGTTCGCACAGCAGGCCGCGGCCGTCTTCATCGCTCAACCACTCACCGAGGTTGTCGGCGTGCAGTGCGTCGGCGGCGCAGATCATCTTCAGCAGTTCGCGCAGTTTGCCCGGCAGGTAACGGCTCTGGCCGCTGGCGAACAGCAGCAGGTCGTCATCGACTTCGGACCATGCCAGGCGCGCGCTCGGGTTGCGAATCAGGATCGCGCCTTGCTCCAGGGCGGACATGAAGTCCTCTTCTTCGACGTCTTCCGGACCCACCACCAGTTCCGGGTAGCGTGGCTCGGTCATGAACTGGCCGAACCAGGTCAGCAGCAGGCGCTCGTCGCTCATGTGCTCGGCCAGCAGGCCTTTGAGGCGGTCGAGTGCATCGCGCTGGATCTGGTGAGGATCGGCAGTCGGCAAGGCGTCGGCGTCGGTGTAGCGTTCTTCGTCCGACAGGAACTGGCTGAGGAAGTCGGTGAAGTGGGTCAGCACTTCAGCGGCGCTCGGCGCGCGGAAGCCCACCGAGTAGGTCATGCAGTCATCCACAGCGACGCCACAATGGGCCAGGCGCGGCGGCAGGTAAAGCATGTCGCCCGGTTCCAGCACCCATTCATCGGTGGCTTCGAATTCGGAGAGGATGCGCAGGTCGGCGTGGGCCAGCATCGGGCTCTCGGTGTTGCACATCTGGCCGATCTTCCAGTTGCGCTTGCCGTGGCCTTGCAGCAGGAACACGTCGTAGTTGTCGAAGTGCGGACCCACGCTGCCGCCTGGCGCGGCGTAGCTGATCATCACGTCGTCGATGCGCCAGCTCGGCAGGAAGCGGAAATTTTCCAGCAGTTCGCTGACTTCCGGGACGAACTGATCCACGGCCTGAACCAGCAGGGTCCAGTCACGCTCAGGCAGCTTGCTGAATTCATCTTCGGCGAACGGGCCGCGACGCAGTTCCCATGGACGCTCGCCATTCTCGATGATCAGGCGCGATTCGACTTCTTCTTCCAGCGCCAGGCCGGCCAGTTCGTCGGCGTCGATCGGGCTTTCGAAATCAGGAATCGCCTGACGGATCAACAGCGGCTTTTTCTGCCAGTAATCGCGCAGGAATTCCCGTGCCGTGATGCCGCCCAGAAGTTGAAGAGGAATATCAGGATTCATGTGTAACCTATTGAAAAAATGCACTTTTCAGACGGGAATAAAAACGCCCGGCGCGGCCGGGCGTCTTCAAAGGGTCTAGCGATCGATCAGATGCGTTTGGCTTGTTCCACGGCATTGCCGATGTAGTTCGCCGGGGTGAGCAGTTTCAGCTCGGCCTTGGCGGCGGCTGGCATGTCCAGGCCGTCGATGAAAGTCTGCAGTGCTTCAGGGCTGATACCCTTGCCGCGGGTCAGTTCTTTCAGTTTTTCGTACGGGTTTTCGATGTTGTAGCGACGCATCACGGTCTGGATCGGCTCGGCCAATACTTCCCAGCAAGCGTCCAGGTCGGCGGCAATCTTCTGCTCGTTGAGCTCAAGCTTGCTGATGCCCTTGAGGCTGGCTTCGTATGCGATCACGCTGTGGGCGAAGCCGACGCCGAGGTTGCGCAGTACGGTGGAGTCGGTCAGGTCGCGCTGCCAGCGGGAGATTGGCAGCTTGCTCGCCAGGTGCTGGAACAGTGCGTTGGCGATGCCCAGGTTGCCTTCGGAGTTTTCGAAGTCGATCGGGTTGACCTTGTGCGGCATGGTCGACGAACCGATTTCGCCAGCGATGGTGCGCTGTTTGAAGTAACCCAGGGAGATGTAGCCCCAGATGTCGCGGTCGAAGTCGATCAGGATGGTGTTGAAGCGGGCGATCGCGTCGAACAGCTCGGCAATGTAGTCGTGCGGTTCGATCTGCGTGGTGTATGGGTTGAAGCCCAGGCCCAGTTCGTCTTCGATGAAGGCGCGGGCATTGGCTTCCCAGTCGATCTCAGGGTAGGCCGACAGGTGGGCGTTGTAGTTGCCGACAGCGCCGTTGATCTTGCCCAGCAGCGGAACGGCGGCGACTTGAGCGATCTGGCGCTCCAGACGGTAAACCACGTTCGCCAGTTCTTTGCCCAGGGTGGTCGGCGAGGCCGGTTGCCCGTGGGTGCGCGACAGCATCGGCACGTCGGCGAAGCGGATGGCCAGTTCGCGGATGGCGTTGGCGGTCTGGCGCATCAGCGGCAGCATCACGTCATCACGGCCTTCGCGCAGCATCAGGGCGTGGGACAGGTTGTTGATGTCCTCGCTGGTGCAGGCAAAGTGGATGAACTCGCTGACCTTGGCCAGTTCCGGCAGCTTGGCCGCTTGCTCTTTGAGCAGGTATTCGATGGCCTTGACGTCGTGGTTGGTGGTGCGCTCGATCTCTTTGACGCGCTCGGCGTGCTCCAGAGAGAAGTTTTCCGCCAGGGTGTTGAGCACAGCGTTGGCTTCGGCGGAGAACGCCGGCACTTCGCTGATGGCAGGGTGAGCGGCCAGGCGCTGGAGCCAGCGCACTTCAACCAGAACGCGGGCACGGATCAGGCCGTACTCGCTGAAAATTGGGCGCAGGGCCTGGGTTTTGCCGGCGTAGCGGCCGTCAACAGGGGAAACCGCAGTGAGCGAAGAGAGCTGCATGGGGTGTTCTCGGACAGTCGGGCAACGAAATGGGGCGCGTATCATACATGAAAAAATCCGCCGGTCCGTCGCCAACTGACCGGCGTATTACGCGTATTGCAGAGTTCGGTGCTGTCGATGCGGGTTATTCGTTACGCATCAAGGGGTAAAGCTCTTTGAGCAATTTGCGACGGCTGATCACCAGCTGCCAGCGATGACCGCCCAATTGCCGCCACAGGCGTGCAGAACGGATGCCGGCCAGCAGCAGGGCACGAATTTTCGAGGCGTTGCTCGGTTGTTGCAGGTTGCGCATGTCGCCGTGCACCTGGATGCGTTGGCGCAGGGTGCTCAACGTGTCCTGGTACAGCGCGCCGCAGGCGGCGATCACATTTTCGTGGGCTGGGCCGAAGTGTTCGACCTGGGACTGGATCTGCGGCAAGCGCTTGCCGATCACCTCAAGCATGTCGCCACGTTTTGCCAATTGGCGCTCAAGACCAAGCATGGCCAGGGCATAGCGCAGCGGCTCGCGCTGCAGGGCGCTCGGATCGCGCTCGAGGGCGCCGATCAGGGCGCGATAGCCTTCACGCAGGTTGATGTCATCGCCGCCATAGACTTCCAGGGTGTCCTTGGGGTCGCGGATCAGCAGGCTGCCGAGCATGCAGGTCAGGCCGGCCTCGTTGGTCTGGCCGCTCTTGGCAATCCTGTCCACCAGCACCGCGGCGAGAAACACGCCGCCCAGTGCTGTCAGTTGCTCCTGAATCGGGTTCATAGGGCCTGGCCCTTGCTCGTCCACGGCTCGGCTACTTCAATCACACCACCGCCGAGGCAGATTTCACCGTCATAGAACACCACGGACTGGCCTGGGGTCACCGCGCGTTGCGGATCATCGAAGGTCGCGCGATAACCGGTGGCGGTTTTTTCCAGGGTGCAGGGCTGGTCGCTCTGACGATAACGAACCTTGGCGGTCAGCTTGCGTGGCTGGCTCAGGTCGATCGGGTTGACCCAGTAGATATCGGAGGCGAGCAGGGCGCGGGAGAACAGCCACGGGTGGTCATTGCCCTGGCCGACGATCAGCTCATTGTGCTCCAGGTCCTTGATCAGCACGTACCACGGCTCGTCGCTGGCGTCTTTCAGGCCGCCGATGCCCAGGCCCTGGCGCTGGCCGATGGTGTGATACATCAGGCCATGATGACGGCCGATGATTTCACCTTCGGTGGTCTTGATCTCGCCCGGTTGTGCCGGCAGGTACTGTTTGAGGAAATCGCTGAAACGGCGTTCGCCGATGAAGCAGATCCCGGTGGAGTCCTTCTTCTTCGCGGTCGCCAGTTCGTATTTCTCGGCAATCGCGCGCACTTGCGGTTTTTCCAGTTCGCCGACCGGGAACAGGGTCTTGGCGATCTGTTCGCCGCCGACGGCGTGCAGGAAGTAGCTCTGGTCCTTGTTCGGGTCCAGGCCCTTGAGCAGCTCGGTGCGGCCATCGATGTCGCGGCGACGCACGTAGTGGCCGGTGGCGATCAGGTCGGCGCCAAGCATCATGGCGTAGTCGAGGAACGCCTTGAACTTGATTTCGCGGTTGCACAGGATGTCCGGGTTCGGCGTGCGTCCGGCCTTGTATTCGGCCAGGAAATGCTCGAACACGTTGTCCCAGTACTCGGCGGCGAAGTTGGCGGTGTGCAGCTTGATGCCGATCTTGTCGCACACGGCCTGGGCGTCCGCCAGGTCATCCATGGCGGTGCAGTATTCGGTTCCATCGTCTTCTTCCCAGTTCTTCATGAACAGGCCTTCCACCTCATAACCCTGCTCGATCAGCAGGAGGGCGGAAACGGAAGAGTCCACGCCGCCGGACATGCCGACAATGACGCGCTTCTTTTGTGTGTCAGAAGGGGCTGGATCACGCATAGGGATTCAATGAGTGTCTTGAAAAAGGACGCGATTCTAACAGGCCGGAGCCTGCATGGCTAAAGAGAAGGACGGATCAATTCAAGGCTGAAGTGAATGCCTGCCAGATAATCGTCGATGCAGCGCATGATCAGCTCGCTGCGCCAGTTGTCGCGTTGTGCCATTAATTCGTCGCGGGTCAACCACTTGGCGCCGACGATGCCGTCGTCCAGTTGATAATCGGGGTGGTGTTTCAGCGCTTTGGCAATGAAGCACACTCGCTGGTAAGTCACGCCGTTGCTCGGGGCGGTGTAGAGGTAAATGCCCAGTACGCCGGTCGGTTCGACGTCCCAGCCGGTTTCCTCGAGGGTTTCGCGAACGGCGGCGTCGGTCAGGGTTTCGTTCGGATCGAGATGCCCGGCGGGCTGGTTGAGCACCACGCGACCGTGCTTGAGTTCTTCGACCATCAGGAAGCGGCCGTTGTCTTCGACGATGGTGGCGACGGTGATGTGGGGTTTCCAGTCCATGAGATCTCCTCGAAGTTGAAATGCGGTCCCTGTGGGAGCAGGCTTGCTCGCGAAAGCGGTGGGTCAGTCAATGAAGGTGTTGAATGATAAACCGCTTTCGCGAGCAAGCCCGCTCTCACATTGGTCCGTGTGTCACCGGTAAATTGTGTGACGGCCAGAAAACACAAACCCCGGCACATGGCCGGGGTTGGTGGTGCTTCCTTACAACCTTAAACCAACGCTGCAACCGCTGCGTTGAAGGTTGCGCTTGGGCGCATGGCCTTGCTGATCAGCTCGGCGTCGGCGTGGTAGTAACCGCCGATGTCCACTGGCTTGCCCTGAACGGCGTTGAGTTCGGCAACGATAGTCGCCTCGTTCTCGGTCAGGGTTTTGGCCAGGGTCGCGAACTGCGCTTGCAGTGCAGTGTCTTCGGTCTGAGCGGCCAGGGCTTGAGCCCAGTACAGCGCCAGGTAGAAGTGGCTGCCGCGGTTGTCGATGTTGCCGACTTTGCGCGATGGCGACTTGTTGTTGTCCAGGAACTGGCCGGTGGCCTGGTCCAGGGTCTTGGCCAGTACCAGCGCCTTAGAGTTGTTGTAGGTCACGCCCAGGTGTTCCAGGGACGCGGCCAGGGCCAGGAATTCACCCAGCGAATCCCAGCGCAGGAAGTTCTCTTCCAGCAACTGCTGAACGTGCTTCGGCGCCGAACCGCCGGCGCCGGTTTCGAACAGGCCACCGCCGTTCATCAGCGGCACGATCGACAGCATCTTGGCGCTGGTGCCCAGTTCCATGATCGGGAACAGGTCGGTCAGGTAGTCGCGCAGTACGTTGCCGGTCACCGAGATGGTGTCCTTGCCTTCGCGGGTGCGCTGCAGTGTGTACTTCATGGCGTCGACAGGCGACATGATCTGGATGTCCAGGCCGGTGGTGTCGTGATCCTTCAGGTAAGCCTGAACTTTCTCGATCACCACGCCGTCGTGGGCGCGCATTGGGTCCAGCCAGAAAATCGCCGGCGTGCTGCTGGCGCGAGCACGGTTGACCGCCAGTTTGACCCAGTCCTGGATCGGTGCATCTTTGGTCTGGCACATGCGGAAGATGTCGCCGGCTTCGACCGACTGCTCCAGCAGCAGGTTGCCCTTGCTGTCGGTGACGCGAACAACGCCGTCAGCCTTGATCTGGAAGGTCTTGTCGTGGGAGCCGTACTCTTCGGCTTTCTTCGCCATCAGGCCAACGTTCGGCACGCTGCCCATGGTGGTCGGGTCGAATGCGCCGTTGGCTTTGCAATCTTCGATCACGGCCTGGTAGATGGTGGCGTAGCAACGATCCGGGATCACGGCCTTGGTGTCGTGCAGCTGGCCGTCGGTGCCCCACATCTTGCCGGAGTCACGGATCATCGCCGGCATCGAGGCGTCGACGATGACGTCGCTCGGCACGTGCAGGTTGGTGATGCCTTTGTCGGAGTTGACCATCGCCAGAGAAGGGCGAGCGGCGTAGACCGCCTGGATGTCAGCTTCGATGGCCGCTTGCTGTTCAGCAGGCAGGGCCTTGATGCGAGCGTACAGGTCGCCGATGCCGTTGTTCAGGTTGAAGCCGATCTGTGCCAGCACGTCAGCGTGCTTGGCCAGTGCGTCTTTATAGAACTCGGCAACGATCTGGCCGAACATGATCGGGTCGGAGACCTTCATCATGGTGGCTTTCAGGTGAACCGACAGCAGCACGCCTTGTGCCTTGGCGTCTTCGATTTCAGCGGCGATGAAGCTGCGCAGGGCGTTTTTGCTCATGACCGCGCAATCGAGGATCTCACCGGCTTGTACGCTGGTCTTTTCTTTCAGGACGGTGGCGCTGCCGTCTTGAGCGATCAGTTCGATTTTCACGGCGTCAGCGGCGTCGATCAGGGCGGCTTTTTCGCTGCCGTAGAAATCGCCGGTGCTCATGTGTGCAACGTGGGACTTGGAGTCCTTGGCCCAGGCGCCCATTTTGTGCGGGTGCTTGCGCGCGTAGTTCTTGACCGAAAGCGGGGCGCGGCGGTCGGAGTTGCCTTCACGCAGAACCGGGTTCACGGCGCTGCCCTTGACCTTGTCGTAGCGCGCCTTGGCTTCTTTGTCGGCGTCGCAGGTCACGGTTTCCGGGTAGTCCGGCAGGTTGTAGCCCTGGGCTTGCAGCTCTTTGATCGCGGCTTGCAGTTGTGGGACCGAAGCACTGATGTTCGGCAGCTTGATGATGTTGGCTTCAGGCGTAACGGCCAGGGCGCCCAGTTCGGCGAGGTGGTCGGCTACGGCTTTGTCACCCAGTTGCTCGGGGAAGCTGGCCAGGATGCGCCCTGCAAGAGAGATATCGCGGGTTTCAACGGCGATATCAGCCGAGGCGGTGAACGCCTCTACGATAGGCAACAGTGAATAGGTGGCGAGGGCAGGAGCTTCGTCGGTGAAGGTATAGATGATCTTCGAGCGGGTGGGCATATTCGGATTAACTCTCTCTTCTTTGCTAAAGCGTGCGCAGAAACTCGAGGGCGCCGGGTAAGCGCGTTCGTTCAAAGTCATCCATGAGCCGAATATCGAGGTTTCGTTGCTGTGATGTTGGGTGCATCAGTAGGGCGTCATGCAGTCGGGCTGCGGTAACAGACCGGCTAATCGGGCGTAAACACTCATCGTAGAGCTGCTCAGTCCGTCGTGACCCTTTAGTCAGCGGCGGCATTATACATAGGTAGCTGGCAATCTGCCGATGGTTCATACGCAACGAATGTCGTCCATTGGTCTAAAGGTCGCAGGGGCGAGGAGAGCGTAAGGTCATTCGTCGTGCTTGAGTTTGGCGTTTTTCCCTTTGCTTTCAGGCTTGTAGGCTGCTGGTTGTGCGGCTTTGCGGCATATGGATAGAACATAGGGTTTGCGCGCCGATTCAACTGGGTTACGCTCGAACCAAGCCAGATGTTCAATCCAATCAATGGAGTTCAGCATGGGTTACAAGAAGATTCAGGTTCCAGCCGTCGGCGACAAAATCACCGTCAATGCAGACCATTCTCTCAATGTTCCTAATAACCCGATCATCCCCTTCATCGAAGGCGACGGCATTGGCGTCGACATCAGCCCGGTCATGATCAAGGTTGTCGATGCTGCTGTTAAGAAGGCTTATGGTGGCGAGCGCAAGATTTCCTGGATGGAAGTGTACGCCGGGGAAAAAGCGACTCAGGTCTACGATCAGGACACCTGGCTGCCTCAGGAGACCCTGGACGCGGTCAAGGATTACGTGGTTTCCATCAAGGGCCCGCTGACCACCCCGGTCGGTGGCGGCATCCGTTCGCTGAACGTGGCCCTGCGTCAGCAACTCGACCTGTACGTCTGCCTGCGTCCGGTGCGCTGGTTCGAAGGCGTGCCTAGCCCGGTCAAGAAGCCGGGTGACGTCGACATGACCATCTTCCGCGAGAACTCCGAGGACATCTACGCCGGCATCGAGTGGAAGGCCGGTACGCCGGAAGCCACCAAGGTCATCAAGTTCCTCAAGGAAGAAATGGGCGTCACCAAGATCCGTTTCGACGAGAACTGCGGTATCGGTGTCAAGCCGGTTTCGCTGCAAGGCACCAAGCGTCTGGCGCGCAAGGCCCTGCAATATGTGGTCGACAACGATCGCGATTCGCTGACCATCGTGCACAAAGGCAACATCATGAAGTTCACCGAAGGTGCCTTCAAGGAATGGGCCTACGAAGTGGCGGCTGAAGAATTCGGCGCGACCCTGCTCGACGGCGGTCCGTGGATGCAGTTCAAGAACCCGAAAACCGGCAAGAACGTCATCGTCAAGGATGCCATCGCCGACGCCATGCTCCAGCAGATCCTGCTGCGCCCGGCCGAGTACGATGTGATCGCGACCCTGAACCTGAACGGTGACTACCTCTCCGACGCCCTGGCGGCGGAAGTGGGCGGTATCGGTATCGCACCGGGGGCCAACCTGTCCGACACCGTGGCCATGTTCGAAGCCACCCACGGTACGGCGCCGAAGTACGCCGGCAAGGACCAG
Source organism: Pseudomonas sp. PDM32 (assembly GCF_019219225.1). Taxonomy (NCBI): domain Bacteria; kingdom Pseudomonadati; phylum Pseudomonadota; class Gammaproteobacteria; order Pseudomonadales; family Pseudomonadaceae; genus Pseudomonas; species Pseudomonas sp. PDM32. The sequence goes on from NZ_JAHUWE010000008.1 coordinate 121,531, forward strand.
GTCAACCCGGGTTCGCTGATCCTCTCCGCTGAAATGATGCTGCGCCACATGGGCTGGACCGAAGCGGCCGACCTGATCATCAAGGGCACCAATGGCGCGATTTCCGCCAAGACCGTGACCTATGATTTCGAGCGTCTGATGGAAGGGGCGAAACTGGTGTCGTCTTCCGGTTTCGGTGATGCGCTGATCTCGCACATGTAAGAAAACGCAGGCACACAAAAACCGCCTGATTCAAGAAGTTGAGTCAGGCGGTTTTTTTATGACTGGATGACGCGGCGATATTAAACCGAAACGGTCTGCTCAGGTGACTGTGTCGCGGTTTTCGAGGCATCCACCGGGTTGCCGATGTTGACCGCGTGAAGACCTTTGGGGCCCTGGATGATGTCGAATACGACAGCTTGCCCGGCTTTCAGGGTTTTATAACCTTCCATTTTAATGGCCGAGTAGTGGGCAAACAGATCTTCTGTCTTGCCTTCCTCGTTGATGAAACCGTAACCCTTGGCGTTGTTGAACCACTTCACCTTGCCGACTGCCATACCCAACTCCCTCTGCAACAGACTCCATCACTGGAGTATCATCCACTACATCCGCAGTCGAACCTGTAAATAAGTTTGACTCCGCGGACCTTTTTTACCCACTGTGGGCTCTATTGGTTGTAACACCCTTTTGCCGATAGTCAAGCTGACCGGCAGTCGGAGTTGAAATCGCTGATAGCCGCCCCCACCACTGTATTTGAACAACTGACGAACCTTTCTTTCCATGCATGCAATCAGCCAGATTCGACTAACATTCAATCAGGATCGCCCTGATTTACACGACGACGATTCCGCAGGCATTGCTGTTCAGGAGGCAAAGCCTGCTCTACAGGCGCCGCCGATGTACAAGGTGGTTTTGTTCAATGATGACTACACACCGATGGATTTCGTCGTCGAAGTGCTCGAGGTGTTTTTTAACCTGAATCGCGAGCTGGCGACCAAGGTCATGCTGGCCGTCCATACAGAAGGGCGGGCAGTATGTGGAGTGTTTACCCGCGACATCGCGGAGACCAAGGCCATGCAGGTCAACCAGTACGCCAGGGAAAGCCAGCATCCGCTACTCTGTGAAATCGAGAAGGACGGTTAATCGCCGACCACTTGGGTATGAGGTGAAGCTATGTTAAACCGCGAGCTCGAAGTCACCCTCAATCTTGCCTTCAAGGAAGCCCGTTCGAAGCGTCATGAGTTCATGACCGTCGAACACCTCCTGCTGGCCCTATTGGACAATGAGGCTGCCGCCACCGTTTTGCGTGCGTGCGGCGCAAACCTCGACAAACTCAAGCATGACCTGCAGGAGTTCATCGACTCCACCACGCCATTGATCCCCGTGCATGACGAGGATCGCGAAACCCAGCCAACCCTGGGCTTCCAGCGTGTCCTGCAACGTGCTGTGTTTCACGTACAGAGCTCGGGCAAACGCGAAGTGACTGGTGCCAACGTGCTGGTCGCGATCTTCAGTGAGCAAGAGAGTCAGGCAGTGTTCCTGCTGAAACAGCAGAGCGTTGCCCGCATAGATGTCGTCAACTACATCGCCCATGGCATTTCCAAGGTGCCGGGGCATGGCGATCACTCTGAAGGTGAGCAAGATATGCAGGACGACGAGGGCGGTGAGTCTTCTTCCTCGGGCAATCCCCTGGATGCTTATGCCAGCAACCTCAACGAACTCGCGCGCCAGGGTCGTATCGATCCGTTGGTGGGGCGTGAGCTGGAAGTCGAGCGTGTCGCACAGATCCTGGCGCGTCGGCGCAAGAACAACCCGCTGCTGGTGGGCGAGGCGGGCGTGGGTAAAACCGCGATTGCCGAAGGCCTGGCCAAGCGCATTGTCGACAACCAGGTGCCGGACCTGCTGGCCAACAGCGTGGTTTACTCCCTCGACCTGGGTGCCTTGCTGGCCGGTACCAAGTACCGTGGCGATTTCGAGAAGCGCTTCAAGGCGTTGCTCAATGAGCTGAAGAAGCGGCCGCAGGCGATCCTGTTCATCGACGAGATCCACACCATCATTGGTGCGGGTGCTGCGTCCGGTGGTGTCATGGACGCCTCGAACCTGCTCAAGCCGCTGCTGTCCTCGGGTGATATCCGTTGCATCGGATCGACCACCTTCCAGGAATTCCGCGGCATCTTCGAGAAGGACCGTGCCTTGGCCCGGCGTTTCCAGAAGGTCGATGTGTCGGAGCCTTCGGTGGAAGACACCATTGGCATTCTGCGCGGCCTGAAGGGGCGTTTCGAAAGCCATCACAATATCGAATACAGCGATGAAGCCCTGCGCGCGGCTGCCGAACTGGCTTCGCGTTACATCAACGATCGTCACATGCCGGACAAGGCGATCGACGTTATCGACGAAGCGGGTGCCTACCAGCGCCTGCAACCGGTCGAGATGCGTGTTAAGCGCATCGAAGTGCCTCAGGTCGAAGACATCGTCGCGAAAATCGCGCGGATTCCGCCAAAACACGTCACCAGCTCCGACAAGGAATTGCTGCGTAACCTCGAGCGCGACCTGAAGTTGACCGTATTTGGTCAGGATGCCGCGATCGACTCGCTGGCAACCGCGATCAAGTTGTCCCGTGCCGGCCTCAAGTCCCCTGACAAGCCTGTCGGTTCGTTCCTGTTCGCAGGACCTACCGGTGTCGGTAAAACCGAAGCGGCGCGTCAGTTGGCCAAGGCGCTGGGTGTCGAGCTGATTCGCTTCGACATGTCCGAGTACATGGAGCGCCACACCGTATCGCGTCTGATCGGTGCGCCTCCGGGCTATGTCGGGTTCGATCAGGGCGGTCTGCTGACCGAAGCCATCACCAAGCAACCACACTGCGTGCTGTTGCTCGATGAAATCGAGAAAGCGCATCCGGAAGTCTTCAACCTGCTGCTGCAGGTCATGGACCACGGTACCTTGACCGATAACAACGGGCGCAAGGCGGATTTCCGTAACGTGATCGTCATCATGACGACCAACGCCGGTGCCGAGACAGCGGCTCGTGCTTCGATCGGTTTCACCTTCCAGGACCACTCGTCCGATGCGATGGAAGTGATCAAGAAGAGCTTCACGCCGGAATTCCGCAACCGTCTGGACACCATTATCCAGTTTGGTCGCCTCAGCCATGAGGTCATCAAGAGCGTGGTGGACAAGTTCCTTACCGAGCTTCAGGCGCAGCTGGAAGACAAGCGAGTGTTGCTGGAAGTCACCGATGCGGCCCGCAGCTGGCTGGCCGAGGGTGGCTACGACGCGGCGATGGGTGCTCGCCCAATGGCTCGCCTGATCCAGGACAAGATCAAGCGTCCACTGGCGGAGGAGATTCTCTTTGGCGAACTGGCCGAACATGGCGGTGTGGTGCACATCGATATCAAGGATGGCGAGCTGACCTTCGAGTTCGAGACCACGGCCGAGATGGCCTGACGTTAAATCGCAACAAAGCAAAAAGGCGCCGAAAGGCGCCTTTTTGTTATCCCTGTAGGAGCTGCCGAAGGCTGCGATCTTTTGATCTTGTTTTAAAAAATCAAAGTCAAAAGATCGCAGCCTTCGGCAGCTCCTACAGGGATCGGTGGCGAGCAAATCCCGCACAAACAAAAACGCCCGGCATAAGCCGGGCGTCTTGTATTGACCAGATTAGCGGGCGCGGTAAGTGATGCGCCCTTTGCTCAAGTCATAGGGAGTCAGCTCTACGCGCACTTTGTCGCCGGTAAGAATACGGATGTAGTTCTTGCGCATCTTGCCGGAGATGTGCGCGGTTACGACGTGCCCATTTTCCAACTCCACACGAAACATGGTGTTGGGCAGGGTGTCGACGACAGTGCCTTCCATTTCGAAGCTGTCTTCTTTCGACATGCAGTAAAGCCCTCGGTGTCCAATGAATGGCCCGGTGCAACTGCGCCAGGCAAAAGCGGCGTGCATTGTGCCCGAAAAGTGGGGTTTAAGCCAAGGGGTTTAGGGCCGGCTCTAGTTTAGAACCACCCAGCGCTGATTAATCAGCAACTCAATGGGGCGATATTGAGTCTTGTAATTCATTTTTTTGCAGTTTTTGATCCAGTAGCCGAGGTAGACCGCCTCTAGTCCCAGTCGCCGGGCCTCGGCGATTTGCCAGAGGATTGCATAGCGCCCAAGGCTGCGACGCTCTTCGGATGGTTCGTAGAAGGTGTAGACCGCCGAAAGACCGTTCGGCAGCAAATCGGTGACGGCGACGGCCAACAGTTGGCCGTTCAGGCGGAACTCATAAAACCGTGAAAACGGCAGATCCCGCACCAGGAAGGTCGAAAACTGGTCGCGACTGGGCGGGTACATGTCGCCATCGGCGTGACGCTGTTCGATGTAGCGCTGGTAAAGCTCGAAGTACTCTTCGTTGAAGCAGGGCTTGGCCGGACGCACCTGCAAGTCCGTGTTGCGCTTGAAGATGCGTTTCTGTTGCCGGTTGGGCGTGAACGGCCCCACGGGAATGCGCGCTGGAACGCAGGCATTGCAATTCTGGCAATGCGGCCGGTAGAGATGATCGCCACTGCGACGGAACCCCATCTCCGACAGGTCTGCATAGACATGCACATCCATGGGCTGGCTAGGGTCGAGGAACAGGGTTGTGGCCTGCTCATCGGGCAGATAACTGCAAGAGTGCGGCTGAGTGGCATAGAACTTCAAACGCGCCAACTCGGTCATGATCAACCCTCGGGATAATGCTTTTGAATAAGTGTAAGCCACACGGGAGAAAGTCGCTCAGCAAACCCAGGTGGCATGGTTGGGTTGGTCCAGATGCCGGGCCAGATAAGCGGCAAATTCGCGACGCGGAATCGCCCGGGCTCCCAAACTATGCAGGTGATCGGTGGGCATCTGGCAATCGATCAGTACAAAACCCGAGTCTTTCAGATGCCGGACCAGGGTGGCAAAGCCGAATTTAGAGGCGTTGTCAGCGCGGCTGAACATCGATTCGCCAAAAAATAACTGCCCCATCGCCAAGCCATACAGGCCGCCGACCAGTTCGTCCCCGTCCCACACTTCCACCGAGTGCGCGTGACCACGCCTGTGCAGTTCAATGTAGGCCTCTTGCATCGCTTCGGTGATCCAGGTGCCGTCGGCGTAATCCCGGGGAGCCGCACAGGCGCGAATGACGGCGGCGAAGTCTTGATCGAAGGTCACTTGATAGCGTTGCTGGCGCAGCAGTTTGCTCAGGCTGCGCGAGACGTGCAATTCGTCGGGAAACAGAACCGTGCGCGGGTCCGGCGACCACCAGAGAATCGGCTGGCCTTCGGAAAACCATGGGAAGCAGCCATGGCGATAAGCCGAGATCAGCCGATCGGCGGACAGGTCGCCACCGGCAGCCAGCAGCCCGTTGGGGTCGCGCATGGCCTTTTCCAGCGGTGGGAAATGCAAGGTGTTGCGTTGTAACCAAGTCAGCATGGCATCCGGGCTTGCAGAAGGGGAGGGCAGTGGCGGGCATTGGCCCGCCATAAAGTTTGCCTTCAAACGGCAGGAATGTCGTCGAGGTATTTTTCGGCGTCCAGCGCCGCCATGCAACCGGCCCCGGCAGACGTAACGGCCTGGCGATAAACATGGTCGGCCACATCCCCGGCGGCAAACACACCTGCAATCGCCGTGGCGGTAGCATCGCCTTCGCTGCCGCCCTTGACCAGCAGATAGCCGTCGCGCATTTCCAGTTGCCCGATGAACAGGTCGGTGTTGGGTTTGTGGCCGATGGCGATAAACACCCCGGCCAGCGGCAGCTCTGTGGTTTCACCCGTTTGGCTGTCCCGCAGGCGGGCACCGGTCACGCCACTGGCATCGCCGAGCACTTCGTCCAGGTTCTGGTTCCAATGCAGGCGGATATTGCCGTTGGCGGCTTTTTCGAAGAGTTTGTCCTGGAGGATTTTCTCCGAGCGCAGTTTGTCGCGTCGATGGATCAGGTGCACTTCCCTGGCGATGTTCGACAGGTAGAGTGCTTCTTCGACCGCCGTATTGCCGCCGCCGACCACCGCGACCACCTGGTTGCGATAGAAGAACCCGTCACAGGTCGCGCACGCCGACACCCCTTTGCCGGCAAAGGCTTCCTCCGACGGCAGGCCCAGGTATTGCGCGGAGGCGCCGGTGGCAATGATCAGGGCGTCGCAGGTGTAGGTGCCGCCATCGCCGATCAGCTCGAATGGCCGTTGTTGCAACTTGGCGGTATGGATGTGGTCGTAAACGATCTCGGTGGCAAAGCGCTCGGCGTGTTTTTGCATGCGCTCCATCAGCACGGGGCCGGTCAGGCCTTCGACGTCGCCTGGCCAGTTATCGACTTCGACGGTGGTGGTGAGCTGGCCACCTGCCTGTATGCCGGTAATGACAACGGGCTTGAGGTTGGCGCGGGCGGCATAAACGGCTGCGCTGTAACCGGCAGGGCCGGAGCCCAGGATGATCAAGCGGGAATGCTTCGCTTCGCTCATAAAAACACCTCATAAGCCTTTGTCACAAAAGACAATGCATGCTCAAATTGAATAGCATGTCATGTGCTGTTGACTATGCTACACCCAAGGGTCTCAAGCATGGCGTCGTGCGTACAAACCCGTACAATGCCCTGCGTGTTACATATATTCAGTGCGCACCGTGTTTATAAAAACCGGGGCGCAGTGTTAAAAGTAGTCCCGGTTACGTGTGTTAACTTTTTTACCTGCCTGGATTGGGCAGTTTTTTAGACTTTCAACAGATGGACGCGCCATTGGCGCAGGAAAAGTAGCGTTTTGAAGAAATCCACCGCAGCACCTAAACCAGCCGTCGTTCCGCTCTGGCGCCAGCACTTGCACTACCGACTCAAGGAAGGTGCGCTGATCGCCATCGGTGCCCTGTGCCTGTTCCTGATGATGGCCTTGCTGACCTATGGCAAGGATGATCCGGGCTGGAGCCATAACAGCAAGATCGACGACGTGCAGAATTTCGGCGGGCCCGCGGGCTCCTACAGCGCCGACATCCTGTTCATGGTGCTGGGTTACTTCGCCTACATCTTCCCGTTGCTGTTGGCGGTCAAGGCGTACCAGATCTTCCGCCAGCGTCACGAACCGTGGCAGTGGAGCGGCTGGCTGTTCTCCTGGCGCCTGATCGGCCTGGTGTTCCTGGTGCTGTCGGGTGCCGCGCTGGCCCATATCCATTTCCATGCCGCGACCGGTCTGCCGGCCGGTGCGGGCGGTGCGCTGGGGGAAAGCCTCGGCGAACTGGCGAGGAACGCCCTGAATATCCAGGGCAGTACGCTGCTGTTCATCGCGTTGTTCCTGTTCGGCCTGACGGTGTTTACCGACCTGTCGTGGTTCAAGGTGATGGACATCACCGGCAAGATCACCCTCGACCTGTTCGAACTGTTCCAGGGCGCGGCCAATCGCTGGTGGGCGGCCCGTACCGAACGCAAACAGCTGGTCGCCCAGTTGCGTGAAGTCGATGACCGTATGGATGAAGTGGTTGCGCCGACCGTCACCGACAAGCGCGAGCAGGCCAAGGTCAAGGAGCGGTTGATCGAGCGTGAGCAGGCCCTGAGCAAGCACATGTCCGAGCGTGAGAAGCAGGTGCCGCCGGTCATTGCACCCGCGCCGCCAAAACCGGCCGCACCGAGCAAACGCGTGGAAAAAGAGAAACAGGCGCCACTGTTCGTCGACAGCGCCGTTGAAGGCACCTTGCCGCCGATCTCGATTCTCGATCCCGCGGAAAAGAAACAGCTCAATTATTCGCCCGAATCCCTGGCGGCGGTCGGCCACCTGCTGGAAATCAAGCTCAAGGAGTTCGGCGTCGAAGTGACCGTGGACTCGATCCACCCGGGTCCGGTGATTACCCGATACGAAATCCAGCCCGCCGCCGGCGTCAAGGTCAGCCGCATCGCCAACCTGGCCAAAGACCTGGCCCGCTCCCTGGCCGTGACCAGCGTGCGCGTGGTGGAAGTGATTCCGGGCAAGACCACGGTCGGTATCGAGATTCCCAACGAAGACCGGCAGATCGTGCGTTTCTCCGAGGTGTTGTCGACCCCCGAGTACGACAACTTCAAATCCCCGGTCACCCTGGCCCTGGGTCACGACATCGGCGGCAAACCGGTCATCACCGACCTGGCGAAGATGCCGCACCTGCTGGTGGCCGGTACCACCGGTTCCGGTAAGTCGGTGGGCGTGAACGCGATGATCCTGTCGATCCTGTTCAAGTCCGGCCCGGAAGACGCCAAGCTGATCATGATCGACCCGAAAATGTTGGAACTGTCGATCTACGAGGGCATTCCGCATCTGCTGTGCCCGGTGGTCACCGACATGAAGGACGCCGCCAATGCCCTGCGCTGGAGCGTTGCCGAGATGGAGCGACGCTACAAGCTGATGGCCAAGATGGGCGTGCGCAACCTGTCGGGCTTCAACGCCAAGGTCAAGGAAGCCCAGGACGCCGGCGAGCCGTTGAGCGATCCGCTGTACAAGCGCGAAAGCATCCACGACGAAGCGCCGCTCCTGCAAAAGCTGCCGACCATTGTGGTGGTGGTCGACGAATTCGCCGACATGATGATGATCGTCGGCAAGAAGGTTGAAGAACTGATCGCGCGTATCGCCCAGAAGGCGCGTGCGGCCGGTATCCACTTGATCCTCGCGACCCAGCGTCCGTCGGTGGATGTGATCACCGGTCTGATCAAGGCCAACATCCCGACCCGCATGGCGTTCCAGGTATCGAGCAAGATCGACTCGCGGACCATCATCGACCAGGGCGGTGCCGAACAACTGCTGGGCCACGGTGACATGCTGTACATGCCGCCGGGCACCAGTCTGCCGATTCGTGTTCACGGTGCCTTCGTGTCCGACGATGAGGTTCACCGCGTGGTGGAGGCCTGGAAGCTGCGGGGCGCGCCGGAATACAACGACGACATCCTCAATGGCGTCGAAGAGGCGGGCAGCGGCTTCGAAGGCAGCAGCGGGGGCGGCGACGGTGATGATCCCGAGGCCGACGCGCTGTACGACGAAGCGGTGCAGTTCGTGCTGGAAAGCCGTCGTGCCTCCATTTCCGCGGTTCAGCGCAAGCTCAAGATCGGCTACAACCGCGCCGCGCGCATGATCGAAGCCATGGAAATGGCCGGGGTCGTGACGTCCATGAACACCAACGGTTCGCGTGAAGTCCTGGCCCCGGGCCCGGTGCGCGACTGACCCGAATATGAAAGGGTGGCGCCCTTTGGCGCCGCTCGCACTCCCACGAATGTTATGAGGACTCCCATGCGTCTGATCCGCATGCTGTTGCTGCCGGTACTGGCTTTGACCACGCTCCAGGCTAACGCCGATGACAAGGATGTGGCACGCCTGACCCAACTGCTGGAAAAATCCCAGACCCTGACTGCGCGTTTCTCGCAACTGACCCTTGATGGCGCCGGCACCCAGTTGCAGGAAACCGCCGGTGACATGTCCCTGCAGCGTCCGGGCCTGTTCTACTGGCACACCGATGCACCGGCCGAACAGACCATGGTGTCCGATGGCAAGAAGGTCACCCTGTGGGACCCGGACCTGGAACAGGCCACCATCAAGAACCTCGACCAGCGCCTGACCCAGACGCCAGCCTTGCTGCTGTCCGGTGACGTGTCCAAAATCAGCCAGAGCTTCGACATCAGCGCCAAGGAAGCCGGCGGCGTGATTGACTTCACCTTGAAGCCGAAGACCAAGGACACCCTGTTCGACAGCCTGCGCCTGTCGTTCCGCAATGGTCTGGTCAACGACATGCAGCTGATCGACAGTGTCGGCCAGCGCACCAATATCCTGTTCACCGGGGTGAAGGCCAACGAGCCGATCCCGGCGTCCAAGTTCAAGTTCGACATCCCTAAAGGGGCGGACGTGATCCAGGAATAAAACGCAGTACCTCTGTAGGAGCGAGCCTGCTCGCGATGGACTCAAGGACACCGCTGGGTGTCAGGCTGCCAGCGTTATCGTTAACGTCCATCGCGAGCAGGCTCGCTCCTACAGGGGGATAGAGAACCAGTGAGGTTTTGTAGATAGCCATGGACCTGTTTCGCAGCACCCCCATCGCCCAGCCCCTGGCCGCCCGCCTGCGCGCGGCCAATCTGGACGAGTACGTCGGTCAGGAACACGTGCTCGCTCGCGGCAAGCCCTTGCGCGAAGCGCTGGAGCAGGGTGCCCTGCATTCGATGATTTTCTGGGGGCCGCCAGGCGTGGGCAAAACCACCCTGGCGCGATTGCTCGCGGAAGTCTCGGATGCACACTTCGAAACGGTCTCGGCGGTGCTGGCCGGGGTCAAGGAGATCCGTCAGGCGGTGGAAATCGCCAAGCAGCAGGCCGCGCAGTACGGCCGCCGCACCATTCTGTTCGTCGACGAAGTGCACCGTTTCAACAAGTCCCAGCAGGACGCGTTCCTGCCTTATGTTGAAGACGGTACGCTGATTTTCATCGGCGCGACCACGGAAAACCCTTCGTTCGAACTCAACAACGCCTTGCTGTCCCGCGCCCGCGTCTACGTGCTCAAGAGCCTCGACGAAGCGGCCCTGCGCAAACTGGTGCAGCGCGCGCTGACCGAAGAGCGGGGCCTGGGCAGGCGCAACCTGACCCTCAGCGATGAAGGCTTCCAGATGCTGCTGTCGGCCGCGGACGGCGATGGTCGACGCCTGCTCAACCTGCTGGAAAACGCCTCGGACCTGGCCGAAGACAACAGCGAGATCGGTACCGAGCTCCTGCAAAGCCTGCTCGGCGACACCCGTCGACGCTTCGACAAGGGAGGCGAAGCGTTCTACGACCAGATATCCGCGCTGCACAAATCGGTGCGCGGCTCCAACCCCGACGGCGCGCTGTACTGGTTCGCGCGCATGATCGACGGCGGTTGCGACCCGCTGTACCTGGCCCGGCGCGTGGTGCGCATGGCCAGCGAAGACATCGGCAACGCCGACCCGCGCGCCCTGAGCCTGTGCCTGGCGGCCTGGGAAGTGCAGGAGCGTCTCGGCAGCCCCGAAGGCGAACTGGCGGTGGCCCAGGCCATCACCTATCTGGCCTGCGCGCCAAAAAGCAACGCGGTGTACATGGGCTTCAAGACCGCATTGCGCGCCGCCGCCGAACACGGCTCGCTGGAGGTGCCGCTGCACCTGCGCAACGCGCCGACCAAGCTTATGAAACAATTGGGCTACGGCGACGAATACCGTTATGCCCACGACGAACCGGATGCCTACGCTGCCGGGGAAGACTATTTCCCCGAAGAACTCGACCCTATTCCGTTCTATCAGCCCGTGCCCCGTGGCCTGGAGTTGAAGATCGGCGAAAAACTCAACCACCTGGCAAAACTCGACCGTTTAAGCCCCCGGCAGCGGAGAAAATAGTGCTTCCCTTGATCGTTGCGGTTTCCGTCGGCGGGATGGCCGGCACGCTGTTGCGCTTTGCCACGGGTAACTGGATCAACGCGAATTGGCCGCGGCACTTCTATACCGCGACGCTGGCCGTTAATATCGTGGGCTGTTTGCTGATCGGCGTTCTATACGGTCTGTTTTTGATACGCCCGGAGGTGCCCATCGAGGTGCGCGCCGGGTTGATGGTCGGCTTCCTCGGGGGGCTGACGACTTTTTCATCCTTTTCACTGGATACGGTGCGCCTGCTGGAAAGCGGGCAAGTGCCGCTGGCCCTGGGCTATGCGGCACTCAGCGTATTCGGCGGGCTGCTTGCCACCTGGGCCGGCCTGTCCTTGACCAAACTTTGATAAACGAGAAACCGACATGCTCGATTCCAAACTGTTACGTAGCAACCTTCAGGACGTAGCGGACCGCCTGGCATCCCGTGGCTTTGTGCTGGATGTTGCGCGCATCGAAGCGCTGGAAGAACAGCGCAAGACCGTCCAGACCCGCACCGAAGCACTGCAGGCTGAGCGTAACGCGCGTTCCAAATCCATCGGTCAGGCCAAGCAGCGCGGCGAAGACATCGCGCCGCTGATGGCGGACGTCGAGCGCATGGCGGGCGAATTGAGCGCCGGTAAAGTCGAACTGGACGCGATCCAGACCGAACTGGACTCGATCCTGCTGGGCATTCCCAACCTGCCGCACGAATCCGTGCCGGTTGGCGAAGACGAAGACGGCAACGTCGAAGTGCGCCGTTGGGGCACGCCGACTGCCTTCGATTTCCCGGTTCAGGACCACGTGGCCCTGGGCGAAAAGTTCGGCTGGCTGGACTTCGAAACCGCGGCCAAGCTGTCCGGTGCCCGTTTCGCCCTGCTGCGTGGCCCGATCGCCCGTCTGCACCGCGCCCTGGCGCAGTTCATGATCAACCTGCACGTCACCGAGCACGGCTACGAAGAGGCCTACACGCCTTACCTGGTCCAGGCTCCGGCGTTGCAAGGCACCGGCCAACTGCCGAAGTTCGAAGAAGACCTGTTCAAGATCGCCCGCGAAGGCGAGGCCGACCTGTACCTGATCCCGACTGCCGAAGTGTCGCTGACCAACATCGTCGCCGGCGAAATCGTCGATTCGAAACTGCTGCCGATCAAGTTCGTCGCCCACACGCCGTGCTTTCGCAGTGAAGCCGGCGCATCGGGTCGTGACACCCGCGGCATGATCCGTCAGCACCAGTTCGACAAGGTTGAAATGGTGCAGATCGTCGAGCCGTCGAAATCGATGGAAGCGCTGGAAGGCCTGACCGCCAACGCCGAGAAAGTCCTGCAACTGCTGGAACTGCCTTACCGCACCCTGGCGCTGTGCACCGGCGACATGGGCTTCAGCGCGGTCAAGACCTACGACCTGGAAGTATGGATCCCGAGCCAGGACAAGTACCGCGAAATCTCGTCGTGCTCCAACTGTGGCGACTTCCAGGCCCGCCGCATGCAGGCGCGCTTCCGCAACCCGGAAACCGGCAAGCCGGAACTGGTACACACCCTGAACGGCTCCGGCCTGGCAGTGGGTCGCACCTTGGTGGCGGTGCTGGAGAACTATCAGCAGGCCGACGGTTCGATCCGTGTACCTGAAGTCCTCAAGCCGTACATGGGTGGTCTTGAGGTCATCGGTTAAATGAAATATCTGCCGCTGTTTCACAACCTTCGCGGCAGTCGTGTGTTGGTCGTCGGTGGGGGGGAAATTGCCTTGCGCAAATCCCGCCTGCTGGCCGATGCCGGTGCGCAGCTGCGGGTGGTTGCACCTGAAATCGAAGCACAACTGCGCGAACTGGTTGCCGGCAGCGGTGGCGAGTGCCTGTTGCGTGGCTACGCCGAAGCGGATCTGGACGGTTGCGGGCTGATCATTGCCGCCACCGACGACGAAGCGCTGAACGCACAAGTCTCCGCCGATGCCCATCGGCGTTGCGTGCCGGTCAACGTGGTGGACGCGCCGGCCCTGTGCAGCGTGATCTTCCCGGCCATCGTCGACCGCTCGCCGCTGATCATTGCCGTGTCCAGCGGTGGCGATGCGCCGGTGCTGGCACGCTTGATCCGCGCCAAGATCGAAACCTGGATTCCTTCCACCTACGGTCAACTGGCCGGTCTGGCGGCGCGTTTCCGTCATCAGGTCAAAGGCCTGTTTCCGGATGTGCAGCAGCGTCGGGCATTCTGGGAAGATGTTTTCCAGGGCCCGGTTGCCGATCGGCAACTGGCCGGGCAGGGCGCTGAAGCCGAGCGTTTGCTCCAGGCGAAAATCGATGGTGAAGCTCCGGTGGCGACCGGTGAGGTCTATCTGGTGGGCGCAGGGCCAGGTGATCCCGATCTGCTGACGTTCAAGGCACTGCGTCTGATGCAGCAAGCGGACGTGGTGCTGTACGACCGTCTGGTGGCGCCGGCGATTCTCGAACTGTGCCGCCGCGACGCCGAGCGGGTTTACGTTGGCAAGCGCCGTGCCGATCACGCGGTGCCGCAGGATCAGATCAACCAGCAATTGGTGGACCTGGCCAAACAGGGCAAGCGTGTGGTGCGACTGAAGGGCGGAGATCCGTTCATCTTCGGTCGTGGCGGTGAAGAGATCGAAGAACTGGCGGCCCATGGCATCCCGTTCCAGGTCGTGCCGGGGATCACGGCGGCCAGTGGTTGCGCGGCCTATGCCGGGATTCCGCTGACCCACCGCGATTACGCGCAATCGGTACGCTTTGTCACCGGGCACCTGAAGGACGGCTCAACCGATTTGCCGTGGGCCGATCTGGTCGCGCCGGCACAGACGCTGGTGTTCTACATGGGCCTGGTGGGCTTGCCGATCATCTGCGAGCAGCTGATCAAGCACGGTCGCGGTGCTGATACCCCGGCGGCGTTGATCCAGCAGGGCACCACGGTCAATCAGCGGGTGTTTACCGGAACCCTGGCCGACTTGCCACGATTGGTGGCGGAGCATGAAGTGCATGCGCCGACGCTGGTGATCGTGGGTGAAGTGGTGCAACTGCGCGAGAAGCTGGCGTGGTTTGAAGGGGCTCAGGGGCAGGTCTAGAGACCGAGTTGCCCCCATTCGCGAGCAAGCCCGCTCCCACATTGGATTCGTGAACGACACAAATCCCCTGTGGGAGCGGGCTTGCTCGCGAAGAGGCCCTCACATCCACCGCAAAACTCAGCTCAGACTCAGGCCTTGCGCCAAACCCCTTTCCCACTCAACCGCTCCCGATCATGGGCCACGGTAAAGTCCTGCGCCGGCCCCTTGGGCACCACACCCGTCGGGTTGATGGTGCGGTGACTGGCATAGTAGTGATTCTTGATGTGTTCAAAATCCACCGTCTCGGCAATCCCCGGCCACTGATAAATCTCCCGCAGCCAGTTCGACAGGTTCGGATAATCCGCAATCCGCCGCAGATTGCACTTGAAGTGCCCGTAGTACACCGCATCGAATCGCATCAGCGTGGTGAACAGGCGGATGTCCGCTTCGGTCAGGTATTCGCCAGCCAGATAGCGGTTGGCGCCCAGCAGCAGCTCCAGGCGGTCCAGTTCGGCAAACACCTCGTCGAAGGCTTGTTCATAAGCCTGTTGCGACGTGGCAAACCCGGCGCGGTACACGCCATTGTTCACCGCCGGATAAATCCGCTCGTTCAACGCATCGATCTCACCGCGCAGCGGCGTCGGATAGAAGTCCAGGTCGTTACCGGTCAGGTCGTCGAAGGCACCATTGAACATGCGGATGATTTCCGATGATTCATTGTTGACGATGCGCTTTTGCTGTTGGTCCCACAGCACCGGCACGGTGACGCGGCCGGTGTAGTCAGCGGTATCGGCGGTGTAGCGCTGGTGCATGAAGTCGAAGTGATCGAGCTTGTCGCCGGTGGAGCCGAGGGTTTTGTCGAAGGTCCAGCCGTTTTCCAGCATCAGCCAACTGACCACCGAAACGTCGATCAGGCTTTCGAGGCCTTTGAGTTTGCGCAGGATCAGGGTGCGATGGGCCCATGGACAGGCCAGGGATACGTACAGGTGATAGCGACCGGGTTCTGCCGCAAAACCGCCGACGCCGGTCGGCCCCGGCTTGCCATCTGCGGTCAGCCAGTGCCGACGCTGCGCCTGTTCACGCTGGAACGCGCCGTCCTTGCTGCTTTCGTACCACTTGTCCTGCCAGCGGCCATCGACTAACAAACCCATGTTCAAGACTCCAGAAGCCAATATTCGTTGGAGTCGAGTCTATTCCCATGGGTTCGAACAAAAAGCGCAAAGATCGGGCACGAATGATCGGTTAAATCGATTTGTTGCGCGCGGCCCAGTATTGTTCGGCGGTTTCAAAGGCCTGTTCGCGGCTCTGACCGAGTCCACGCAGGGCCAGGGCCATGGTCGAGATCAGGGCCATTTGCGGGTAGCTGTCGACCACCTCGCCACGCCACACCGCTTTCAAATGCTCGGGATCGAGCGAGGCGGGTTTGACGTGACGCTGCGCCGACAACTGCGGCCATTCCTCGTCCCAACTCTCGCCGCCAGTGGTGCCGTACAGATGGCTGTCGGCGTCCGGGTTGATCTCGATCTCGCCGCCATCGCCCTTGATCACAATCGCGGTATCGCCAAGCAAGCCGCTGGCATCGCGATGCACGGCCTGATAGCCGGGGTGGAAAATGCTCTGCAGGCCGCAACGGGCGCCCAGCGGATTGAGAATCCGCGTCAGCGAGTGGATCGGCGAGCGCAGACCGAGGGTGTTGCGCAGGTCGATCATCCGTTGCAGCTGCGGTGCCCAGTCTACCAGCGGCATGAAGGCCAGGCCGCCGTTATCCAGTGCCGAACCCACCTGTTGCCAGTTGCGGCACAGCGGGATGTTCAATTCACCCAGCAGTTGCTCGCTGTACAAGCGACCGGCCGTGTGGGCGCCGCCGCCATGCATGAAAATCCGCACGCCGTTTTGCGCCAGGCACTTGGCTGCCAACAGGTACCACGGCAAGTGCCGCTTCTTGCCGGCGTAGGTCGGCCAGTCCAGGTCCACCGCCAGCGCCGGAGGGTTCAGGCGCTCGCGCAAGGCTTCGGTGAACCCGGCCATTTCCTCGGCGCTTTCTTCCTTGTGCCGCAACAGCATCAGGAATGCGCCGAGCTGGGTTTCCTCGATCTTTTCATCGAGCACCATGCCCATGGCCTCGCGGGCTTCGACCCGGGTCAGGTCACGGGCGCCGCGCTTGCCTTTGCCGAGGATCCGTACGAACTGGGCGAACGGGTGCTCGGCGGGCGTTTCGAGGGTCAGTGCTGGGTAATCGGTCATAAGCAATTCGTCGGTTTGGGCAGGCCCGCCAGCTTCGCGGCGAGTTTGGCGGGGGTGCCTTTGAACAGTCGGTTCAGGTGCAGGCTGTTGCCTTTTTCCGGGCCGAGTTTCAATGCGGTGTACTTGATCAACGGGCGGGTGGCCGGTGACAGTTGGAACTCGGCGTAGAAACTACGCAGCAGTTCGAGGACTTCCCAGTGTTCGGGCGTCAGCTCGATGTCTTCGGCCGCCGCCAGGGCACTGGCCACATCGGCAGACCAGTCATTCAGTTCGACCAGGAAACCGTCCTTGTCCAGCTCGATGGCGCGAGCGCCGACCGTCAATGCATTCATAGCCAACTGTTGACCTTGTCATAGTGAATCGACAGTTCGACGAAGGCCGGGTAATCGATCGCCCGGGCCCAGTCCGGAACCACCAGCGCACGGGCCTGGGCATCTTCGGCCAGGACGAACAGCTTCAGGCCACGGGTGCTGAGTGCCGTGAACGGTTCGGTGCCTGGCTGCAACGCATAGGCGGCATCACCGGACAGCAGCAACCCGTCGTTGGTACCGATCACGCGCAGGCAACTGGTCAGGCGTTCGTCACCGAACGGGGAGTGAGACAACACATGCAAAGTCGACATCAGAGGGTGATCACCTGGTCGTAACGGTCAATGAGGGCGGTGATTTCGTCGGCGGCCAACACCCGGGCTTCTTCCAGCGCCAGGCCGCTCGGGTCGAGGCCGCGCTGGGTGATGCTGTAGCCACAGGCAAACAGTTCCTCGACACCGAACAGCGGCAGGGCTTGCAGGTTGGCGCTCAGGTCTTTCTGTTGCAGGGCCTTGGCGTTCTGGCTGGTGGCGAGCTGGAACACGCCGTCATCGAGAAACAGCAGGCCAATCGGCAGATCGAAGGCACCGCCGGCCAGCACGATATCCAGCGCTTCGCGCGCGCCCGGGCCGGACCATGGCGACTGGCGGCTGATGATCAATATGGATTTGGCCATGTCATGCGCCTCCGAAACAGATCAGACGGTCGGCATCCTGCGCCGCGTCATGCAATTGGCCGAGGCCGGATAATTCCCACGGCGCACCGACGGCAACGGCCTCGCGCTGATAGCGCCGGGCTTCTTCTTCATTCAAGACTCCACGACGCAGGGCGGCAGCGATGCATACCACGCCATCGAGTTGGTGGTCGCTGACAAAGGCGCGCCATTGCTTGGGCAAGTCCGCTTCATCCTGGGGCGTGACCACGCTGGCGGACGCGTTGTAGACGCCGTCCTGATAGAAAAACAGCCGGACAATCTCATGCCCGCCGGCCAGCGCCGCTTGGGCGAACAGCAGGGCGCGGCGCGAGGAGGGCGCGTGGGCGGCGGAAAACACGGCGATGGCGAACTTCATGACAGACTCGATCAGCGAAACTGCGGCCATGATAATGCTTTATCGGCGGGGCGGCGAAAGTAACCTGCCATATACCCGCAACCCCCCTGTAGGAGCTGCCGCAGGCTGCGATCTTTTGACTTTGATTTTTTAAAAACAAGATCAAAAGATCGCAGCCTGCGGCAGCTCCTACAGGGGATTGAGGTGTTAGCGCGGCATGTACCCCAACTGCCAGCGCCGCGGGATCTTCAACGACAATACCCCGAGCGCGGCAGCCAGCAGGCCACTGGCAAACAACGCCTTGAGTCCCAGGTGATGTTCCAGCACGGCACCGAGTACCGCGCCGGCGAACATGCCGGTCCAGGGAATCAGTTGCACGCGCCACCCGTTACGGCGCTCGCCGAGCATCCAGCGGCCCAGCCCGCGGCCGAAGCGCGACAGGGCACCGGTGACGTAAGTCAGGCCTACCGGCAGGCCGTTCACTTCTTCCACCGCGGCGTTGAGCATGCCCATTGCAATGATCGCCGCCAGCAGGGCCGGCAGTTGTGCGTCATAAGGCCAGGCTGCGGCGGCGCACAGCAGAGTGGCGATGGACAACAGCAGCGGCAGGGCCCGACGGCGACCCAGGCGGCTGACGATAATGCCCAGCGCGTTGCCGACGATGAAGGTCGCGATGAGAATCACCAGGCGCAGGGTCAAGCCAAGGTCGCCAGTGCTGATGGCGACAGCCATCCGGGTGGTATTGCCGCTCATGAACGAGACGAAGTCGCCGCTGGCCATGAAGCCGATGGCGTCGGTCATGCCGGCGAGTACCGAGAGCATGGCCACCAGGCTCAGGCCTATGCGACCGCGCCATTTCTGCGTGTGCAAGTGACCGGGGCTGGCGTGGGTCCTGGCGGTGTTGGGCAGCATGGGCGACGGCATCCTTGAACGGTGCTTAGGGTTTTATCCCATTCAACTCGCAATACTCCAGCCAGTCCATACCGGCCATTTCCGCCACTTCCCGGTGCACTTCCAGGCGCTGCGCTTCGTAGTCTTCGGCCGTAGCAGCCGTCAGTTGCAGCGTCAGCTCCCAGGCGAACAATCCTTGGCGTTCCGCCTCGGCTTCGAAGGCTTCGTGCAAGCGTTCGTCACGGTACTGCGCCGGGGTTTCACCCTTGGCCTGGGCCTGCAACGGGTTGAGGTTGTCGAGGTCGTGGCGCAACTCGGGGCGTTCGTCGAGAAACCGCTTCAGTGCCTGTTCATGTTGCTGCTCGGTTGCCTCCATGGTCGCTCCTTGAGAACGGATTACGAGGGTTGCTTCTTGCTAGCCTTGGCCGCTGCTGCCAGGCATTCGAGGGCAAACTGCTCGGTGTAGGTCATCTGGATCGGCGTGGTTTCGCCTTTGACGGTTCTTTCGCCGTCGAGGATGTAGCGAATCCGCTTGTCGGTGACGCCGATTCGCTTGGCGATCCAGGACGGCGTCTGACCGATCTGGCTGATCAGCTTGTCGGCATATTCAGTGCTCGGTTTGTAGAACTCGGCATTAGGTGTCATCGGATTTCCAGTCAGGGGTGCGATGGGGCGTTATTGGCGCGACAGGGTGCGCGAATCGATGGGCGCTGTCGCGGTATAAATGCAGTAAAGCAGAACGATACGGGCTGCCGGGGTGATAAAGTCCGCTTTTTCCCGATGAGTGAATGCAATGCGAATTCTGATGGTGGCGCTGGCCGTGACGTTGCTGGCCGGATGCGCCGGCTCGGCGATGAACGACGCCCGCACCAAGGCCCCGTACAAGACCCTGAACTCGGATAAACCGGGAAAGGACGTCGCCCAGTGCGTGCAGTTTTCCTGGCAGGACGAGGCTGTGTTCGGCGTGGATGCCGCCGCCTATCTGGAGCCTGGCGAGAAGGGCGGCACGACCGTTTATACCCGTTCGGCGGAGTCCTTCGTCGACGTGACCACCGATGCCTCGGGCACGGTGTTGAGCTACTACGCACAGAAGGATGATTTCGTGGCCAAGCGCCGGTTGGCGGCGTTGGCGACTTGCCTGTAGGCAAATCAGGATCAAAAGATCGCAGCCTGCGGCAGCTCCTACGGAGGGCGCGAAACCTGTAGGAGCTGCCGCAGGCTGCGATCTTTTAGCTCAGGCGCTTCTGGAAGAAGAAGTGCTTGTGCCCCGGCGGGTAATCGGCAATGTGCCCGATCTCGCTGTAGCCGCATTTCTTGTAGAACTCCGGCGCCTGGAATTCGAAGGTTTCCAGCCACAGACCGACGCATTCCTTTTCGCGCGCAAGGTCTTCGGCCATCTGCATCAACCTGGTGCCCATGCCTTGTCCCCGGGCCTGTTCCGGCACCGCCAGCAAGTCTATGAACAACCACTGATAAAACAACCGGGCGTAAACGCCGCCGACGATTTCGTCGTTGTCGTCGCGTATCAGCAATGCGATATGTTCCGGTGGCGGGCTTGCAGACTTCGAGGCGTTGTAGGCGCGCAACGGCACGAGGATCGCCTCGCGCTCTTCGGTGCTGGGGTTGTGCTTGCGTTCGATACGCAGGTTCATGGCTATATCCTTATGGCAGTGAAGCCGCAGCCTATCCCGGTTGCTGTGATTGTTCCATCCCCGGGAAAGTTGAACCGTCGCCAACGCACAGCTGTCACTCCTTAAGACGCGTCACTCCAGACGCCGCTGATGAGGACAACGCCCCGTGAACATTTTTGAAGCCTTGCGCGAAAGCCACGAACGCCAACGGACCTATGCCAAGGCGCTGATCCGTACCAGCGGCGATACGCCTGAGCGGGTCGAGGCGTACAAGCAACTCAAGTCAGAATTGCAGGCTCACGCCACGGCCGAAGAGCGGCATTTCTACATTCCGCTGATGAAGTTCGACAACGGCGTCGACCTCAGCCGTCATGGCATCGCCGAACACCACGAAATGGACGAAATGATGGAGGCGCTCGATGACACCGAAATGTCCAGCCCGGCCTGGCTGGTGACCGCGAAGAAGCTCTCGGAGACGGTGCATCACCACCTCGAGGAAGAAGAGCAGAAGTTCTTCCAGATGGCCGGCAAGCTGCTCGACGACAAACAGAAAGAGTCGTTGGCCGGGCAATACGAGAAGGAGTACAAGGCGCAGCTTGCTTGAAGAGGCAGGTTTTCACCTAACATGTGCACTCTCTGAGAAATAACAGGACGCGTTGTCATGTCGAACACAGCCGAGCGGGTCAACATCCTCGAGTCCCAGGTGTTGTCCCACGACTGGTACCTGCTGAAGAAAATCACCTTCGATTACCAACGCAACAACGGCGAGTGGCAACGCCAGGTGCGGGAGGTCTACGACCGTGGCAACGGCGCGGCGATTCTCTTGTACAACCGGGAAAGGAAAACCGTGGTACTGACCCGGCAATTTCGCCTGCCGGTGTTCGTCAACGGTCACGACGGGCTGTTGATCGAAGTGGCGGCGGGGTTGCTGGAAGGCGCGGCGCCTGAAGACCGCATCCGTGATGAAGCGGAGGAGGAAACGGGTTACCGCGTGCACCATGTGCAGAAGGTGTTCGAGGCGTACATGAGCCCCGGTTCGGTGACGGAAAAACTGCACTTCTTCATTGCCGAGTACGACGCCAGGTCGAAAGTCAGCGACGGTGGCGGGCTGGAGGCGGAAACCGAAGAGCTGGAAGTGCTGGAGTGGGCGTTCGACGACGCCCTCGAGGCGTTCTATCGTGGCGAGATCTGCGACGCCAAGACCATCATGCTGTTGCAGTATGCGGCGATGAAAAACCTATTCGCGGGTTGATCCATACCGTTTGTGTGGCGAGCGAGCTTGCTCGCGCTGGGTTGCGTAGCAGCCCCAAAATTCTTGAACTGTCGAAGATTTTGCCAGCGCTGCGCACTGGAGCGGGAGCAAGCTCCCTCGCCACAAAAAAACGTGTGTTCCGTTAAAACAAATCATCCATCCGGCTAGCGTCTGGCCACTCGCAACCTTCAAGTTTGAGCAACAGCTCCTTCGCCTCCAGCCCACCGGCAAACCCGGTGAGCTTGCCCGACGCACCAATCACCCGGTGGCACGGCGCCACGATCGAAATCGGGTTCTTGCCATTCGCCGCACCCACCGCCCTGACCGCCGCCGGGTTGCCGATCTGTTCGGCGATCTGGCTGTAGCTGCGGGTCTCGCCGAACGGGATGGTCAGCAGCGCCGCCCAGACCTTTTTCTGAAATTGCGTGCCGGCAAAGTCCAGTTCCAGTTCGAAGCGATCGCGGGTGCCGGAAAAATATTCGCGCAGCTGCGCGGCGGTACGCACCAGGATCGGGTTGTCCGGCGCCTCGCTAATCGGGCCGAGGCGCACCCGCCCGGGTTTGTCGTTTTCCCAGAGGATGGCTGCCAGTCGCGAACCGTTCGCCACCAGCTTCAACTGGCCGACCGGGGAATCCACGGTGATGCAGGTATAGGTCATGCCAGGGCTCGCGGGAAATTGCTGAACAAGCGTTAAGGATACTGTCTCGACGGGGAGGCGCAAACCGTAATCCCGACCATACTTGGCAACGGCTTTTGAAACGTTCCCCTGGTTAATGACAAGAAGAGACCGACTCATGAAGTACGAACCTTTTGCCAAATCGCTGATTGCGACTTCGTTGGCGCTCAGCTGCCTGACCGCCCATGGCGCCTCCGTGGCCCCGGCTACCGGGGAAAATGGCATGGTGGTCACGGCCCAGCACCTGGCCAGCCATGTGGGCGTGGATGTACTGAAGAACGGCGGCAACGCCGTCGACGCAGCGGTCGCGGTCGGCTATGCGCTGGCGGTGGTGTACCCCGCGGCAGGCAACCTCGGTGGCGGCGGTTTCATGACCATCCAGTTGGCGGACGGGCGCAAGACCTTCCTCGACTTCCGTGAAAAAGCGCCGCTGGCCGCCACCGCCAACATGTACCTGGACAAGGACGGCAACGTCGTTCCCGACCTGAGTACCCGTGGCCATCTGGCCGTGGGTGTGCCGGGCACCGTTTCGGGCATGGAACTGGCGCTGTCCAAGTACGGCACCAAGCCGCGCAAGGAAATCATCGCCCCGGCCATCAAGCTGGCCGAAGACGGTTTCGTGCTGGAGCAGGGCGACGTCGATCTGCTGGACTACGCCACCGACATGTTCAAGAAGGACATCAAGGATTCCGGCTCGATCTTCCTCAGCAACGGCGAGCCGATGCAGGTCGGCCAGAAGCTGGTGCAAAAGGACCTGAGCAAGACCCTGCGGGAAATCTCCGAGAAAGGCGCCGACGGGTTCTATAAGGGCTGGGTGGCCGACGCCATCGTCACTTCCAGCCAGGCCAACAAGGGCATCATCACCCAGGCCGACCTCGACAAATACAAGACCCGCGAACTGGCGCCCATCGAGTGCGACTACCGTGGCTACCACGTGGTCTCGGCACCGCCACCGAGCTCCGGCGGCGTGGTGATCTGCGAGATCATGAACATCCTCGAAGGCTATCCGATGAAGGATCTGGGCTATCACTCGGCCCAGGGCATGCACTATCAGATCGAAGCGATGCGCCACGCCTATGTGGACCGCAACAGCTACCTGGGCGACCCGGATTTCGTGAAGAACCCGATTGCTCACCTGCTGGATAAAAACTACGCGACCAAGCTGCGCGAAGCGATCAAGCCACAAAAAGCCGCGGTATCGAGTGAGCTCAAGCCTGGCGTAGCGCCCCATGAAGGCAACAACACCACGCATTACTCCATCGTCGACAAGTGGGGCAACGCGGTGTCGGTGACCTACACCCTCAACGACTGGTTCGGCGCGGGCGTGATGGCGAGCAAGACCGGGGTCATCCTCAACGATGAAATGGACGATTTCACCTCGAAAATCGGTGTGCCGAACATGTACGGCCTGGTGCAGGGCGAGGCCAACGCCATCGCACCCGGCAAGGCGCCGCTGTCGTCCATGAGCCCGACCATCGTCACCAAGGACGGCAAAGTGGTGATGGTGGTCGGCACCCCGGGTGGCAGCCGCATCATCACCGCGACCTTGCTGACCATGCTCAACGTGATCGACTACGGCATGAACATCCAGGAAGCGGTGGATGCACCGCGTTTCCACCAGCAGTGGCTGCCGGAGGAGACCAACCTCGAAGCCTTCACCACCAGCCCGGACACAGTGAAGATCCTCGAAAGCTGGGGGCACAAGTTTGCCGGTCCACAGGACGCCAACCACCTGGCGGCGATCCTGGTCGGTGCGCCGTCCCTGGGCGGCAAGCCAGTGGGCAAGAACCGTTTCTACGGGGCGAACGACCCACGGCGTAACACCGGGTTGTCGCTGGGTTACTGAGGGTTGTGTCCGGAGGGGGACGGGCTTATGTTCGTCCCCTGAACCATCGACCGTTCAAGGAAGGAAATCATGACCACTGCGTTGTTAATCATCGACGTCCAGCAGGCCTTGTGTTCCGGTGAGTATGAGTGCTTCGAGATTGGACGGGTCATCGACACCATCAATGACCTGTCTGCCCGGGCGCGCAAGGCCGGCGTGACCGTGGTGCTGATCCAGCACGAAGAAGTGGGCAGCCCGCTGACGCATAAGGCTGCCGGTTGGCAACTGGCCGAAGGGCTGCAAACCTTGCCCACAGATCATCGCGTGCGCAAGACCACCCCAGATTCGTTCTACAAGACCCACCTGCAAAAACTGTTGCCGGTGCAAGAATTCGATCGCCTGGTCATCTGTGGTTTGCAAACCGATTACTGCATCAATACCACCGTGCGCCAGGCCCTGACACTGGGCTACGACGTGGTGCTGGCGAGCGACGCACATTCCACCGTTGACAACGGCAACCAGACCGCCGAAGACATCATCGCCGAACACAACAAGGACCTGAAGCGCCTGACCGGTTCCGTGGCGCGGATCGACGTGATCCCGGCGGAAGAAATCCGCTTCTGAACCCTCCCCATTTCCCTGTGGGAGCGAGCCTGCTCGCGAAGGCGTCATTACAGCCAGCGCTGATGTCAGCTGACCCACAGCTCCCACCTGCCCTACACCGCTCCGAAAATCTCGATCAGCTCGTTGAGGAACGCACTCACCAGGTCCTTCTGACGAGATGAATGCCGCACCGCCGCATGAAAGCTCACCTCATAGCGCAGCAGCTCCGGGTTCAGCGGGTGCAGTTGCCCCAGTTGTTCATGCCGGGTCGCGTAGTGCTGCGGCAGAAACCCCAGGTGCTGGCCGGACAGGATCAACAGGGCCGCGCCGTCCATGCTGTCGGTGAGCACGGTCAGGCGTTCGATGGAGGTGGGGGCCGGCATCTCCGGCAGCGGATGGCTCGGCCAGACCCAGTCAAAGCCGCTGACATCTTCGCGGGTCAGTGCGCCGACCTGGTCGAACAGCGGGTGCGAGGGTGCGCAATAGGCAATCTGGGTTTCCGGGAACAGCGGGAAATAATCGATGCTGGGCAGGCGGTGCCAGAAGTAACCAATGGCCAGGTCGATATGGCCGTTGATGATTTTCTCTTCCAGCAGCGACGACGACAGCTCGGTGAAATGGAAGTAAAGCCCCTCGTGCCGAGCCCGCAAACGGGCAATGGCCAGGCCGATTTTCTTGTTCGCCACCGGATCGATTTGCCCCAGCAGGCCGATGTTGATGCTACCCGAGACTTTGCGGTTGATGTGCTGCACCTCGACCCGGAATCCTTCGGCCGCCGCCAGCAAGCGTCGGGCCGCCTCGATGAACTGCGTGCCTTTGGGCGTGACGGAAAACCCGCCACGCCCGCGCTCGCACAGGCGAAAACCGACCCGCGCTTCCAGCGTCGCCAATTGCGCGCTGATCGTCGGCTGCGTGGTGTTGAGGGCGGTTTGCGCCGCCGAGATGCCGCCGGCCTCGACGACGGTCAGAAATACCCGGATCAGACGCAGATCCAGCTCCGTTACAGTTCCCAGCATGAGGGCTCCCGATTGTCGATTACATAGGTGCTGATCTATGTGAACAGTGTGCCTGCGATATTTTATTGCCCGGACTCACACCCTACATTGCCGTGAAACCAGCGTCATCGTCAGCTTTTTCTGGAGTTTCACCCGATCTGGACGTCGTAGCGAGCGCTGTAACCACAAAAACAACAAACACCAGCATAGGAACAATCGTATGTCAGGTTCCCCAGTTTCTGCGCGCGCCGCCGAGGCGAGTGGCGGATTGGCCATCGAAGGCCATTCCATCGATTACATTCCGGAAAACGAACGTCACGCCAAACTCAGCAGCCAGGGACCGTTCTGGTTCCTGGGCAACTTCCACTTCTTCACCATCTCCATCGGTTTTGTCGGCCCGAGCCTCGGCTTGTCCGCACTGTGGACCATGCTCGCCGGTGCCCTGGGCATCATGTTCGGCACCATTTTCATGGCGTTCCACGGCTCCCAGGGGCCGGAAATGGGCCTGCCGCAGATGATCCAGTCCCGCGCCCAGTTCGGTTATCGCGGGGTGATCCTGGCGTTGATGGCGACCATGTTCGTGTTCGTCGGATTCAACGTGGTGAACATCTCGCTGATCATGAACGGCCTTGAACATGTGTTCGGCATCGACCCGACCATCGTCGCCGTGGCCGTGGTGCTGATCGGTGCGCTGTTGTCGATCTACGGCCACGACCTGATGCACAAGGCGTTCAAGTGGGCCTTGCT
This sequence comes from Pseudomonas sp. PDM32, assembly GCF_019219225.1. NCBI lineage: Bacteria > Pseudomonadati > Pseudomonadota > Gammaproteobacteria > Pseudomonadales > Pseudomonadaceae > Pseudomonas > Pseudomonas sp. PDM32. The sequence continues at coordinate 148,096 of NZ_JAHUWE010000008.1, forward strand.
TGCGACCTTGCCGCTGTACGCCCTGGTGACCATCGCCCTGATGTTCGGTGCGGGTCAGGAAGGTGTCACGCTGGCGACCGATCTGGGCTTCAACTGGGTGGCCTTCGCCACGCTGTTCGCCATCGGTGCCAGCTACAACATTTCCTATGCGCCCTACGTGTCCGACTATTCCCGTTACCTGCCGAAAAACACCAGCCGGGTGAAATTGATCGCGGCGGTGTTCATCGGTGCCTCGTTGTCCGGCAGCTGGATGATCGGCCTCGGCGCCTGGCTGGCGCAGCAGTTGAAAGCAGCGGATGCACTGGTGGCGTTGAATCAGGTCGGTTCTTCCATGGTGCCGGGTTTGGGCAATCTGCTGGTGATCGTCTCGGTGGCGGGTTTTCTGCCGATCATTGCACTCAACACCTACAGCGCCATGCTGACGCTGCTGACTGGTGTCGACTCGATCAGGAGAATCACCCCGACACCGCGCGCCCGCGTGCTGTCGATCAGTGTGATCAGCGTGATTCTGTTGACCTGCGTGCTGTCGATCAAAGGGGACGGCATCGCGCTGCTGAACACCTTCCTGGTGCTGTTGCTGTACTTCCTCGTGCCGTGGACCGCCGTCAACCTGGTGGACTACTTCTTCGTGCGCAAGGGCCGCTATGCGATCCCGCATTTCTTCACACCGAAGGGCATCTACGGCGCCTGGCAATTTCGCGGCATCGTTTCGTACCTGATCGGCTTCGCCGCGATGGTGCCGTTCTTCTACATATTCGATGCCGCCGCCGGCAAAGAGGTGTTTGTCGGGCCGCTGGCGCGGGTGCTGGAAGGCGTGGACATCGCCTGGCTGGTGGGCCTGGTGGTGTCGGGGCTGACCTATTACCTGCTCAGCCGCTCGATTGATCTGGCCGCCGAACGCCGGGTGATCGACGCCCTGAGCGAGAGCGACATCGTCGCCATGACCCATTCATCTGCGGAGGCAGGGCGTTGAACAACGCAAAAAATACCGTGGTCGCTTGTTGCCAACTGGCACCGAAAATAGGTGACCTGACCTACAACCGCACACTCACCGAGCGCGCGATTCGCCAAGCGGCCTTTCAGGGGGCGCAGGTCGTGGTGTTGCCCGAACTGGTGCAGAGCGGCTATGTGTTTGCCGACCGCGATGAAGCGCTGAGCCTGGCGGAAACCGTTGACGGTCCGACCTTGCAGTTGTGGCAGGCCCTGGCCCGTGAGCTGAACCTGGTGATCGTGGGCGGCCTCTGCGAACGCCTGCCTGGCGATGAACTGGCCAACAGCGCTGCGATGATCGACGCCAATGGCCTGCGCGCGGTGTACCGCAAGGCGCACCTGTGGGATGCCGAAAAGGACATCTTCACCGCTGGCGATGCGCCGCCGCCGGTGGTCGAAACGCTGCACGGACGGCTCGGCATGCTGATCTGCTACGACCTGGAGTTCCCCGAGTGGGTGCGTCTTCCGGCGCTGGCCGGCGCCGATCTGTTGTGCGCGCCGGTCAACTGGCCCGACGGTCCGCGGCCGCAGACCGAGCGCCCGGCGGAAGTCCTGCGGGTGCAGGCCAATGCCTCGGTGAACCGCCTGTTCATTGCAGCATGCGATCGCTATGGCCATGAGCGCGGGGTCGGCTGGGTGCAAGGGTCAGTCATCGTCGATGCCGACGGTTACCCCTTGGCCGGTCCGGCGGAGCAGGGCGGCGAGCAGATCCTGCTGGCGACGCTGAACCTCGCCGAAGCGCGCAACAAGCGCATCAGCGCGCGCAACGACCTGCATCAGGACCGCCGGCCACAGCTGTACGGGTTGCACAGCACTTTGTAACCGATGATGTCATTGCGTGCTGGACGCCCGTCAGGGGCCTATGGCATCGTCGAAACGAAAGGCCATGCAGTGAACGGGATCGCAATGATGGGGGCGGGAAATAAAGTCGACGGTGACGCAACGATGGTCACGCTCAAGGCGTTCAATCATTGCGTACTGCACCTTGGCCGGCTGGCGCGGGAGAGCGGGGCGTCGCGATTCATCGCCGATGGCCTGCAGGCATTCGGTCAACTGGTACCCTTCGCCTCTGCCTGGTGGGGCGAAATGTCTGCGCCAGGTCATGATGTGCCCATGCAAAGCTGGATGCATGGCAGCATCAATCTTCCTGAATCCTTTGCCGCCGAATGGCATCCGGTGGCGGCCAACGATCAGTTCTCCTACGCCACGCTCAATCGTCCCGGTGAAGTGGTGCGCGACAAGGGTTTCACCGACCCTTGCGAGGCAGTCAATGATTTCGCCCGGCGCTTCGATCTCTATCACTTGATGAGCATCACCTACGAATTGCCCGAAAGCGGCCTGATGTTTTTCGTCTGCCTCTACCGGGGTGAGGATGAACAGGCGTTCGAGGAGAACGAAGCCGAACTGTTTTTGGCGTTCTGCGATCACCTGTTCCAGCTGTGGCGGTTTCAAGTGCAGGACATGATTCGCTTCGACAGCGAAAACGGCGCGAGTGATTTTGGCATCGCGCGCATGGACGGCAGTCTGCTCTATGTGGGGGCCAGGTTGTGCGTTGCCATCCAGCGCGAACTGCCCGGCTGGAGCGGTTCCACGCTGCCACCCGAGGTGATCGCGCAACTGTCCAGAGCCCCCTGCGTGATCCGTCTGGGCCGCTGCGCCCTGACCCTGAGCCCCAACGCCGAACACGTCATCCTGTCCCTCGAAGCCCCCTCGGGCGGGGACGGCCTGGCACCTCGGGAGCGCACGGCGGCGATGCTGTTCGCCGCTGGCCACTCCTACAAGGAAATCGCCAGAATGCTCGCCTTGAGCCCGTCTACCGTGCGGACCTACCTGCGCAATTGCTACTTGCAGCTCGGTGTGAAAAGCAAGGTGGAGCTGGGCTCTGTCCTGCGTTCGCCGGGTGCGTTGACGGAGTCCGTGCGCCGGGATTAATCCCTGCCGTTTCAATTATTTGCCTGACCCCTCCTCATTTGCAGAGGTCCATTCGAACGCTGCGCCCTATAGGGTAGGCCCTGTCTATGCAAGGGCTTGTGCAGCCGTTCGGGCCGCTTCAAAACAATAAGAACAGGGGTGAGGCATTTGAGACTTTCCAGGCTTTTTGTCGCCATTGCGGCGACCACGACATTTTCCGGCATGGCGTTGGCGGCGACACCCGCCGACACGGTCATGCGCAATGGTTACGTCTACACGGTCGATGGCCAGAATTCCGTGCAGCAGGCCATCGCCATTTCGGGCGGCAAGATCGTCTACGTCGGCAGCGATGCCGGGGTCGACGGCTACATCGGCAAGCAGACACAACTGATCGACCTGGCCGGGCGCATGCTGATGCCGGGCTTCGTCGATGCGCACATGCACCCGGGGGATGGCGGTCGCGCCATGACGCTGTGCGACCTGAAATACCAGACCATGACCCGCGCGCAGTTTCAGGCGAGCATCCAGGCCTGCCTCGATGCCGAGAAGGACAAGGGCCCGGATGTCTGGCTGGAAGTCGGCAGTTGGGATCGCATGGGCATGACCGGGCTTGACGGCGACGCCGACAAATCGACCCTGGATGCGCTCAAGACCCAGCGTCCGATCCAGGTGCGCTCCACCGATTTTCACACCGTGCTGACCAACTCTCGCGGCCTGGAACTGGCCGGGATCAACAAGAGCACCGCCGACCCCGAAGACGGCAAGTACCGACGTGACAGCGCCGGCAACCCGAACGGCATCTGCGAGGACGGCGCCGCCGAGTCTCTGGCCGCCGTGGTGCCGCCCGCCACCGACGCGGAAAAACTCAACCAGACCCGTGCGGCCCTCGACGCCATGCGCCAGCAGGGCATCACCAGCTTCTTCGATGCCCTGTCGGGGCCGGAAAGCGGCAAGGCCTTCACCACTCTGCAAAAAACCGGCGAACTGACCGCCAGGGCCTTGCTGGCGATCAAGCTGGACCCGGCCGCCGCGGCCGCCGACCCGGTGAAAACCATCGCCGAGGCCAAGGCCCTGGCCAACACCTACGACCAGGGCGAAGTGCGTGTCGCGCCGGGCGTGAGCATGCGCCACGTCAAACTGTTCATGGACGGCATCATCAATGCCCCGGCGGACACCGGCGCCATGTTGACCCCGTATCTGCACAACAGCGGCACCGAACAGGCGCCGAAGTGGACGCCGGGCAAGAACCTGGGCGAGCTGTACTTCCCGCCGCAGGTGCTCAATCCGCTGGTGCTGCAAGCGGTCAAGGCCGGTCTCGATCCGCACCTGCACGCCACCGGCGAACGCGCGGTGCGCGATGCACTGGACAGCGTCGCCTATGTGCGCAAGGAACTGCCCGGTGCCGATTTCCGTCCGGCCATCGCGCACGCCGAGTCGGTCGATCCTGCCGACTACCCACGCTTCAAGGCACTGGACGTCACGGCCACCATGTCGTTCCAGTGGGCGCAGCAGGCACCGTCCACGGTCGACGGCACCAGCGATCACCTCGGTGCCGAGCGATTCGAACGCATGGAACCCTCGGGCAGCATCGCCCATGCCGGCGGCCGTGTGGCGTTTGGCAGCGACTGGCCGGTCGATCCCCTCGATGAGTTCCTGGCGCTGAAAGTCGGTGTCACCCGCTCCGGCGACCCCACCAATCCGCACAGCTATGGACCCAAATATGCCGGGCGGCTCAACAGCGATCCGGCCATGTCGCGAGCCGAAGTGCTGCGCAGCATCACCCTCAATGCCGCCCAACAGCTGAAGCTGGAGGCGGTGCTGGGCTCGGTCGAAGTCGGCAAGTTCGCTGACCTGATCGTGCTCGACAAGAACTTCATGCAGGTGCCCGAGGAGGCGCTGGGCCGCAATGACGTACTGTTGACGCTGGTCGGCGGCAAGGTCGTGTGGGCCAAGGCGCCGTTCCTGGGGCTTGCGCCAAACGTGGTTTCCCAGGCCGTTACTTCCCGATCCGCCCAATAAAAACTAGAGAGCGTTCCGATGCGATTGATTCCAAACCTGTTGGCCGCCGCACTGGCCTTGTCGTCGGTGCAGGCGATGGCCGCCGCTGACCTGGTGTTGTTCAACGGCAAGGTCTTTACCGCCGAACCCGGCCAGGCGCTGGTGCAGGCTGTTGCGGTGCAAGACGGCAAGATTCTCAAAGTCGGCAGTGATGCCGAAATCAATGCCCTGGCCGATGCCGGGACCCAGCGCATCGACCTGGCGGGCAAGGTGTTGATGCCAGGCATGATCGACACCCACAGCCACCCGGTGGTGGGGGCGTTCGACAGCATGAAGGCCAACCTGCTGGACGAAGTCAAACCGCTGCCCGAACTTGAGCAGTGGTTGATCGAAGAGGACAAGGCCGGGCGTGCCCGGGCTGGCGATGTGATCAGCGTCGCCGGGGTCAGTTCGGCCTATTGGGAAAAAAGCCGTGAACTGGGCAAGGTGTTCAATCAGGGGCGCTGGGCCGATCAGCCTGTCGTTTTCAGCGGCATCGACGGCCACACCGGTTGGGCCAACAACGCGATGCTCAAGCGTCTGAACATCGACGCGGCACTGGTCAAGAGCCTGCCGGAGAAAGAGCGCAGTTACGTCGGCCATGAAGCGGACTTCACGCCGAACGGCTACTTTGCCGAATCCCGCTGGGACGTGGTGCGCAACGGTATTCCGGCGCCCACCCCGGAGGCCATGCTCAAGGCCGCACGCGAGGCGGTGAAGATCAACAATCAATTCGGCGTCACCGCCTGGATGGACGCGGCGGCGAACGGTGGTAGCGAAGATTCGATGTTCGATTTCCATGCCACCGCCGAAAGCGTCGGCGTGCTGCCGCTGTACAAGGAACTGGCGCAGAACGGCGAACTCAGTGCCCACGTCGCCGCGCTGATGGTCACCAACCCGAAGAGCAAACCCGCCGACCTGGAAGTGATTGCCACAGTGATGAAGCAGTTCGAGGGCGTGCCCAACCTGACGTTCCCCGGTATCAAGGTCTTTGTCGACGGCATCCTCGAGTTCCCGGGGCAAACCGCTGCGGTCATCGTGCCGTACAAGAACAGCCACAAGGACGGACAACTGCTGACCGACCCGGCGCACTTCGGTGAACTGGTGGTGGCGGCGGAAAAACGCGGCTGGATCGTGCACATGCACGCCGTCGGCGACCGCGCGGTGCGTGAAGCGCTCAATGGCGTGGCCTATGCGCGCAAGCTCAGCCCGACCCCGGTGCCGCACAGCATCGCGCACCTGCAACTGGTCAATCCCAAGGAGTTTCCACGCTTCAAGCAACTGGGCGTGATCGCCTCGATGCAACTGCTGTGGGCCACCGGCGAGTCCTACACCGTCGAACTGGTCAAACCCTACATCAGCGCCTTTGCCTACGGTTACCAGTATCCCGCGCGGTCCCTGCATGACGCCGGTGCAACGATTGCCGGTGGCAGCGACTGGCCGGTGTCGAGCGCCAATCCGTTCAACGCCATTGCCCAGGCCAGCACGCGCAAGGGGCCGTTGGGCGTACTCAATGCCAAGGAAAGCATCGACCGCCAGACCATGTTCTATGCCTACACCCTCAACGCGGCGAAAACCCTGCGCCTGGACAAGCAGATCGGTTCGCTGGCACCGGGCAAGCAGGCCGACCTGATCATCCTCGACCGCGACGTGTTCAAGGTCAGCGATGACGACCTGTTCGAAACCAAAGTCCTGAACACCTTCTTCGCCGGCAAGCAGGTCTACGCCCCCGCGTCCTGACCTGCGAACACCCGACACACGCAAAAACCGCCAGCCCCTCGCAGCGCGAGGGGCCTGGCATCGCCATGCCTGAAATTCCCCGTACGCCATAACAACAAGAGAACTGTATGAACGCACTTTCAGCATTGACCCTCGCCGCACTGGCATTGGCCCCCCTGAGCAGCCAAGCCCTGGCCCTCAACGATGACTTCAGCCTTGACATGACCCTGGGCGTCGTCAGCGACTACCGTTCCCGTGGCATCTCGCAAACCCTGGGTGATCCGGCCGTGCAGGGCGGGGCAACGCTGCTGCACAGCAGTGGCCTGTACATCGGCGCCTGGACCTCCAACGTGGATTTCGGTGGCGGCTTCGATACCCGGCAGGAGCTTGAGTACTACGCGGGTTACTTTTGGCAGGCGACCGAGGCCATCAGCCTGGACCTGGGCTACATCAAGTACGACTACCCGAAAAACTCCGAATTCAACCTCAGTGAGGTGTACGCCATTGTCGATGTGTATGGCGTCAAGCTCGGTGCCTATTACTCAAAGGACACGCCGAACTTCTTCGGCGAGGACCAGGACACCCTCTACACCTACCTGGGCTACAAAATCGATCTGCCGGCTGAAGTCGGCCTGGACCTGCGCTTTGGACGCAACGATGTGAAAGACCCCGCATTCTGGTCCGCCAGTGGCGATAACCGCGAGTCTTACTACGAGTGGGAGGCCAAGCTGACACGCGACTTCGTCGGCGTGACCTGGGGCCTGAGCTACGTCGACACGGACTTGTCGAAAAGCGAGTGCAGCAGTTGGTATGGCTATGATGACCTGTGCTCGGCCACGGTCGTTGCCAGTGCCACCAAGACCTTTTGATTCACCCCCGACAACAAAAACAGTTCCTCAAAGGAAACACCGTCATGAGTGCGCAACGCAGTCCCCTGATCGAGACCCGCTCGATCGATTTCATTCCCGAGGCCGAGCGTCACGGTAGCCTCTACAGCCAGTTCACCCTGTGGCTTGGCGCCAACCTGCAAATCACCGCCATCGTCACCGGTGCGCTTGCCGTGGTACTGGGTGGCGATGTGTTCTGGTCGCTGATCGGTTTGCTGATCGGACAGGTGCTCGGCGGCGCCGTGGTGGCGCTGCACGCGGCGCAAGGGCCGAAGCTCGGGCTGCCGCAGATGATCTCCAGCCGCGTGCAGTTCGGGGTGTATGGCGCGGCGATCCCGATTGTCCTGGTGTGCCTGATGTACCTCGGTTTCAGCGCCACCGGCGCGGTGCTGTCGGGGCAGGCGATTGCGCAGTTGATCAGTGTCAGCGACAGCGCCGGCATCCTGATTTTCGCGGCGTGCATCGCGTTCCTGACGATCTTCGGCTATCGGGTGATTCACTTGGTCGGGCGGGTGGCCAGCGTGCTGGGCATCATCGCCTTCGCCTACCTGTTCACCCGGTTGATGACCCTCAACGACATCGGCCTGCTGCTCGACAACCGTCATTTCAGCTGGAGCACGTTCCTGCTGGCGGTGTCGCTCTCGGCGTCCTGGCAGATCGCTTTCGGCCCTTATGTGGCGGACTACTCGCGTTACCTGCCGAGCAAGACGTCGTCATGGAAAACCTTCGCCGCTGTCGGTCTCGGCACGGTGCTGGGGGCCCAGGCTTCGATGGTGCTCGGGGTGTTCGCCGCTGCACTGGCCGGGGCGAATTTCCGTGGGCACGAAGTGGCGACCATTGTCGGCCTGGGCAGTAGCGGGGTGATCGCCTCCTTGCTGTACCTGAGCATTGTCTTCGGCAAGGTCACGGTGTCCACCCTCAACGCCTACGGCAGCTTCATGTGCATCGCCACCATCATCAGTGGCTTTCGCCGCCGCCTGGAAATCAGCGCCCGCCAGCGCATGCTGTTTGTGCTGCTGATCGTCGCGGCGTCCACCGCGCTGGCATTGGCCGGGCAGTACTCGTTCCTTAATTCGTTCAAGTACTTCATTCTGTTCCTGCTGACGTTCTTCACCCCGTGGAGTGCGATCAACCTGGTGGACTACTACTTCATCAACAAGGAGCGTTATGACATCCCGGCGCTGTCCGACCCGACAGGCCGCTACGGTCGCTGGAACGTGCTGGGGATCAGCGTCTATGTGATCGGCGTGTTGATTCAGTTGCCCTTTGTCGACACCCATTTCTACTCCGGGCCGATGGTTGCGCAACTGGGCGGCGTGGACATTTCCTGGATCGTCGGGTTGTTGGTGCCGGGAGTGATCTATTACGCGCTGGCCAAGCCGTCGATGGGTGCTGTGGTGGCTGAGCGGGTTTAACACGCATTTGTGGCGAGGGAGCTTTTGTGGTGAAGGGGCTTTTGTGGCGAGGGGGCAAGCCCCCTCGCCACAGGGTTCAGCGTTGATTAGCGCTGGGGAAGTTTCCAGCGCTCACGCAACTGCTCGTACTGCGCTTGCGGCAGTTGCACCAGCACCGGGGACTTTCCCGGGTCCAGCCAATCCAACAGCCGCGCAATGTCCCCCGGGTCCATGGCCGTACAGCCACGGGTCGGCGCCGTGGGGCCGCGCCAGATGTGGAAGAAAATGCACGAGCCGGCAGCGGGAGAGGCCGGGGTGTTGTGCTGAATGAAAATGCCCTGGCGGTACAACTCATCCGGGCGGCGCATCCGTTCGGAGCTGCTCCAGTCCTTTTCGACGACCTCGCCGTCGACCAGTTCGTTGTAGCGAGTCGATTGGCTGTCATCCACGCATTCGATGCTCGGTGTCAGCGACAGATAGGGCAGGCGGGTATCGGCCGAAGGCGCGTAGCCAAACGCCGTGTCCAGCTTGAACATGCCAGCTGGCGCCTTGCCGTCGCCTTCCTGTTTGACCGGTCCTTCCTGTTCTGGGTCAAGCAGGCCCTTGCCCCAGCCCATGCCGTTCTTGCCGAGAACGACGGCAAAGGGCGCTTCGAATTTGCGCAAGGTCTGCCCGTGCCGTTCATAGCGCTGGGCAGTACCCTGGATGTCATTCCAGCCTTTACTGGTGACCACGATCAGTTGGTCGCTGCCGTCGAGTCCCTGGGCCATGGCGGCCAGCGGAAAAAACGCCATCAACAGGGCCTTGAGCAGATTGTTCATGGCGCCAACGGCGTGATGGGGAAGTCCATGACGTCCGGCTTCGGCGGATTGCCGCTGTACGTGAAGTGCCACCATTCGGCCGAATAACCCACAAAGCCTTCCTTGGCCATGGCATCGGTCAGTCGCTGGCGATTGGCCCTGGCCGTGGCGTTGATCAGCACCGAATCGGTGTGCGCGCGCTCATCGAAGCAATCGAAACCGGTGCCCAGGTCGAGCGCGCCGTCGTGCCAGCGCTCACCATAAGGCGCCGTGCAATCCACCGGTTTCACCGACGGTGTCCAGGTGTCGGCGGGCAGGGCGTCGGGGCCGGTCATCGTCAGGTCGACGGTGTTGCCCCGGGAGTGATTGGACACCCGGGCGACATACCCCAGGCGCCAGAAGTCCTGCTTGTCGACCCGTGGATAGAACTCGGTCTTGAGCGGGTCGCCGGGTTCGCTGGCGAAGCGGCCCATGTCCGCCACCGCGCGGGTCGGGCGATAGCAGTCGAATACCTTCAGGCCGTAGCCTTCGGCTTTCAGTGCGCTTTGCACTCGGGCCAATGCCTTTGCCGCATCTTCGGACAGCAGGCACTCCGCCGCCTGGTAGCCGTCGAGCGGGTGCCCGGTGAAATTGTGCGCGCTGGCGTAACGGATGTCCTGCACGATGCCCGGGTCGACGCTGCGCACATACAGCATGTGCCCGGGTTTCGGCTCGTCGGCCATGCACGGCGTGGCAAGGCTCAGGCACAGCAACAACAGACAGGGTGAACGCGGCATCGGGAACGGCTCCATGCATGACCAGTCATTCCATCATGGCTGGAAACCGCCGGCACCTCCATGAAGTTGTTGATCGGCGTGATAGGACGAACGCACCAGCGGCCCAGACGCGACGTTCTTGAAACCCATGCGCGCACCTTCCTCGGCGAACCAGGCAAAGGTGTCCGGGTGCACGAAGCGCTGCACCGGCAGGTGACTGCGCGAGGGCTGCAAGTACTGGCCGAGGGTCAGCATGTCGATGTCGTGCTCGCGCATGCGCTGCATGACTTCGATGACTTCTTCATCGGTTTCGCCCAGGCCCAGCATCAGGCCGGATTTGGTCGGTACGTGGGGCACGGCGAGCTTGAACTTCTGCAGCAGGTCCAGCGACCACTCGAAGTCCGAACCGGGGCGCGCGGCCTTGTACAGGCGCGGTACGGTTTCCAGGTTGTGGTTGAACACATCCGGCGGCTCAGTGGCGGTGATCGCCAGGGCCACGTCCATGCGTCCGCGATAGTCCGGCACCAGGGTCTCCAGCTGCACGCCGGGGGACAGCTTGCGGATCTCGCGCAGGCAATCGACAAAGTGTTGGGCGCCGCCGTCACGCAAATCGTCGCGATCCACCGAGGTGATCACCACGTACTTCAGGCGCAGCTCGGCGATGGCCACGGCCAGGTTCATCGGCTCGTTAGCGTCCAGCGGCCTGGGCCGGCCATGGCCGACATCGCAGAACGGACAGCGCCGGGTGCAGATGTCGCCCATGATCATGAAGGTCGCGGTGCCACCGGAAAAACATTCGCCGAGGTTCGGGCACGAGGCTTCTTCGCAGACACTGTGCAGCTTGTGTTTGCGCAGCAGTTGCTTGATCCGCTCGACTTCGGGAGAGATCGGCATGCGCACGCGAATCCAGTCGGGTTTGCGCGGGAATTCATCCGTGGGAATGATCTTCACCGGAATCCGCGCAACCTTGTCCGCGCCGCGCAGTTTGGTGCCGACCTCCACCTTGGCCGGGTGGTTACCGGTCGATTCGACAATGGCGTTCATGGTTCTTTCCTTGTGCAACAGGGTACAGAACCTGTGGGAGACCCTGTGGGAGCGAGCTTGCTCGCGATGAGGCCATTGCATTCAGCATTGATGTTGAATGAAAGTCCGCCATCGCGAGCAAGCTCGCTCCCACAGGTTTTTTCCCACAGGGTTTTGTGTTGTGTGCTCAGTCGCGGTAGACCGGGAAGTCCGCGCACAGGGCGGCCGCCTGGCGGGCGACATTGGCTTCGATATCGGCATCGCCCAGGTGATCGAGGATGTCGCAGATCCACCCGGCCAGGGCGATGCTTTGCGCTTCCTTGAAGCCACGGCTGGTGATCGCCGGTGTACCGATGCGCAGGCCGGAGGTCACGAACGGCGATTGCGGATCGTTGGGCACGGCGTTCTTGTTCACGGTGATGCCGGCACGCCCGAGGGCGGCGTCGGCGTCCTTGCCGGTCAGGCCCTGGCGGATCAGGCTGACCAGGAACAGGTGGTTGTCGGTACCGCCGGACACCACGTCATAACCGCGCTCGATAAACACCTGTGCCATGGCTTGGGCATTGCGGATCACCTGCGCCTGATAAGTCTTGAATGCCGGCTCCAGCGCTTCCTTGAAGCACACGGCCTTGGCCGCGATCACGTGCATCAGCGGGCCACCCTGACCGCCGGGGAACACCGCGGCGTTGAGCTTCTTCTCCAACTCCGGGTTGGCCTTGGCCAGAATCAGACCGCCACGGGGGCCGCGCAGGGTCTTGTGCGTGGTGGTGGTAACCACGTCGGCGTAGGGCAGCGGGTTCGGGTACAGACCGGTCGCCACCAGCCCGGCGACGTGGGCCATGTCGACGAAGAAGTAGGCGCCGACCTTGTCCGCAATCTGACGGAAGCGCGGGAAGTCCAGGGTCTTCGAATAGGCCGAGAAGCCGGCGATGATCATCTTCGGCTGGTGCTCGATCGCCAGACGCTCGACTTCGTCGTAATCGATCAGGCCGGTGGTGGTGTCGATGCCGTACTGCACGGCGTTGTACAGTTTGCCGGAAAAGCTCACCTTGGCGCCGTGGGTCAGGTGACCGCCGTGGGCCAGGCTCATGCCGAGCACGGTGTCGCCCGCTTGCAGCAACGCCAGATAGACCGCGGCGTTGGCCTGGCTGCCGGAGTGCGGCTGGACGTTGGCGTAGTCGGCGCCGAACAGCTGTTTGGCGCGGTCGATGGCCAGTTGCTCGACCACATCGACGTGCTCGCAGCCGCCGTAGTAACGCTTGCCCGGATACCCTTCGGCGTACTTGTTGGTCAGGCCGCTGCCCTGGGCCTGCATGACCCGCTGGCTGGTGTAGTTCTCCGAGGCGATCAGTTCGATATGGTGTTCCTGCCGGGCATCCTCGGCATTCATTGCCGCCAGCAGTTCGTCGTCGTAGCCTTTGATCTGGTCGTGTTTGCTGAACATGGTGTGGTCCTTTTGCGGATTCGGGAAATGCCCGGGGGGCTTCAAGCGTCGGCGTGTTCTGCGGTCAGGCGTTCGTAGGCGTCTTGATCCAGTAGATCTCCCAGCGCCTCGACATCGACCGGTTTGAAGCGAAAGAACCAGCCTTCGCCCAACGGGTCTTCGTTGACCCGTTCCGGGCTGCTCTCCAGCGTGTCGTTGACCTCGACCACCTCACCGTCCAGCGGCATGCCGATGCTGCTGGCGGCTTTCACCGACTCCAGCACCGACACTTCAGCGCCGGCACCGAAGGCGCCCAATTCAGGCACCTGAACGAACACCACATCCCCCAGCGCCTGCTGGGCAAATGCCGTGATGCCGACGGTGACCAGGCCATTGCTCTCAAGGCGCAACCATTCGTGATCGACGGTAAAACGCAATTGGCTCATATCAACTCCTTATTGTTTTAAGGCTCGTGGCGGGGCGACGAGCGGGGTTGCAGGAGTGATAGCAAGGGTGGTGCCAAGGTTCTTAATTTGTTTTAAATCAATGGCTTGAAGATGTTTTTCAAATTGGCGATGACTGACGTTGTACGGAAATCAATACAGGCAGGTAAAGCCTCGGACACAAGCGCCGTGATTGCTGGCAGGGAAGGGGGTGTCTTGATTTCGCTACGCTGTATCGATTTTCAGACAGAGAATCCGGCAACAACACTGATCCCCCTGTGGGAGCGGGCTTGCTCGCGAAGGCGGCGTGCCAGTCAATATTGATGTCGACTGACACGGCCCCTTCGCGAGCAAGCCCGCTCCCACATTTTGACCGAGTCAGGCTTACGGTTTGTTGGGAATCCCATACTTGCGCAGTCGAATCGCGATGGCGCTATGGGACGTCTGCAAGCGCGCCGCCAACAACCGACTGGACGGATAGCTGCGATAAAGCTGTTCCAGCAGGTTCTTCTCAAAGTCGCCAACCGCCTCTTCCAGGCTGCCCACTTCACCGTCGTTTTGCCGCTCCACCGCCGTGCGGGCGATGTCGAGGTCATCGATGTCCACCAGCGGGTTTTCGCAGATCGCCGCCGCGCGAAAGATCACGTTTTGCAGTTGCCGCACGTTGCCCGGCCAGCGGTTGCCGAGCAGGGCGCCGAAGGTGCTCGGTGCCAAGCGACAGGCCGGCCGCTGGATCTGCGCGCAGGCCTGTTGCATGAAGTGATTGGCCATCAGCAGGATGTCGTGACCGCGCTCGCGCAGTGGCGGCACTTGCAGGTTGAGCACGTTGAGGCGGTAGAACAAATCTTCGCGGAAACGTCCTTCGGCGACCATTTTTTCCAGGTCGCGGTGGGTCGCGCTGAGCACCCGCACGTTGACCCGCACTTCCTTGTCGCCACCGACCCGACGGAAGCAGCCATCGCTCAAGAAGCGCAGCAACTTGGCTTGCAGGTAAGGCGACATTTCCCCCACTTCATCGAGGAATACCGTGCCCTGGTCGGCCAGTTCCAGCAGGCCGAGCTTGCCGCCCCGTTGCGCGCCGGTGAAGGCGCCGGGGGCGTAGCCGAACAGTTCGCTTTCAGCGAGGCTCTCCGGCAGTGCCGCGCAGTTCAGGGCCAGGAATGGCGCGTCGTGGCGTGGGCTGATGGCATGGCAGGCGCGGGCCACCAGCTCCTTGCCGGTACCGGTTTCACCCTGGATCAACAGTGGTGCATCCAATGCTGCCACCCGTTGGGCGCGGGCCTTGAGCGCGCGAATCGGCGGCGATTCGCCGAGCAGCGCATCGAAGCCTTCGGCATGGTCGTGGTGCAGCGCCGACAGGCGTTCGCCGATACGATTGGGTTGATACAGGGTGAGCAGGGCGCCGGCGTCGGTGATCGGCATCGCGTCGAGGAGCAACGTCTGCCCGCCGAGACTGACCTCGTGCATCGGCAGGCGGAAATGATGGGCGATCAGGGTGCGCTGCAAATCGGCATCGTCGAACAGGGCGGTCAGCGATTCACCGGCTGGTTCGCGGCCGCACAGGGCGATCAGCGCCGGGTTGGCCAGCAGCACATGACCACGGTCATCCACCGCCAGCACCGGGTCGGAACTGGCGGCCAGCAAGGCGTCCAGTTGCAGGCGCCGGCGTTGCCCCGGAAGGATGTCGACCATGGTCACGGCCTGCACGCCGCGCACATCGAAAAGGGCTTCGCGCAGCTCTTCGAGCACCTCGGCGCCGAGGGTCGGCGCATCGATGTAGACGTTGGGCGGGACCATCTCCACGGCGTCCAGGTTGAAACTGCGTCCACCGAGCAGGGCCAGCACTTCCTGGGTGATGCCGACGCGGTCGATGAAGGTGACGTGGATGCGCATGACGGGCCTGCAAGGTTGGCGAACTAAAATCAGTATGCCCGGCAAAATTTCAATTTGGCGAGTGTCATGTCACGGCTTGGCGGTTTTACGGGCGCTGGCGGCCAGGTCCTCAAGGAACGCCTGGAGGATGGGTGGCGGTGCCGTACCGCGCCGGGTGATCACATCGAAGGGTGACTTCAGGCGCAGGCTCGCGGCTGCCAGTTGATGCATCTCGCCGCTCTTGACCCACTGGCTGGCGAAGTGCTCGGGCAGGAAGCCGACATAGGCGCCAGAGATGATCAGGATGGCCGAAGCCTCGATGTTATCGACAGTGGCCGCCGCCTTGCTCACGCCCAGGTGCTCGAGGTCGTATTGCTGCATGTAGCCGCGCACGACGATGCGCCCGGCGGCGACTTCTTCGAGCAGTTCCTCACCTTCTGACTGGCTGCCAAACAGCGGATGGCGCCGCCCGCAATACAAGCCCAGGGCTTCCTGGTACAGCGGCGATTGCAGCAGCCCCGGCACATGGATCGGGAAGTGCCCGATGGCGAGATGGAGTCGACCGTCGAGCACCCGTTCTTCGAGTTCCGCCGGGGTACCGACGTACACGTTCAGGTGAACGTCGTGGCCCCGGGAGACGAAGCGCTGGGTGGTGCGCGGGATCGGCGAGTCGGGGTCGGTGATCGTGGTGTCGATGATCCCCAGGTTGAGCTTGCCGCTGATGTGCTGCTTGAGCACGTCGGCGTCCATGCAGAAGTTTTCCACCGCCGACAGCAGGCGCTGGGTGGCTTCATGAATCGCCACGCCCTGTTCGGTCAGGCGAAAGCCGCTGCGCCCACGCTGGCAGAGTTTGACCCCCAGGCGGGTTTCCAGGTGGGTCATCTGCTCGCTGATGGTCGACTGCCCGGCATTCAGCGCCGCCTGCGCGGCCGAGAAGCCGCCGCAGCGGACAATCGTGGCAAACACCCTGAGCAGTTTCAGGTCGACATCGTGCAGCTGGATCATCTTGGACCTCCGGCCTGTGGATGCATCGGGAATGCCGATATGAGTATCTGATGTTTAGCATTTTTTCCACGAAAACCTGCGCCCATAGTCTTTCCAACGGCGGTCGCCTTGCAGTCCGCCAGGCCGATAACAAGAAGTGGAGAGGCTAGAAATGTCGAACAACGGTTATGAATCCGGTCGCCTGAACCTGCCATTCGTGGGTCATTGCACCTTTGGCAAATCCCCGGTGTGCACCGATTGGGATGCACTGGATGCCGACGTCGCGGTGCTGGGCGTGCCCAACGACATGGGCACCCAGTGGCGCTCCGGCGCACGCTTCGGACCCCGCGGGATTCGTGAAGCATCGACGCTGTTTTCCTTCGGCCACGCCGGCGCCTACGATCACGAAGATGACGTGATGTACCTCACCGCATCGGATGTGCGCATGGTCGACGTCGGGGATGCCGACATCGTCCACACCGACATGGCCACCAGCAACAAGAACACCGAATACGCCGTGCGCAAGATCCTCGATGCCGGCGTGATGCCGGTGGTGCTCGGCGGCGATCATTCGGTGCACGCGCCGGTGATCAAGGCCTTCGAAGGCCGCGGCCCGATCCACATCATCCACTTCGATGCGCACCTGGATTTCGTCGACGAGCGCCACGGCGTGCGCTACGGCCACGGCAACCCGCTGCGCCGCGCTTCGGAAATGAACCACATCGTCGGCATGACCCAGATGGGCATCCGCAACGTGTCGTCGTCCAACCGTGACGACTACGAAGCGGCCCATGAAGCCGGCTCGAAAATCCTCTCGGTACGTGACGTGCGCCGCCTCGGTGTCGAGGGTGTGCTGGCGCTGATCCCACAGAACATCAACTACTACATCACCATCGACATCGACGGTTTTGACCCGTCCATCGCCCCCGGCACCGGCACCCCGAGCCACGGCGGCTTCCTCTACTACGAAGTGCTGGAAATCATCCAGGCCCTGGCCAAGCGCAGCAAGGGCAACATCGTCGGCATGGACCTGGTGGAAGTGGCGCCGGTGTACGACCCGACCGGCATGACCTCGATCCTCGCCGCGCAACTGCTGCTCAACAGCATCGGTTTCATCTTCCACGAGCGCGGCAAGGTGCGTGCGGCCGCCGAGAGCGAAACCACTCCAGCCTGATATCGAAACCAAAAAGCTCAGAAACCAGAGCCCCGGCAGGACCTGACTGCCGGGCAGAGAGAATAAAAATGGACACGATCGTCAAGAGTTACCTGCAGAAATTCGGCGTCAGCGAAGCCACCCAGACCTTCCTCAGCAAAGTCCAGAAAATGTTCATCGGCGGCGCCTGGGTCGAAGCCAGCGACGGCCAGACCTCCGATGTCATCGAACCTTCGACCGAAGGCCTGATCACCCGCATTCCCATGGGCACCACCGCTGACCTGGACCGCGCCGTGCAAGCCGCCCGCGCCCAGTTCGACGGCGGCGCCTGGCGCCAGGCCAAACCGGCCGAGCGCGAGCGCATGATGCAGCGCCTGGCCGACCTGATCGAAAAGAACGCTGCCGAACTGGCGGAAATCGAATCGATCGACATGGGCAAATCCGTGGCCTTCGCCAAGGACGTGGACATCCAGGGCACCGTCGATACCCTGCGTTACTTCGCCGGCTGGGCCACCAAACTGCACGGCCGTACCGTCGAACCTTCGTTGCCGGGCAATTACCTGGCTTACACCCGCAAGGAAGCGGTGGGCGTAGTCGGCGCCATCGTGCCGTGGAACTTCCCGTTGCAGACCATGGCCTGGAAGCTCGGTGCGGCGCTGGCAACCGGTTGCACAGTGGTGGTCAAACCCGCCGAACTGACTTCGTTGTCGGCCCTGCGTTTCGCTGAACTGGTGCAGGAAGCGGGCATCCCCGACGGCGTGATCAACATCGTCACCGGGCGCGGCAGTGTGGTCGGTGCGGCCATGGCCACCCACCCCGGCATCGACAAACTGACCTTCACCGGCTCGACTCCGGTCGGCCAGACTGTCGGCCGCGCGGCGCTGGATGACATGAAGCGCCTGACCCTCGAACTCGGTGGCAAATCACCGGTCATCGTCTGCGCCGACGCCGACATCCCGGCCGCCGCCCAAGCGGTTGCCAACGGCGTGTTTTTCAACTCCGGGCAGGTATGCGACGCCGGTACACGGGCCTATATTCATAGCAGTGTCTACGACCAATTCCTGCGCGAGCTGATTGCCTACACGCGCACCCTGAAAATGGCCCCGGGCCTGGACCCGGATTGCTTCATCGGCCCACTGGTGTCCGCCCTGCAAAAGCAGCGCGTGACCGAGTACATCGAGACCGGCAAGGCCGAAGGCGCGAAACTGGTCTACGGCGGACAAGCGGTCGATGGCCCTGGCTTCTTCGTCGAGCCGACCATCTTCGCCCATTGCCGCAACGACATGCGCATTGTCCAGGAAGAGATCTTCGGCCCGGTGCTGGTCACCGCACCCTTCGACGATGAAGAAGAGGCCCTGGCCCTGGCCAACGACTCGCCTTACGGCCTGGCAGCGGCGCTGTATTCCAACGACCTGGGCAAGGTGCACAGCCTGATCCCGCGCCTCAAGGCCGGTTCGGTCTACGTCAACGCCCACGGCACCCTCGATCCGTCGATGCCGTTCGGTGGCTACAAGCAGTCCGGGTTCGGCAAGGACCTGGGCGCCGAGCAGCTCGATTACCTGCTCGAAACCAAGGCAGTCTGGATCACGCTCCCCTGAGTCAAGGCTGACTCAATCCCTGTAGGAGCTGCCGCAGGCTGCGATCTTTTGATCTTTGCTGTCCTGTCGGACGGCTGAAGATCAAGATCAAAAGATCGCAGCCTGCGGCAGCTCCTACAAGGGCGTACACCTATCTCGTCATGATCTTCCAACAATAAGAGACCATCATGAACACTAACGCCAAGTCAGCCCCGAGCGTGTCCAGCCTCGATGACAAACCCGTCGTCGAAAGCCATTCGATCGATTTCATCCCCGAGAACGAGCGCACCGACAAACTGTCGAGCCAGGGCCCGTTCTGGTTCCTCGGCAACTTCACCTTTTTCACCATGACCATCGGCTTCGTCGGCCCGAGCGTCGGCCTGACCGCGCTCTGGACCACGCTCGCCGGCACGCTGGGCATCATGTTCGGCACGCTGTTCATGGCGTTTCACGGTTCGCAAGGCCCACACCTGGGCCTGCCGCAGATGATCCAGTCCCGCGCGCAGTTCGGTTATCGCGGGGTGATCCTGGTGCTGCTGGCGACGCTGTTCGTGTTCGCCGGCTTCAACATCGTCAACCTGGTGCTGATGATGCAGGGGCTGCACACGCTGTTCGGTTTCAGCCCTGCGGTGATCGCGGTGGCGGTGACCATCCCGGCGGCGGTGCTGGCGATCCTCGGCCATGACTGGATGCACCGCAGCTTCAAATGGGCGCTGTTCCTGTCGTTGCCGCTGTATGGCCTGGTGACCATGGCGGTGCTGATGGGTTGGGTGCCGGATGCGGTGCTGCCGGCACTCGCGGAAGGCGAAGTGGCCCGCGAGCCACTGGGTTTCAACTGGACCGGTTTCATTGCGCAGTTTGCGGCGGCCGCCAGCTACAACATCGCCTATGCGCCTTACGTGTCGGACTACTCGCGCTACCTGCCGAAAAACACCTCCAGCGGCAAGCTGATCGCGGTGGTGTTCCTCGGGGCTTCGCTGTCCGGCGCATGGATGATTTCCGTGGGTGGCTGGCTGGCCGATCACCTGCATACCACTGATGTGCTGGTGGCCCTGGGGCAAGTCGGCAACACCGTGTCGCCACTGATGGGCACGGCGGTGGTGGTGGTCACTATCCTGGCGTTCCTGCCGGTGATCGCGATGAACATCTACAGCGCCAAGCTGACCACGCTGACCTGCGTCGACTCGATCAAGCACATCGAACCCACCCGCAAGGCACGCATCCTGGCCATCGGCTTCGTGATCCTGCTGCAACTGGGCGTGGCCCTGAGCATCCAGAGTTCGGGCAAAGGCCTGTCGGTGCTGGGGATCTACCTGGTGGTGATGCTGTACTTCCTGGTGCCCTGGACCTCGGTCAACCTCACTGATTACTTCTTCGTGCGCAAAGGCCGCTACGCCATCCCGCACTTCTTCATGCCCCACGGCAACATCTATGGCAGCTGGGGACTGCGCGGCATCGCGGCCTATGCCATCGGTTTTATCTCGATGATTCCGTTCTTCTACATCTTCGACGGCGTTGAACAGCGCGAGGTGTATGTCGGCCCGCTCGCCAAGGCACTGGGCAGTATCGACATCGCCTGGCTGGTCGGGCTGATCGTCTCGGGCCTGGCGTACTACTGGCTGAGCCGCTCGATCGACCTCAAGCGCGAAGAAGCGGTGATCCAGCAGATCGAGAAAAGCTCCCCGCAATACACCACCGGCGACACGCTGACCCACAAACAGCAGCCACTGCCGGTATTCACTGAATCGACGGTCGGGAGATAAGCATGACCACGCAAAAATACGACTACATCATCATTGGCGCAGGCTCGGCAGGTTGTGTGTTGGCCAACCGCCTGAGCGAAGACCCGGCCACCTCGGTGCTGGTCCTGGAATTCGGCGGCAGCGACAAGAGCGTAGTGATCCAGATGCCCAGTGCCTTCTCGATCCCGATGAACACCAAGAAATACAACTGGCGCTACGAGACCGAGCCGGAGACTTTCCTCAACGGCCGGCGCATTCACTGCCCTCGGGGCAAGGTGCTGGGCGGTTCGTCGTCGATCAACGGCCTGGTGTACATCCGTGGCCATGCGCTGGATTTCGACGAGTGGGAATCCCTGGGTGCCGAAGGCTGGGGCTATCGCAACTGCCTGCCGTACTTCAAGCGCGCCGAAAGCTACGAGTCGGGCGGTGACAGCTATCGCGGGCAGACCGGCCCCTTGCACACCACCAACGGCAACCACATGAAAAACCCGCTGTACGGCGCGTGGGTCGAAGCCGGCGCGGAGGCGGGCTACATCAAGACCGAAGACTGCAACGGCTACATGCAGGAAGGTTTCGGCGCCATGCACATGACCGTGAAGAATGGCGTGCGCTGCTCCACGGCCAATGCCTATCTGCGTCCGGCCATGGGTCGTCCGAACCTGACGGTGATCACCCACGCGATGACCCGCCAGGTCATCCTCGAAGGCAAGCGTGCGGTCGGGGTCATGTATGACCACGGCGGCCAGACCCACCAGGTGCTTTGCAACCGCGAAGTGCTGATCTCGTCCGGGCCGATCGGCTCGCCGCACCTGCTGCAACGCTCCGGCATCGGCCCGGCGGACGTCCTGCGCAAGGCCGGGATTGGCGTGCGCCATGACCTGCCGGGGGTAGGGGAGAACCTGCAGGATCACGCCGAGGTGTACATCCAGTTCGGCTGTAAGGAACCGGTGACCCTCAACAGCAAGATGGACCCGCTGAGCAAGCTGATGATCGGTCTGCGCTGGCTGCTGTTCAAGGACGGCCTGGGCGCCACCAACCACTTCGAGGCCGGTGGCTTCATTCGCTCCGAAAAAGGCCTGCGCTGGCCGGACATCCAGTTCCACTTTCTGCCGGCAGCGATGCGCTACGACGGCAACAAACCGATCAAGGGCCATGGCTTCATGGTGCTCACAGGTCCCAACAAACCGAAAAGCCGTGGTTACGTGCGGGTGCGCTCGGCCGACCCGTACGAGCATCCGGAGATTCGCTTCAACTATCTGGAGCGGGAAGAGGACCGCGAAGGCTTCCGCCGCTGTATTCGCCTGACCCGCGAGATCATCGGCCAGAAAGCCATGGACCGCTTCCGCGACGGCGAAATCGCCCCCGGCGCGCAGGTGACCAGCGATGAAGACCTCGATGCCTTCGTGCGCGACAACCTGGAAAGCACCTACCATCCCTGCGGTTCATGCCGCATGGGCGAGGACGACATGGCGGTGGTCGACTCCGAATTGCGCGTGCGTGGTATCGCCGGTCTGCGGGTGATCGATTCGTCTGTGTTCCCGACCGAACCGAACGGCAACCTTAATGCGCCGACCATCATGCTGGCTGAGCGGGCGTCCGATCTGGTGCGTGGCGTGCAGATGCTGCCGGCGTCGGATGTGCCGGTAGGGTTGGTGGAGGGCTGGGAGAGCAGCCAGCGTACGTCGTTGCCGGGGCGTAACGTGCGGGTCTGACGGCAACCCGCAATCAATGTGCAAACCTAATGTGGGAGCGGGCTTGTTCGCGAAGGCGGCAGCACATTAAACATGGATGTGACTGATCCACCGCTTTCGCGAGCAAGCCCGCTCCCACAGGGATCTCGGTGCTTTCAGGAAAATAGTGCGTCGTTGTTTCCTGGCCATTGCTAGTCTGTAATTCCTTGAGACCGCAATGGAGCACCCTCATGGCTATTCAGGCCCTGCGCGCCGACGCATCGCACATCGACCAGATCGCCCCTCTGTTTGACGCCTACCGGATGTTCTACGAGCAGCCGTCGAACCTGGCGCAGTCGCGCGCCTTCATCGCCGAGCGCATCGCCCGGGATGAATCGGTGATTTTTCTTGCCCGGGACACCGGCGGTGAAAACCTCGGCTTCGTCCAGCTGTTCCCGACTTTTTCCTCGATCGATGCCCATCGCACCTGGTTGCTCGGTGATCTGTTCACCACGCCCGCGGCCCGGGGCAAAGGCGTCGGCACCTTGCTGATGAACACCGCCCGGGATTTTGCAAGGCTGGCCGGTGGCAAAGGCATGACACTGGAAACCGCCACCGACAATTTCACCGCCCAGCGCTTGTATGAATCCCTGGGCTGGGTGCGCGATCCCGGTTACTACACCTACTGCCTGGATCTGAAAAAAGACTGAATCAGCGAGCCTTTCAGGCAAACACCGGCCGCATGAATGAACGCTCGTAGCTGAGGATGAATTTCCGGTCTTCGGCGTATTTGAACGCCGCGATGCACGCCGGGTCGTTCATCGATTGATGCCGGTAATGTTCGTAGGCTGCCAGGCTGGGAAAGGTGAACAGCGCCAGGGCGATATTGTTGGCGCCCTCCGAGGGCAAAAAGTAGCCGTGGTGCTGGCCGCCGAACTTCTCCACCAGGGGGATCCACAACTTGCCGTAGTGCTCGAAGGCGTCGAGCTGGTAGGGGTCGAGCACGTATTTCAGGTAGCAGGTCACCATTGTTTCACTCCTTGATCAGGTTTTGAGGGCAGTCGACACTGTAATCAACAGTGGGCGCCCGGCACAGCCGCTTGTTCGACATTCACCGGTAAGTTTGCGTCAGAGGCCTGTGCTGGCGCCGCCACACTATTGGTTCAGTCAATAGTCACCATCAAGAATCGCAAGTTCTGTTTTTTGCGCAAAGGCGGAAAATTGCCGGCATTGAACACGCCGCTCAAGGAACCTGCGCGATGAAAATCTTGACCCGACTGGCTGTGATCGCCCTGTTGCTGGGCAGTGTTGCGTCTACCGCATCGGCCTTTGCCGGGGACGCACGCACCTGCCACCTGCCGCCCATCACCGGTAGCCAGGGCGGCTTGCAATACGGGCAGACGGTCGGGGTGCTCTACAGCGAACACACCGTGGAAAACCTGCAATACCTTGAGCAATACCACTCGGTGGCCGTGAACGGCGCGAAGCACGCACTGGATGCGCGAATTCGTCAGGCCTTCGTCGACAGCTCCGATCCGCAACTGGCCATCGACTGGCTGCTGAGTTCTTTGCACAAGACCTTTCTGTCGGTGACGGTCTACGACAGCCTCGATGCCCTGGTACAGGCCCATCCCGATGTCGTGGTGATGCTCGATACCCACAACCAGTTGCTGACCCAGCGTAACGATCGGGTCGAGGCGCGTTTTGCCGCACGGTTCTACGACGCCAGCCTGCAATACATCGGCAAGGCCGAAGGCGCGGTGGAAAAACAGCTGCCGTCGGTGTGGGTGCATGACAAGACCGCGCCCGAGATTGCCGCGCAAATCGAACAGCAACGCGACCTGCAACTGACCGCGTTGAAACAGTTCGATGCGTCGTTGAGCGCGCTGGTCTCCGCCGGATTGACCGCAGCAACCCATTAACCAGCCAATTCACCATAGATTGCTTTTCAGGACCTGACTCATGCGCACTTTTTTTGCCCCGACCCTGGTCTTCGCCTCGCTGTTGCTGGCCGGTTGCGCCACGCCGAACAATCCGACGCTGACCTTGCAGACCAGCAAGTCGCCCGAGGAATACACCCACTGCGTGGTGCCGAAGTTGCAGCACGATGCACTGGCGCCCACGGTGTCGCAGACCCAGCGCAGCTACCGGATCGTCGTATCGAGCAAAGTGGCGGCGGACAACGTGCTTGAAACCTACAAGGCCTCGAACGGCGGCAAGGTGTTCCTGTACGAGCGCAAGCTGCTGGCGTCGACCTTCGTGCCGTCCAGTTTCGAGCGTGCGGCGCAGGAATGCCTGTAAGCACCATTTCAGGCAAAAAAAAAGCCGCCGGGAGAGGCAGCAGAAAGTTAAAGCACGCATTGGATGAGCTGAGTATGGCGCCCACTTCATGACAATTCGATGACAAATGAACAATTGTGGCGAGGGAGCCTGTCGGATCGGCGCACCGTCCCTGCCGTCTTCCTGGCCTTCAGCGCCGGGTTTTGGTTCGTCACCGTGAAAACCCGCCAACAGCGTCTACCCTCATCGGTCACAACCATCATGATGAGGGTGCAGACGGTGATGAAAACGGACAAGGTTGAATCAAACGAAGCCTCGGCACTGATCGACGAGCGAATTCGCGAACTCGCCGACTGGCGCGGCGAAACCCTGGCCCGCCTGCGCAAGATCATCCGGCAGGCCGACCCCGAAGTGATCGAAGAGTGGAAGTGGCGCGTGCCGGTGTGGTCCCGTGCCGGCATCCTCTGCACCGGCGAGACCTACAAGCAAGTGGTGAAGCTGACCTTCGCCAAGGGCGCATCGCTGGACGACCCGTCGAAGCTGTTCAATGCAAGCCTTGAAGGCAATACCCGCCGAGCCATCGATGTACGCGAGGGCGAGCAGATCGATGAAAAGGCGCTGACGGCGTTGATTCAGGCGGCGATTGAACTCAACAAAAAGTAAGCCATGCACAAGTCCCTGTGGGAGCGGGCTTGCTCGCGAAGAGGCCTTCACATTCAACATCGTAGGTGACTGGACTATCGCCTTCGCGAGCAAGCCCGCTCCCACAGGGATTGCGTCCATTTGACCACTTGGGGTATCCCCGGCCTGCATGTTCCAATAGCGAGCCTTCGCAGACTGGAACCGCAACATGAAGAAAATCGCCGCCCTGACCTTGGCCTGCACACTCACCGCCGGCCTGCTCAGCACTCCCACCCTGGCTGCGGGCGATGTCCAGGCCGGGGAGAAAGTGTTCAAGCGCCTCTGCAGCGGCTGCCATCAGATCGGCGAATCGGCGCGCGCCTTCTTCGGCCCGCAGCTCAATGGCGTGATCGGTCGCCACTCCGCCGTCACCACGGACTATGTGTATTCCGACGCGATGAAATCCGCCAACCTGGTCTGGGATCGCGAAACCCTGATCGCCTACCTCGAGGCGCCGAAGAAAGTGGTGCCCGGCACGCGCATGATTTTCTGGGGCCTGAGCGATCCGGAAAAAATCGAAGACCTGTTGGCCTATCTGCAAACGTTTCCGGCGCAGTAATCACTCGCCCAGGTTCTCCACCAGCCATTGAGTGAAGCTGCGCGCCATCGCCGTGTTCTCGCTGTCACGGTGGGTCAGCAACGCCCAGTTCGGGCCGCGGATGGTTTGTTCCACCATCGGCTGCAACAGCCCGGTGGCCCGCGCCTGCCGGCTCAGCAACTGGCTCACCAGCGCAATGCCGAGCCCGGTGCAGGCGGCGTCCAGCAGCAGCCCTGGATCGGAAAAGTTCAGCCCCTGATCCATCTGCCCCACATCAATGCCCGATTCCACCGCCCAGTGGCTCCAGTCCATTTCCCGCTCGCCATGCAGGGTGGTGCGCTGTTCTGTCGGCACCGCCAACAGGCTCGGGTGACACGCCGGATAGAGGCGGTCGGCGTGCAGCACCTTGAAACTGCACTCGGCCTGGGAACTGATGTCATCGCGCACCGCCAGGTCGATGGTCTGGCTGGCCATGTCCGGCACTTCATCGGTGCTGAAGATCCACAGATCGACCTGCGGATGCTGTCGACGGAAATCCCCCAGGCGTGGCAACAACCAGTGCCGGGCAAACGCCGGGGTGGTGTTGAGCACCAGTTGATTGGGTTTCTGGTATTGCCCCAGCCGGCGAATGCCCACGGCCAGTTGCTGCAACAACGCCTGGGTGGTGCTCAGCAGATCGTGACCGGCATCGGTCAGGCTGACGCTGCGCCCACTGCGATAGAACAGCGGTTGCTCCAGGTACGCCTCAAGGCTGCGGATCTGCTGGCTGATCGCCGACTGGGTGAGGTGCAACTCTTCGGCGGCTTTGTGAAAACTGCCCAGCCGGGCGGCGGCTTCGAAGCCGCGCAGGGTGCTCAGGGGCGGCCAGTGTTTGAGCATATCGATAAGTTCCTCTAATCAGTTTCCTGCAAAATACATCGTTTGTTTGCCCGTTTTACCAGCCGTAGCATGCATGCCAAGACCGCCAAGGGCGTTTTCATTGAACACAATGACTTAACTCAGAGGTACTTGTCATGCAGCAGAACGGTATTCAAAACAGCGGTTGGACGATGCCGGCCGAATGGGTCACCCACGCCGCCACCTGGATGGTCTGGCCGCACAACAAGACCCTGTGGGAGTCAGGCTGGCGGGTGACGCTGCCCCAGGTTCAAGAGGACTTCGCCCGGGTGGCCAACGCCATCGCCCGATTCGAACCGGTGAAACTGGTGGTCGATCCTTCAGCGGTCGCCAGCGCCAAAGCCTTGTGCGGGCCGAACATCGAGTTGATCGAACTGGCGGTCAACGACAGCTGGTGCCGCGACTCCGGCCCGAGCTTCGTCTGCCACCCGCAGCAAGGCCTGGCCGGTGTGAGCTGGCGCTTCAATTCCTGGGGCGGCAAATCGGCCCACGATCTGGACGAAAGCCTGGCCCGCCGCGCGCTCAACCATCTGGGCCTGGAGTGTTTCGGCACGGCGCTGAGCAACGAGGGTGGCGCCATTCATGTGGACGGCGAGGGCACGCTGATCACCACCGAGTCGGTGCTGCTCAACCCTAACCGCAACCCGGGTGTGACCAAGGCCGAGATCGAAGAGATCTTCACCCGCCTGTTGGGCGTGAAGAAAACCATCTGGCTGCCGGGCGATCCGGACTACGTGACCGGTGACATGACCGACGGCCACGTCGACGGCGTGTGCGCCTTTGCCCGCCCTGGCGTGTTGCTGGTGGACGCCACCCACGACCAACAATCGGTGTACGCCGAAGTCGCCCGGGAGAATCGTCGTGCCCTTGAACTGGCCACCGATGCTCAAGGCCGCCAATTCGAGCTGATCGAACTCTATGAAGCCACCGATGCGGTGGACACCGAGGCCGAAGTGTTCTGCGCCTCCTACACCAATTTCTACATCGCCAACGGCGCGATCATCATGCCGGCCTACGGCATCGATGCCGACAAGGCCGCTGCCGAAGTGTTGGCACAGGCGTTCCCCTGCCGTGAAGTGGTGCCGGTGCGGATCAACCATCTGGCCCATGGTGGCGGCGGTGTGCATTGCATCACCCAGCAACAGCCGGCCTGGCCGGTGCGGGGTTGATGCCATGACACTGTTGACCATCGCCACCACGCAAATGCCCTGCACCTGGGACCTGAAAAATAACCTCGACCAGGCCGAGCAACTGGTCCGCGAGGCCGCGGCCAAGGGCGCGCAGGTCATCCTGCTGCAGGAGCTGTTCGCCACGCCGTACTTCTGCATCGAGCAACACCACAAACACCTGGCCCTGGCCGAGGAATATCGCGACAGCCACGTGCTCAAGCGCTTTGCCGCATTGGCCAAAGAGTTGGGCGTGGTGCTGCCGCTGAGCTGGTACGAGAAGGCCGGTAATGCCTACTTCAATTCGTTGAGCGTGGCCGACGCCGACGGGCGCCTGTTGGGCGTGTACCGCAAGACCCACATCCCCAACGCCATCGGCTATCAGGAGAAGGAATACTTCAGCCCCGGCGACAGCGGGTTCCGGGTCTGGGACACCGCGTTCGGGCGCATCGGCCTGGGCATCTGCTGGGACCAGTGGTTCCCCGAAACCGCCCGCTGCCTGGCCTTGATGGGCGCCGAAGTGCTGCTGTTCCCCACGGCCATCGGCTCGGAGCCTGGCTGCGCCGCCCTCGATTCACGCGATCACTGGCAGATGACCATGCGCGGACACGCCGCCGCCAACCTGTTGCCGGTGGTGGCGGCCAACCGTGTCGGCCGGGAAGCGGCGACCACCGACCCGACCCTGCAAATGAGCTTCTATGGCTCGTCGTTCATCTGCAATCACAAGGGCAAGTTGCTCGCCGAAGCCGACCGCGACAGCACCGGCGTGCTGGTCCACACCCTGGACCTGGCGGCCATGCGCGAAGACCGCCTGACCTGGGGCATCTACCGCGACCGCCGTCCGGACATGTACGGCGCCTTGCTGACCCAGGACGGTCGTCAGATCCACTCTCGCTGGGCAACCCAAGGGGTGTGACATGAATACGATCAACACGCTGTGCCTGGCCATGGGGCTGGCGCTGACCTGTGCGGTGCCTGCGTTGCATGCCGAGGAGAAAACCCTGCGGCTGTACAACTGGGCCGACTATTTTGCCGAGGACACTCTCAGCAAGTTCACCGCCGAAACCGGGATCAAGGTGATCTACGACGTCATGGACGGCAGTGAAACCCTGGAAGCCAAGATGCTTGCCGGCGGCAGCGGTTACGACCTGATCTTCCCCGGCGACACCGTGGCCGAACGCCTGGTGCGCGCCGGCAGCCTGCAACCCCTGGATCAGTCCAGAATCAGCGCCCTGAACGACGTCGAGCCGGGGTTGCAGAAGCTGCGCTCGCACTATGAGCATTCGAGCAACGCCACGGTTCCCTACACCTGGGGCACCATCGGCCTGACCTACAACGCCGAACAGGTCGCCCAGCGTGCGCCGGACGCACCGGTCAACAGCCTGGACATGCTGTTCAAGCCGGAGCTGGCGGCGAAGTTTGCCGATTGCGGCATCTCGATGATCGACTCGCCGGACGAAGTGCTGGCGGTGGTGCTCAACTACCTCGGCCGCGACCCGCGCAGCGGCAAACCGGCGGACCTGGCGGCGGCCAGTGAGTTGTTGATGAAGATGCGGCCGTACGTGCGCAAATTCCAGTCGCAACCGGTGACCGATCTGGTCAACGGCAACCTGTGCATGTCCCTCGGCTACAGCGGCGACATGACCCAGGCGCAGCGCACGGCCGACAGCGCCGGCAAGAAAACCACCTTCCACTACCGCATTCCCCGCGAAGGCACCACGGTGTGGATGGACACCATGGCCATTCCCGTCGACGCCCCGCACCCGGAATACGCCTACGCGTTCATCAACTTCGTGATGCGCCCGGAAAACATGGCGGCCATCAGCAACTTCACCGGCTATCCGACCTCCAACGCCAAGGCAAGGCCGGACGTCGATGCCGCGATGCGCAACAACCCGGACATCTACCTCGA
Organism: Pseudomonas sp. PDM32; assembly: GCF_019219225.1. NCBI lineage: Bacteria > Pseudomonadati > Pseudomonadota > Gammaproteobacteria > Pseudomonadales > Pseudomonadaceae > Pseudomonas > Pseudomonas sp. PDM32. The sequence goes on from NZ_JAHUWE010000008.1 coordinate 177,950, forward strand.
TGAAGCCACCTACGCGCGGTTGATTCCCGGCAAGGACATTCCCCAGGCCGACATGCGGGCACGCATGCGCACCTGGACCAAGTTCAAGACCGCTACGGTCAATTGATCACCGGCCGGCCCGCGGGCCGGCCAAACCCCGGATTTCAGGAAAACACATGCCGACACGTCGAACATTCATCAAGCAGGTATCGGTCATCGCCGGACTGGGCGCGGTGGCGTCCATGGGATTGGGCTTTGCCGCTCTGCCGGTGCGCGCGGCCGGCAAAGGCAACGGGTACATGCCCGATGAAGGTGAAAAACACCAGCGGGCCTTCATCGCCTTCGGGGCTCAGGCCGCGATCTGGGAGGACTTCACGCCCCACGTGCAAGACGCCCTTGGCCGGATCGCCCGCAGCATCGCCGAATACGAGCCGGTCACGGTGTTCTGTCGCCAGAGCGAACGGCGCCTGGCCGAAGCCAAATGCGGCAGCCACAACACCACCTTCGTGATCACCGAACTGGACGACATCTGGATGCGCGACATCGGCGCCAATTTTGTCGTCGATGACAACGGCAACCTCGGCGCCGTGGACTTCAACTTCAACGGCTGGGGCAACAAGCAGCAGCATGAGGACGATGCGCAATTGGCCGCCCAGGTCGCGCAAAACGCCAGGGCCGAGTACCAGCGCAGCGAACTGGTGGGCGAGGGCGGTGGCATCGAAGTGGATGGCCACGGCACCGGGATCATGACCGAAAGCAGCTGGATCAACCGCAATCGCAACCCCGACTGGAGCAAGGCCGAGGTCGAAGCGGAGCTGAAGGAACGCCTGGGCCTGCGCAAAATCATCTGGCTGCCGGGCATCAAGGGCAAGGACATCACCGACGCCCACGTCGACTTCTATGCGCGCTTCGTCAAGCCCGGGGTGGTGATCGCCAACCTCGACAACGACCCCGAGTCCTACGACTACAAGGTCACTCGCGCCCATCTGCAGATCCTGGAAAACGCCACGGATGCCGATGGCCGCAAATTGCAGGTGCATACCGTTTCGCCACCGCTCAACCCGCGCAACAGCCAGTTCAGCAAGGACAACCAGGACTTCGCCGCCGGCTACATCAACTACTTCGTGATCAACGGCGCGATCATTGCGCCGCAGTTCGGCGACAAACAAGCGGATGCCAAGGCCTTCGACCTGCTGTCCGAACTCTACGCGGACCGCAAGGTGGTGCAGCTCGATATCGACGCGATCTCCGCAGGCGGTGGCGGCATTCACTGCGTGACCAGTCACCAGCCGATGGTGTGATGATTTCAGGCTCTACACAAAACCTGTGGGAGCGGGCTTGCTCGCGAAAGCGGAGTGTCAGTCAACATCTCTATCGACTGGTTCACCGCCTTCGCGAGCAAGCCCGCTCCCACAGGGTAATTTGCTGAGTCAGGCTTTTGTGGCCTTCAGATAAGCACCGAGGCGCCGCCCCATTTCCTCACCCAACGCCTGCAAGCCACTCAGCGGCCGCACCATCACTTCAAACTCGACAATCCTGCCCTGTTCGTTGAAGCGGATCATGTCGATGCCCTTGAGCTCTTTCTCGCCGACCCTGGCGCTGAATTCGAGAATCACGTTCAAGCCATCCGCCGTCGCCAGCTCGCGGTGATAGGCAAAATCCTCGAACACAGTCATGACCGTGTTGAGGATCATCGACACCACCGGCGCCCCCGGATACGGCGTGTGCGCCATCGGCGAACGGAACACCGCCTGCGGATCGAGCAATTCGGGCAAGCCACTCAAATCGCGGTTGCCGATCATCGCGTGCCACTGCTTCAGGGACGCGGCGACATTGGGGTTCAGGTTCAGCTCAGACATCTTCAACTCCTGTTTTTATTGTTGTGGTGCGAAAGCGTTGATCGATAACCCTGGCGGCATCGTCGGCCCATTGACGATAAAGCATCGGCCCCGGATGAAAACCATCGCTGGCCATCAAGTCCGGTTCGGGCGCCAGCGGGGTGGTCAGCATCGTACATTGATCCACGCTGGCGGCCAGATCCGCAAGCCGTGCGTTGAAACGACGCGCCCTGAACCCCAGAAACCAGCGCAGCGGCTGCGGCAGGGCAGGAAACAGGTGCATCGGCGGAAGCGGCGACACCACAATCTGCTTCACCGCGAATGTGTCGCACAACAACGCCATCAATCGCTGTTGCCGAGCGAGCCACTGATCCAGGGTGAGCGAACTGGTGACATCGTTGACGCCAATCGACAACAGCGCCACATCGAACGGCTCGGGGGCGTGTTGTTCGAGCAGCTCCAGCAACCCTTGCGAATCCAGACCGGTGCGCGCCCAGAGTTTCCACGACACCCGGTAATCCTCGGCCAGGCGCTCCACCAACCGACCGCTGAGCGCCTCACCTTGAGTCGCCGCCCCCACCCCCGCCGCGGCGCTGTCGCCGACAATCAACAACCGCAGAACCTCGCCGCTACCGGCCTCGCCCTGGCGTTCACCTTCGGCCTCCGGCAACCTGGGCGTCACCCGTCGTGTGTACAGGCCCTGCATCAGCAACACCGGGCCGAGGAGGATTTTGGCGAGGGTTTCAACCCGGCTCATATGACGTTATCGCCCCGCAATACACAGCTCCCCGGTCGCACGAATCATCGCCTGGCCATGCAGGTAATCCTTGATCAGTGCGGAGCGTTCGGTGGCCAGCCATTGCGGGCAGTTCGGGTCTTTGCGGTAGGGCAGGAACGCGGCGTACTGCGTGAGCAGCAGGTTCTGCAGCTTGTCGAGTTTGGGCCGGATGTCGTTGTTGAGGTCCGGTCGTGGCGTGTCCGGTGCCTTGTGCGCCGCTTGCCATTGTGCGAGCCGGCCGTATTGCAGCAGTTTGCTGGCTTCGATCTGGGCAGCGATCAGGTCGGCGACATCGTTGGGGTCGAGCTTGCGCTGGTCCGCCTGCTGGCGCGCGTTGGCGATGACTTGCGCTTCCCGGGCATTGTCCTGGACAGGTTTGCCGCTGTCCCACTTGGTCAGCGCCACCAGCTCGCTGATGTTCAAGCGCTCGTTCATCGTCGCCAGCAAGGGTTGCAGGGCATCGGGTGCCGGGGGCGTCGTGCCGGCCTGGGCAGCGCCAGCGAACCAACCGAGCAGGGCGCAGGCCAGCCAGTGCGAAAGGCGTGGGGAACGGGGCATGGGCGGAATCTCCTTGGACGCAAAAATCACTCCGGCTTGTGTATCACAAGTGCGGCCAGGGAACGATAGCTTGCCAATGATTCAGGCCAGCAACCGCTCAATCTGCGCCAGTTCCCAGGTGCTGAGCAAACTCACCGGGTCGGTGCCGAAGCGCTGCCCGCTGTCGAACGCATACTCGCGGCCATCGGGGCATTGGCCGTGCAGGCAGTGGCGCAAGTGGCCGGCGTCGACGTCGAGCAACAGGCGCCAGCCGTCGATGTCGACCCGAACATGACTGGACTCGCAAGCGTCGTCGACTCGCTGGAACGTGCGAATACCCTGGGCGGCATCGCGCAACGGCTGGTAAACCTCGCGGGCGGTGAGGGCGGGCACAGGTGTCTCCGGGATGAAATCGGGGGAGGCACAGGATAAATCATCAGCGTGCATAAAAGCCCGGACCCTGTAGGAGCGAGCTTGCTCGCGATGGTCGTTAACGATAACGCGGGTTTACTGGCTAAACGCGGCGCTCTTGAGTCCATCGCGAGCAAGCTCGCTCCTACAGTGATTGTGCTATCAGCTTCCGGCTTGTTTATTCAACGCCGCTTCCGCCGCGGCGATTTCAGCCTGGCGCTTGACGATCATGTCGCCCACCGGTGGCCCCTGGAAGCGCCGGGCTTCAAAACCGAACCAGACGATGGCGGTCAGGACCAGGAAGCCGATAGTGATGTACAGCGCCCAATCGTTCGGTGGCTGGATGCCGATGACGAATATGATGATCATCGACAGGATCGAGAGGATGGCGAACACCGAGTACCAGAATCGCCCCATGTTCCATGGCCCCATGGTCGGCCACTTCGACGTCCCGTAGGTAAACAGGCCGAGCACGATGGGGATGGCGAAGGAGAAGAACAGGAAGATCACCGTGCAGGACACCACGATCGTGTAGACCGGCGTTGCCCCGACCGAGATCACCGACGAGCCCCAGTCGAACAGGACGGCAAGGGTGGCACCGGTCCAGATGGCCGCCACCGGGCTGCGAAAGGTCGGCGAGACCGAGGCCAGGGCTTTGGAGCAGGGCAGGCCACCGTCCCGGGAGAAGGCGAAGATCATGCGCGAAACCGAGGTGACGGTGGCCAGCCCGCAGAGCACCTGCGAGATGAAAATCGCCACATAGAGCACCAGTTTCAAGGTCGAGTTGACCTGGGTGTTCATGGCCCAGAAAAACACGTTCCAGCCTTGCTTGGCCGCCTCGTCCATGTTCGGCAGCATCAGCACGAACGCGCTCAGCATCAGCCAGCCGAACAGCAGCGACCAGACCACCGACATGACCATGCCGCGCGGCACCGACATGGCCGCGTTGCGGGTTTCCTCGGAGGTATGCGCCGAGGCGTCGTAGCCGGTGATGGTGTAGATCGGCAGCAGCAGGCCGAGCATGAACACCCAGCCGTTGGAGACCTGCGGCCAGACGCTGCCGCCCGCTTCGCCGGAATAGTTGCCGAAGGTCCACAGCCGCGCGAATTCATAGCTGGGTGCCGAGATCAGGCAGACGATGGTCAGCGCCAGCGCCGTGGCGAAGATCAGGTAGCCGGAGAAGTCGGTGAGCTTGGCCGTCAGGCCGATACCCAAGTGGTTGCACAAGGCCTGAAGGCCCGTGAGGATTGCCAGGAAAATCACCCTGACCGTGGTCGTGTCCTCCATGCCCAGTGCCGGTCCGAAGGCACCGAAAAAGAAGTAATAGGTCCCGACGTTGATCGCGCCCAGCACCGTGACCAGCCCCAGCAGGTTGAACCACGCGGTCAGCCAGCCGGTGAAGCGGTTACCGAGGATCGAGCCCCAGTGGTACAGGCCGCCGGCGGTGGGGTAGGCCGAGGAAATCTGCGCCATGGCCATGGCGAACACCCCGGAGATCAGGCAGCCGATCGGCCAGCCGATCCCGATGGATATGCCACCGGCGCCCGAGGTGCCCTGGGCCAGTGAGTTGATGCCACCGGAGAGGATGCAGATGATCGAAAAGGAAATGGCGAAGTTGGAGAAAACACCCATTCGTCGTGAGAGTTGCTGGGCGTAGCCCATGCTGTGCAGCACCTTGACGTCCTCGTCATGCGCGTCGGTGCCCGGCTGGCTTGTTGGGTTCATTGTTGTGTGCCCCTTTGCAGGTGTTGGACAGGCCGAACTGAGCCGCCGTAGGCTCGACCTTGGTTTTCTGTAGGAGCGAGCCTGCTCGCGATGGACGTCAACGATGACGCGGGGAGCCTGACACCCCGCGTCATCCACACGTCCATCGCGAGCAGGCTCGCTCCTACAGACGGCCGTGAAGTGCCGCGTCGAAAATCTTTGCCACGCCGTCCCGGGTCAAAGGCAGCGGGTTGCCACCTGCCGAGGGGTCGACAATCGCCATGTCCGCGATCAGGTCGGCCTGCCGGTCATCCACGCCCAGTTCAACCAGGGTATGGGGCACGCCGATGTCCTTGCGCAACTTGAGGACGAAGGCCAGGAAACTGTCGAACCCCGGCGAGGGCAGGCGCAGGTACGCCGCCAGGCGGGTGATGCGCTCCTCGATGGCCGTGCGATTGAATTGCAGGACATAGGGCATGAAGGTGGCATTGGTCATGCCGTGATGGGTGTCATACAGCGCACCCACCGGATGGGAGAGCGCATGCATCCCGCCCAGGCCTTTCTGGAATGCCGTGGCGCCCATGGCCGCCGCCGCGAGCATTTGCGCGCGCGCCTCGAGGTCCGACGGCGTGTGTACCGCTTTCACCAGGGCGTTGGCCACCAGGCGCATGCCTTCCACCGCAATACCATCGGCCAGGGGATGAAAGCCGGGGGCGCAGTACGCTTCCAGGCAATGGGATAACGCGTCCATGCCCGTGCCCGCGGTGACCTTGGCGGGCATGCCGACGGTGAGGGCCGGGTCACTGATGACCACCCGTGGCATCATTTTCGGGTGGAAGATGATGCGTTTGGTGTGGGTGCGCTCGTCGATGATCACCGCCGCACGACCGACCTCCGAACCGGTCCCCGCCGTGGTCGGCACGGCAATGACCGGGGCGATGCGGCTGTCGTCGGCGCGGGTCCAGTAGTCGCCAATGTCTTCGAAGTCCCAGACCGGGCGGGTCTGGCCGCTCATGAAGGCAATCAGCTTGCCCATGTCCAGGCCACTGCCGCCGCCGAATGCGATCACACCGTCATGTTTGCCGGCACGCCAGGCGTCGAGCCCGCCGGCCAGGTTGGCTTCCACCGGATTAGGCTTGAGGTCACAGAACAGCGCCACACCCAAGCCGGCGGCGCGCAGTGCGTCCAGTGCCGCCGTGGTGATCGGCGCGCGCGCCAGGCCGCTGTCGGTGACCAGCAAGGGTCGCTCGATACCCTGGCTGCGACAGACGTCGGCCAGCTCGGCGATGCGCCCGACGCCGAATCGAACGCTCGTGGGGTAGTTCCAGTTTCCAGTCAGGTTCATGGTCTACACCTCGTGACGCAGATGAAAGGATTTGGCTCGGGTCAGGTGCTCGTAGCCCAGTAGCGACAGGGTGACGCCGCGCCCGCTGTTCTTCACGCCGGTCCAGGCCAGCGCCGGGTCCAGGTAATCGCAGCGGTTCATGAGCAGCGTGCCGGTGGCGATCTGGTTGCCCAGGCGTTCGGCCGCTGCGAGGTCCCGGGTCCAGATGGACGCGCTGAGCCCGAACTCACTGTCGTTCATCAAGGCAATGGCCTCGTCATCGCTGGCCACCGGCATGATGCCGACCACCGGACCAAAGCTTTCGTCGCGCATGACCGACATTTGATGGCTGACATCGACCAGGACCTGCGGTGCGAGGTAGGCGCTGCCCGGCACGTCGGCGCTGAAGGCCTGCGGATCGATCAGCGCCGTCGCGCCCTGGGCCAACGCTTCGGCGATCTGGCCACGAACGAAAAATGCGGCGCCCGGTGTCACCATCGGACCGAGGGTGGTGGCTTCGTCCAGCGGGTTGCCCAGCAAGTACTGGCGGGTCAGTTCGGCGAAGCGCTCGACAAACACCGGGAAGATTTTCTGGTCGACGTAGATGCGTTCCACGGCGCAGCAACTCTGCCCGGAATTGAAGAAACTGCCGTCCACCAGGTTTTCCACCGCATGCTCGAGGTTGGCGTCAGCCCGCACGTAGGCCGGATCCTTGCCGCCGAGCTCCAGGCCCACGCCGATGAAGCGTCCCGTGGCGGCGCTTTCCATGGCCTTGCCGGCATCGACTGAACCGGTGAAATTGACCTGCTGTACCCGGCCCGAATCAATGATCGCGGCGGTCTGCCGATGATCGAGCAGTAGGTTGTGGAACAGGCCATCCGGCAGGTTGGCGCGGCGCATGGCCTCGGCGAAACGTTCGCCCACCAGCAGGGTTTGCGATGCATGCTTGAGGATCACGCTGTTGCCGGCCATCAACGCCGGGATGATCGTGTTCACCGCCGTCAAATAGGGGTAGTTCCACGGCGCGACCACCAGCACCGTGCCCAGCGGCTCGCGCTTGATGTAGCGTCGAAAACCCGCCACAGGCTCCGGCTCTACAGCGGCCAGCGCTTGCGGCGCGATGGCGATCATGTGTCGGGCGCGTTCGGCAAAACCGCGCAGTTCGCCGGCGCCATAGCGCACCGGGCGACCCATCTGCCAGGCCAGTTCCGGCACGATGTCCGCCTGCATCGACAACATCGCGTCCACTGCGGCGCTGCACAATGCTGCGCGTTCGCTCAGTGAGCGGCGTTGCCATGCCGCCTGTGCGCTGGCAGCGGCGGTCAGCGCCTGCTCGACCTGCGCCGCATCGGCCATCTCTCGTTCGACGTACACCCGGCCATCGACCGGGGAGATCAATTGCACCTTCGAAGTCATGATGTTCTCAATAGCGCTCAAAGCCGCGCTGCAGTTCCCAGTCGGTGATTCGCCGGTCGTACTCTTTCTGTTCCCACTCGGCGGTGTGCACGTAATGGTCGACCACCTCATCGCCGAACGCCTCGCGCAACATGCCGGAGGCCTTGAGGGCGGCGCTCGCATCGCGCAGGGTCTTGGACACCTCCGGCAAATGCTCGTCCTGGTAGGCATCCCCTTCGAATGGCGGCACGAGATCGAGCTTTTCGTCGATACCGGCCAGGCCCGCCGCGATCAACGCGGCGAAGGCCAGATAGGGGTTGAGGTCGGCGCCGCCGATGCGGCATTCGATGCGGATGGACTTGCTGCCTTCGGCACACAAGCGAAAGCCGGCGGTGCGATTGTCGCGGCTCCACACCGCCCGCGTCGGCGCAAAGGTGCCGGCCTGGAAGCGCTTGTAGGAGTTGATATAGGGCGCGAGAAAGCAGGTGATGTCGTTGGCGTACTTGAGCTGCCCGGCGACCCAGGCACGCATCAGTTTCGACATGCCGAACTCGGATTTCGCGTCGAAGAACAGCGGCTTCTTGGCATTCTTGTCCCACAGCGAATTATGGATGTGACTACTGGAACCGGCAGCGTCGTAGCGCCACTTGGCCATGAAGGTGATCGCCTTGCCCTGCAACTGCGCGATCTCTTTGCAGGCGTGCTTGATGATGACGTGGTGGTCGGCCATGGTCATGGCATCGGCGTAGCGGATGTTGATCTCTTCCTGGCCCGGGCCCCATTCGCCCTTGGAGTTTTCCACGGGAATGCCCGAGGCCTGCAAATGCTTGCGAATCGCCCGCAGCACCGGCTCTTCGCGGGTGGTCTGGAGGATGTTGTAGTCTTCGATGTAATGGCCGGCGGTTTTCGGTTTGTGATAGTTGCGCTTGTGGATCGCCTCGTAGCTCTCATCGAACAGATAGAACTCGAGCTCCGAGGCAAACATGCCGGTATAGCCGCGCTCGCGCAGGCGCTCGACCTGCTTTTTCAGAATCGCCCGCGGGCTGTGGGGCAGGTCCTGGCGATGGTGATGATCGAGCACGTCGCACAGCACCAGTGCCGTGCACTCAAGCCAGGGTACGCGGCGCAGGGTGGACATGTCGGGCTTGAGCACAAAATCGCCGTAGCCCTTGCTCCAACTGGCCGCGGCGTAACCCGGCACCGGCTCCATGTCGATGTCGTCGGCCAACAGGTAGTTGCAGCAATGGGTTTCTTCGTGGCCGCTGTCGATGAAAAACTCGACCTGGAAGCGCTTGCCGACCAGGCGTCCCTGCATGTCGACCATGCAGACCAGCACGGTGTCGATTTCGCCGGCGGCAGCGGCGCGTTTGAGTGCATCAAAGCTGAGGAGGGGCTCGGTCATCACGGCAATCCTGCGTGAAAGGTTTTGGCCAGTCTGAGATCGCTGTTGCAGACGCTCTCCAGAAACACCCAAAACCTGCAGAACCGAGCATCATGAGCAACGAGTTGCTCAAAGCTTAGACTACCGTAGCAATGTGCAACTATTGTAGGAGCGAGCTTGCTCGCGATGGACTTGAGGACACCGCGTTTAATCAGGTAACCCGCGTCATCGTTGACGACCATCGCGAGCAGGCTCGCTCCTACAGGTCAAGGTGGGGCGCGTTTACTCCGGCAATCCCGCCAGGCGCAATCCCTCGACGAAACGGGCGAAATCCTCAGGCCGTTGAATGGGCAGCCAGTCCTTGAGGGCGCACAGGCGCAAAGAAGGATCCAGCGCTAGCAGGCGTTGCATCGCCAGATTCGCTTTGTCCATTCGACCACCGAGCGCGTGGCTGGCCGCCACCAGTGCCGCGGCGACCAGCAGGCTGGGCAGGTTGCCCAGTGCCTTGTCCGCCCAGGCCGCAGCGGCATCGAAGTGCCCGGCGAAGAAATGCGCGAGCGCCATGCCGACCTGCATCCTGAACATTTCCGGGTCCAGCGGGCTCAAGCGAACGGCATGGTTCAAATGCTCGATGGCCGCGTCCGTTTCACCGCGCAGCGCCCGCAGGATGCCGCCCAGAAACCAGGCGGGGGCGAGGTTGGGGTTGAGCAGGCGCGCCCGGTCGAGCAGTGCAATGCCGCCGTCGACTTCGCCGGCGAGGTGGGCCAGCGCATGTCCGCCCCGGGTCAATGCGACGGCATCATCGCGGCCGAGGGTCACCGCCTGCCGCGCCAGCCGTATGCCCTCGGCAATTTCTGCAGGCCGATCGCTCATCCAGCCATTGAGCTTGCGCCAGAAGTGGCACCAGGCGGCCATGCCATAGGCCGAGGCAAATTCCCCATCGAGCTCGATGGCCTGGTAGAACATCGGCAGCGCCTGCTCGATGGCTTCCCGGCCGCCGCTGTGCAGTTTGGCCATGCCCCGCAGGTAGTAGTCGTAGGCGTCCAGGCTATCCGTCGGCTTGCGCTTGGCGCGTTCGATCTCTGCCCGCTCCAGTTGCGGCGCGATCGCGCCGACGACGCTTTCGGTGATTTGGTCCTGCAGCTCGAAGATATCGTCCAGCAAGCCTTCGAAGCGCTCGGCCCAGAGGTGCGTACCGCTTGTCGCATCGATCAGTTGCCCGGTAATACGCAGCTTGTTCCCGCTCTTGCGCACGCTGCCTTCGAGCACGTAGCGCACGCCCAGCGCTTGGCCAACGCCCCGGGCGTCCACCGTCTGGCCCTTGTAGGTGAAGCTCGAATTGCGCGCAATGACGAACAGCCAGCGAAGGCGCGACAGGGCGGCGATGATGTCCTCCACGACACCGTCGGCGAAGTATTCCTGCTCCGGATCGCCGCTCAGGTTCTGGAAGGGCAGGACGGTGATCGAGGGTTTTTCCGGCAGGGCCAGCGCAGGGGAGGGGGTTGGCTTGGGGGCGGCGGTCGGGCGTTCATCGCTCTCGGGCTGTCGTGCTTGCCCGGTCGAGTCGCCGTTGATCCGGCCAACGAAGCGGTAGCCTTTGCGGGCGACGGTGCGCACCAGGCGCTGCTCCTCACCGGTATCGCCGATGGCCTTGCGCACGGCATTGATGTGGCTGGTGATGGTTGATTCCGAAACGATCCGGTCGCCCCACACTGCCTTGAGCAGTTCGTCCTTGCTGACGACGCGGTCGGGATTGTTGACGAACAGCAGCAACAGGTCGAAGACCTGCGGTCCGACGGCCACGACTTGCCCGCGCAGGGTCAGCTCCCGGCGTTCCTGATCGAGTACGTAGTCTTCAAAACTGAATGGCAAGTCGGGCATCCCCTGGCGAAGCGCCCTCAACTCCGTGTCCCAGGCGGCTGATTGGTAACTGGGAAGGATGATACGGCAGCTCGACAGCCGCTGCACCGTCGGCGGCAAGGAAGGCTGGACGACCGTCAGTGGCCTTGGACAAAAATCCAAGCGCTCTCCAAGGTAAACCCAAGGACTTGCCTGGCGCGTGCAGGCAATCTCTCTACACCGACGCAATGGTTGCAGTCGACAAGTGGAGAACAGTCATGAAGATCGTCGTCATCGGAGGCTCCGGCCTCATCGGATCGAAACTTGTGAACACCCTTCGCGAGCACGGCCATGATGCGCTCGCCGCCAGCCCCAGCACGGGCGTGAACAGCATCACCCGCGAAGGCCTGGCCGCAGCGATGGATGGTGCTGACGTGGTGGTCGACGTGGCGAACGCGCCGTCGTGGGAGGACCAGGCCGTTCTCGATTTCTTCCAGACCTCCAGCCGTAACCTGCTGGCCGCCGAAGCGGCTGCCGGGGTTCGTCATCACGTGGCCCTGTCGATTGTCGGCAGCGAACGGCTTCCCGATACCGGTTATTTCCGGGCCAAGGTCGCGCAGGAGGCCCTTATCAAGGCGTCCAGCATTCCCTACAGCATTGTGCGTGCCACGCAGTTCTCTGAGTTTGCCGGCGGCATTGTCCAGTCGTTCGCCGTTGGCGATGAGATTCATGCGTCGCCGGCGCTGATCCAGCCGATAGCGTCCGACGACGTGGTAGCGGCGCTGGCCGATGTCGTGCTGGCAGCACCGCTCAATGGCACGGTTGAAGTGGGCGGCCCGGAAACCATGCCGATCGACGACCTGGCCAGGCGCTATCTGCGAGCCACCCAGGACAGCCGCAAGGTCGTGCCGGATGTGCATGCCCGTTACTTCGGCGCCGTGCTCGACGATCAATCGCTGGTCACCGGCAAGAACGCACGCCTGGGGGCGATTCGCTTCGACGACTGGCTGGCCCGGTCGACAGCGCAGTAACGCATCGCACCCTTACATTTCCCTACCCATCCAGGAGAAATCCCATGGTTACCCGATTGCTAATGGCTGCTGTCTTCGCAGCGCTCTCGATCAGCGCCGCCTCGGCCGCCGAGCCGCCTCCCGGCAAGGTCACGGTGGTGTTCGACCGTCCCATTCCCAACATCCCCGGCAAGAGTATGAGGGGGGTGGTCGTCGAGTATGGGCCGGGTGCCGCGTCGCCGGCCCACACCCATCCGAAAACGGCCTTCATCTATGCGACGGTGCTGGAAGGCTCGTTTCGCATCCAGGTCAAAGGCCAGCCGGAAAAGATCTACAAGGTCGGCGAAAACTTCGTAGAGGAGCCGGGTTCCGTGCACCTGGTCAGCGCCAACGCCAGTGACACCCAACCGGCACGCCTGTTGGCGGTGTTCGTCCTCGACACCGAGGAAAAGGTGCTCGTCACCCCGATCAAACAGTGAGCCGATCAACCCGCTCATCAAGGCTCGACAGCCGGGCGGCAGACCCTGCCGCCCCGTGGCTGCCTGGCTCTTGGCACTGAACAGGATATGAAAAAATGAACTCGCTCCAGGACAAGGCCGCCATTGCCACCGCAACGCCGGTGGTCGTGGTGCGGCGCAGCCAGCGCAAGACCATCGGCCTGTTGCTGTGTGTCGCGGCCGTGATGGTCGTGGCGGTTTGGGGCGCCATGGCGTTTACCCGTGGCGTGACCTCGACCGACAACGCCTATGTCCGCGGCGACGTCACCTCGCTGGCCGCCAAGGTCGCCGGCTATGTCACGGCGCTAGAGGTCGAGGACAATCAGACCGTGCGCGCGGGTGATGTGCTGTTTCGTATCGATGACCGCGACTATCGCGCCAGACTCGCACAAGCCGAGGCCAATGTCAGCGCCGCCCGGGCGAACCTGACCCATGTCGACGCGCAGATCCGGCTTCAGCATGCGCTGATCAGGCAGGCTGAAGCGCAAAGGCGCTCGGCCACCGCCGACATGAGCCTGGCGGCCAAGACCCACGACCGCAGCCGCAAACTGATCGTCAGCAATGCCGTGAGTCAGGCACTGGTCGATGAAACCGGCACGGCACAATCCAGAGCCGTGGCGTCGGTATCGGCCGCTTCGGCAACGGTCGAGGCCCAACAGCAACGCATCAGTGTGTTTGTCGCGCAAAGAGAGGCGGCCGTGGCAGCGGTGGCCCAGGCTGAAGCGGCCCGTGATCTCGCTCGGATCGATCTCGATCACACCGTGGTGCATGCGCCTGTGGATGGCGTGGTCGGCAATCGTCAGGTTCGCCTCGGCCGCTTCGTCACGCCGGGTGTCGCCTTGCTCGATATCGTGCCGGTCAACGATGTGTGGGTCGTGGCCAATTTCAAGGAAACCCAGCTCGAACAGATTCGCCCTGGTCAGCCCGTGCGCGTCACGGTCGATGGCTATCCCGATGCGGCACTGGCTGGCGTGGTCGACAGTTTTGCACCGGGCAGTGGCTCGGCGTTCAGCCTGCTGCCGCCCGACAACGCTACCGGGAACTTCGTGCGTGTCGTACAGCGCGTTCCGGTGAAGATCCGTCTGGCTGACAATCCGCTGCCGGGGCGCATCGTGCCGGGGCTGTCCGCGCGGGTAGAGGTTGCACAAGGGGCCGGCTCATGAGTCGCGTCAGGCCGACGACCGGCGTGCTGCTGATCGCGGGCATCGTCCTGGCCGCGTTGACCGAAGCGATCGCCAGCACCGTGCTCGCCCTTGGACGCAGCGACATCATCGGCGACACCTATGCCACACCTGACGAGTTCGCCTGGCTGGATGTCGGCTACATCGCCCTCAAGCTGATCGGGTTCATGCTTGCCCCTTGGCTGATGCAGCGGTTTTCTCCACGCAACGTGCTCATCGGCGCCACCCTGGTCATGGGCCTGGCGTGCTGCGTGGCTGCCGTCAGCGCCTGGCTGGAGCTGCTGATCGCATTGCGCATCCTGCAAGGCTTCGCCGGCGGCGCTTTGCTGGTGGCGGGCCAGGCGATGATCTTTCGCGGTTATCCGCGCGCCCTTCAGCCGATCCTGCAAGCCCTGTTCGCCATGGCGGCCGTGGTCGCGTCCGCGACCCTCGCACCGGCCCTGCAAGGGTGGTTGATCGACAGCCAGTCCTGGACCTGGATTTTCTTCAGTGTGGTGCCGCTGGCTTTGGCCGCGAGCGGGCTCTTGCTCATCGCCGACCACCCAGTGCCCGCCAGGGGCCGGCAACTTTCGTTTGACTGGCTCGGATTCTCGTTGCTCTGTGCGGCCCTGTTCTGTTTCACCTACGTGCTCAGCCAGGGCAGCCGCTGGGACTGGTTCGAGGAACCGCGCATCCTGGTACTGACGGTGCTCGGTGCCGCCGCGCTGCTGGGCTTTCTCGGCCAACAGGTCCTGGCCGACGGCCAGGGTCTGCTTGACTGCAGCCTGTTCAAATCGAGCGATTTCACCTTTGCCTTTATCGTCAGTTTCGTCGCCGGTGCCGCGCTGTTCGGCAGCGCCTACCTGATCCCGGCGTTCGCCCTGTCGGTACTCGCCTTCACACCGACCGATGCCGGCCTGCTTCTATTGCCCAGCGGCGGTTTTTTTGTCGGTTCGCTGCTCATCGCCGCCTGGTTGTTCCAGGTCCGCCGCGTGCCGCCGGTGGCGACCGTGCCCTTGGGCATCTTGTTGATCATGGCGGCGATGTGGATGCTGTCCGGCTCCACCAGCGAAAGTGGCAGCGACGACATGATGGCGGCCATCCTGCTGCGCGGCCTGGGCCTGGGCTTCCTGTTTCTGTCGATCACACTGATCGCCTTCACCCACCTCAACAGCCGCAACCTGGCCAGCGGCATAGGCCTGTTCAACACAGGGCGCCAGCTGGGTGGCCTGATGGGCGTCGCCGGGTTGCAGACCCTGATCGAGCATCATGCCGTCACCAACGGCGCGGTCCTCGGCACCTACGTCACTCCGGGTGGGCACGCGCTCATCGAGCGGCTGACGACCACAACCGCGATGCTGGCGGGGAAGGGCATGGACCCGGTGACCGCCGGCCGGGCAGCCACCAGTCTGCTGGGCAAGGCGGTGTCGGGTCAGGCCACCGTGATTGCCTTCGACACGGCGTTCTTCGCCGTGGCCCTGCTGTTCGTCTTTGCCGCGCCCATCCTGGTGGGTATCAAGATTGGCCTGGCGCGCTATGCGAAAGCGCATGAACAACGGACGAATTGATCACCTGCACGAAAAAGCCCGGCGGTTGAGGCCGGGCTTATCGTTGAGTCCTGCGGTAAAGCACTGCATTCAGACAGCGCGGCTTTCGATCAGACGATCCGAACCGCCTTCAGCGACGCGGTTCTGCAGCAGTTTGTCGGAACCGCCTTCAGCGACGCGGTTCTGCAGCAGTTTGTCGGAACCGCCTTCGGCAACGCGGTTCTGCAGCAGTTTGTCGGAACCGCCTTCAGCGACGCGGTTTTGCAGGAGTTTGTCGGAACCGCCTTCAGCGACGCGGTTTTGCAGCAGTTTGTCGGAACCGCCTTCGGCAACACGTTTTTCCAGCAGGCGATCCGAACCGCCTTCGGCCACACGATTCTCAATCAAGCGATCGGAACCACCTTCAGCCACACGGCTTTCAATCAGACGATCCGAGCCGCCTTCAGCGACCACAGGTTGGGCAGAAGTTGCGGCGAAAGCGTTAACTGCGAAAACCGAGAAAGCGATGCTGAGGAGGGTCTGGCGTTTCATGATGGTGTGCTCCGGGGTGCTGATGGGTTGGTATGGAGCAGATGTTACGCCGGGGATTTTTTAAGAGAACTTCATTGAACTGATGGTGACTATCGATGCAGTCAATGGATCGAACACCGCACATACAAGCACCGCTTTTTGTGGCGAGGGGGCTTGCCCCCGTTCGGCCGCGAAGCGGTCGCAAGAGAGGAAAATGCGTTCTGTCAGGAAAAACACCGTCGTTGATCTCAGGCCCGCTGCGCGGTCCAACGGGGGCAAGCCCCCTCGCCACAGGGTCATCGCAAGGCAATCAGGCTTCGCTGATCTGGCTGACGCTGGTGATCTGCCCATTCCACACCATCTCGTAATGCGCCGTCTGCACAATCGACGAGACTGGCCTCGGCGTCATCAACGCCCAGCAATGACTGCCTGGCATTCGCACCGAGCGATAACGCAAACCGGGACAGCCGGCGTCCCGCACCGCCCGCCCCAGCACGCGGGAACGGCTGTAATCGTCCGACGCATACACCGGATCGATCAGTGGCAGGGCGGTGGCGTCCTTCATCCCGCCATCGCCAAAGGCACAGGCCAACCCGCGAAACACAAACCGCTCATAGTTCAGGCTCGGCACCTTCGACCAATACAGCGCCTGGTGATGCCGCACTTCGGCCAGCGCCGTTTCCATCGAGTCCGCCAGGTACAACACCCCGAAACTGCCGTCACTGAAGCGCGACCCCGCCGGATTGACATGGGTAAACGGCGCAATGGCGTAAGAGCACCCGGCAATCCCGAACGGGATCTCTTTGCGCGCAATCAACTCCAGCTGACCCACTTCATTCTTCAACCGCGGATTGGTCAACGCCTGAATCTCGAACAGCACCTCAAACTCATCCGCATCCGCGACGTCATCAAACAACGCAATCGGCGGAAACTTCGAATTGACCAAGCGATAAGCCTGCAACGACTGACCGGCAAACACCGCCAGCTCACTCGCCATCACCATTGCGCACCCCGCAACATGTCGATGCGGCGGAAGGTTTCATACAGCGCAATCATGTCGCCCTGGGCCATGATCTCCAACGGGCTGCGGCCATTGAAAAACTCGTTGTCGTTGGCCATCGAGGCAAAGCCGTACACGTTGTCCGGGTTGTCGAACACCAGGCGTAGCGTGGCGTGAATGTTCAGCACAAAGCTGATGCGCTGCATCTGGTCCGCATCCAGTGCCACAGCCCAGTCCGGGTCACGCTGACGGGCGCGGGTGTAGGTGCTGCGGGAAATGCGCAGGATGCGACAGGCCTGGTCAGTGCTGGCCTGCCACTTTTCCAGAATGCTCACGGCGGCGCGCAGGCCGGTGACGCATTGGTTTTTTGTGAAGGATTGGGCTTGGGCGGGGACGGCCATGTTCGTGTCCTTTTTTGCATCTATAGATTCAAATGTAGATTTAATGAGTCTGTAGAGCAATGTTCGTGCGACAGGTGGCCTTGGCGTGCCTCTGCATCAGGGCCGCTATCTTGCTGAGGCGCTACTGAAAACGTCGATGCAAGTCTGGAAAGACATCCTGGGCAAACCAGGCGGGCAGGCCGGGGGTCACGATTCTGGATTTCGGTGTTCGACTTTCTACCAGGCCGACTTTTACAAGCCTGGATAACTCGTCGATTGCCGGGCGCGGCGTCAGGCCGGTGAACGTCTTGATTTCATTGCGCGGCAAGCTGCCCTGGGTGATTAGCGCGATGATCGCGGGTGCACTTTCCGGACGGATACCTTGCTGTAGAAGTTTCTCGTTGTAGCGAAATGCGCGTATGACACGCTCACGCAGGCGGGATGGGTCCACTGCGGCAATCATGTAGTCGACCTGGTCGTGACAAACCTGCAGCATGAACTCAATGAATTCGAAATAACGTCGCTGGGACAATTGACCCCGTCCGTCCAAATCACCTTCTCGTGCGCGGTCGGCCATGGTCAGGGCGCTGTAGTAATCCTGATGCCGTCGAGCAAGGCCGCGTGACAGTGACCAGAGGGTTGGCTCCAGCCCCAGATGTACCAACTGCAAATGAGTGATCAGGCGCGCAACCCGACCATTCCCGTCGGTAAAGGGGTGAACCCAGGCGAGCCGATGGTGGTAGGCAAGCGAAGAAATCAGCTGGCGGCGAGGGTCCGTCTGCCGGCCAAACCCTGACTGAAGGTGTCGCAGCATCGCCTCGACAACTGAAGCGTCCGGCGCATCATGATTGCCGACGATCACGGTTTGCCCCGTGACCGACCGAAGTATGCCGGGCTGCATGATTGAGCCATCTGACAATGTACGTTCTGCGTCACTGGCGCCGCGAAAAAGCCGGTTATGCGCAGCGCTCACGAACTCGGGTGCGAACATGTCGCCCCAGGTAAAGGGGCCTCGCTGGCGCAACGTCCGCTCAAACAAGGCTTGCACCGCCATTTGTTCAACCGCCAGGCTTTTGAGCCGCTTGCGATCTTTGACCGGCGCCGTTTGTGCTTTCTGCATATCGGCAGGCTCGGTGTATTGCCCCTCGATCAGGTTCGAGTAGTACGTATTGGTGATTTGCAGGAGACGGCCGAGTCGTGCGGCGGTTTCAGGCGGTAGTCGCCCGGCTAGAAACTGGGTCTTTCTGAGCAATGCATCGGCAAGATCAATGATCGATGGAGGCAGTAATTCTGGAAGAACCGGGTCCAGCCAGGATTTTGATGTGATTAAGGACATGGCAGTTCGTTTCGTCAGAGTTATCTTCACATTTTATTTCACATGGGTAATCGTTTAATAAGCCTTATTTTGTTGGGTTTTGTGTGGAAATGTGAGGGTTATTAATTGATCTGTCTTCACATTTTATTTCACAAACTTATTTGAAAAACTCCAGAATTCGGAAGTGCCGATCGCTATCGAGTACAAATTGGGCACCCACGGCTCCATCACTGATGAAACGTGCGCCCCAACGCATCCAGCCGAGTCGCAATAGGCGGCAAGCGCCGACTGCTCGACGCCAGCATCTGCACATCATCCGCCGTGTTCTGCGCGATGCTCTGCACCGACTGCAAGCGCCCGACAATCTCGACGCTCGCCGTGGATTGTTCGCGGGTCGTCGTGAAAATTCGCCCATTGAGTTCATCGATCTGTGAGATGTCGCTGCCGATGGCCTGCAACATCGCCGCCGCCAACTGACTGTCCTCGACGCAGCGCTCCACGCCTTCACGGCTGTCCTGCATGGCCTCCACGGCTTTGCGGCTGCCTTGCTGCAGGGCCTCGATAATCGTCCTGATTTCCTTGGTCGACACCGCCGTGCGCTGCGCCAGGCTGCGCACTTCATCGGCCACCACCGCAAAGCCGCGGCCTTGCTCGCCGGCACGCGCCGCTTCAATCGCCGCGTTGAGGGCCAGCAAGTTGGTCTGCTCGGCAATGCTGCTGATCACTTCCAGCACCGTACCGATCTGCTGTGCCTGCCCGGCCAGCACCTGCACGGTCTGGTTGGTGCCTTCCAGGCGCGAAGCCAGCTGGGTGATTTCCTGCCGCGCGCGGTTCACGCTTTCCTGTCCGCGGGTGATCTGCACACTGGCCTGGCCGGCATGCTCAACGGCATGCTCGACCTGCACCACGATGTGCTCCATCGCATCGCCCATGCGCTGCATCGACCCTGTCATCTGCGCGATTTCCGTCAGCTGATGTTTGGCGCCTTTCTCCAGCGTGTTGCTGGCCTTGGCCAACTCCTGGCCCAACTGACCCAAACCGTTGGAGTCACGCACCACCCCGTCCACCAACGCGGTGATCTGCATCAGGAACTGATCGAAGCGCTGCGCCAGCGACACATGCGCCCGTGCCTTGTCACCCTTGCCGGGATCGGTTGTCAGCTGCGAAGTCGCGGCGAGCATCTTGTCCAGCATGTCCTGGCTCTCTACCGCATCCGCCTGGCTGTGCACCGCCAGATAGAGCAACGCGACCGTCTCCATCACCACATAAAAGGCGTGAACGAACACCATCGTCCAGCCACCGTGATGCGCCATCACATACACCGGAAAACCCTGGTGCTGCAGCACATGGAACACCACGTGATGCAGCGCAATCGTCACCGCCGCCACCAGAATCGGCAGCCAGTCGCGATAAAACGTGAGCACCGCCAACAACGCAAAAATCCCGAAGTGCGACTCAATGACCCCCTCGGCCTGATTGATGTGCAACGCCGCCATCACCATCAAGCCTGTGCCGAGCAAACAACGCATCAACCGCGAGCCGCCGATGGCGCGATACAACAGCGTCAACAACAGGCTGGTACCGCCACCCACCAGCAGCGCCTGCTTGAAGGTGTCGTGCCAGAACGCCAGGCCCACCGCGAAAGCGAACATCAGCCAGATCAGGCCCAGCATGATGCGGTCGGCTTTGCGGTAGTGGTCGAGGAAGCGAGGGGGGAAGGGCATGTACGCTGACTCCATGTAATCGAACCGGGAAGAAGCTGGGGTTGGACTGATACCGGAAGACAAGCCTGTTATCGCTTGAACCATGAGGTAAATCGATGCCGCCATGGTCGAGGTGTAGTTGAGAAATCCTGAGGAGTGTAGCCGTTTGCCATCATTCTTGGATGGGCTGGCGGGGCAGAGGGGAACAATGTCAGATTTAGAGGCAAGGAATGCCGAATTGGCGGGGATAGGGGCGCATGCAGGGACGCGCTGGAGCCTTTGACGAGGCCGATATCGGTCTATGCAGTCACTCGTCACAAGCAGTGATCGGCTGCGGACTCAACCGCTCGATACATTCAGAAAGTGGCGATTTTTCCTGGCCCGAATACCCCACACAATCGCACCCTGTATCGGGGGAAATTCCCCGTCATCGGGGCTTTCATCCTGGCTTCTCATACGCCTGCCACACGCCAGAAGACAACGGGGGTATGGCCTAGAGCCATTGGTCACCTCCTGTCATTTTTGGCAGGGAAGTTGCGTCGTTACCATCCCGGCTCGAAATCAAGCGTTTCGCCAGCCGGGCCAGGCGCATTGGCTCGTTGCTCCTGTAATGCCACGCGCTCCGAAAAACCCGTCAGAGGTGTTTGCGATGAAACTGGATACCGCAAGGTTGAATCCTGGTGCATTGTCCAAAACCAGACTGGCGCTGAGTATCTCTGCTGCCGCGATCATGCTGGGGCTGGGCTTTTCCCAGACCCAGGCAGCCCCCCTCGACAACACCGATGCACCGCCTCCCACCGACCCGTCGGCGTTCACCAATCAGCCCGCCGACCCCAATGCTGCCTTGAGGGACTTGCTCAAGCTGCCTCGCGCAAATGTAGGCGCCTTCGACCTGCCCAATGGCGTGGTCGGTAACCGCACGACCCCCTTGGCCGACAATGTGCTGCCACCCAATCTGCAAACCAGCTTCAACATCCCCACCAACGGAAATGCCAGCCCTGTGTTCGGGGCTCAGCCGTTCACGCAGAAGCTCGAGCTTTTCGAGGAGTTCGGCTCGAACAAACTGAACGCGGCCGACCCACCGTCACCCGTTCCGTTTCCGGTCCCGACGGTGGGCCCCGCACCGGCGCAAGATCCCTTGAAGGTGGCGCGCAGCGGCCCGTCGCCGGCTGCGCTGGATGCCTTTCTCAGGCAGCCGGCATTGACGCCTTTCCCGACAGAGTTTTCCAATGTGCTGGACCGCAACCCCTGGAAGGCGCAGATCGAGCTTTTCCTCAATCGCCGGGTCGATTCGCCCGCAGAAGGCCGGCCGCCGGGAAAAGGCTGGTCGCACCAGCGTTTCAATGAGTTTTTCCCGCGCGACGCCTTCAAGACGGTGCAAGCCGGCGCGCACGTCAACAGCGGCTTGCGTGACCGTATGCAACGGCATAACTACGCCGTGGGGGAATTCGCACCGGGCGGGCTCTATCACAACACCAACGGCAACCCGGCCAACGAGGGCACGACCAAGGGCATTCAAGTGCAGTTTCACCCCAACATGCCTGTGCAGGACCACAATGCGTTGTGGACGTTCGACGGCACCTTTCCGCCCAAACTGCTTCTAGTGCGCTATGGCCAAGCGATGCTGATGCGTCATTACGATGCCTTGCCCATTGACCCGTCGGCCAACCGGGGCTTTGGCTTGCACACCATCACCACCCATGAACATAACGGCCACTCACCTGCGGAAAGCGACGGTTTTACCAACGCGTTCTTCTTCCCGGGGCAGTACTACGACTATCGCTGGCCGATCCAGTTGGCCGGTTACGACAGCATCAACACCAGCGCTCAGGATCCGCGTGCGGCGTTCCCGTGCGATCCCGGAGAACAGCTTTTCGTCAACGACGCCACCCCCGGCTTCAAGACCTGCGACCACGGCTCCATCAAGATCCGTGGCGACTGGCGCGAAACCATGAGCAGCCACTGGTTCCACGACCACATGCTCGATTTCACCGCGCAGAATGTCTACAAGGGCAACGCGACGATGATGAACTACTACAGCGCCGTGGACCGTGGCAACGAGACGGTCGACGACGGGGTCAACCTGCGCTTGCCCAGCGGTTCGGCGCTGGGCTGGGGTAACCGCGACTATGACATCAACCTGACGATCGCCGACAAGGCCTGGGACCAGGCCGGCCAGTTGTGGTTCAACCCCTTCAACACCGACGGTTTTCTCGGTGACCAGGTGCTGACCAACTGGGAGTACAAGCCCTTCCTGGACGTGCGTGCCCGGCGCTACCGTCTGCGCATTCTCAATGGCTCGGTTTCCCGCTACTTCAAGCTGGCGCTGGTGCGTCAGGTCAATGGTAATGGTGGCGAGTTTCCCGGCCCGAAAAACTCCGGGGTTTCCTATAACCGGGTGCCGTTCCACATGATTGCCAACGACGGCAATATCATGGAACACGCGGTGCCGTTCGATGGCAGCCTGGACCTCGATGGTGACGGTGACAGACAAGACAACAATGCCATTTTGCCGATGATGGGCATTGCCGAACGCTATGACATCGTCGTCGATTTCGCGAAAAACGGCATCAAGCCGGGCGACAGGATTTTCTTCGTCAACATCGAGGAGCATGAAAACGGCAAGCGTCCCAATCGTGACATTCCATTGGCGGATGTACTCTCCGAGAGGTACCTGCCTGTGGTCAGGCAAACCAGCCACGGGCCACAGTGGATCAACGGTGACCCGGGCGTGGGCGTGTTCATGCAAGTCAACGTCAAGCCTTACACCGGCCAGGATGTCAGCATGAATCCGGTCGACTTCGAGCCCGCCAAGCCTGGCAAGCCCGAGGGCAGGTTCATGATCCCGCTGCCCTTGCACCGCGACGACCCTGCCGATATCGCCCGGCTCGCCCAGGCGCGGCACCGCACCTTTATCTTCGGCCGCTCCGACGGCACCGACTTTGCGCCCTGGACGATCAAGACCGATGGCGGCCCAGGCTTCAACATGGACCCGCGCCGGATCTCGGCCGCGCCACAACTGGCTACCGGGCCGACACCGGCAGGGTTCAAGGGGGAGGGCACGCTGGAAGTCTGGAAGGTCCAGAACGGCGGCAATGGCTGGGATCACCCGGTGCATGTGCATTTCGAGGAAGGGGTCATTCTCACTCGAGGTGGCAAAACTCCACCGGAATGGGAAAAAGGGGCGCGCAAGGATATCTATCGCATAGGCCCCGATCCGGACAGCGGCGACAATGTTGAAATGGCCATACGCATCCGTGAGTTTGCCGGTACCTACATGGAGCACTGCCACAACACACAGCATGAGGACACCTCGATGCTGCTGCGCTGGGACTCTGAGCACCCGGGCCAGATCCAGTTGATGCCCACGCCATTGCCCAGCTGGGACGGCGTGAAATTCGTGGACTCGGTGGCGTTACCGACCTTCCGTACGGGAGATGGCGTCGGGCCACAGGTCAAGGTCAACAATGACCAGGGAACTAGCAGTGGCAGTGGGAGTAGCAGTGGAAGTGGAAGTGGAAGTGGAAGTGGCAGCGTTAGCGGAGGCAAAGGCTAGCGTCGTCTATCAAGCCACTTTTCTCGCTGGACAAAAACGGGCGCCTTCTGCGCCCGTTTTCATTTACCGCGCCACCTGCGCCCGTAACCGCCGACCAATCACATCCATCAAGTCACAACCATCGCGCAATGGAATGACCAGTAGTTTGAAAAAAAACCTACAACGCATCGTGTCGAAACCGATCTCGGATCGGTAGGCGATGCTCTCCAACACCTGTGTAACCGTCCGAACACGACATTCGCCATTGTTTGAAAAACATCGTAAAAATAAATCGGTCTTTTTGTTTTGGTGGCTCTCATATATATGGAAGATTGAATTGGTGCTTTTGCTGTAAGGGGTGCGCCGGAAGCCGCAGAGGTTGTTTGGGGTTGATGTGATTTTTCGCGCGTGACGTATGTGGTTAATATTTAATCGTTGAAGCTTATAAGTTATTTTGGCATAACTTTTATGCTGTTTGTTGTGGAATTAATATTATTGCATGGAGCGCTATATGCAGGAACCAATTACACATTACTCGCCTTTGATAATGCCTGAGTCTCGACAGGTTCTAGCTACAGAAGCCCAAGTTTTTCCTTCAAGCTTCGATAGTATTTTGTTTTGGGATAAGACTGTCCCGGCGGTTACTACGCCGTATAGTATTGAGAGCGTCAAAAATACCCGAAACGAATACCAACAATTAGTGGAGATGTTGCTTTCGGTGTACGATCAGATAAAGGATGTTTTTTCGGGTGGAACCCCGAATATTCGAGGTTATCTAGAGAAATGCATAGTCGCAGCCATTGAGTCCCAAGAGTTAAATGCGTTGGAAGCTGCCTTAAAAAAGAAAGTGGTCATCGTTGAGCTTTTGCAAAGGGTCGAAATGCACGGGAGTTGGGGTGATGCAATATTACATATTGGCGTGGACGCATTGTCACTAGGCAGAGAAACAATTGCCGAGAATTTTGCAGGTGATGTGGAGTCAGAAAAAGATGATGATGAAGTACGACTAAGTTTTTATGAGGAATTCCTGTTATCACTAACTGCCGCCTACGTTAAACGAATTCTAATCGAGGCCGTTCGCATTTTGGAGGACGCTTCCGCAACTGCAGACGCTGAAATCCATCGCGCCTTGGCAAGGGGTGAAGTCGCTTATACCTACAGGCTACACATTGGTAATGACATAGAGGCGGGAACTGTGGCGGGTGCCATTGCCATCCATTTCGCCGAAGGTTGGCCCTTCGAGGCAGTGATCCATAAAGGCATTAAGTTGTTGGCAGGGTTGGGGGAAGCACTTATCAGTCCGGCCACTGCTGTTGGGATAGGGGCCTTGCTCTATTCACCTGCTCTTGCTAACGGCGAACGCTTTCCTCAAACAGTACTCACACTACCCGGTAGCACTTTTTTGCCAAAGCTGCCGCCAAACCTGAGTGAAATCGCCGCTGCCGAAGGAACCATTGACCTTCCTTATCGGATTGTTGGCGACCTTAACCAATACTCACTTGTTGCAACCCCGGCTGGAGGGAGTGTCTCGGCAAAAGTGCCAGTGCGAGCATTGGTGTTCGATCCAACGACCAGCAGCTACAGTTTCACGTCAAACGATACGCCGCCCAATATCCTCAGTTTTCCCATTATTCACTTGGGAAGCAATTCGACAACTTCGCCCGCCCGACCTGCGCAAGTACCGACGTACACTGGAGTGACGCTGTCGCCATTGCTTGTACAGCCTGAAACCTTACCTGCGTCCGAATTACCCGATTTCAGGGATTGTATTTACTGTTTTCCGATTGAAAGCGGCCTGCCGCCAGTATACGTTGTTTTTAATAGTCCTTATAAAGGAGCAACCACAAAGGGGAAATACAGCGGCCGATTTTTCAATCCCGCCAAAGCCGGAGGCCCAATACTCGATCTCGATTGGACAAGTGCTACCGTGACCCAAGCGGGTATTGACCTGGTCAAATTGCATACGGGACGCTTTGGGCCCTCGGACGCCAATGCCATCATGATTGAGCGCTTGGAAAAAATTCTGCTGGGTGAATTGGTAACTACAGGTGTAGACAAACGCTTCTATACTCATGAACTCAGAGAGCTGGAACGTTTCAGAGTATTAGGCGTGGTTGACGGTGTAGACCCGAATGACGACGGTGTTATTTGGAACAATACTCACGCAGCAACGCTGGAGGACTACAAAGTCAAGGATGCTTTTGAACTGCTCTATACACCTGATGCTATAGAAGCGCATCGAAAGCAAAGTGAGCGAGAGTACAAGGAACTTGGAGGGGTAAAATAATGAGCGTCATTGCAACCATCGTACTTAACGAAAAGCCTGAAGAGGTAATTCTATTTCTTACAAAAAATAAATTAGGCATCTCCCTTCCGCGGCTTGATGGCCTTTATAATCTGGCTAACTGGGCGCATGTGGAGAACAACATAGGGCTATTGAACCTTGTTCATAAAATGTGTGATGCCGGTTTTATCAAATATAGTGGGACCGGAGTTGTGAGGGGACCCAACTGGAGAGAGCCGGCATTCATGCTCGAAGGCAAATATACCTTTGATTGACAGCACCAAGTGCCTGAACGCAGGTGCCAGAGAGCGGTGACCGTAGCCATCATTTCGTGGCCGTCCGGTTCCCTTGTCCAGTCGTTTAAATCATCGAAGGTTTCCCAGGTTGAGCCGCTACCCGGCGGCTCTTCTCTTTGTTACGGGCATATTGAGTATCTTCGCCTGATTGGTTTTTCGCGGCCTCGAATCAAGCTGACGGGTAACCCCTTTCTGGAGTAGCAATAAAACGGGCGCGAGAGCACCCGTTTTTTTTACTGCGCCGCCTGTGCCCGCAGCCGCCGACCAATCACATCCATCAAGTCACAACCATCGCGCAACGGAATGACCAGCAGCTTGGAAAAGTCTTCCAGCACCACCGTGTCGCAACCTAGTTCGGATCGGTAGGCGATGTTTTCCAGCACCTGTGTGACTGTCCGAATACGGTAATCGGCCATGGCTTGCAGGACGTCGAGTGGGGCTTGGGTGTCGATGAGCAGGGAGGCCGGAATTAGGTCGATTCCGGTGAGGGGCATGTATCGATTCATTTTGAATGATCTCTGTTTGATGGGCTCAAGGCCGTCAGTTGGTCATTCTCTGTGTTCAGGTCGCCAAACCCGGCCGCCATTCTGGGGCGACGGCGCCGACTATAAGCCTCACGAGATCAGCGCGGGAAGGTGAGGCATTCCGAGCTTTGTGTAGGACCTTTGAGGATGAAACTTCAGACCTTTCACCTCTGGTCGCTGGAAATCCAGACACAGACCTGAGATGGTCATCGCCCCTTGGTTTCAGCCACCCACGCTATCCTTAATCATCGCTACTGCCGTCGAGATGGATCTTCGCCCATGCAAACCCCCAACCCCCAACGCCCCCTCTGGAAAACCTACCTGTTTTTCCTCGCCCCGATGGTGCTGTCGAACTTCCTGCAATCCATGTCCGGCACGGTCAACAGCATCTACATCGGCCAGATGCTTGGCACCCAGGCACTGGCGGCGGTGTCGGGGATGTTCCCCATCGTGTTTTTCTTCATCGCTCTGGTGATCGGCCTCGGTGCCGGCGCGGGGGTGTTGATCGGGCAGGCGTGGGGCGCGCGGGAGACGCATCTGGTGAAGGCGATTGCCGGGGCAACCTTGTTGCTGGGGGTGTTGATCGGGTTGACGGCGGCGGTGGTGGGCAGTGTGTTTGCGCGGTCGGCGTTGGTCGGGTTGGGGACGCCGGCGGATGTGCTGGACGATGCGGTGGCGTATGCCCATGTGATGTTGTGGATCATGCCGTCGCTGTTGGTGTTTGTGCTGTTCACGCAACTGCTGCGTGGAGTAAGCGATACCTTGTCGCCATTGTTGGCGCTGGTGGTGTCGACCATGGTCGGGTTGGCGCTGACGCCGGCGTTGATTCGCGGCTGGTTGGGTTTTGCGCCGATGGGGATTCAGAGTGCGGCGTTTGCCGGGTTGGTGGGTAACCTGGTGGCGATGGGGTTGCTGGCGTGGCGCTTGATTGGCAAGGGCCATCCGCTGGCGCCGGACCGCGAGTTCTTTGCGGCGATGAAGCTGGACATGGCGATTCTCGGCAAGGTGCTGCGCATCGGTTTGCCCACCGGGTTGCAGATGGTGGTGTTGTCGCTGTCGGAGCTGGTGATTCTGGCACTGGTGAACCAGCACGGTTCCCAGGCGACGGCGGCCTATGGCGCGGTGACGCAGATCGTCAATTACGTGCAGTTCCCGGCGTTGTCGATTGCGATTACCGCATCGATTCTTGGCGCGCAGGCGATTGGGGCGGGGCGCATCGAGCGCATGGGGCCGATTCTGCGCACGGGGTTGATGATCAATCTGTGCCTGACCGGTGGTCTGGTGGTGCTCGGGTATTTGCTGTCGCATTGGCTGCTGGCCTCGTTCCTCACGGAAGAAGCGACGCGGACCATGGCTCAGCACCTGTTGCACATCATGCTCTGGAGCCTGTTGGTGTTCGGCTTCCAGGCGATCATCGGCGGCATCATGCGGGCCAGCGGCACGGTGATGGTGCCGGTGGCGATTTCCATTGTCTGCGTGGTGGGGGTGCAGTTGCCGGCGGCCTATGTGCTGGATGCGAAGTTCGGGCTGCAAGGGGTGTGGATGGCGTTTCCGGTGGCGTATCTGGGGATGCTGGTGCTGCAGACGCTGTATTACAAACTGGTGTGGCAGCATCAGAAGATTGAGCGGTTGGTGTAGGCGGGACGCGTCGGGTGGGGCATGCTGTTCACTGAACCCTGTGGCGAGGGGGCTTGCCCCCGTTTGAGTGCGAAGCGCTCACAAAGATCTGAGTTTGTTATGTGATTTGGGGCCGCTGCGCGGCCCAACGGGGCGGTGCGGCGACCCGACAAGCCCCCTCGCCACAAAAGCCCCTGCCACAGAGCCCCTTGCCACAAAAGGACGGTGTGACTGAAAAAGCCAGGCGCAATCGCCTGGGGAGGTTTTCACATGAGCCCCTTGTCCCATTCCATCCTGCAAGACCGGCCGGCAGCCGGGCGGCGTTTGATCGAGTCGCTGCTGCCTTACGCCAATCGCCCCGATGTCATCGTCCTGGCCTTGCCCCGTGGCGGCGTGCCGGTGGCTTATGAGGTGGCCACGGCGCTGAAGGTTCGCCTGGACCTGATACTGGTGCGCAAGCTTGGCGTGCCGTCCCACCCCGAATACGCCATGGGCGCGATTGCCAGCGGTGGCGTCCAGATTCGTAATGAAGAGGCGCTGCGGGTGCATCCGATTGCCAAGTCTGCATTCGACGCCGTGGTCGAACGGGAAAGCCGCGAGTTGCTGCGCCGCGAGCAGGTCTACCGCGGCACGCGGCCGGCGGTGCAGCTCAAGGATCAGGTCGCGATCCTGATCGACGACGGCCTGGCCACCGGCGCTTCGATGCGGGCGGCGATCCAGGCGCTGCGGGTGCAGGAACCTGCGCGCATCGTGGTGGCGGTGCCAGTGGCACCGATCGAGACGGTGGAGGCGCTGCGCCGCGAGGTGGATGAACTGGTCTGCCCGCTGATGCCCGAATGGTTCACTTCGATTGGCCATTGGTACATGGACTTTTCCCAGACTTCGGATGCCGAGGTGATCGAGCTGTTGCGGCGGGCGTGGCAACGCGAGGCGTGCGGGTAGCGCTGACGGTCATCGGCAGGTGGTCGCCATTCAACGGCTGAGGTGGAATAAACACCGGTTGTTTGCTTTAGTCCATCTGGTGCCGGCCTTTGTGTGCGGCATGCCAACTCAAGACGGGAGTCCTCCCGGAGAGTGCCATGAACCTTCGATCCGCGCGTTGCATCGCTCTGGCCGGCACGTTGGTGTTCGGCCCGGTGCTGTTCGCTGAAGCCGTGGAATACAAGGAGGTCAACGCCAAGGCCAGCACCTTGAGTTTCACCTATCAGCAGATGGGGTCGAGAACCTACGGCACCTTCGGCAAGTTCAAGGCCAATCTCGACTTCGACACCGATAACCCGGGCGCCGCCCATGCCGCACTGACCATCGACCTGAGCAGCATCGACGCCGGCAGCGACGACGCCAACACCGAGCTGCAAAAACCGGCGTGGTTCGACACTGCGACTTATCCGGTGGCGACGTTCGAATCGACGTCCATCAAGGCCCTCGGCAATAACCGTTACACCATCACCGGCAAACTGTCCCTGCGCGGGCTCACTCGGGAAGTGAGTGTGCCGGTGCAGCTCAGGTCGGAGAGTTCCATCGGCATCTTCGATGGCCAACTGGTGCTCAAGCGTAACGACTTCAAGATAGGCGAGGGCGAGTGGGCGGACAGCATGGTGTCCAACGAGATCAATATCCGCTTTCGGATGGTGGCGCCGCAACGGTGACTGTGTGGCCGCCTTCGCGAGCAAGCCCGCTCCCACAGGGGATCTGCGTCGAGCATAAGCTCCTTGTGGGAGCGGGCTTGCTCGCGAAGGCGTTGTAACAGTCAATAAAAAGACTCTCGGTCCCCCCGCACGATCCGCAAAAAAAAACGCCCGGTCCACATTGCATGAACCGGGCGCTGATCAATCCGCTCTAGTGCACTGGCACTGTCACGGTTTTGCCGAATGCCGACTTGATGGTCGCTGTCGGGCTCGGCGAGGGGGCACTGCCGACGGTCGTCACCGCTATATTCCAGCGCGCGCCTGTAGCCGTAGGCGTCAGGGTGGCGGTGCCAAGGTTCGCCGTGCCGGTCGTGGTCGTGACCGTCGCGGTGATGGTATTGCCCGTGCCACGCGAGGTGGTGCCGGACAGCACCCAATACCAGCGGTTGTTGCTGCGGGCGGTGACGGTAGCGCTGGTGACGATCAGGTTCTCGACGACCGCTGCCGAGACCGCCACGGACACCGTTGCCGGTGCCGATTCCGCACCCTTGGCATCGGCGACCTTATAGGTAAAGGTCGCGGTGAACGGCGCGGGGACCGTGGCCGGTGGTGTGTAGATCACGCGCACGCCATCGGTGGTGACCGTGCCCTTGCCGGAGTCCGGTTGCTCCAGGCCCACCACTTTGAGCGGCACGTTGCCGTCAGGGTCGCTGTCGTTGGCCAGCACGTTGATGGTCACCGGGCCGCTGTTGCTGATGGCGCTGTCGGGGTTGGCGATCGGCAGTTTGTTATCGCCATCAGTGTTGCGAGTATCGCCCGTGCGGAAGGTTGGCAGCGCGGCGGAGTTCACGTAGGTGACGCCGTCCCAGCCGGGCAGGGGCGTTGGCATCAACTGGAACTGGCCGGGGTGCTCGATATCCCAGCGCAGCAACATGGCGTTGTCCTCGTGCTGGGTATTGTGGCAGTGCTCCATGTAGGTCCCGGCGAATTCGCGGAAGCGGATTGCCATTTCCACTTCCTGCGAGCTGTCGATGCCTTCACCGATGCGATAGACGTCCTTGCGTGCCCATTTTTCCCATTCCGGCGGTGCCTTGCCGTCGCGGCTGAGGACGACGCCTTCTTCGAAATGCACGTGTACCGGGTGGCTCCAGCCACCGCCGCCGTTCTTGATTTTCCACACTTCCAGGGTGCCGTCGCCGGAGAACCCGGCATCGGTCGGGCCGTTGGCCAGTTGCGGTGCGGCGCTGATCCGCCGTGGGTCCATGTGGTAGCCGAAACCACCGTCGGTCTTGATGGTCCAGGGTGCCAGGTCGGTGCCGTCGGAGCGACCGAAGATGAACTCGCGATGCCGCACTGTCTTGAGCTTGGCCTGCATCGTTGGATCGTCGCGGTTGACCGTCAGCGGAATCATGACCTTGCCGGCCGCTTTACCCGGTTTGGCGGGTTCGTAGTCGGCGGGATTCATGCTCACGTCCTGGCCGGCATAAGGCTTGACCACCATCTGCATGAACTTGCCCACCACCGGGTCGCCGGCGTCCCATTCCAGCCCTTTGCTGCCCAACTTGAGCACGGCCTTGTACTTGCCGGACAGCACATCGGCCAGACTCAGCGGTACACTCTCCGGACCTTTGCCGGTCTGGTGCTCCATCAAGTTGACGAAGTACAGCTTGTCGCCAACGCTGATCCCGTTTTTCGCGAAGTTGACGATGATGTCGAAACGCTCGGCAATACCCTGGGTGGGCAGTATCGCGTTGTGGTCCTGCACATCACCGTCACCGTCCAGGTCCATGCTGCCGTCGAACGGCACGGCGTGTTCCATGAGGTTGCCGTCGTTGGCGATCATGTGGAACGGCACGCGGGTATAGGACACGCCCGAACCTGCCGGGCCGGGGAATTCGCCACCGGTGCCGACGACTTCACGCACCAGCGCAATCCTGAAGTAGCGCGATACCGAGCCATTGAGGATGCGGAAACGATAGCTGCGCGCACGCACGTTCAGGCGTGGCTGGTACTGCCAGTTGACCAGGATCTGATCGCCGAGGAAGCCATCGGTGTTGAACGGGTTGAACCACAACTGGCCACTGGCATCCCAGGCCTTGTCGGCCACTATCAGGTTGACGTCATAGTCGCGGTTGCCCCAGGGCAACGCCGAACCGCTGGGCAGGCGCAGGTTCACGCCGTCTTCGAAGGCTTCGTTACCGCGGTCCAGGGCGCTGTAGTAGTTCATCATCACCGCGTTGCCCTTGTAGACGTTCTGCGCGGTGAAATCGAGCATGTGGTCGTGGAACCAGTGGGTGCTCATGGTTTCGCGCCAGTCGCCACGGATCTTGATGCTGCCGTTGTTGCAGGTCTTGAGGCCTGGTGAGGCATCGTTGACGAACAGGGTTTCACCTGGGGCGCAGGGGAACGCCGCGCGCGGATCCTGCGCAGTGGTGTTGATGGTGTCGTAACCGGCCAGTTGCACCGGCCAGCGATAGTCGTAGTACTGGCCAGGAAAGAAAAACGCATTGGCATAGCCGTCGCTTTCGGCCGGGGAGTGGCCGTTGTGTTCGTGGGTGCTGAGGGTGTGCAAGCCAAACCCCATGTTCGCCGACGGATCGATCGGCAGGGCGTTGTAGTGTCGCATCAGCACCGGTTGGCCGTAGCGCACCATCAACAGTTTTGGCGGAAAGGTGCCGTCGAAGGTCCAGAGCGCCTTGTGGTTCTGAATCGGCATGTTGGGGTGAAAACGCGTGTCGATGCCTTTGGTGGTGCCCGCGATGACCGGGGTGTCCGAGGTCTGGTTGTAGAGGCCGCCCGGCCCGAACTCACCAACGGCATAGTTGTGCAACTGGCGGCGGTCGCGCATGCCGCCGTTGAGCTTGGCGCCCGCTTGAGCGGTCTTGAAGGCGACCTGTGGGTAGAACTCGTTCCAGCGCTGATGGGACCAGCCTTTTCCTGGCGGACGACCTTCGGCCGGCGAGCCGACCGGATGGCGATTGAGGAAGGCTTCGATCTGCGCTTGCCACGGATTGCGGTCCAGCGCGTTGGAATACTGTGACGGAAACGGGTACAGCCCGGGCTGGCGCATGAAGGCTTCCAGCGCTGCGGCCGAAGGGCCGCTGCGGGCGATGCTGTTCGGGTCCTGCACGGGCGCCGGGCCGACGGTCGGAGGCGGGAACGTCAGGGGTGGTGCTGGCAGTGTCGGGTCGAGTTTTTCCGTGCCGAACTCTTCGAGAAGCAGCAGTTGCTGAGTGTAGGGCTGGGCCCCGAACAACGGGCTGGGCTTGCCATTGGTGGGGATCTTGAATGATGTTTGCTGGGCTGGCTGCAGCACGTTGTCGGTCGTTGGCGTCGTGCGGGTGCCGTACATACCATTGGGCAGGGCGATGGCGCCCTGGTAGGTGGGCGGCATGGTCAGAATGGCATCCAGCGCGGCCTGGGGGTCGGCAGGTGGGTTGGTATAAGCCGAAGGATCCGTTGGCGGCGGATAGCTGACATCGTCCAGCGGTGTGGCGTTGACAGTGCCGAGGCTGATGTTGATCAGCATCACAGCGGCGATGCCCGGTTTGCTGAAACCGAGCGGTTTGAGGTCAGGCAGGCTTTTCATAGTGTTTCCCTCGGGGCGCGCCGATGTGGCTGACGTACGCAATGCGGTCGATGCAAGAGCTACGCCAATCACTAGGGAGTCTCGGAGGGTATGGAAGGCTGATTTGTATCAAGATATTAAGACTTTTCTGTAGCGCCGAAGTGGGTAGCAATCCTCAAGTTCGGGGGCCTTGACCCACCCATTTCCCCAATCACCTGCCACCCCACCATCACCCTTCGGACCGCAAGTGTCAGGCGCGTTATGATAGGCGGCCCTTGCCTCCCGGAGCCTGTCACCGCAATGCCCCTGATCAGCCACTTCAAGACCCCGTGCCCCGAGCACATCAATAGCCAGATCCTGCAGATGGTGGTCGACAACCTGACCGACATCAGCATGGTCGCGATCCCGCCCAGCAACCTGCTGTACAACCTTTATCAATACGCGATCGGCTATGAGGTGCACCTGTACCTGGAGGCGCTCAACGGTGAAAAAGGCATTGCCGTGGAGCTGATCGTTGCCACGGACGAAGACGATCCGCACAAGGTGCTGGGCTTTTTGCTGTACCTGCCGGTGCAGGACGACCCCGAGGCGTGTGGCGTGGCGTACATGGCGGTACAGGCCGAGTATCGGCGCCAGGGTGTGGCCCGGCGGATGCTGCGGGAAATGGTCGGCCGCTATCCCCATGCCGAGCTGACCTGCGCGGTGGCCAAGGTGCCGTATTTCGAGGCGATGGGTTTTCAGGTGGTGGGCGTGCGTGCGACCCTGGTGTTGATGAATACCCGCGACCACAGCACCGATGGCTTGATGGCGCTGCTGGACGTGGCGTCGATCTACAGCTCGCTGGAAGTGCGGCAGATTCATACCTATCTGCTGCAAAAGCACGGCAAGCGGGCCATGACCGACGCGGAAAAACAGCGCGACCGGCATCTGGACCAGTTGACGCGCAAGGCCAGTGAATTTGTGCGCGAGCGCTTGGGTGATGAGGCAGTGCCGGCGAGTGGCCCCCGGTTGCGCCTGGTCTGAGCGCACGCTCCCAAACACCACAATTTCCCTGTAGGAGCGGGCTTGCTCGCGAAGGCGTCGTATCAGTCGCCAACCATGTTGGCTGACACACCGCCTTCGCGAGCAAGCCCGCTCCCACAGGGGGGAATGTAATGTGTTGATGGAGAGATGGTTTTTCAGGGGCAAAAAAAGAGCCTCAAAGCTCTTTGATGGGGAGGAAGTAGAGCCCTCGAGGCTCAAGATGCGCATGAAGCAGGCGGTGAGCTTGGTAGGGGTTCAGTTCACTCACCACCTACGCAGCGGCTTGCACAAGCAAGCGACTGCGTAAGTTCATCCTAGAAAGACCGAGTGTTTCACTCAAGTACCGCTAGTCGCATCTCCCGGCCAGCCGGCGCGGCGCAACGCCTCGAGCAGGGTTTCGGCATCCAGCCCCGGCACCCCATGCCCGTTGCCTTCGGCCGTTTCGGCGGCGAGCAGGGCATTGATGATGGCTTCTTCCACGGCTTCGGTGGCGGCCAGGAACAGCTCGCTGATGTGGTCGTTGTTGACCATGCTCAGGTTGTTTGTGGTCGGCGCTTTCTTGCTCTCGTAGGCAGCCGGTGGCACGTGATCGTTACCGGTGGCGAAGGCGATGAAGATGTCGCCGCTGTGGTCTTCATTGCCGCCGCCGGTGCGAGCCAGGCCGAGGCTGGCGCGCTGGGCCAGGCGCGTGCACTGGTGCGGCAGCAGCGGCGCATCGGTGGCCAGGCAGACCACGATCGAACCCATGCCCGGATGGGGCAGCGAGGCCTTGAGGAACGGCGAATCGACCTGTTCCATGTAGCGCCCGACCGGATACCCGTCGACGCGCAGTTCGTTACGGATGCCATGGTTGGCCTGGACAATCGCCCCCACTGTCCAGCCGCCCTGAGCGCTGTTCAAACGTCGCGACGCGGTGCCGATGCCGCCCTTGAATTCGTGGCAGATCATGCCGCTGCCGCCGCCGACATTGCCTTCAGCCACCGGGCCACCCACCGCCGAGCGCACGGCTTGGGCTACGTGCTCAGGCTTCACGTGAAAGCCGTTGATGTCGTTGAGCAAGCCGTCGAAGGTTTCCAGCACCACCGGCATGTTCCAGTAGAGGCGCCCGTCATCGGCTTGCTGCTCGCGGTCGACCACGATCAGCGCATCGCGCACCACGCCCAGG
Source organism: Pseudomonas sp. PDM32 (assembly GCF_019219225.1). NCBI lineage: Bacteria > Pseudomonadati > Pseudomonadota > Gammaproteobacteria > Pseudomonadales > Pseudomonadaceae > Pseudomonas > Pseudomonas sp. PDM32. Next base: position 213,898 of record NZ_JAHUWE010000008.1, read on the forward strand.
CTGTGGGTGTTGGTGAAGGCGATGGGGCTGGTCAGCAAGCCCGCTTCGCGTATCCATTCCAGCCCGGTGGCATCGCCATTGCCGTTGAGTACATGCACGCCGGCAAAGCAGGGTTGCTGGCTGGTGGAGCCGGCACGCGGTTCGATGACGGTGACGCCGGTAAGGATGTCGCGGCCGTTGGCCGTGCGTCCTCGTACATCACAGTGGCCGACCCGCACGCCGGGGACGTCGGTGATGGCATTGAGCGGGCCGGGTTGCAGTTGGCCGAACAGGATGTTCAGGTCGCGGGCGCGTGGTTTCATGGGTTTTCTCATCTTCGATTCGTGGCAGAAAAAAGGGTATTTCGGGCACCGTAGATCCCCTGTGGGAGCGGGCTTGCTCGCGAAGGCGTAGTGTCAGTCGCTATCAATTTTTGCTGAGCCAACGCTTTCGCGAGCAAGCCCGCTCCCACAGGGGCATGCGGTGTGTTCACTGGCCGTTCTTGACCTTGCTCCAGATTCGCGTGCGCACGCGCTCGGTCGCCGGCGGCAGGGGCTGGAGGGTGAACAGGGTGGCCATGGCTTCGGCTGACGGGTAGACGGCCGGGTTGTTGCGGGTCGCTTCGGCCACCAGCGTGGTCGCGTTGCGGTTGCCGTTGGGGTAGTTGAGGTGGTCGCTGACCGGGGCGATGACCTCGGCGCGCATCAGGTAGTCGATGAAGGCCATCCCTTGTTCAGGGTGCGGGGCGTCCTTGAGCAGCACCAGGGTGTCGAACCACACCGGCGCGCCTTCCTTGGGCAGGCTGTAGGCGATCTTCACGCCGTTGCCGGCCTGCTCGGCGGTGGTCTTGGCTTCGAGCATGGCGCCGGACCAGCCGACCGCCACGCAGATGTTGCCGTTGGACAGGTCGCTGATGAACTTCGACGAGTTGAAGTAGGCAATGTGCGGCCGCAGCTTGAGCAGCAGCGCTTCGGCCTTCTTGTAGTCTTCCGGGTTGGTGCTGTTGGGCGGCAGGCCGAGGTAGTGCAGGGCGACCGGCAGCATCTCCGACGGCGAGTCGAGCATGGCCACGCCGCACTCGCCGAGCTTGGCCAGGTTCTCCTCCTTGAACACCAGGTCCCAGGAGTCCACCGGTGCCTTGTCGCCCAGTACCGCGCGCACTTTGTCGACGTTGTAGCCGATGCCGTTGGTGCCCCACAGGTACGGCACGGCGTACTGGTTGCCCGGATCGTTGTTGGCCAGTTTCGCCAGCAGATCGGTGTCCATGTTCTTGAAGTCCGGCATCTGCGCCCGGGGCAGTGGGGCGAGGGCACCGGCCTTGATCAGCGTGGGCAGACTGAAGTTGCTGGCCACCACCACGTCGTAGCCGCTGCGGCTGGTGAGCAACTTGCCTTCGAGCACTTCGGCGCTGTCGAAGGTGTCGTAGACCGGCGCGATCCCGGTGTCACGCTTGAAGTCATGCAGGGTCGTGGGGCCGATGTAGTCGTACCAGTTGTACACGTGCACGGTCGGGGCTTCGACGGCTTGCGCCGACAGCGACACTGCCAGACAGGCGCCAAACCCCAGATTGAAATACAAGCGGTGACGACTCATGATGCGGCACTCCTGGCCTGTTGCGGCCGGTGGTAATCAGGAGTTTTCAGCGTATCGACCGGGGTGGCCTTCACCCATTCCCATCATGGGTTACTCAAAAGGGGTAGTGCGTGGACGCGTTGTTGAAAGAGTTGCCGGTGCACCAGGGGCTGGCGCGGGTCTTCACGACGGTGGGGCGGGATGGTTTCTGGCGGGCGCTGGTCGATACCCTGCGGCTGCTGGTACCGCTGGACAACGCCCTGGTGGCGCTGATGCGTCCGGGCCACGTGCCGCGCCTGCTGATTGATTTCGATGCCAAGGGCAACAGTGCCGAGCAGGAAGAACTGGCGGATTACCGCGCCGGCATGTACTTGCTCGATCCGTTCTATCAAGCCGTGTGCGCCGGCATCGCCGACGGCTTGCACAGCCTCGAATCGGTGGCCCCCGACCAGTTCCAGCACAGCGAGTACTACCTGAGTTATTTCAGCACCGTGGTCGGTGGCGACGAGTTGCAGTTCATGGTCAACCTCGACGGCGCCGTGCTTGGCCTGTCCCTCGGGCGTTCGACGCGCTTTGGCCTTGAGGATCAGGGGCGCCTGCTATGCGTGCGTGACTGGGTGCTGTCCGCGATGCGCCGACACCTGGATTTGCTGCCTCCGGAAGGGTCGGTCGCTGAACCGCCGGCCGGCGATCTGGCGACCTTGCTCGATCGCTTCGATGCCCGCCTGACCATGCGGGAAATCGAAACCGCGCGCCTGATTCTCCAGGGCTTCTCCAGCAAGGCCATCGCCCAGCAAATGGGCATCTCCCCGGAAACGGTGAAAGTGCACCGGCGCAACCTCTATCACAAGCTCAACGTGAACGGGCATGGCGAGTTGTTTGCGCTGGTGTTGCAGCCGCGTTAATCCGGATTGTCTGGTTGACCAAGCCGTCGCCTTCGCGAGTAGGCTCGCTCCCACAGTTGAACTGCATTTCATTGTGGGAGCGAGCCTGCTCGCGAAGGGCGCTATGCGGTCTTCAGGCCTGCTGTTGCTGCCAATGCGCCTTGAGGTATTCGATGAACACTTTCACCTTGCGCGTGTTGCGCCGGTGGGCCAGATACAGCACGTAGATCCACGGCCCGAACGCACTGGGTTCACGCCAGTACTGCGGCATCAACTCGACCAGTTCGCCACGCGCCAGATAGGGCTCGGCACTCCATTGCGGGGTGAACTGCAAACCTTGCCCATCGAGCAGGCAGGCCAGCAGAAAATCGTAGTTGTCGCTGGCTACCCGCGGCGTCGGTTGTGTCAGCCGAATCCGTTGTTCGCCTTGCTTGACCCACCAGAAATGCCGGTTGAGCAGCGGGTGGCGGAAGATCAGCCAGTCGTGCTGCTGATAGTTCTCCAGTGAAACATCCTCGCCTTTGCGCGCCAGGTAAGCCGGGCTGGCGCAGAGCAACATCTGGTTATCCACCAGCGGCTGCGCGATCACGCCAGGCAGGTCGATGGGGCCGTCGCGCAGGGCCAGGTCGTAGCCACCGTCCACCGGGTCTTCGAAGTTATCGCTCAGGTCCACTTCCAGTTTGACCTGCGGGTGCGCAGTCAAAAAACGACAGCACACCTGGTTCAGAAAAGCCGGTGCGAACGAGGGCGGGGCGGTGATCCGCAGGTCGCCGCGCAGCTCATGCTGCAACTGCTCCACGTCCTCGGTGGCCAGTTGCAGTTGCATCAGCGCCTGGCGTGCGCCTTCCAGGTAGATGCGACCGGCTTCGGTCAGCGCCATGCGCCGGGTGGTGCGGTCGAACAGGCGCGTGCCGAGTTCTTCCTCCAGTTGGGCCACGGCTTTGGTCAGGGCGGACGGGGTCTTGCCGAGCAGGTCGGCGGCTCGGCTGAAATTACCCTGTTCGGCGGTGGCGACGAACATGGTCAGGGCACTCATTTTATCCATTTATCTATTCCTGATAGGCACAGAAGTTGTGCGGGAGCAGGCATTCAGTTCTCGATTAGGCTTGGATAGTCTTGGCTACAGCCCAACAAAAATAAAGAGCCACCCATGAAACAGATTCTGACCCTGGCCGCGTCACTTGCTCTGGCCTGTTCCTCGATGGAAAGTATGGCCGCTGTCGATCTCATCCTGCACAACGCCAGGGTGTACACCGCCGAACCTGGCCAGCCCTTGCAGCAGGCCATCGCGGTCGAGAACGGCAAGGTTTCGGCGGTGGGTTCCGATGCCCAGGTGCTGCGGCTCAAACAGCCGGGTACGCGCATCGTCGACCTGGGCGGCAAGGTGCTGATGCCGGGGTTTATCGACTCGCACTCACATACGGTGAAGGGCGGCCTGCAATTGCGTCAGGCCAATCTGGACGGCGAGTTGCTGGCGCTCGATGAGCTGGAAAAACGCCTGCGCCAGTGGCGCGAAGACGGCAAGGCCAAACACGGTGACATCCTCAGCGTCGGCGGCCTGCCATCGACTTACTGGAGCCAGGTCGAGGCACTTGAGCAGCGCTTCAATCAGGGCGAATGGGCTGACACGCCGATTCTCTTTCTGGGCTGGGACCTGCACACGGGGTGGGCCAACCGGGCCATGCTCCAGCGTGCCGGTGTGGATGCCGCGCGGGTCAAGGCGTTGAAGGACGAAGAGCAGGCCACGATAGGGCATCACGACGATGGACGGCCCAATGGCTTCCTGGTCGACGCCGGACTGTACCCGGTGCAGGCCCTGCTGCCCCCGCCGACCACCGAGGAGCTGATGGCGGGCGCGCGTGCAGCACTCGACTATTACAAAAGCCTGGGCATCACCGGTTGGATGGACCCCATCGCCAATGAAATTCCCGGCGGCGATGTGAACAATCAATCGCTGGGGGTGTTGCCGATCTACAAGGCGCTGGCCGAACGCGGCGAGCTGACTGCGCATGTCGCCGCACTGCTGATGGCCGATTCGAAAGCCACACCGGCCGATCTCGATGAACTGGACAAGGTTCGCCAGCAGTTCCTCGGCGTGCCCAACCTGACCCTGCCGGGGATCAAGGTGTTTGCCGACGGCGTGGCGGAAGTCCCGGCGCAAAGCGCCGCCATGCTGGAGCCCTACAAGAACTCGAAAAAATCCGGCGAATTGCTGATCGATCCGGCGCACTTCGGCGAACTGGTCAGCGCTGCCGACGCCCGTGGCTGGCTGGTGCACATCCACGCGATTGGCGACCGCGCGGTGCGTGAATCGCTCAACGGCATCGAACAGGCGCGCAAGGATCGACAAAGCGGGATTCCCCACTCCATCACGCACCTGCAAATGGTCAACCCCAAGGAATTCGCCCGGTTCAAAACCCTCAACGTGAATGCCTCGATGCAGCTGTATTGGGCCATGGCCGATGAGTCGAGCATGGAACTGGTCAAGCCCTATGTCAGTGCCATGGCCTTCCTGTATTCGTACCCGGCCCGCTCGTTGCTCAAGAACGGCGCGACCATTGCCGGCGCCAGCGACTGGCCGATCACCACGCCGGATCCGTGGAAGGCGATCTACCAGGCGGTCAGCCGCACCGGCCCCAAAGGCGTGCTCAACGCCGCCGAAGCGATCGACCGCCAGACCATGTTCCAGGCCTACACCCTCAACGCCGCCCGCACCCTGCGCCTTGAAGACCGGATCGGTTCGCTCAAGCCGGGCAAACAGGCCGACATGATCGTCCTCGACCGGGATGTCTTCACCGTCAAGCCCGAGGCCCTGCGCGATACCCAAGTACTGCAGACCTGGTTCGCCGGCCGCGAGATTTTTGCCCGCAATCCCTGAACCCGATCCACCAGAACACACAAACCCTGTGGGAGCGGGCTTGCTCGCGAAGGCGGCGGCACATTCAACATTGATGCAAGCTGAACCACCGCTTTCGCGAGCAAGCCCGCTCCCACAGGTTGAATACCCACGCAAAAAAGGAACACCGCTCGTGAAACTGCATTGCTTCGTCACCGACACCCACAACCCCCAGATCCGAGGCCAGCAAATCGGAGAAACCTGGGCGGCGCAAATCGGCCAGACGGTGGCGCTCTATCTCGACTTTTTCAATCAGGTGGGCGTGGCATCCGAGCAGGTGCGCGCCCTGGGCGAAGCCAGCCTGCAAGCACTCACCGACTGGAGCCCGAGCCTGGCCCAGGAACTGCGAGCCACGGCCGAAGGCGCCGGGATTCCCCTGTGGCAACTGGCGAGCCTGAACGCCCGCACGGAAATCCTCGCGGTGATGCCGGCCTCTCTCGAGGGCGAATGCTCCACGGCGGTCTTCGCGCCGGCGGGGGCCGATGCGCCCAGGACCCTCCAGACCTGGGACTGGCACGACTCGCTGGTACCCCACGGCATGCTGCTGCAACTGATAAACCGTTGCGGCATGACCGTCAAGCTGTTCACCGAGTTCGGCATGCTGGGCAAGATCGGTGTGAACAGCGCCGGCCTCGGGCTGCATTTCAACATCCTCCACCACGCCAGCGACAACGCGGTAGCCGGCGTGCCGGTGCACGCCATTGCCCGACGGATCCTGGAGGAGGCGACCAGCGTTGAAGAGGCCATTGCCTTGGCGCGGTCGGCGCGGGTCAGTGCGTCGACCGTCCTGACCGTGTTCTCGAACCATGATACGACGCCACGGGCGGCGAGCATTGAAATGTCCGCCGCCGGCACCGCCGTGGTCCTGCCCGGCGAAGACGGCTGGATCACCCACACCAATCACTTCCTTGACCCGGTGCTGAGCCTTGGCGAGCGAACGCCGGATGCATCGACCACCTACGCACGCCTGGCCCATGTCAACGCGGCCCGGGTCGAGATGATCCATGGCGACTTGAATCGCCGGGCTGCGGCCATGTGCGGTGACGCCGGGGACGAGGCGCCGATCTGTTTCCATCCGGACCTGAGCATGCCGGCCACCGAGCGCTGGGAAACCCTGCTGACCCTCGGCATCGACAGCGAAAACGCGGTCCTCGAATACGCCGCCGGCAACCCGATGCTGCTGGCCCGCGACGGCTTCCAGCGCTTCTGAAACGACGTCCTCCATAACAACAAAAAGAGCACTCGATATGGCTAGTTACGGTCATTCCCCGGCGGGTTCGCAGTCCGCCCTCAGAACCTTCTTCGTCTCCGGCATGGGCACCGCGCTGGAGTTCTATGACTTCGTCATCTACGGCACGGCGGCGGCGCTGGTGTTTCCCAAGGTGTTCTTCCCGCAGATGGACCCGCTCACCGCCACGCTGTTTGCCTTCGGCGCCTTTGGCGCAGGCTTTTTTGCCCGGCCATTGGGCGGCATGGTGTTCGGGCACTACGGCGACAGGATCGGCCGCCAGAAAATGCTGGTGATCACCCTGTTGCTTATGGGCTTGAGCACCTTGCTGATCGGCTGCCTGCCGGGCTATTCGTCGATAGGCCTGGCCGCACCGGCACTGCTGGTGTTGCTGCGGTTGATACAAGGCTTCGCCGCCGGTGGTGAGTGGGGCGGGGCGGCGCTGTTCGGTATCGAGTCGGCGCCGCCCGGTCGACGAGGGTTGTGGGGCAGTTTCACCAGCATGGGGATCGGCATCGGCGGCATCCTCGGCGCGGCAGTGTTCGGCATTGTCAGTGTCGCCTCCAACGATAATCTCGCCGATTTCGCCTGGCGCATTCCCTTCTGGCTGGGTGGTGTGCTGGTGTTGATCGGGCTCTATGCGCGGCTGCAAAAAACGGTTGAACAGCGCGTCGAACACAAGACGCCGGTGCGTATGCCACTGATCGCGGCACTGCGGGCGCGGCCGAAGGAAATGCTGCTGTGCACGGGGATTGCGTTTGGCTACGTGACCATTGCCTACATCGGCAGCACGTTTTTTTTGTCGTACGCCACGCAGATCGGTTACGGCAGCACCGATGCACTGATCTTCGATTTTTCGCTGTCGGTGGCCATCGTGGTGACCGCGCCACTGTTTGCCCTGCTGTCCGACCGGATCGGTCGACGCAAAGTGATGGTGCTGGGGGCGATCATCATGGCGCTGGGGTTCTTCGGGTTCTTTGCGCTGGTCGGTCTGAAAAGCCTGCTGGTTTCAACCCTGGCGTATATCGCCGTCGGTGCCTTCATGGGCGCCACACAAGGACCTATCCCGGCGTTCCTGGCTGAGCAATTCCCCAGGGACATGCGCTATTCGGGAATGTCCGCCGCCTACCAGATCGGCGCGGCACTGGGCGGCGGCACGGCTTCGAGCGTGGCCACGGCGATCCTGATTGCCACCGATCACAATCCGCTTGGTGTTGCGATCTACGGCACGCTGGCGTTGGCCATCGTCGCGGTCTGCTCGTTGTTCCTCAAGGAAACCGCGCACTTGAGCATGGCGCAGATCGATGAGGACAGTGGGGCGTCGGTGCCGCGTGGCGTGCAGATAAAATTGGGCTAAGCAGAGTCCGTAGGAGCCGGCTTGCTGGCGATGGCGGTGGTGAATGCAATGACGTCATCGCTGGCAAGCCGACTCCTGCAAGGAGAATCACCGACCTGTTACTTCTTACAGTATCGGCCGGCGCAAAAAAGGCTCACGCTGTCCGCGATCCGAGCGAAGGACAGACGATGCCGTGAACGCTCACCCACACACTGCGACACCGACGCTGTCGGTCATCGATCCGCGCGCCCTGGCGATTCGCGGCGTGGGTTACTGCCGGCATCCCGACAGCGCCGGGATTGATTCGCGCATCAGCCGGCAAGGTTTCGATGCGGCGGGGCGCTTGGTGGAGTCGTGGGATCCGCGATTGTGGGGAGCGGCACTGAAGCCGAATCTGGCCAGCGTATATGGCCTGAACGGCCAGCCATTGTGCACCGACAGCGTCGATGCCGGTTGGCAACTGAGCTTGCTGGATCAGAGCGGCTTGCCCTGTTCGTTCTGGGACGCTCGCGGCAGCCAGCGGCACCTCGAATATGACCCTCAGCGGCGCCCTCTCGCGTTGGTGGAGCAGGCTGCAGGAGAGGCTGCGCGCGTGGTCGAGCGCTTGACCTACGCTGGCTCCGATCCAGCATCCGCTGTACGCAACCAGTGCGGTCAACTGATCCGTCATGACGATCCGGCCGGCAGTCAGATCTATCCCGAGTATGGAATGGCCGCAGCGGTGTTGCGGGAAGAGCAGCGCTTTCTCGCCGAGCTTGAAACGCCTGACTGGCCTCTCGAACCCGAGGCCCGCGATGAGTTGCTGGAAACCCGCCCGTTCATCACCCGCTACACCTTCAATCCCACGGGCGAGCTACGGCAGCAGACCGACGCCATGGGCAATCTGCGCACTTTCGGTTACGACCTCGCGGGCAAGCCGGATGAGGCCTGGCTGCAAGCGGTCGGGGAGGGGAAACCGCCAAAACGATTGGTCAGCGCCATCCGCTACAACGCTCTCGATCAGGTCGAAAGCGAAACTGCGGGCAATGGCGTGGTGACCCGTGTCGAATACGCGGCGGATGACGGTCGCTTGCTCAGGTTGCAGGCCGCGCTCGGCAGTCAAAAGCCGTTGCAGGATCTGAACTACGTTTACGATGCGGTGGGCAATATCGTCGAGCTGCAAGACCTGGCCCAACCGGTGATCCACTTCAACAACCAGCGCATCGACCCGGTCAACCGCTACCGCTATGACAGCCTGTACCAACTGGTCGAAGCCCGGGGCTGGGAGGTCAGCCAGCCGAGCCACGGCCCGATGCTGCCGGAGCTTTTACCCACACCGCTGGACCCCAACCAACGGCGCAATTACACCCAATGCTTCGAGTACGACCGGGGCGGCAACCTGATCACCCGCCAGCACAGCGGCGCACCGGGTTTCTCGATGTTCACCTCGACCCGAAGCAATCGCAGCCTGGCGCAACGGGGCGACGGCTCATTGCCGGGAGAACCCGAGATTGCCATGGGCTTCGACGCCTGCGGCAATCAACGGGAACTGCAGCGTGGCCAAGCCATGACCTGGGACCTGCGCAACCAGTTGAGTCAGGTCACCTTGGTCCAGCGCCAAACCGAGCCCGACGACTACGAATGCTACCGCTACGACCGCCCCGGCCATCGCTTGCGCAAAGTGGGATTCGCCCAAAGCAGCGGTCGCACCCTGCGCACCGAGGTCCGTTACCTCCCTGGTCTGGAAATTCACCGCCAGGCCGATGGCAAAGAACATCACGTCATCAGCATCGAAGCCGGGCGTACTAACGTACGGGCGTTGCATTGGCCCGAAGGTGATCATGACGACCAGTTGCGTTACAGCCTCAGCGATCACCTCGGCTCCAGCACACTAGAACTGGACGATGAGGCGGGTGTGCTGACCCAGGAACACTATTATCCCTTTGGCGGCACGGCGTGTTGGGCGGGGAAAAGTGCGTTGGTGGCGCAGTACAAAACCATGCGCTACTCGGGTAAGGAACGGGATGCAACCGGGCTTTATTACTATGGCTACCGGTATTACGTGCCGTGGTTGCAGCGCTGGATTTGTCCCGATCCTGCGGGGAACATAGATGGTCTTAATGTCTATCAAATGGTTGGAAACAATCCCGTCAGCTTCTACGACTGGCAAGGCACTTTAAAAATTCCGGTGGACATTTTTATTATCGATATTGTTGACCCCATTGCCCCAAGTATTGGAACAGGGTGGTTCGAAGAATTGATTTGGAGTGAAGACAAAAGCACTTTCGTGAGTGTCGGACCCGTTTATGGCCGCGGATTGAAAGTAATCGAGGGGGAAAGTTCTGAGTGGGTATCTAGTTTATTCGGGAGCGCGGTTGCCCTATTTCGCGATCAGGATCGTAAGCTCCGTCTTTTTACAAATTTGTATTTTCAGCACATGGGCATACAACCCGAGATGGGCCTGCCAGAGTTTGCCGGGGTGTTGAAGGTTGACGAACAGGACTCGTCAAGATTCGTTATCACCAACCATTCCGGGCACTACAAACCCGAGTCATCAATCGACGTCGATGCGATGATTCGTGAAATCGCTCCGCAACAACAGTCAGTGAGCTATGTCCCGATTCCTGAAAGTTCGACATTTGATTCAACACTGCGATTGAGTTCCATTGACTCGCCTGAGGAGTATTCGCGTCTTGTGAATGCGTTCAGGTGTGACTTCAACGATTTGATCGGGTACTTGAAAGAACAGGGCGTTTGGGAGGCTTCGAAAGTACGTTGGGACGATAACGAAGGAATGAATATCATCTTTAAAATGGAGGCTACGGGGCTGACGGCCCAGCAAGTCCGAATCAAAGAATCCGAATCCAGGAATGCCGAATCAAGGAAAATCGAATCAAGGAAAATCGAATCAAGGAAAGCCGGACCTTCGAATAGACTTGGACGAGCCTCCAGAGCTTTTGCCGCCGAGCCGACTCCCTCAGTCCGGAGAGAACCCAGAACACCTTCGTTTTTACAAAAGCTGTTTGGTAAGCGGTGAGGGGACGATGTTGATCCGTGACGTGAAAAATCTCTATTTACCCAGCCTGAACACCAACGCCTTCAACCCACACTCAACATCCGCATCCGGAAACTCCGGCGGATTCTCCAGCCGCTGCTCGAACCGCAGACCTGGCGCCTCACGAGTCACGCCATCGATCAGGAAGTCCGCCCCAAACGCCGGGTCGTTCATGCAGGCCAACACCGTGCCTTCAGGGCTGAGCAATTCCGGCAGGCGACGCAGCACCCGCTGGTAATCCTTGGTCAGCAAGAAGCTGCCTTTCTGGAACGACGGCGGGTCGATGATCACCAGGTCGTACGGGCCTTTGCCGATCACCTTGCCCCAGGACTTGAACAGGTCGTGGCCGAGGAAGCTGACCTTGCCCAGGTCATGGCCGTTGAGGCGGTGATTGTCGCGGCCACGGCTCAGGGCCGGGCTCGACATGTCGAGGTTGACCACGTGGCTCGCGCCGCCTTCGATGGCCGCCACCGAGAAGCCGCAGGTGTAGGCGAACAGGTTCAGCACCCGCTTGCCCTGTGCGTTGGCACGGACCCAGTCGCGGCCGTAGCGCATGTCGAGGAACAGCCCGGTGTTCTGCTTGCGGCCCAGGTCGACCCGGTATTTCAGGCCACCCTCGGTGATGGTCATTTCTTCGATGACTTCGCCTTGCAGCCATTCGGTGGTGCTTTGCAGCAGGTAGCGATGTTGCAGCAACAGCGTATGGGCGCCGGATTTTGCCCACTGTTCAGACTGGGTGATCGCCATCAGCCGCTGCTTCAGGTCTTCCAGTTGCCCGGCTTCAGGCTCCTTGAACAACGCCACCAATACCACGCCCTGCAACCAGTCCACGGTCACTTGCTCCAGCCCCGGCCAGCAGCGGCCACGGCCGTGGAACAGGCGACGGGTTTCGGCAGGGGCGGCTGCGAGGGCGGTCAGCAGGTGCTGGTCGAGGGTGGCTAGGGCTTCAGGGTTCATCGGGTCGGGTCGGTGGCATGGAAAGGGGCGGCATTTAACCATAATTGCGCACTCGACGGACCACACAAATCCCCCTGTGGGAGCGGGCTTGCTCGCGAAGGCGGTGTGTCAGCCAACATTAATAGCGACTGACACTACGCCTTCGCGAGCAAGCCCGCTCCCACAGGTTTTGTGGTGCTCGTTGTGAGCGAGTTATCACGTTTAATTTAACTTTACGTGAGGATTTGGCGATCTTCCGGCTCCCATACTCGGCCCCAACGAACAACAAACGGGAGCCGGACATGTCGCAGTCAACTGCTTCACCCAAGGCCAGTCATCCACGCTGGCTACGCCTGACCCACTGGCTCAACGCCCTGGCGGTGCTGGTGATGGTCACCAGCGGCTGGCGCATCTACAACGCCTCGCCGATCTACGAATTCAGCTTTCCCAAGTCGATCACCCTCGGCGGCTGGCTCGGTGGCGCGCTGCAGTGGCATTTCGCGGCGATGTGGTTCCTGGCGATCAACGGCCTGATCTACTTGGCCTTCAACCTGTTCAGCGGGCGCCTGAAGCGGCGCTTCTTCCCGGTTTCGCCCAAGGGCGTGCTGCATGACCTGTGGGCCGCCTTGCGCGGAAAACTCGCACACGCCGATCTCAGCCATTACAACCAGGTGCAACGCGTCGCCTACCTGTTCGTGATGGTCGACATCACGCTGCTGGTGCTCTCCGGGCTGGTGTTGTGGAAGTCGGTGCAGTTTCCGCTGCTGCGTGAATTGATGTTCGGTTACGAGGGCGCACGCCGTGTGCATTTCTTCGCCATGGCGCTGTTGGTGGCCTTCGTGGCGGTCCATCTGCTGATGGTCGCGCTGGTGCCGAAAACGTTGTTGGCCATGATCGTCGGCCGCAAGGAGCAAGCATGAAAAAGCGTATTCAGATCCCCGGGCTGGACGAATCTTCGATTCTCACCGACGCCCGCAAGATCCTGGCCCCGCAAATCGAAGACCGCTCGCGCCGCTCGTTCCTGCTGCGTGGCCTGACCCTCGGTGGCGTGGCCATGTTGTCCGGTTGCAACATCACCGACAACGAAAGCGTCGACACCGCGCTGTCGTCCATGTCGCGCTTCAACGACCGGGTGCAGGGCTGGCTGTTCAACCCCAACGCGATGGCGCCGACCTACCCTGAGTCGATGATCACCCGGCCGTTTCCGTTCAATGCGTTTTACGGCATCGACGAGGCACCGACAGTGGAGGAGGAGAGCTATCGCCTGGAGGTCAGCGGCCTGGTCGCCGACAAGCGCAGCTGGCGCCTCGAAGAGCTGCGTGCCATGGCCCAGACCGAACAGATTACCCGGCACATTTGCGTCGAAGGCTGGAGCGCGATCGGACGGTGGGGCGGCGTGCGCTTCAGCGATTTCCTCAAGCGCATCGGCGCCGACACCGACGCCAAATACGTCGGCTTCAAATGCGCCGACGACTATTACACCAGCATCGACATGGCCACGGCGCTGCACGCGCAAACCCTGCTGGCGCTGACCTGGGACGGCACGGTGCTGCCGCGCGAATACGGCTTCCCGATGAAGCTGCGCATGCCCACCAAGCTTGGCTACAAGAACCCCAAACACATTCAGGCGATTTTCGTCAGCAACACCTACAGCGGCGGCTACTGGGAAGACCAGGGCTACAACTGGTTCGGTGGCAGCTGACGGATGCCTGGCCCTTTCACACCTCCACAACCCACGCTCCAAGGAGTTTCATCATGAAAAAGTTGACCACCGTTGTACTGTCCATGTGCCTGGCCGTTGGCGCCGCCCCCGTGTTTGCAGCTGACACGATGAGCAACGACAGCATGAGCAAGGACTCGATGTCCAAGGATGCGATGTCCAAGGACGCGATGAAGAAGACCGATTCGATGTCCAAGGACGCCATGTCCAAAGGCAGCATGTCCAAGGATTCGATGAAAAAAGATGCAATGTCCAAGGATGCAATGAAAAAAAGCGAAATGTCTCAGTAAGTCCAATCACCGCCGCTCCCACAGGTTTTTTGTCGCCCCGAACGACCTGAGCCCCGAAAAAAGACATCGATGATTGATCCGGACGCGTGATGCCGGTCACCTGGCTGTATCAAAAATGAATTTCCGCGGTTTGCGCTGCTCATACCTTTAGGCAGCGGATCCAATTCCGCGAAATCATTGAGGCAATCAGGGAGCGGCACGGTCATGAGTCGAGTACCGACGGCGGACGGACATCGTCCTGGCGGGTTGATTCTGGTGGTCGAGGACGACCCGCTGATCCTGGAGTTTCTCTGTGAGATTCTCCAGGAGGAGGGGTTTGTCGTCGAGCCGCACACCAGTGCGGACGCGGCAGCCATCTATCTGGAACAGCATGCGCCGCAGGTGGGCATGCTGCTGACAGACATCACCATGCCCGGCACGCTCAATGGCGCGGACCTGGCCAACCAGTTCGGTGATCGCTGGCCGGACAAGCCGATCATGATCATGTCCGGTTTCGAAACCCCTGAAAGCTCCGGCGTGCGGCACGCGGTCTCGTTTATCAAGAAGCCCTGGATGATCGGTGGGCTGCTCGATTGTGTGAGCCAGGCCTTCAAGTCCAAACGACTCAACTGAGCCGTTCGCAGATGCTACATTGCCGGGCAAATCCGTCCGGCAGCTGCGAGGTCCTTTCCTTGTCCGATCACTCTGTATTCAACTCGACTTACCGTGCCTTTCTGTTCGACATGGACGGTACCGTCCTGACGTCCATTGCCGCTGCCGAGCGGGTCTGGACCACCTGGGCCGTGCGCCATGGGGTCGATGTCGGATCCTTCCTGCCGACCATTCACGGTGCCCGCGCCATCGACACCATCAGGCGCCTGGGCTTGCCCGGGGTGGATGCCGAGGCCGAAGCCGCGTGGATCACCAAAGCGGAAATCGACGACGTCGACGGGGTATTCGAAGTGGCTGGCGCGGCGAAATTCCTGCGGTCCTTGCCGGCCAGGCAGTGGGCCATTGTCACCTCCGCCCCACGGGAACTGGCATTGCGGCGGATGGCGGCGGCGGGAATCCCAGAGCCTGCCGTGATGATCACCGCCGAGGATGTGACTGCCGGCAAACCGGACCCCGCGGGTTACCGACTCGCGGCCCGGCGCCTGGGTGTGGAGCCTGGGCAGTGCCTGGTTTTTGAAGATGCCACGGTGGGGATTCTGGCGGCTGAAGCGGCGGGGGCGGATTTGATGATTGTCACGGCGACCCATGAGCAGCCGATCGAGACGGCGCATGGGACCTTGGTTGACTATGACCTGGTCCGGGTTCAGGTGGATGCCGCAGGCCTGCACCTGTACGCGGTCTAATGTGGGAGCGGGCTTGCTCGCGAAAGCGGTGTGTCAGTCAACATTGATTGCGACTGACACTATGCCTTCGCGAGCAAGCCCGCTCCCACAGGGTCCTGCGTTGCTTCAGTAAAGTCCCGGAACCAACCGCCAGGTGCGGGCGCAATAGGCTTCGTATTCGCTGCCGAACTGCGCCCTGAGCAAGGCCTCTTCCGAGTGAATCCGGGCAATCAACGGGATCAGGGTCAACGCCGCCAGCAGCAGACCGACGCTTGAGCGAAACGCCAGCGCCCAGCCCACGGCGATGACCATCATCCCCAGGTAACTGGGGTTGCGCAGGCGCCGGTAAATGCCCTCGGTGACCAGTCGATGCCCCGGCTGGATCGCCACCAGCCCGCTGAAGCGCTTGCCCAGCACAAACACCGGCCACAACCGCAGCGCGCCGCCCGCGATGAACAACAGTGCCCCGAGCCAGCGCACGCCTTCACCTCCAAAGGTCCAGAAATCGATGCGGTCGGTATAGGCCGGCAGGAAGCCGCTGAGCACGCCGATCACACCGAAGACCGGGAGGACCCAGCGATTGGCCCGGTCTTCGCGTTCTCCCGAACTCAGGTTGACCTCGGTGAACAGCGATGCGACGGCCATGACCAGGGTGGCCAGGGCAACGACGACCAGTGAGCCGTGGCTGAAGTAAGCCGCGAAACCGCCCAGTCCCCAGATCGCCAGGGCGAGATAGGCGAGGGTGCTGACGACGGCAAAAAACGCCAGTTTGGCCGAGATTTTCATGGCGCCTCCAAAAAAGACCTCCGGTATGTTCAGTGTAGATACCGAGGGTTCCCACGCAGAGCGAGGGAGCGATCAAATCACCTCCGCCCGCGCATTGCGCCGGATCACCTGGGGCGGTTGTCCGAACACCCGCAGGAAGGTTTCGCGCATGCGGCGGCGGTCGGTGAACCCGGTTTCCACGGCGATCTGGTCGAGGGTCAGGCGTCCGCGCTCGAGCATCTGTCGCGCCGCTTCCAGACGCAGGTTCTCGATGGCCTTGGCCGGCGATTGCCCGGTTTCGGCGCGAAACGCCCGGCTGAATTGCCGGGGACTGAGGTTGGCCACTTGTGCCAGTTGCTCCACCGACAGAGGCTGGGCGAGGTGTTCCCGGGCGTAGCCGAGCACGGTCTGGATGCGGTCGGATTTCGGCGCCAGTTCCAGCAGCGCCGAATGCTGCGACTGGCCGCCGGCGCGGCGGTGGTACATCACCAGTTTCTGCGCCACGGCCCGGGCCAGCTCGGCGCCGTGGTCCTTTTCCACCATGGCCAGTGCGAGGTCGATACCCGCGGTCATGCCGGCGGACGTCCAGATCGAACCGTCGATCACGTAGATGCGATCCGCCTCGACCTTGATCGCCGGAAACCGCGCCTGCAGTTCCCGGGCGTAGGCCCAATGGGTGGTGGCCCGCCGTCCGTCGAGCAAGCCGGCCTGGGCCATGACGAACGCCCCGGAGCAGATCGACGCGGTGCGGCGCGCGCTGTGGATGCTGGCCTTCAGGTAGTCCAGCACGGCTTCGGGCGCCTGTTCGACGATCGAGTCGCCACCGACCACGATGACGGTGTCGAACACGCGCCCGTCGAAGGCCTCGGTGCAAACGCTCAAGCCACCCGAGGCGCGCAGGGTGTGACCGTTTTCCGACAGCACGCGCACGTCATACAGGGTCTGTGCGGCACTGAAATTGGCGTATTCGAACACCGGCATGGCGGCCAGCGCCATGGACTGGAAACCCTCGAAAACCACGAACGCCACGCTGATCATCGGCCTGTCCTCAAACGCTATGTCCGAAAAACGTACTTTAAACGTCATTTGAGACAGGCGTAAGTCCCTTTATAACGGACTGCACCCGGCGAATCTCTCGCCTCACCCTTGAGGAATTGCACCATGGCTCTCTCATCCAAAGGCACTGCACTGATCACCGGCGCTTCTTCGGGCATCGGCGCGGTGTATGCCGACCGCCTGGCTCGCCAGGGTTACGACCTGATCCTGGTAGCCCGCAGCCGGGGCAAACTCAATGCCCTGGCCAAGCATTTGAGCGACCAGACCGGGCGCAGCGTCGAGGTGGTGGCCGCCGACCTGACGGACAAGGCGGATTCGCTACGGGTCGAACAGATCCTGCGCAACGACGCCAGCATCACCCTGCTGGTCAACAACGCCGGGGTCGGTGGCGTCATGCCGCTGCTGGCCAGTCCCGTGGACGACATGGAAGCGATGGTCAGCCTCAACGTGACGGCATTGATGCGCCTGGCCTACGCCGCTGTACCCGGTTTCGTTGCACGGGGCACCGGCACCCTGGTCAATATCGCCTCCATCGTCGCCATCGCCCCGGAAATCCTCAACGGCGTGTACGGCGGGACCAAGGCGTTCGTCCTGGCCCTGAGCCAGTCGATGCAGCATGAGTTGGCGGACAAAGGCGTGCGCGTGCAGGCGGTGTTGCCGGGGGCGACCGCCACCGATTTCTGGAGCGAGGCCGGCAATCCGGTGGAAAACCTGCCACAGGAGATCGTGATGTCCGCCGAAGACATGGTCGATGCCGCGCTCGCGGGCCTGGCGGCCGGTGAAACGGTGACCATCCCGGGCCTGCACGATGGCAGCCAGTGGGATCGTTACGAAGCCCAGCGCAAGACCCTGTCCGGGTTGTTTGGCAATTGCGTGGCGGCGCCGCGTTATCGCTGAGACTGTCCCCGGATCGGGTGAACTAAACTTGCATGAGAGGACCGTTCACCGCTGGCTCGTCGACCTGTTCGGCGAGCCGGTGGCGTGTAACAGGAACCGACATGCTTCACATCCGCACGCCTTTGATTCTGCACCCCGGCCTGTCGACCCCGACCCGCCGTATCTGGCTGAAACTGGAAAACCTGCAACCGGGCGGCTCGTTCAAAATACGCGGCATCGGCTTGCTGTGCAGCCGGGCGGCGCAGCAGGGCAAGCGCAAGGTGGTCTGTCCCTCCGGCGGTAACGCGGGACTGGCCACGGCCATGGCCGCGGCATGCCTGGGGCTCAAGGCCTGCATCGTGGTGCCGCACACCACCCCCCACAGCACCCGGGCGCGGATCAGCAAGACCGGCGCCGAGGTGATCGAGCACGGCAAGGTCTGGGACGAAGCCAATCAACGGGCCCGGGAACTCGCCCAGGACCCACGCAGTGAATTCGTGCCGGCCTTCGACCACCCGGTGTTGTGGGAAGGGCACAGCACGATGGTCGATGAAATCCTTGCCGACTGCCCGCCAGTGGATGTGCTGGTGGCATCGGTGGGCGGCGGTGGCTTGCTGGCCGGGCTGCTCACCGGACTGATTCGTCATCGGCACACCGATTGCCGCATCGTCGCCTGCGAAACCGAAGGCGCGGCGTCATTCGCCGCGGCGGTGGCGGCCGGGCATCCGGTCAGACTGCCGAAAATCGACACGGTTGCCACGTCCCTGGGGGCCGCGCAAGTGGCCGCCTGGCCGGTCAGGCACATCGGCGATTTTCCCTATGAGTGCGTGGTGCTCAGTGATGATGAGGCGATCATGGGCGTGGTGCATTACGCCAATGATTTGCGTCAGATGGTCGAGCCGGCGTGCGGCGTTTCATTGGCGATCGCCTACCTGGATCACCCGGCGATTGCCGACGCTCATGACGTGGTGATCGTGGTGTGCGGCGGGGTGAGTATCAACGCGCAGCTCGTGGCCGGGTGGGCACGCATGTCCACTGGCACGCACGCAAGGCAGGGCTGGAAACGCTATCCCGGTGTCACAAGCCCTACCGCTGGCGATGACGGTCTTCAGTGATCGGTGGCAACGCCATCCTGGACGAGGATGGCGCGGGCCAGGTCTTCGTCGCTTGCGTTGTTGAGGGCGGGATTGTCCTGACGGATCTTTTTCAACACCGCTTCCAGATAAGCACCACGAATCGCACCGCCGCTGGCGACGAAACTGGAGGCGTCATCCCGGGCGGGAATCATGAGTTTGTGGTCTTTGAACGTTGAGTACAGCGAGGCGGAAACCCCGGCGGAAGTGGCGACGTCACCGGCATCCACTTTGGCCAGAGCCGAACCTGCGGGCAAACAAAGTACCAGTGCAGAGATGATAAATAGGCGGCGCATGACGGTGTCCTCCGACTGCATGAAGCATAAGGGATGTATCACATAGTTTAGGATACGTGGCAGTCGACGAGAGTTCCGTGAGGAGAGCTCTGAGGCGTCGCCGCCGAGAACGGTTGTGGGAGACAGGGTCGTTGAACGTCGATATTCAAAGCGTGGTGATCGGGGCTGGCGTCGTCGGGTTGGCGGTGGCCAGGCACCTGGCCATGAGCGGGCGGGACGTGCTGGTGGTCGAGGCCGGGGCGGGCATCGGCACGGGCATCAGCTCGCGCAACTCGGAGGTGATTCATGCCGGTATCTATTACCCGGAAGGCAGCCTCAAGGCGCAACTGTGCGTGGAGGGCAAGCAGCGTCTTTACACTTTTTGCGATGAGCACGCCGTTGAATACCGGCGCGTCGGCAAGCTGATCGTGGCCACCGATGAGCAGCAGCGCGCGGCGTTGCAGCGTCTGTTGGAGCAAGGGCGGCTTAATGGTGTCGATGACTTGCAATGGCTCGACAGCGCACAGGCCCGCGAGCTCGAGCCGGCGTTGTCCTGCGTCGCGGCACTGTGGTCGCCCTCCACCGGCATCGTCGATTCCCACGGGCTGATGCTGGCACTTCAGGGCGACGCCGAGCGCTTCGGTGCGACGCTGGCCTTGCACACGCCGTTGCTGTCGGCCCTGTGCATCGACCAGGGCTTCGAGCTGCACATGGGCGGCAGTCAACCCATGACCCTGCGCTGCCGCGAAGTGATCAACTGCGCGGGGCTGTCCGCTCCCGAGGTGGCGCGCGCTATCGTCGGTCTGCCTGCACAGTGCGTTCCCCAGGCGCATCTTTGCAAGGGCAGCTATTTCAGTTTCAGCGGCCGGGCACCCTTTCGGCACCTGGTGTATCCGGCTCCGGAGAGTGCGGGACTGGGCGTGCACATGACGCTCGACCTGGGCGGGCAGGCGCGCTTCGGGCCGGATGTCGAATGGGTCGAGCACATTGATTACCGTGTCGAACCCCGCCGGGCCGAGGGCTTCTATCAGGCGATCCGCCGTTATTGGCCGGGGTTGCCGGACAACAGCCTGCAACCGGCCTACAGCGGCATTCGCCCGAAAATCAGCGGGCCAACCGAGCCGGCCGCCGATTTTCTCGTCAGCGGATGCGCCGAACATGGCGTGCCGGGTCTGGTGAATCTGTTCGGCATCGAATCACCGGGGCTGACCAGTTGCCTGGCGCTCGCCGAGTACGTGGTGAAACGCCTCGATGACCGATGATCGGTGCTGACCCTGCCTTGCGGGCATCGGGTCTATGCTAGGGAGTGCGCTTACTGCCATCGGAGACCTCTGATGATCACTGTACGCACTGCCTGCCTGCTGGCCGATTACAAACGCTGGGCCAATCAGCGTCTGTTTGACAGCCTTGCGGCGCTTCCTCCGGGCGAAGTCAAAAAACAACGGGTGTCGGTGTTCAACAACATGATCGGCACCCTCAATCATGTCTACGTGGTGGATTGCATCTGGCGGGCGCACCTTGAAGGCCGGGGACATGGCTTCAAGACCTCGCACGATCTGCTGCATGCCGACCTGTCGGAACTGCGCCAGGCGCAAAAAGAGATCGACCGCTGGTACTGCGACTGGAGCGCCCGGCAAACCGATGCCTCCCTGGACAGACCGGTGGAGTTCACCTTTGTCTCGGGCGAAAGCGGCACCATGAGTGCCGGCGCGATGCTGATGCATGTGGTCAACCACGCCAGCTATCACCGCGGCTGGGTGGTGCAGATGTACTTCGAGATTCCGGCCATGCCACCGGTGACCGACATGCCGGTGTACCTACGCGAATCCGAACCGGTGGTCCTGCAGTCGATCAATGCCCCGACGGTGGCGCCGCCATGTGCTGTGCAATTTTCGAACGCAACCAGCGTTCTGCCGGATCGTTATCGCTGACCCCGTTCCAGACCATCGACAGTTCGGACAGGTTGATCTCAAAGGGCGCATCGTCCGCCCGTAACTGGCTGCTGCCTTCGATCAGCGCACTGGCCGCATAATCCGGTACGGTGGCGAGCATGTCAGTACCCGCCAGCAACGCCCGCAAGCCCGCGAACTGTGGCACCGCCAGTACCACCCGGCGCGAACGGCCGATCCGGGCCAGGTCATTGTCGATGGCACCGCTCAGATCCCCGGAAAACGACACCAGTGCGTGAGGGCGTTCGCAGAACTCGTCAAGGGTCAATGGGCCGGGACGGTCATCGCCGCGCAGGATCTTCACACTCAGGTCGCGCAATTTCTTGCGCTTGGCATTGGCCGGCAATTCCGTGGTGTAGCTGATACCGACGGAAATCTCGCCGCTGGCCAGCATCGACGACATCAGCAGAAAATTCACCCGGCGCACCACCACCACAACGTTCTGTGCCTCTTCGCGAATCTGCTTGAGCAGCGGCGGAAAGAGCCCGAATTCGGCGTCGTCGGACAGGCCGATGCGAAACACCTCGCGACTGGTGGAGGGCTCGAAATCCTTGGCCCGGCTGACTGCACCGGAAATGGTGTCCATCGCCGGCTGCAACTCCTTGAGAATCTGCAACGCCCGCGGGGTCGGCTCCAGGGTTCGACCGTTGCGCACCAGCAACGGGTCGTCGAACAGATCGCGCAGCTTGGCCAGCGACGCACTGACAGCAGGTTGACCGAGGAACAGTTTTTCCCCGGCCCGGGTCAGGTTCTTCTCGAACATCAGGGTTTCGAAAATCACCAGCAGGTTCATGTCCACGCGGCGCAGGTCGTTGCGGTTCATGCCGGGGTTCTCGGTGGGATCTTGAGTCTTCTCAGTAAAGCACCAAATCCTGCGCAATCTGGAATTCGCTGATGACCTGTGGGAGCGGGCTTGCTCGCGAAAGCGGTGTGTCAGGCGACAACATTGCTGGCAATGCCGACGCCTTCGCGAGCAAGCCCGCTCCCACAGGTTCGGCGCTTTATTCAGGCGGATCGAGTCGATCCAGCACCCGGTTCACTGCCAACTCACCCAGCATGATGACCTGAGCAATGCCCAGCAGCGTGTTGCGATGCGAGCCCTCCAGAAAACCCGCCAGATCGTTGGTCATCACATTGGCCGAGGCCAGCGACTCGCAGGCGTGGGCCAGCAGGGTTTCGGTGTCGATGTCGGGGTTGATGGTGAACATCGTGGACGGTTTGTGGGGCGTGGCCATGATGTTGGCGGCGGGGTTGAGGTAGTGATTGAGGGCGCGTTCGGCGGCTTCGTGGAATTGCTTGGAGTCGGGGCTTTCGTAGGGGGAGGCTGGATTTGTTTCCGGGGGATTGGGTGTGGGCTTGATCATTGATGGAGCTCCTAATTGAAATTACGGAGCCTTCAGCCCTCGCTACCAAACGAGGGGTGGCGGCCATACGCGGGTTGGTAGACCGGTAATTAGGAACCCGGCGCTCCCGAGAGAGCCCTGCGCATGGCCACCATAAAACAGAGACCTGAAAGGTCTGCAAACGGTGCGCTATGCGCCTAATTAGTCCGGGCTACCAAACCCGATCGCTGTTTTTCAGCGACCGGCTAACGATAAAGCCCGGGCCCAAGGCGCGTAAGCCGGCGGATTCTGGCGTAACCGTAGGCAATGACGCAAGGCGCTGTAGCTTTCATCAAGTTACGCTGACAGCCGTTAAACAATGGCGGTCAGTCGATGTTTAATGTGCGGATGTCACGACAAAAACATGGCTTTGGGCTGATCACGAAACCTGTGGGAGCGGGCTTGCTCGCGAAAGCGGTGTATCAGTCGACAACATTGCTGGCAATGCCGACGCCTTCGCGAGCAAGCCCGCTCCCACAGGTTCATGGGGTGGACTCAGGCTCGGTCAACATTTTGCGGAAGGTCTCCACCAACGGCCGCAAATTGATCCGGTGCCACGCCGCCCACAGCGGTCGGGTGAGGGAAATCCACGACACTTCCCGCAGCACCACGCCCGGCGGTGCGTTGCGGCTCAAGCCTTTCTGGATCATGGCGATGCCCAGTCCTGAGGCCACCAGTGCCATTGCGGTGAACGGGCCGGTGGCTTCCATGCGGATATCCGGGGTGAAGCCGGCGCGGATGCAGGCGCTGACGAAGTTTTCACGGCTGGCGACATTCTGGTGTTGCACGCCAATCCACTCCTGACCGGCGAGGTCTGCCGGGGTAAGCACGGTCTGCTGTGCCAGCGGATGGTGCTCGGGCAGGGCCAGCAGCATCGGGTCGTCCAGCACCTGGAAGCCCAGCAGGTCCGGGTCGTCTTCGGTCGGTGGTTCGCTGACCAGGGCAATGTCCAGGCTACGCTGGCGCAAGCCTTCGAGTTGTTCGGCCGAGCGCAGGTTGTACAGCGCCACATGTACGTTCGGGCGGTTGACCCGCAGCACGCGCAAGGCATTGGGCAGCACGCCGGCGTGCATGGCATTTTCGATGTAGCCGATGCACAGGCCGCCTTCCTCGCCGCGCCCCAGGCGTTTGCCGAGGGACTCCAGGCGATTGGCGTGGGTCAGCAGGGCGCGGGTTTCGGCGAGGAAAGTCTGGCCGTCGCGGGTCAGACGGATGCGTTGCTGGCTGCGCTCGAACAGGGTCAGGCCCAGGCGTTCTTCGAGCTGGGCGATCTGCCGGCTCAGGGGTGACTGGGAAATATGCAGGCGTTCGGCGGCGCGCCCGACGTGTTCTTCCTCGGCGACGGCGACGAAGTAGCGCAATTGGCGGATGTCGATCATGTCAGACCTTCAGGGACTCAAGTGCTGCACATTATGTCTTGGACGGTCCGATGCTCGCAATCTAGGATCGGCTCAACGGTCAGCCACCTGACCTCTGATACTCAAGAGGATCCACCATGAGCTTGAAAGACAAACTGCCCGGCGCGCTGGGCCTGGGCACCGCACCACTGGGCAACATGTTCCGCGCCATTCCCGAAGACGAGGCAATGGCCACCGTCCATGCCGCCTGGGACGCCGGCGTGCGTTACTTCGATACCGCGCCGTTCTACGGATCCGGCCTGTCGGAAATTCGCCTCGGCGCCGCATTGGCCCGCTACAACCGCGACGACTATGTACTGAGCAGCAAGGTCGGCCGGGTGATCCTCGATGAAGTCGAAGACACCGCCGCCCGTGACCTGGGCGAGAAGAGCGGGGTGTTCGAGCACGGCCTGCCGAACAAAATCGTCAACGACTACAGCGCCGACGCGACCCTGCGTTCCATCGAAGACAGCCTCAAGCGCCTGCAAACCGATCGCCTGGACATCGTCTGGGTCCACGATATCGCCCAGGATTTCTACGGCGATCAATGGCTGGAGTACTTCAACCAGGCCCGCACCGGCGCGTTCAAAGTGCTGACACGCTTGCGCGAGGAAGGTGTGATCAAGGGCTGGGGCCTGGGCGTGAACAAGGTCGAACCCTGCGAGCTGACCCTTGATCTGAGCGAAGCGCAGCCGGACGGTTTTCTGCTGGCGGGTCGCTACACTCTTCTGGACCATGATCGCGCCTTGCAGCGTTTGATGGACGCCGCCCTGGCGCAGCAGGTCGAAATCGTGGTCGGCGGTCCTTACAGCTCGGGCATCCTGGCCGGTGGCGCGCACTTCGAATACCAGAAGGCCAGCCCGGCGATCATCGACAAGGTCGAGCAGATCAAGCGTATCGCGGCGGCCCATGGCGTCGATGTCAAGGCCGCGGCATTGCAGTTTTCGCTGGCTAACCCGGCAGTCGCCGCGGTGATTCCGGGTTCCAGCCGTCCGCAGCGGATTGCCGAAGACGTGGCCGCGCTGTCGGCGGTGATTCCCGCTGCTTTCTGGCAGGCGTTGCGTGAGGCGAAGCTGGTCTCCGAGCGCGCGCCCTTGCCCCTCATTGGAGCTTGAACATGAAGATTGATTTGAGTGGAAAACTGGCAGTCGTCAGTGGCAGCACCGCCGGCATCGGCCTGGGCATCAGCCAGGCACTGGCCGAGGCGGGCGCCACGGTGGTGGTGATCGGCCGCGATACGGCCAAGGTCGAGCAGGCACTGGCGAGCATCCGTCAGCGTGTTCCTGCTGCGCAATTGCGTGGCGTGACCGCCGACCTGGGCACCGCCGAAGGCGCCGAGAAACTGTTCGCCGCCGAACCACGGGCAGACATCCTGGTGAACAACCTCGGGATCTTCAACACGGTGGACTTCTACGACGCCCCGGACAGTGAGTGGACGCGCTTCTACGAGGTCAACGTGATCTCCGGTGTGCGCCTGTCCCGGCACTACACACCGGGCATGGTCAAGCAGGGTTGGGGGCGGGTGATTTTCCTGTCTTCGGAATCCGGCGTGGCGACCCCGGCGGACATGATCAACTATGGCGTGACCAAAAGTGCCAACCTGGCGGTGTCCCATGGCCTGGCCAAACGCCTGGCCGGCACCGGGGTGACGGTCAACGCGATCCTGCCCGGCCCGACCTTTACCGATGGCCTGGAAGACATGCTCAAGGACGCCACGGCCGAATCCGGGCGCAGTGCCCGGGACGAAGCCGATGCGTTCGTGCGCAAGGCCCGGCCGACGTCGATCATCCAGCGCGTGGCGGACGTCGAGGAGGTTGCCAATCTGGTGGCCTACATCGCTTCGCCGTTATCCTCGGCCACCACCGGTGCTGCCTTGCGGGTCGACGGCGGTGTCGTCGACAGCCTGGCCATCTGAACCTTATTGATTGGAGAAAGCATTTCATGGCAACTGCAACAGCCTTCATCGACATCCCGGCTTCGGCCGAGCAGGTCTGGCAATTGATTGGCGGGTTCAACTCGCTGCCGGACTGGCTGCCGTTCATTCCCAGGAGCGAGCTCAGTGACGGCGGGCGCGTGCGCAGCCTGCAAACGGCGGATGGCGCGGTGGTGATCGAACGCCTGCAAACCTTCGACAACGCGGGCCGAACCTACAGCTACTCGATTGAGCAGGCACCCTTTGCGGCGACTGATTATCTGGCGACGATCAAGGTCGAGGCGCAAGGCGAGGGCGCGCGGGTGACCTGGTCCGGGCGGTTTGAACCGGTGGGCGTGAGCAACGAGGAAGTGGAGGCGTTGTTTACCGGGATTTATTCCGGCGGACTGCAAGCATTGCGGGCCAATTACCCGGGTTGAGATTTTTAAAAGATCGCAGCCTTCGGCAGCTCCTACAGGGTTATGTGTACACCTGTAGGAGCTGCCGCAGGCTGCGATCTTTTGGTTTTCAAGTCTGCGCTATCAAGCTTTCCCGACAATCAAGCACCAACCGCGCACCGCCCAGTTCGCTGCTGCCCACCTCCAGCGTAAATCCGTGCAGGCTGACAATCGCCGCGACGATGGACAGGCCCAACCCGAAGCCGGTCTTTTGATTGCCGGCCTCGGCGCGATAGAAGCGCTGGAATACCGCTTCACGCTCCGCCTCGGGAATGCCCGGGCCGGAGTCGAGCACTTCGATCCGTGTATGCCCGCCAGCATTGACCCCGCGCAGGATCACCGCCCCGCCGGGCGGGGTGAATTTGATCGAGTTGCTGAGCAGGTTCGCCACGGCTTCGAACAGCAGCGCCCGGTCGCCATTGAGGGGGGGCAATGACGCAGGCAGGTGCAACTGGAAAACCAGGCCGTCGTCTTCCGCCAGGGGCAGGTAGAACTCATGCAGTTCCTGCAGCAACGCCACGGGGTCCAGTTGCACGAAACCGGAGCGGCGCCGGCGATCTTCCAGTTCGGAAATCCGCAGCAGGCCACGGAAACGCGCCATCAGCGTATCGGCTTCGGCCAGCACCAGGTCCAGTTGCATGGCCTGCGGCGAGCCTTCGCCGGCTTGCTGCTGCATGCGGTAAAGCTGCGCGCGCAGACGGGTCAGGGGCGTGCGCAGGTCATGGGCGATGTTGTCGCACACACCCTTGACCTCGTGCATCAGGCGCTCGATGCGTTCGAGCATGGCGTTGACGATGGCGGCGAGCATGTCCAGTTCGTCACGCCGATTGGACAGTGGCAGGCGCCGGCTCAGGTCGCCGGCGACTATGGCTTCGGCACTGGCCTGGATCCCGCGGATGCGGCGCAACGGCCGGCGCCGCAGCAGATACCAGCCGACGATGCCCGGCAGGATGGTCAGGGTCACCCCCCAGAACAGCGCGTGAAGAATGATGCGGGTCACGGCGAACAGCGAACCGTTGTCGCGCACCAGCACCAGCCAGCGGCCGTCGAGGGTGCGGGTCGCCACGGCGTCGCAACTGTCGGCGGGCAGCGTCTGGTCATCATTGTCGCCGGAGGCATCGCAGTCGCGCAGCATGTGGATCTTGCCATCGAGCGGCAAGCCGTCCGGAATGTAGCGCAGGGCGCCGCTGAGGTAATGATGCCGGGCATCGAACAGGCCATAGGCGTCGATGCCGCGGATGTCGAAGGTCATGCTGACGGCGAGGGCGTCCACCAGTTGTTCGCCCGAGAAGCGCGAAAACAGGTGCTGGCGCTGCATCAGTGAGTGCTTGGCCAGGTTGTCCAGATAAGCGGAAACCTCGTAGTACATGACCCCCATGAGGATCCCGCTCCAGATCACGAACAGCGAACTGTAGAGCGCCAGCAAACGGCTGCTGGAAGAGCGCCAGCCTTTAGACGGGTTCGGCAATGACATAACCGGAGCCTCGCACGGTCCGAATCAGTGGGACATTGCCAGGCGGGTCGATTTTCTTGCGCAGACGGCCGATGTGTACGTCGATCAGGTTGGTGCCGGGGTCGAAGTGGTAACCCCAGACTTCTTCGAAAATCATCATCCGCGAGAGGATTTGCCCGGTATTGCGCATCAGGAATTCCAGCAGTTTGTACTCGGTGGGCAGCAGTGTCAGCAGTTGACCGTCGCGGCTCGCTTCGTGGCTGATCAGGTTCAGTTCCAGGTCCGCCACCCGCAACGTGGTGGCCTGGGCGGTCACGGTGTTCTGCCGACGCAGCAGGACTTCGACCCGGGCGGCCATTTCATCGGTGGCGAAGGGTTTGGTCAGGTAGTCGTCGCCGCCGGCGCGCAAGCCGCGCACGCGCTCATCGACGTCTGACAGTGCGCTGATCATCAGGATCGGCGTCGCCACGCCCATGGTCCGCAGCGTGGTGACGATCGCCAGGCCATCGAGTTCGGGCAACATGCGGTCGAGGGTGATCAGGTCATAGTTGCCGCTCACCGCACGCTCCAGCCCTTCGCGGCCATTGTCGACCCAGTCGACGTCGAGGCCGTGGCTACTCAGTTCGGCGACAATTTCCCGGGCGGTCACGGCGTCGTCTTCGATGGTCAAGATGCGGGTCATAAGGCTGGCCTGATTTGCAGTTCAATACGAAGTTGCGAGCATTTTGCCAAGAAAAAACCGCGACTTAATAAATTAACTTTCATCTGGGCGGGGTCCCGTTCGCAACATTGATATCATTGAGCCATAACTTCAATGGGGTGCTGCATTGTGCGTAACTCGATCCGCCATGGCTGGATGCCGATTTGTCTGTTGTTGTTCAGTGTGTTCAGTTCATCTGCCTGGGCTGGCAATACACCCTGCTCCGGCAAAAAGGGTGGAATCGATCGCTGCGACGGCGATCTGTTCCTGTGTAACGACGGCTCCATCAGCGGCTCGAAAAAAAGTTGCTCGGCCATGTTCGGCGGTCAGACCCAGGCACGTCCACAAGCGTTTATCCAGGACACGCAGGGCTGCTCCTGTGGCACCGGTTCGTTTTGTACCGGGCCAAGAGGCGGCGTTTACTGCCTGACCCCCAGTGGCAATAAAAGCTATAAGCGCAAATAACCCATGCATAAAACCCGTTGGCTCAACCTGATCCTTGCAGTTTGCATGGGACTGGGAAGTTCAAACTTTCTAAGCGATTGAGGCACAACGATTTATTCAAAGTGCGTGACTGGCACGGTGACTGCAATTCCTTCCTCGAAGAGTTGTAACACCATCTTTCTGCCTGGAGCGATACAACTATGAATAGATCCTCTGACGGTTTCTATCCCGCCATGGACGAGTCCACGACGCTGTCCGGCGTGTCCTGGGGAGCGATTTTCGCGGGTGCCGCTGCCGCGGCGGCGTTGTCGCTGATCCTGGTGTTGCTCGGCTTCGGCCTGGGTTTTTCGGCGGTATCGCCCTGGGCCAATGAAGGCGTAAGCGCCAAAGGCCTGGGGATCTCGACCATTGTCTGGCTGGCCTTCACCCAGATTGTCGCTTCGGGGCTTGGCGGTTACATCGCCGGGCGACTGCGGGTGAAGTGGGCGTACATGCACGGCGATGAAGTTTACTTTCGCGACACGGCCCATGGTTTTCTGGCCTGGTGCGTGGCGACGCTGGTGACGGCCACGCTGGTCGCCGGGTCGGTCAGCAGTCTGGTCGGCGGTGGCGTGCAGGTCGGGGCGAACATGGTCGGCGGTGCCGCCAGTGCCGCGACGCAAGCCGTCGGCACTGCGGCGGGCAACACCCAAGGCGATGAGTACGGTTACTTCGTCGACAGCCTGTTCCGTGATGATCGCCCGGTTGCCGTGAGCGATGATGCGGCCCGGGGCGCCGTCACCCGGATCTTTGTGCGTTCCCTGAACAGGGGTGAACTGGCCGCCGAAGACCGGACTTACCTGGCGCAACTGGTCGCACAACGGACCAACCTCACTCAGGCTGACGCCGAACGTCGTGTCGATGAAGTCTATGCCCGCACCCAGAAAACCGTGGCCGACGCCAAACTGGCCGCTCAACAAGCCGCTGACACCGCTGCGAAAGTGGCGGCGTGGACCACGCTGTGGATGTTCGTTGCACTGTTGGCCGGTGCGTTCTTCGCCAGCCTTGCCGCCACTTTCGGCGGTCGTCGTCGGGATGCGGTGGTGTATCTGGAAACCGATACCTACGTCACCGCTGCATCGATCCGTTAATCCAGGAGAACTACCATGCGTTCATTACTGCTGTTCTTTCTCGGCGTGCCGATCCCGATCATCATTTTGATTGCGTTGTTTGTGCATTGATTCGACTGAAGCTATAAAAGCTTCGCGAGCAAGCCCGCTCCCACAGGAACGCGTGATTCCCTGTGGGAGCGAGCTTGCTCGCGATGGCGGTCGAAGAGGCGAAATGAATCCGTCAGTCAATCGGCGTACTGACAAACACCTCAAGCCCTTCGGCATACGCCGTGAACGCGGCAATTCGGGGAAACTGCGCCGCAGTCACCTGGTCCGGCACCACCAGGTTGGTAAAGCTCCAGGCCACCGCCAGCGTGATGCCGTCCTGTTCGATCGCACCCTCAGTCTTCAGCGGCTGCTTTTCCAGCTCCCGTTCCAGCGCCGACCAGGCCGCCACCAACTGTCCTTCGACCCGCTGCACCCAAGGCTCGAATTGAATTTCCGCCGGCCGCAGGTTGCGCTCGTAGTAAAGCTGCACGGACTTTTCGCTGGCGGCCAGCGCCAGGCCGATCAGGCGCAACGCGCGCAGACGCTGAGCCGGTTCGACGGGCATCAGGCTGCTATCGGCCAGGGTTTCCAGGTAGTCGATGATCAGCGTCGAGTCCATCAACACCTCACCGTCATCCAGCACCAGCGTAGGCGCCTTGACCACCGGGTTGATCTGCCGGAATTGTTCGAAGTGGCGGAACACCGAAACCGATTGATGTTCCAGCGTGATTCCCAGGCATTTGGCAGAAATGGCGGCGCGCCTGACATAGGGCGAGTCCAGCATACCGATCAGCTTCATGGTCCTTTCCTTTATATGGCCATTTCGGGAGGGACAACCTTAGCTGAGGTTCGCAGCCGTGCAAATGGCAGGGAGAAACGCGGGGAAAATGGCCCCGTGCAGGCCGTTTGTCTTCTATATACAGCCGCTCGATTGAATTTCTTGCTATAAACGCACTCCGATTACCGCCTCAAAGCCTGCCGTAGAGCATTTTCAGGGCTTTGTCGGACAAATTCGCTGTCTTTTCAGTTGCTGAGGCCTCAAGTCGGCCGTAGACTGCCGCCCCTCGTAAATTGAGTGCCGGGTGGCGCTTGGAACAAACGGCGCCTTTCCGATGGCCTGCCCAGGTCTGCCGGAACGCTCCCTTATTCGCCTTAATGCACGTTTTTTTATAGAGATATCAATGACAAAGGACAAGTTGCTGGCCATGCCGGCGGATGACTACATGAATGCCGAGCAACATGCTTTTTTCTCCGAGCTGTTGCAGAACATGAAAGTCGAAACCCATGAGCGCATCGAACAGAACCGCATCGCCATCGAAAGCCTGGACACCCCGGCCGATCCGGCAGACGCGGCTTCGGTCGAAGAAGAGCGCACCTGGCTGGTGAACGCGATCGATCGCGACCAGCGCATGCTGCCTCAGTTGGAACAAGCCCTTGAGCGCATCAAGGAAGACAGCTTTGGCTGGTGCGACGACAGCGGCGAGCCGATTGGCCTCAAGCGCCTGCTGATCAGCCCGACCACCAAGTACTGCATCGAAGCTCAAGAGCGTCACGAGCAAATCGACAAGCACCAGCGTCAGGCCTGATTCTGTTAGGCAGCCCTGTTAATCCCGGGCTGCCTGGAAAAGATCGCAGCCTTCGGCAGCTCCTACGCAATTGATGTAGGGCGTTGCCGAAGGCTGCGATCTTTGTTTTCTGTCGTCTGCGATTTCCCGATTCTTCTATTGATCTGCTGCAAGGTTCGCGACTAAAGGCTCATGGATAATGGCCTTATGCCGGCGTTTAATGCGATGACAACAATTAGAAGTTTTCCGGGGTGACGATGATGACAAGAGACGGGTCTCTGGCTGCGGCAGTGCCTGCACCAGTGCTGTTGCCGAAAAACCGTTGGCTGACACCGACGCTGCAAAGCATCGCCTTGATGCTGTTGTTATGTGGCATGTCGTTGGGCGGTGGGTCGCTCTACCTTGGCCTGCCCCTGGCCGTACTGATCATCTGGCTGCCTCGCTTGCGTTCGCGCGCGACCCCACAGGCGGCTTCCCCCGGCAACCCCGATGCCATCGGCGAATTGACTCGCGATCTTTCCTACACCACCAGCCATAACGCGCTCTCGGCCGCCGGGGTGGCGTTCTCGGTTCGGCAATTGGCGCAAAAGCTGCAATCGCAACTCTCGGCGGCGGCACAGATCGTCAGCAACGCCGAGGTCATGATTACCACCGAACACGCCACCTCGCTGCTCAGTCGCCAGGCGCTGAGCGCCGCCAGCGAGGCTCATCAAAGCGGCGTGATGGGGCGTACGGAACTGATCGAGTCCATTGCCCGCATGCATCAGCTCAGCCAGCGCGCCAGCAACAGCCGTGAACTGATCGAAGCCTTGAGCCTGCGCAGCGATGATATCCAGCGCGTGACCCTGGTGATTCAGTCCATCGCCAGCCAGACCAACCTGTTGGCGTTGAACGCCGCCATTGAAGCGGCGCGGGCGGGGGAGCACGGTCGCGGGTTTGCCGTGGTGGCCGACGAGGTTCGCGGGCTTGCCGCGCGCACGGCGACCGCGACGGGCGAAGTCGGCGAGATGGTGGCCGATATCCAGCAACGTACGACACAGGTGGTGGAGCAGATCCGCCAACTGTCCAGCGACCTCGACTTTGGCGTCGAGCAGGTCGAGCGCACGGGGCAGCATCTGGAGAACATTGCCCGTCTGGCGGCCAGTGTCGAGTCCCAGGTCGGGGAAATCGCCCAGGGCGCAGACACCAACCGTGAACAGCTCGACAGCCTGTTTCACGCCATCGAACAGATGCGCAGCGACCTGGCGGTCAGCGACCAGCAGACTCAGCGTCTGGCCCAGGCGGCGGTGCAAATGGAAGGGCAGGCCGAAATCATCAGCGAGCGACTGGCCGAGGTGGGGCTGGATGATTATCACCAGCGGATCTATGACCTGGCCCGGGAAGGCGCGAGCCGGATTGCAGAGCGTTTCGAGGCGGATATCGATGCCGGTCGAATCAGTCTGGACGATTTGTTCGACCGCAACTACCAGGTCATCCCCCATACCAGCCCGGCAAAGTACCAGACGCGTTTCGACCGCTACACCGATCAGGTCTTGCCAGCGATCCAGGAACCCTTGTTGCCGCGTCACGAAGGATTGGTGTTCGCCATCGCCTGCACCCAGCAGGGTTATGTGCCGACCCACAACCATGCGTTCAGCCAGCCGCTGACGGGGGACGCGCAGGTCGATGCCTTGCAGAACCGGACCAAACGCAAGTTCGCCGACCGCACCGGGATCCGCTGCGGTAGCCATCAGAAGGCCGTGCTGCTGCAAACCTATACCCGTGACACCGGCGAGTTGATGCACGATCTTTCGGTGCCGATCATGCTCAAGGGCCGGCATTGGGGCGGTTTGCGCCTGGGCTACAAGCCGGAAAAACCGCGCTAGAAACCGCTAATGCTGATTACTCAAGCGAACAATAAGCAACCTGTGGCGAGGGAGCTTGCTCCCGCTGGACTGCGTAGCAGGCCCCTGCTCTTCAGGGAAAAGGAGGGGCCGCTTCGCGCCCCAGCGGGAGCAAGCTCCCTCGCCACAGGTCCAGTGTTCATCCTTGAGTGATTGTTACAAATCCTGCAACTGACCTGTGCAGCGTTTTGCTGTTTCCTCGTCGAGAATTTAACTAGCATACCTACTAATTAGGTTGCTAATGAAATTCGAGGTCAGCATGCAAGGCAAAGTTGATGTCGCGGTCATGATCGGCAGTGGCGTACCTGCTAGTCTGCGCTCCATGGGACGCAAGGTTTGCTGGGTGGTGTTGCTCAATGGCGAGCGCCGGGGCATGGCGTTCTCCAGTCGCGACGAAGCGGAGGAGTGCAAGGCTGCCTGGTTGGCGCAATTGAACGCCGAACGACCTGACAGCCTGCATTGAAGTGGTCAGTGGGTCTGATGCATGCGCAGGTTCAGGTCGTCGACCACCCGCGCCCAGTCTGCGTCTTCGCGCAGTTGTTCCTTGAGGAAGCCGGCCTGCTGCGGTGACCAGAACTCGGCGTCGATGAGCTTCTTGTCGTCGGGCAGGGAATGGCCGGCAATGAAGTCGTCGATCGCTTTCTGGCTCGAGTCCAGGCCGAGCTGGTCGAACAGGCCTTTCAAGTCGTGTGTCGGTGATTCCATCTTCATCTCCTTGCAGGTCATCAGTCGGGTCGAGGGGCGACGTGCGGTCTCCTGGTTTCGAGGGCGCCGCACGGGTGGAGTTCGATCACGATGTTCAAACGCAACACAGAGCATAGACCGCCAATCCGGGTATCAGGCTTTCAGTGCCCCGGCATCGACCGCCGCCTTCAGTTCCCTGGCAGATTCCTGGGCCGCGATGGCGGCGACATCCGGGGTTTTGAACCAGCGATCTTTTTCGACCTGGTGATAGGTCACGGTCTTGAGCGGTGGTTTGGCGCGCATGACAATCACGGCCTGGAATTCACCCTCGACTTCTCTGGCTTCACCCCGGATAAAAAACTCGCCGATATCAAATTCCGTCACGTTGCAGACTTCCCCTGGAAATACATTGTTGTTGTCAACGCAATCCGATTGGTTGCGGATCCGTTTTATTGGGCGGGCAGTATGGCAGTAGTTGCCCGTCGACGGCTGAGATAAGTCGACGGGCAGACCAAACGTAGATGGAAATGAGCGCGGCGGGCCTGTCAACCGTGTGATTCAAGAAACCGTGCGAGGGCGCAGGCTTCGTTATGATTGACTCGGAAACCTCTTACACAGCCTGTAGAAATATCCTTGATGTGAAAGAAGGCAATGCCCGCCATCACCACCTGAAATCGCGGGCGAGGAGGGGTATCGGGAAGCGGCTCAGAGCGGCCGAACGGTATCGGCTGTGAGAATGCTGCTGTTTGCGAGTCAGGCACCAAGGGATAGGCAAAGTGTGTCAGTGTGCGCATATGAAGTCCTTTTCATTGTTTTACCGACGTATGTACGTCGTTTTGGCTAGTCTCCAGGAGCATCGCTGCTCTAGAATCACCCTTACTGGCGGGTGAATGATGTTTATCTAAAGCAATTTTTTGCTGACGATATGTAGGAAATTTTTTTCTCTTGGTGAGATTTTTCTCCGAAGTTGATAGTCCATGATTTTCTGGCAGCAGGAAGGGCGTTTTCCTTCAGCCTGTGACGAACGTCAGTCAGGACGACACGAGTGACGTTCCAGTAGTCTTCTCAAGCTTCGTGATGAATGAGTGCACTGCTCATTCAGGACTTCAATCCGGGTTCTCTGGCTACACCTTCGGCATTGCCGCTTTTTTGGCTGTGCGTTTATTTTTCGCGTACGGCACCATTTTTCAGATGTGGGGATGTTTCCTTGGCAGTAAGTAATCTCGATATGCATGCCCTGTTCGTGCTGGGCGATTTGCGCGCAAAGCTGGTCAAGCAGTTTCAGTCACGTTTCGTTTACATCACCGAACAGAACGCTGAAGGCATTTACATTGCCGAAATCGACACCGAATCAGCTCTGGTGGTAGACGACAAACCCGGACTCAAACTCAAGGTCGGCGATCATTTCAGCGCCTCCGTGCTGCCCAGTCGCGAAGGCGGCAAGCTGGACATCAAGTTCCGCGACATCAAGCTGACGGTTTACGGAATTGGCGATTACGCCTTCGTGACCACGGCCGACGGTCAGGGGGTCGTGTTCAAGGAGGGGCACAGCGTGGTGATGGTGTTTGCCGCCCATCAACAGCTGCAGGAAGGCCTGACCAAGACCCTCAAGGCCGTGACCGCCAAAGCGGCCAAGTGGCGCAAGGGCGAACTGGTGACCTTCAAGGCCAGCGAGTGATGACCCTGACCCGCGCCGACTTCCACGAACAGAACCTGGCCAGCGCTCAAGACGAAGCGCGGCGGCTGTTCGGGCACAAGACCCTTCTGCAAGGAGCCTGGCTGAACTGGGTGGCGTCACAGCTTTACCAACTGCAACCGGCGCCCTACGCCAACATGGTCAGACGTGAGCTGGCGCGTTTGCAGGAAATTTCCGAAAACTGATCCACGCACCTCGAAAACGGGAACCTCTACTACAGTCATTGGACTGAGTATTCAGAGGCTTCGCGGTCTACTGCCAAGCCATCCTGCTATTGCTGTGAACAGCACGAGGTGCAAAAGCATGAACGGACTTCGACGGTTGCTGGCTGCTGTCCTGGCCACTTTCGGTTTGCTGGCGACACCCGCCCCGGTGTTTGCCGCCCAGGTGCCGATCCACTTCGCCGACCTGAACTGGGAAAGCGGCAGCCTGATTACCGATGTCCTGCGCATCATTGTCGAGAAGGGCTACGGGCTGCCCACCGATACCTTGCCGGGTACCACCATCACCCTGGAAACCGCGCTGGCCAACAATGACATCCAGGTCATTGGCGAAGAGTGGGCCGGTCGCAGCCCGGTCTGGGTCAAGGCCGAAGCCGAAGGCAAAGTCGTCAGCCTCGGTGACACGGTCAAGGGCGCTACCGAAGGCTGGTGGGTGCCGGAATACGTGATCAAGGGCGACCCCGCCAAGGGCATCAAGCCGCTGGCGCCGGACCTGCGCAGCGTCAGCGACCTGCCGCGCTACAAGGACGTGTTCAAGGACCCGGAAGCCCCGACCAAGGGACGTTTCCTCAACAGCCCTATCGGCTGGACCTCGGAAGTGGTCAACAAGCAGAAGCTCAAGGCGTACGGGCTGGACGACAGCTACGTGAACTTCCGCAGCGGTTCGGGCGCGGCCCTGGATGCTGAGATCAGTTCGTCCATTCATCGTGGCAAGCCGGTACTGTTTTACTACTGGTCGCCTACGCCTTTGCTCGGCCGCTTCAAGCTGATTCAACTGGAGGAGCCTCCGTTCGACGCCGAAGCCTGGAAGACCCTGACCGACGCCGACAACCCCAATCCACGGCCGACCCGTTCCCTGGCTTCGAAGCTGTCGATCGGTGTGTCCACTCCGTTCCAGAAGCAATATCCGCAGATTGCCGAGTTCTTTGCCAAGGTCGACTTTCCGATCGACCCGCTGAACAAGGCGCTGGCCGAAATGAGCGAGAAACATACACCGCCGCGCCAGGCGGCGCAGGCGTTCATGAAGGCTCACCCGGACGTCTGGCGGGCCTGGCTGCCCAAGGACGTGGCGGACAAAGTCTCCGCCGCCCTGTAGGCGCTGCCGCAGGTCGGGATCTTTTGATCTTTGTCATGAAAAAGCAAAATCAAGACATCGCAGCCTGCGGTAGCTCCTACAATGTTCGGTTCATATCCCTTTCAAGGATCTCTGAACCATGACCCTGTTGTTGGCTCAGTCGCTGGTGACGATCTTCGCCGTGATCAGTCTGGTGCATGTGTATTGGGCGTTGGGTGGCGAGTGGGCGGCGGTGGCGGCGGTCCCGCAAGTACCGCAGGAAGGCAGCGCAAAACTGAAACCGGCGTTCAAGCCGCGAGGCTGGATCACGCTGGTGGTGGCCGGGGCATTGCTGTTGATCGCCGTGCTGGTGTGCTGGCGGGTGGGCTGGTGGCTGCCGCCCTTGCACCACTGGTCGTTGCAGTGGGTGATCAGCGCCATTGCGATCTTGCTGTTTGCCCGGGC
This sequence comes from Pseudomonas sp. PDM32, assembly GCF_019219225.1. Classification (NCBI taxonomy): domain Bacteria; kingdom Pseudomonadati; phylum Pseudomonadota; class Gammaproteobacteria; order Pseudomonadales; family Pseudomonadaceae; genus Pseudomonas; species Pseudomonas sp. PDM32. The sequence goes on from NZ_JAHUWE010000008.1 coordinate 251,593, forward strand.
CATTGGCGATTCGGAGCTTGTGGGCTTTTTCAAGGAGGTCAAGGGCTCGAAATTTGCCCGGCTCGACACCTGGGTTTATTCGCCGTTGTGTGTGGTGTTGGGGGCGGGGTTGTTGGCGGTGGCCTGGATTTGATTGATCGACATTTCTGTAGTGACAGTACTGGCCACTTCGCGAGCAGGCTCGCTCCCACAATTGATCTGCGTACACAGGTCAAAATGTGGGAGCGAGCTTGCTCGCGAAGAGGCCCGCCCGGTCACTAAAAATCTCTGATCTAACTCCCACTCTCCGTACGCCGACTACTCACCTCAGCCGGCACATCATCCCCGGCCATGCGCTTACGAAACAGCGCCGCCCGGGCCAGCAGCAAGGTGGTTACCGGCACGGTAATCGCCAGCAGGATCGGAATCAGCCAGGCGTGCAAGACCGGCGCGGACTTGAGCGCCGAAAAATAGATGATCGAAGCCAGCGCCACGCACCAGGCGCCGAGCGTCGAGGCCAGGGCCGGTGGGTGCATGCGCTGGAAGTAATCCTGCATGCGCAGCAGGCCCGTGGCGCCGATCAAGGCAAACAGGCTGCCGAGCACCAGCAGGATCGCCACCGGGATTTCCACCCACAACGACAAGGGCGTATTCATTCGATCACCTCACCACGCAGCAGGAATTTCGCCAGGGCGAACGAGCCGACGAAACCGAACAGAGCGATCAGCAGCGCCGCCTCGAAGTAGGTGTCACTGGCATAACGAATACCCAGCGTCAGCATCATCAGCATCGCGACGATGTACAGGTAGTCCAGTGCCAGGACCCGGTCCTGGGCCGACGGCCCTTTGAACAGGCGGATCAGGGTCAGGATCATCGCCAGGGAAAACAGGAACAGGCTCAGCAGGATCGCGTTCGCCAGCAAGGGGCTCATTCGAAGATCTCCATCAACGGACGCTCGTAGGTCGCCTTGAAGTGCTGGATGAAGAGTGCCTCGTCGTCCAGGTCGAAGACGTGCAGCAGCAGAATGCTGCGGTCCAGCGCCAGCTCCGACCAGACCGTACCGGGCACCACCGTGGTGATCATCGACAGCGCGGCCAGGCCATTGGCATCACGCAAATCCAATGGCACCTTGATGAATTGCGAGCGGGGCGGGCGGCGCCCGGCATTGAGCACGCCCCAGGCCACGGCGAGGTTGGACACCAGCACATCACGCCCGACCAGCAGGACCAGGCGCAGGATCACCCCCGGACGACGGATGCGCACCGGCAGCGGACGCAGCCTGCGCATCATCAGCGGCGCGCAGAACCCCAGCGCCGCCCCCAGCAGCAGATTGCCGGGGCTGGTCGACAGGTTCAGCAACAGCCACAGCAGGCACAAGGCCAGCGACAGCAAGGGGGCGGGAAACAGACGCTTCATGGTTGCACCTCCTGCGGGATCGCCTTGGCCGTGGGGTTCGGTACGACGCGGGTGTCGAGCACCGCCATCACGTATTGTTGCGGGTTGTACAAGGCATCGGCGGCGGCCTGGGTATAGCGCAGCAGCGGATCGGCCTTGAAGGTCAGCGCAATGCTCAAGCCCAGCAGCGCGAAGATCGGCACGCATTCCAGGCGTCGCAGCAGGGGCGATGGTCGTTCCGCCGGCGTCCAGAAGCGCTGGATACCCAGGCGCGAGAATGCGACCAGCGACGCCAGCCCCGAGACAATCAACAACACCAGCAGGCCCCACGCGGTGTTGGAAATCGGTGCGTCGCCGCTGTTGCCCAGGCCCAGCGGATTGAGCAGGGCGCCGATCAGCCCGAGTTTGCCGATAAACCCGGAGAGCGGCGGCATGCCGATGATCAGCAAGGCGCAGGCGATGAAGCTCAGGCCGAGAAACGCCATGGTCCAGGGGATCACCTGGCCGACCACGGCTTTCTGGTCGTCGTCGAGGTTGGTGCCTTTGGGGGGATGCAGGGATTCCAGGGGGCGGGGCAGCAGTTCGGCTTCATCTTCGAGCTGTATCTCGTTGGCCGAGCGCGAACGCTCGATCAGTTCGGCCAGCAGGAACAGCGCGCTCAAAGCCAGGGTCGAGCTGAACAGATAGAACAGTGCTGCGCCCACCAGGTTCGGCTGGGCGAAACCGATGGTCGACAACAGGATGCCCGCCGACACCAGAATGCTCAGGCTGGCCATGCGTTCCAGGCGTTGTGCGGCGAGGATCGCAAGGGCGGCGCAGACGATGGTCGCCATGCCGCCGTAGATCAGCCACTCCCCGCCAAAGAACGCCGATGCCCCGGCCTGGGCGGAGAACAGCAGCGTCCACAGGCGCAGCAAGGTGTAGACGCCGACCTTGGTCATGATCGCGAACATCGCCGCCACCGGCGCGCTGGCCGAGGAATAGGCCGGCACCAGCCAGAAGTTCAACGGCCACATGCCGGCCTTGGCCAGAAACGCAACGGCCAGGATCCCCGCGCCGGCGTGCAGTAAGCCCCGGTCAGCTTCGGACACCAGCGGGATCTTTACCGCCAGATCGGCCATGTTCAGCGTGCCGGTCACCCCATAGATCAGCGCCGCGCCAATCAGGAACAGCGACGAGGCCAGCAGGTTGATCGAGATGTAATGCAGCCCCGACGACACCCGCGCCCGGCCCGAGCCGTGGAGCATCAAGCCGTAGGACGCGGCCAGCAACACCTCGAAGAACACGAACAGGTTGAACAGGTCTGCGGTGAGGAATGCGCCGTAAAGCCCCATCAACTGGATCTGGAACAGCGCATGGAAACTCGAACCGGCGCTGTCCCAGCGGGCCATGGCGAACAGCAGGGCACTGACGCCGATGATGCCGGTTAGCACCAGCATCAGCGCCGAAAGGCGATCGACCACCAGCACCAGGCCGAACGGCACTTGCCAGTTGCTCGGCAGGTACACGCCGATGGAGCCTGGCACGCCGGTGGTTTGCGTCCATTGCAACAACGCCACGGCAATGCCCAGCCCGAGCAGGCTGGAGAACAGATTGATCCTGGCCTTGAGCGGCCGGTGTTTCTCGCCGAGCATCAGCATGATCGCGGCCGTCAGCAACGGCAGCAGGATGGGCGCGACGATCAGGTGGGTCATCGCCATCATTCCCTGGGCTCCCGGCCATCCACATGGTCGGTACCGGTCAGGCCCCGGGACGCCAGCAGCACCACCAGGAACAGCGCGGTCATGGCGAAGCTGATGACGATCGCCGTCAGTACCAGTGCTTGCGGCAACGGGTCGGTGTAGTGCAACAGATCCTGCGGTACGCCGTCCTTGATGATCGGCTCCTTGCCGATGAACAGGCTGCCCATGCTGAAAATGAACAGATTGACGCCGTAGGACAGCAGGCACAGGCCCATGACCACCTGGAACGTCCGGGGGCGCAGGATCAGCCAGACGCCGGACGCGGCCAGGACGCCGATGGCGATTGCGATGACTTCTTCCATCAGACGGCTCCCTTGGCGGCAACGGATTTAGGCTGGGCAGCGGTTTTGTGACCACGCACCGATTGGTGGGCGAGGGCGGTGAGGATCAACAGGGTCGAGCCGACCACCACGCCGTACACGCCGATGTCGAAGAACAGCGCGCTGGCCAGGTGAATATCACCCAGCAGCGGCAACGAAAAATGCCAGGTATGGGTGGTCAGGAACGGGTAGCCGACCAGCATCGCACCCAGGCCGGTGGCTGTGGCAATCATCAGGCCCGTGCCCATCCAGCGCAGCGGCCGCAGGCTCATTTGCGCCTCGACCCACTGCGTGCCGGCGACCATGTATTGCAGGATGAACGCCACCGACATCACCAGCCCGGCGACAAAGCCGCCGCCCGGTTGATTGTGTCCGCGCATGAACAGGTAGAACGACACCACCAGCGCCACCGGCAACAGCAGGCGCACCAGCACCGCCGGCACCATCATGAAGCCGAGCGCGGTGTCGCTGGCGTGACGCGGGTTGACCAGGTCGGTGACCACATCCGGTGCGAGCAAGCGTTGCTGGGCCGGCAGTTGCAGGCTTTCTTTCGGCGGACGGAAGCGGCGCAGCAGGGCGTAGACGGTCAGGGCCACGGCCACCAGTACGGTGATTTCACCGAGGGTGTCGAAACCGCGGAAGTCCACCAGCATCACGTTGACCACGTTGCTGCCGCCGCCTTCGGGCAAGGCGCGACTCAGGTAGAAGGAGGAAATGTCGTTGGGGGTCTGGCGCGTCAGCATGGCGTAGGCCAGCAACGCCATGCCGACACCGACCACGGTCGACAGCAGCAAGTCGCGGATCCGCCGCACCCGCGCGCGGCGCAGGCTGCCCGGCAACGGCGAGACTTCTTCGATCCGTCGTGGCAGCCAGCGCAGGCCCAGCAGGATCAGTACTGTGGTCACCACTTCGACCGCCAGTTGGGTCAGGGCCAGGTCCGGCGCCGAGAACCAGACGAAGGTGACGCAGGTCATCAGGCCGCAGACGCTGACCATGGTCAGGGCCGCCAGACGGTGATACTTGGCCTGGTACGCCGCGCCAAGGGCACAGGCGATGGCCAGCAACCACAGGGTGACGAAGACGATCGAGCCGGGGATCTTCGGCCGGTCGCCCCAGTGCAGGCTGCTGTGCAGCATGGGAATCAAGCCGGCCAGCACGGCGGCGAGCACCACCAGGAACAACTGCATTTGCAGGCGCCGGGTGCCAATCCGCGGCTCCAGGCGACGGGCCAGGCGCAGGCTGGCGACCAGTGCCCATTCGAACAGATGCTTGCCGTCCAGGCGACCCATGACGGGCGGGCGGTTGAAGCGTCCGCGCTTGAATTGATTGCGCAGCAGCAGGTAAAGCACGGTGCCGCAGGACAAGGCGATCAGGCTCATGATCATCGGCGCGTTCAGGCCGTGCCAGATCGCCAGGCTGTATTCGGGCAGGGCGCCGCCGACCACCGGTTGCGCCGCCGCCGCGAGTAGCGGGCCGACCACCTGCGCCGGGAAGATCCCCACCAGCAGGCAAGTGAACACCAGCAGCTCGACCGGCGCACGCATCCAGCGCGGTGGCTCGTGGGGAGTGTGGGGCAAGTCGGTCGCGGGCGGACCGAAGAACACATCCACGGTGAAACGCAGGGAGTAAGCCACGCTGAAGGTACCGGCGATCGTTGCCACGATCGGCAGGCTCAGCTCGACCCAGCGTGTGGCATTGATGAACACGGTTTCGGCGAAGAACATCTCTTTGGAGAGGAAGCCGTTGAGCAACGGCACGCCGGCCATCGAGGCGCTGGCGACCATGGCCAGGGTGGCGGTGAACGGCATCAGCTTGTACAAGCCGCTGAGTTTGCGGATATCGCGGGTGCCGCTTTCGTGGTCGATGATGCCCGCGGCCATGAACAACGAGGCCTTGAACGTTGCGTGGTTGAGGATGTGGAACACCGCGGCGACGGCGGCCAACGGGCTGTTCAGGCCAAGCAGCAGGGTGATCAGGCCGAGGTGGCTGATGGTCGAGTAGGCCAGCAGTCCCTTGAGGTCGTTCTGGAACATCGCGCAGTACGCCCCGAGCAACAGGGTGCAGGCACCGGCGCCGCTGACGATGTAGAACCATTCTTCACTGCCCGAAAGCGACGGCCATAGCCGCGCGAGCAGAAACACCCCGGCCTTGACCATGGTCGCCGAGTGCAGGTACGCCGACACGGGCGTCGGCGCGGCCATGGCGTGGGGCAGCCAGAAGTGGAAGGGGAATTGCGCGCTTTTGCTCAAGGCGCCGATCAGGATCAGGGGCAACAGGATGGGGTAGAGGGCATGGGCACGAATCAGGTCGCCGGCGGCCAGGACCTTGTCCAGGTCATAGCTGCCGACCACATGGCCGAGCAGCATGACCCCCGCCAGCAGGCACAAACCGCCCGCACCGGTCACCATCAGCGCCATGTAGGCACCGCGCCGGGCATCGGCGCGATGGTGCCAGTAACCAATCAGCAGGAAGGAGAAGAGGCTGGTCAGCTCCCAGAAAAACACGATCTGGATCAGGTTGCCGGAGATCACCAGCCCCAGCATGGCGCCCATGAAGGCCAGGAAAAACGCGAAGAAGCGCGGCACCGGATCGTTCGGCGACATGTAGTAGCGGGCGTACAGCGACACCAGGGTGCCGATGCCCAGCACCAGCAGGGAGAACAGCCAGGCGAAACCGTCCATGCGCAGGACGAAGTTCAGGCCCAGGCTGGGCAGCCAGGAAAACTCTTCGCGAATGACGCCGCCATGGGCGATCTGCGGGTACAGGAATGCGACCTGAACGCTGCCGATCAGGGCGATCAGGCCAGCCAGCAGGGATTCGGCGTTACGGGCATTGTGCGGCAACACGGCCGCCAAACAGCTGCCTATGAAAGGCAGAAGCAGTAGAACTATCAGGGACATAGGCTTCTAATCTGCGGAAGTTTGTTAAGCATCATACGTGCCAGCTCCCGGATCGCCAAACGCCAAGCTGTCGCAGAATCCTACACGGTAGACGGAAAAGCCCTGATTCACATTGTTTCATCGGGAGGCAAAAAAAGATCGCAGCCTGTGGCAGCTCCTACAGAACACCGAGTTCCCCTGTAGGAGCTGCCGCAGGCTGCGATCTTTTTAGTTGCCGCTTTCGCTTTCCAGCAGCTCATCAACCTCGGCTGCCTTCGCCTTGGTCTTCAACTCACTGACAATCACCGCCGCCACAATCAACCCGGCCCCGACCAGGGCAATCGCCGGCAGGCGTTCCCCGGCGATGCGCCCGACAATCCCGGCCCATACCGGTTCGCCGGCATAGATCAGCGTGGCGCGGGTCGGTGACACGCTTTTCTGTGCCCAGTTCATCGCCACCTGAATCGCCGCACTCGCCGCCCCAAGGCCCAGTGCGCTGCACAGCAGCAGCCAGGAGAAGTTCGGAATCGCCTCATTGGTCGGCACCACCATCAGGAACGACAACACCGAAGTGACCGCCAGTTGCACCACCGTCACCCGGCGCACATCGACCTGGCCGGCATAGGTGCTGATCAGGATGATCTCGGCCGCAATGGCCACGGCGCTGATCAAGGTGGCGATTTCACCGGGGCTGAAGTTGAACGACGCACCGGCCGGCCCGGACAGTAGCATCAGCCCGGTAAAGGCCAGCATGATGCCGATGCTCGGCATCAACCCCGGACGCCGCCCCAGCACCAGCCATTGCAGCAATGGCACGAACGGCACATACAGCGCGGTAATGAATGCCGACTGGCTGCTGGGTATGCTCTGCAATCCGACTGTCTGCAAGCCGTAGCCGAGCATGATCGCCACGCCGATGAACGACCCGGCCTTGAGTTCGAACAGGGTCAGGTCCCGCAGGTGACGCCAGGAGAACAGGGCGACGATGCTCGCGGCGGCGGCAAAGCGCAGGCCGACGAAAAACATCGGGCCGCTGACGGTCATCGCATGCTGGACCAGCAGGAAGGTTCCGCCCCAGACCATCGTGATCAGCACCAGCACGCATTCGGCCTTGCTGAATCTTGTGAAACGGGAGGAAGCCTTTGGGGAATTCACCGACGTCATGACCTTGCACGCTACTGGAGGGGGACGCACAATGCGCCGAATGTTGCGCAGTATACTGCCCAACCCCACTCAGTGAGCAATATAGTGCACAAAGATTCTACCCAACGGGCTTCGGTCCTCCAGCACGTCAGCCAAAATGTTCGTCGTTTGCGTCATGCCGCCGACCTGAGCCAGACCGCGCTGGCGGAAAAGTCCGGTGTCAGCCGCCGAATGCTGGTGGCGATCGAGGCGGGGGAAAAGAATGTCAGCCTGACCACCCTCGACCGGGTGGCCGAAGCCCTCGACGTCGCCTTCAGTGACTTGATCCAGGCCCCCGATGCCCGTGATCCCAGCCGTATCAACGAACTGGCCTGGACCGGCACGATCCCCGGCAGTAGGGCGGTGTTGCTCTCCAAGGCCAGCGCCAGCCGCGAAGTCGAGCAGTGGGAGTGGTGCCTGCAACCGGGCGAGGTGTATCCCTCGGAGCCGGACGCCGATGGCTGGAGCGAGCAGATTTATGTCTTCGAAGGTTGCCTGACCGTTATGCTCGGCGACCGGCCACAGAATATTGCGGCGGGTGAATTCTTCATGTTCGCCAGCAACCAGCCGCACTGTTATCGCAATGACGGGCTGGTAGCTGCGCGGTTTGTGCGTAATGTGGTGATCTAATTTTTTTTGTTTCGACCTGTTATTTATGACAGTAGACGTGACCCAAATTGTGCAGTGCAATCGAGAGGTGTCGAACAGTTCTCGGCTACCACACATTTGAGGTGTCCATCATGAGCAGTCACGCGCTTGCAAACGATTTTCCTGCGCCTTCGGTTCCAAAAGCCCAAGGCGACGACATTCACTATTCGGATATGAATGGGGGCGTTCCCATTCTGGTGCTGCCCTACGAGGGAATACAGTTGGGGGACCACGTCACCTTTCGAGTGAAATTTGACAACGCGAATGGCCCTGGCTGGCGAGTGTCAGTCGATCAGGAAAGCCAGCTCACTAGAGGCGTGGTCGGTGTGTTCGATCGATTCCTGTTGCAGGGGAACACTTGGGCGGAAGTTTCTTTCGAGGTGGGACCCAAGCGATCCGATATCCGTAAATACACGCTGGTGTTCTGAATCGCGCCAGTTGAGACGCCATCCATCGGTCATGAAGCAGCGAAACTCAGGAGCATCTGAAGTCGCCAGACGCAGATGACCTTCCTGATTGCCGAGCAAAATATTAATGTGTCGCTCAAGTACGTCTCGACGGCTCTACGTCCTCGATACGCCCGACTTCTACCCAGGCACGCATTGAGCAGCGAGATCGGCATGAGTGAAACCTTGAACAGACAAGCGTCCGACACTATTCACCACGCCGACATCCTGATTGTCGGTGGCGGCCTCAGTGGCGCGATGCTGGCGGCGCAGTTGATGCGCTTGCCGGGCCGGCGTCGGGTGCTGGTGATCGAACCCCGGGCCGAGTTGGGGCGGGGCGAAGCCTACAGCGCGGTGGAACTGGGCCATACGCTCAACGGCAACGCGGCGCGCATGAGTGTCGACCCGGACAACCCCGACGACCTGACCCAATGGCTCACCGACTACATTGCCGGCGGCGGCTGGCCAGAGTCGGACCAGCAGCATGTGCCGATCAGCGAATTGTTTCCGCCTCGGGGAATCTTCGGTCTGTACGCTCGGCAACGCCTGGCCGAAGCGCAGGCGGTGGGCGCCTTGGTCGGTTCGACGGTCGAGCATGTGCAGGCCGAGGTGGTCGATTTGCATGTCGATGCAGACGCCGTGCGCTTGACCTTGAGCGACGGCCGATGCTTGCAGGGCGCTTTTGCGGTACTGGCCACCGGGATGTTCCCCGCCGCACGCACGCCACAAACCCAATCCAGCGGCTTGAATGCGGCCGCCCTCGATCCGTGGGACGTGGCGGCCATGCAGCAGCTCGATGCGCAATCGACTGTCATGATCATCGGCTCGGGCCTGACCATGGTCGACGCCGTGGTATCCCTCGAACAGGCCGGACATCGCGGGCCGATCGAAGTGTTTTCCCGCCATGGTCTGCTGCCCCATGTGCGCCGCCAGCCACCGGCCTGGGTGGATTTTCTCGCCGAGGATCAGGACATCCGCACACCTCGCCAGTTGCTGCGCGAATTGCGTCGACACTGTCGGGACGCCATCGCCCAGGGCATCGACTGGCAGGCGCCACTGGACACGGTACGGGCACACATCGGCCGCTTGTGGCATCAGGCGACGGATGTGCAGCGTCGGCAGTTCGTGCGGCATGTGCGGCCCTGGTGGGAAAGCCATCACCACCGCTCGCCGCCCTTGAGTGCCGAACTGGTCGAGCGCTTGTATAAAGAAGGACGGCTGCGTATTCACGCAGCGTCATACCAGGGCCTTGAGCCTTCGATCAATGGCGGGGTGAGCATCCGCCTTCGACGACGCGGCGAGGCGCAGGCCTGTGTGGTCAGCGGTGCTGCCCTGATCAACTCCAGCGGTATCGAGTACGACTGGCGCCGGGTCGCGCGACCGCTGCCCCGGCAACTGCTCGCCCGTGGCCTGGTGCGGCCGGGGCCGTTGGCCTTGGGCATCGCGGCAGAAGTCGATGGTGCGGTCCTGAACGCCGAGGGCCTGCCCGCCGGCCGTCTGTTTGCCATGGGCCCGCCATTGCGCGGGCTGTGGTGGGAAAGCACGGCCGTCACGGATGTGGCGAGCCAGGCCAAGGCGCTGGCCGAGCGACTGGTGCGCTAAGGCCGTCCATTCAACACACCGCGCCGTCAGCGCGGCGCGTTGGCGCTCAGCCAGCGTTGTTTGAGCCGCTCCAGGCTTCCGTCCTTGCGCATCTGATCCAGCGCCTCTTGCCAGCGCGCCACGTCACGGGCATCGGTTTGCAGGGAAAACGCAATGTAGCTGCCTTGCTGCATCAGCGGAATCTGGTAGTGCAATTGACTGGGTGGCAAGCCTTCTTCACGGGCCAGGGTGGCGATGGACAAGGTGTCGGCCACCACATAGTCGGCACGTCCCAGACGCGCCAGGCGCATCATTTGCTCGGGTGTTTCGACGCCATACAGATTGTTCAGACCCTGCTTCTGCAAGTAGTTGTAGGCCAACCATTTGCGCGGCACCACTATGGATCCGTGGCTGCCGGCCTCCAGCAGGCTGTGCACCGGTTGCCGGGTGCTGTCGGCGGAGTACAGCGCCGTTTCGACGTCCAGCAACGGGCCGACCCATTGATACAGGCCATCGCGCTCGGCCGTGCGCAACACGGTGAAGACGCCGGTGGCCGGTTCGCTGCGGGCGATATGCAAGGCCCGCAGCAACGGCAATTGCTGCACATTCGCGCGATCCCCGGTGCGCTCGGTCAGTGCCCGCACCACGTCCACGTCAAAGCCCACCATTTCGCCGCCTTGCTGGAAATGCAAGGGCGGATGGTTGTCGGTGAGCAGGTTCAGGTCTGCCGCGTATGCACTGAAGGTGAGGAGGTACAGGAGGCAAACGGCAATGCGTATCATGAATCGTCCTTGATGAAATGAAGCGCAGAGCTTAGTACGGGCGTACGGCGGCCGTCCCGCATAATTGTCGGACTTTTTTGGCTTTGTTCGGGACTTGTCGATTTGGTTCTGGGCCTGAGTGCGTATCCGTTTTTTGGTAACGGCGGCTGATGGTTTCGCCCTTATGTATGGACTCGCCCGCCCCTTACGTACGGCCCCTCGCCAAGACTCGGCCTTATGGCCGACCAATCTCTTTCGACAAAATGCACTCCCCCTGTAGGAGCTGCCACAGGCTGCGATCTTTTGATCTAGATCTTCTGCCCTTTCGACATTGTCAAAAATCAAATTCAAAAGATCGCAGCCTGTGGCAGCTCCTGCAGGGAAACGCGCGCGGGTAGGCCACCTCGCTTTGGCTTTTGATCTTCTTGCCCCTCGAGAGGCCTAATGTAAGGGGCAAGAGCCCTTGGTTATTTGGGGCTGTTACCGAAAAAACGGATATGTACGCCTTGAAAACATAAGCCTACCGCCTCGCAGATCCCCCGATGATTATTTTTTGTCGGCCATCGCTTGCGTGTCGCGGTCGATAGTTGGGCACCGTGTCGGGGCTGAGCAAACCTGACCGGAGCCCAATAATGATAAAAAAAAGCTCGGCCACAGCCGGAGTCCGCCAACGACTTCACCGGCTTGGCCATACCCGCCCGCAACCTCTTGCGTTGGCGATTCTTGCCGTACTCACGGGGCCGGCCTGCGCCACCACCTTTGACCTCAACGAAGACTGGAGCCTGTCGACCAAGACCAGTCTGAGCCTGGGCAGCAGTTGGTCGACGCAAAACCCCGACAAAAGCCTGATGACCCGCGCCAATGCCTTGCAGGCCCAGGGCGTGAATGCCAATGGCACCAGCGTCAGCGCCGACGACAACCGGCTGAACTTCGAGAAGGGCGATCCCATCTCGCAGCTTTTCAAGGGCCTCACCGATTTCAGTCTCGATGGCCAGGGCCAGGGCGCGTTCCTGCGCTTCAAATACTGGTACGACCACGCCTATGAAACCGGCAATGGCCGCTTCAAGGATTTCGACGATTCGGGCTGGGACGACCTGGCCAAGTTCAAGGGCTTCCAGGTCCTCGACGCCTACGTCTGGAAAGACTTCCAGGTGGCCGAGCATCCGCTGAACGTGAAGGTCGGCAACCAGGTGTTGTCCTGGGGCGAGGCGCTGTTGATCCAGAACGGCATCAACGTGATCAACCCGCTGGACATCTCGGCGTTCAACCGTCCCGGCGTGGAAATCAAGGAAGGCCAGTTGCCGGTGGAGATGGTGTCCTTCAGCTTCGGCCTGACCGACACCACCAACCTCGAAGGTTTCTATCAGTACAACTGGCGGCCCAGTGTCCTCGACGGTTGCGGCACTTTCTTCGCCAGCAGCGACGTGATTCAGCCGGGGTGCGGGCCGCTGTACCTGAGCCAGGTGCAGACCGATGATCAGATGCAGGCCGCGGGGTTGTACGCCACCTCCCGGGGCAATGAGTCGCCGTCCGATTACGGCCAGTTCGGCTTCGCCTTGCGCCAGATGATCCCGGCGCTGAACGATGCCGAAGCGGCGATCTACTACATCAACTATCACTCGCGGTTGCCGTATTTCACCCTCAACGCCAGGAACACTTCCTTGCCCGGCACCTTTCCCGGTGGCACCCAGGCGCCGAGCTATGCGGCGGCCTTCCCGGAAAACATTCACCTGTACGGCATCAGCCTCAACGGCGTCGAACCGGTCACCGGGATTTCCCTGGCCGGTGAGCTGAGCTACCGGCCGAACATGCCACTGGCGATCAACGCACCCGACGTCAACGTCGCCGTGATTTCCGGGCCGGGGGGCAGCTCCTGGGTGCAATTGCCGGCCGGCTTCAGCACCACCAATGGCAGTCAGTTCGATGCCTGGGAACGCAAGGGTGTCTGGCAGTTGACCGGCTCGGCCACCCAGGCCATCGACAACGTGCTGGGCGCCACGCGCCTGAGCCTGTTCGGTGAGGCCGGGGTCGTGCACATCGACGATCTCGGCGATGAGCGCCTTGGCCGTAACGCCGCGTTCGGCCGCAGTGCTCCGCGCAACGGCACACCGTGCAACACCGTGGCCTCCGGGGTCACCAACCAGTACTGCACCGACAAGGGCTTTGCCACCGAGTGGTCGTGGGGTTATCGCCTGCGCGCCAGCCTCGAATACAGCGATGTGTTGCCGGGCATCAACCTGATTCCGGCCGTCAACTGGCGACATGACGTCGAGGGCTATTCCTACGATCCGCAAGGGCCGTTCCAGGAGGGCCAACAAGCGCTGGGCGTGAGCCTGACCGGCGTCTACATGAACGATTACAGCGTGGAACTGGCCTACAACGCCTTCTTCGGTTCCAACGACTACAGCACCCTCGACGACCGCGATTTCGCATCCGTCAGCTTCAAGGCAGACTTCTAAGGAGAACCGTTATGCGTATGCAATTGTGCGTGCTGGCCCTGGCCTGCACCGTCGGCCTGGCACAGGCCAAAGGCACCGATTCGGCGGCCCTGGGCAAGACCCTGACCCCCATGGGCTCGGAAATGGCGGCCAATGCCGACGGTAGCATTCCGGCCTGGACCGGTGGCCTGGCGAGCAACGCCGGTACCGTCGACAGCAAGGGCGGCTATAGCGACCCTTATGCGGCCGAAAAGCCCTTGTTCACCGTCACGGCGAAGAATGTGGCGCAGTACGAGAAGTTTCTCAGCCCCGGGCAAATCGCCTTGTTCAAGCGTTTTCCCGACACTTACAAGATGAACATCTACCCGACTCATCGCAGCGCCAACCTGCCCAAGGAGGTGCTGGCGGCAAGCCGCGACAACGTGGCCAAGACCAGCATGGCCGATGGCGGCAACGGTCTGCATGACTACGCCAGGGGCATTCCGTTCCCGCTGCCCACCGAAGGCCTGGAGGTGATGTGGAACCACATGACCCGTTATCGCGGCGGCAGCTACGAGCGCATCAGCAGCGCCGCACTGGTGCGTGAAAACGGCGCCACCAGCTACGTGCGCAACCAGTCGCTGATCAACTTCGCCGACACCGTGAGTGGCCTGGAGGCGGGCTCCAACGTGCTGTTCATGTTCAAGAGCCGGGTCCTGGAGCCGGCGCGTCTGTCCGGCGAAGCGGTGCTGGTGCATGAGCCGATCGACCAGGTCGCCGAGCCGCGTTCGGCCTGGCAATACCTGCCGGGGCAACGTCGCGTGCGTCGTGCGCCGATGATCGCCTACGACAACAGCGCCCGTTACAGCAATGGCCTGATCACCGCCGACAACGTCGACGGCTACAACGGCGCGCCGGACCGTTTCGACTGGAAACTGGTGGGCAAGCAAGAGCTGTTCATTCCTTACAACAGCTACAAGATCGGCAGCCGCGACCTCAAGTACGACGCCGTGATCAAGCCCAACCACGTCAACCAGGACCTGGCCCGCTACGAGAAGCATCGGGTGTGGGTGGTGGAAGCGACCCTCAAGCCGGGTGCCCGGCACATCTACGCCAAGCGCCGCTTCTATGTGGACGAGGACAGTTGGCAGATCGCCCAGTCGGACCAGTACGACAGCCGCGGTGAACTGTGGCGCAGCGGTGAACTGCATGCGATTCAGCAGTACGACCACGGCTTCACCTACAACGTGCTGGAAACCTCGTACGACCTGATCTCCGGACGCTACTACGCCGGCGGCCTGGCCAACGAAGAGACAGAACCGATGCGCGTGGGCTTCGCCGCCAAGACCGACGACTACACCCCGTCGGACCTGCGGCGCTGGGCCAAGTAACCCTTCGCCAAATCACTGCAAACCCATTGTGGGAGCGGGCTTGCTCGCGAAGGCGTCGTGTCAGTCGCCATCAATGTTGGCTGACACACTGCTTTCGCGAGCAAGCCCGCTCCCACAGGGATCTGTGTATGCCGATGTTTATCTAAAGGAGATCTACCGTGCGCTACTGGATATCCGCTCTTGCCCTGGGCGCAAGCCTGGGTACCGTTCACGCTGCAACCCTCGATCAACCCCAGGCGAAGGCACTGGCCCGGGAGGCCTACGTGTTCGCCTACGCCACCGTCGAGCACGACAAAGTGCTCAGCGCCATTGCCGCGAAGCTGCCGTTCAACCGGCTCTACAGCGAACCGCGCTTGCTCGGCCCGCAGGACAACAAAGTGGTGTCACCGAACAACGACACCTTCTATTCCCGAGCCTTGCTTGATTTGCGCAGCGAACCGATGGTGCTGGACGTGCCGGCCGTGCAGGGGCGCTACTACAGCTTTCAACTGGTCGACATGCGCACCGACAACCTCGACTACATCGGCACCCGCGCCACGGGTGATAAAGCGGGGCGCTACCTGATCGCCGGGCCGGACTGGAAGGGTGAAGCGCCATCGGGTTTCAGCGGCGTGATTCGCTCGCCGAGCCGCCTGGTGTTCCTGTTGGGGCGCACCGAGGTCAAGGGCGAAGCGGATCAGAAAGACGCCGCTCAAGTGCTCAAGGGCTACGCTTTGCAAGCACTGTCCTCCGTGAGCGGCGGCGCGGCGCCTGAACCCTTGGCAGCGCTACAGCTTCCAGCGTATGCGGACACCAGACAGGGGCCGGCGCAGGCGCTGTTCAGCACCTTCAACGCCCTGGCGCCGCTGCACCAATGGAGCGCCAGCGAGCAGGAAAAGCTGGCCCGTTTCGCCGCCATCGGTGTGAAGCCGGGCGCCACATTCCAGGCGCCGGCGGATTTGCACGAAGCCGTCGCCCAGGGCGCCGAAGCCGGTCGCGAGCAAGTGCGCGCAGCGTCCAGCCAGCTGTCGGTGGAACAGCAGGGCTGGTTGCCGTCGCCGTCCAACGTCGGCAAGTTCGGCGACGACGACCTGACCCGTGCCGCGGTCGCCTGGCGCTACATCTACGCCAACGATGCGCTGGAAGCGCTGTACCCGATGGCGCTGCACGATGCCCAGGGGCAGATGCTCAGCGGCCAGCACGCCTATCGCCTGCATTTCCCCGCCGGTCAATTGCCGCCGGTGAATGCGTTCTGGTCGCTGACCTTGTATGACGGCCAAACCCAACTGCTCGCCGCCAACCCGATCCAGCGTTACGCCCTTGGCGACCGCAGCCCTGGTCTACAATACGATGCCGACGGCGGCTTGACCCTGACCCTGCAAGCCGATGCGCCCAAGGATGCGCCGCAGGGCAACTGGCTGCCGACGCCGCAAGGTCCGTTCAACCTGCTGTTGCGCCTGTACCTGCCCAAGGGCGGGGCACTGGACGGGAGTTATCAGTTGCCGACGATCACGAGGATCGAATCATGAACCTGATTTTCAGTCGCCGCCGGATGTTGGGCTGCATGGGGGTATTGGGAGGCAGCCTGATGTTTCCTCGCTGGTTGCTGGCCGCTGATTCCGATGACCTTCGCCAGATTGCCAAAGAGGCGTGGATTTACGCGTACCCCATGCTCATGCATTACCAGACCATGGAAAAACAGGCGCTCAACGCGTCTGCGCCGGAGTACGTCGGCGGCTTCAATCGCTTTCGCCATTACAGCGAGTTGTACACCCCGAACAACCGCGAAATCGTCACGCCGAACAACGACACGCCGTACTCCTGGGCCTGGCTCGACCTGCGCAGCGAGCCGCAAGTGTTGAGTGTGCCGACCGTGCCTGACGACCGCTATTACGTGCTTCAACTGGTCGACCAGTACACCCACAACTTTGCCTATGTCGGCGTGCTCAGCACCGGGCGCGATGCGGGAAACTACCTGATCGCCGGACCCGGCTGGCAAGGACAGATACCGGACGGTGTCACGGCCGTGCTGCGCAGCGAAACCGAAATCGTCATGGTGCTTGGCAGAACGGGCCTGAAAAACGCCGGGGACCTGCCGGCGGTGCGTGCCTTGCAGCAGCAATACGAGTTGCGTTCGTTGCATGAATACATCGGCAGTGCACCGCCCGTGGCTGCGCCAGCCATTGACTGGCACCCCTGGGACAGCAAGACCGGGTTGGGGCTGGAGTTTATCCCGGCGTTGAACCAGATCCTCAGCCTGTGTCCGACGCAACCGTCCGAGCTAGCCTTGCGTGCACGCTTTGCGCGGATCGGCATCGTGCCTGGCCAGGGTTTCGACCCGGCGACGTTGCCACCAGCCACCCGCAAGGCACTGCTCGCCGGGATTCAGGACGCCCAGGCGCAATTACAAACGGCGGTGAGCCAGGTCCGCACCACCCTCGGCCTGTTCGGCACTCGCGAAGCGATGGACGGCAATTACCTCAACCGCGCTGTTGCGGCGAATGTCGGCATCTACGGTAACAGTGTGGAGGAGGCCTTCTACACCGGCACTCGTGTGGATAATCAGGGGCAACCCTTGCAGGGCGGGCGAAGCTATCGCCTGCGTTTCGCACCGGGACAATTGCCGCCCGCCAGCGAGTTCTGGTCACTGACCTTGTATGACTTGCCGGACCGGCAACTGGTGGCCAACCCGATCAATCGTTATTGCCTGAGCAGCCGGGATCCTATGCAGATGGACGCGGACGGCGGGTTGACGTTGATCCTGCAGAACGCCACGCCGCCTGAGCAGAGCAACTGGTTGCCGACGCCGGCGAGCGGGGCGTTCACCCTGGTCTTGCGCCTCTATGGGCCCGGGCAGCAGGTGGTCAATCAGCGCTGGAAAATGCCGGTGGTTGAAGTGGTGTCTGCCTGAGTTGCGCTCCTACATCGGATCTGTGTCGTTCAAACCTGTATTGGACAACCTGGATCCCTGTGGGAGCGGGCTTGCCCGCGAAGGCGGAGTGTCAGGCGGTGTGGATTTTTACGGGTGTACATATCCGTTTCTTCGGTAACGGCGGCTTATGGTTTCGCCCTGACGGCGACTCCCTTTTTTACAAGCGCCTAAAAAAGGAAGCAAAAAACGCTCGCCCCGAACGTACGGCCCCTCGCTGAGGCTCGGGGTTCCTTCGCTGCGGTATTCATCCGGGGGCATTGCCCTCCGGTCGGCTTCGCTTCGACCTACATGCAATGAGTTCGACTGCGTCGAACGGCGCTGCGCGCCCATCCCCGGATGAACACCTGCGCTCAGCCTGCCGAGGGGGCGGGTGGATCAAGATCAAGAGCTGCAGGCGAGCTAACGCTCGGCCTGTAGGAGCTGCCGCAGGCTGCGATCTTTTGATCTTCTTGCCCTCCGGTTCTGTCCAGTGGGCAACCCGGCATGGATGGCGGCGGGCCCTGTAGGAGCGAGCCTGCTCGCGAAAAACCTGAGCGCACCGCGGGGTGTCAGGCCCCCCGCATCATCGTTGACCTCCATCGCGAGCAGGCTCGCTCCTACAGGGGATCTGTCACGGGGTAACGATATTGAACTGCGGCGCAAACGTATCGAGGCTGGACATCAATTCTCCAAGCTTCTTGCCATTGCCTTGCAACTTGATCAGGCCTTTCTGGATCGCCGTGGGGATATCCAGTTGCTTGAGGCTGATCTGTTCCAGGGTGGCCTTGCTCATGGTCACGCCGGCATCCGCCTGGGCGTTGAGGCCGGTGCGGTGGGTCAGCACGCCGTTGCGCAGGGTCAGGTTGAAGTCCTTGTTCAGGTCCTCGAAGGTCCAGTTCAGGGTCAGGTCATGGCCTGCGGCCTTTTCGCTGTCCAGACGCACGGCCAGGAAGTCGAAGAACATCTGCGGGCTCATCGCCCGCACCATGTCCACCGACACCGAAGTGCCTGCATGAGGCGGTACGCCGTTGCGCAGTTCCATGGCGCCGGTCAGGTACATGTTGCGCCAGGTGGCGTTTTCGCTTTGATAACCCATCTGCTCCAGCGCCTCGGCCTGGGCTTTGCGCGCGTCGCCGTTGTCCGGATTGGCGAACAGCAATTGATTGCCCAGTTGCGCGGCCCAGCGGTACTCACCCTTGGTCATCGCCGCGCGCATTTTCTCCAGTACCGCGGCTTCGCCACCCATGGCTTCGACCGTGTACTTCGCCGTTTCCACGGGTGGCAGCGGATTGAGGTTGGCCGGGTTGCCGTCATAGAAACCCATGTAGCGCTGATACACCGCACGGGTGTTGAAGCTCAGCGAGCCGTAGTAGCCACGGGTGTACCACTTCTGGTCCAGACTGCCGGGCAGTTTCTTGATCGAGTCGGCGATTTCCAGCGGTGTCAGGCCCTGGTTCAGCAGGTGCAGGGTGCGGTCATTGAGGAAGGCGTACATGTCGCGCTGGTCGGCGAGGAAGATGCGGATGCGTTCGCCGCCCCAGGTCGGCCAGTTGTGCTGGGCGAACAGCACGTCGCTCTTGTCGCCGTACCGCGCCAGGCTGCCGTCCAGGTACTCGGCCCAGGCCTTGGCGTCCCGCACTTGCGCGCCGCGCGGGGTGAGGATGTTGTGCATCATTTGCGTGGCGTTTTCCGCCATGCACAAGGCACGCAACTGCGGCAGGTACAGGTTCATTTCCGCGGGCGCCTCGGTGCCCGGGGTCAACTGGAATTCCACCTCGAGGCCGGCGATGGTGCGGGTCTCCAGTTCTTTGTCGATCAGGTCGGTGGGCGGGATCAGGGTGACGGTGCCGCCGCTCGGCGTGCTCTTGCCCAGGCCGGCATCGACCTGGCCTTTCTCGCCACGGGGCAGCAGGCTGCCGAACTGAAACTGCGCACGGCGGCTCATGGCGTTACCGGCGTAGACGTTCTCGCTCATCACGTGTTCCATGAACCCGGCGGGGGCGAACACCTTGACCTTGCCGGCCTTGACGTCGGCTTCGTCGATGACCCCGCGCACGCCCCCGAAGTGGTCGACGTGTGTGTGGCTGTAGATCACCGCCACCACCGGTTTGTGTGGACGGTTCTGGTAGTACAGGTCCAGTGCCGCCTTGGCGGTTTCGGCCATGGTCAACGGGTCGATGATGATCAGCCCGTCGTCGCCTTCGATGATGGTCATGTTCGCGAGATCAAGGCCGCGCACCTGATACAAACGCGGGCTGACTTCGAACAATCCGGCATGGGCGCTGAGCTGGGCCAGGCGCCAGAGGCTCGGGTTGACCGACTCCGGGGCCTGGTCTTTGGCGAGGAAGTCATAGGCCTGGATATCCCAGATGACCTTGCCCGCGGCGTCCTTGACCTGGCCCTTGAAGGGCGCGATCAAGCCCTTGGTGACCGACTCGTAGTCGGTGCGGTCGGTGAAGGGCAGTTGCTTCAGCACGGCGGCGTTACTGGCCGTGGTTTGCGGGCTGGCCGCGACCGGTGCATCGGCGGCGACCACCGATTGCACCAGGCAGGCAGTGATCAGGCAAGCGAGTAGCCCACGAGGGCTCAAGGTGAAACGAGGCATGGCGTCTCCGTTTTTTATCGTTATGGCTAGACCAACTTCGAGGGTAGGGCGGGGCACGGGCAGGGCGATCATCGGCAACGGACAAAAAACATTCAGGGCCGCTATCCTTGAGCCACGCATATCCAGCAGGTTGACCCATGCTTGAAGTCCATGGCGTTTTCAAAAGCTACGCCACACCGCAGGGGCAGCTGCCGGTGCTGCAAGGCGTCGACCTGACGCTCAGGCCCGGCAGCAGCCTGGCGCTGATGGGCGAGTCGGGCAGTGGCAAAAGCACCTTGCTGCACCTGATCGCCGGGCTGGACAAGGTCGATCGCGGCAGCATCCGCAGTGGCGGATATCGCCTGGAACAGATGAACGAAGGGCAACTGGCGAACTGGCGTCGTACGGAAATCGGCCTGGTGTTCCAGCAATTCAACCTGATCGGCAGCCTGCGGGTCGAAGACAACCTGGCGATTCAGGCGCGTCTGGCCGGGCGTCATGACCCACGCTGGCAAGCCCATCTGGTGCGGCGCCTGGGCTTGGGTGAGCTGCTGCGGCGCTACCCGGAGCAACTGTCCGGCGGCCAGCAGCAACGGGTCGCGCTGGGCCGGGCGCTGGCGTCGCGCCCGCCATTGCTGCTGGCCGACGAGCCCACCGGCAGCCTCGATGAAACCACCGGCGCCGAGGTGTTGCAGTTGCTGCTGGAACTGCTCGACGACAGTCCCACCAGCCTGCTGATGGTCACCCACAGTCCCGGCGTGGCGGCGCGGCTGGCGGAAAAGGCCCTGCTGTGCGGTGGGCGCCTGGCCGCTGTGGGCGAGCGCTGACATGGGCATCTTTGGCCAGACCCTGCGCGCGCTGCTCAGCCACTGGCGGCAGCATCCGGTGCAGTTTTTCAGCGTGCTGACCGGGTTGTGGCTGGCCACCGGCCTGTTGACCGGCGTCCAGGCACTCAACAGCCAGGCCCGCGACAGCTATGCCCGCGCCAGTCAGCTGATCGGCGGCGAACCCCAGGCCAGTCTCGGTGCGCCCGGTGGCGGCACCTTCGCGCAGCAATGGTTTGTCGATCTGCGCCGCTCGGGGTGGCCCGTGTCACCGGTGCTGCAAGGCCGGGTCACGCTCAAGGGGCATGAAGAGCAGCGCCTGCAGTTGATGGGCATCGAGCCGGTGTCGCTGCCGGCGGGCGCGGCGGTGGCGGGGCAGGCCTTGGCGATCGAGCAGGTGGTCGGCTTTTTCAGCCCGCCGGGCAGTACCTGGATATCGTCGCAAACCTTGCAGGCACTGGGCTTGCACGAAGGTGACCGGCCACTGAACCTGGCGGGCGTGGCGCTGCCGCCGCTGCAGGTGCAGGCCGACATGGCGCCCGGTGTGCTGCTGGTGGACATCGGTTTTGCCCAGCAGATTCTCGGGTTGCCGGATCAACTGTCGCGCCTGCTGCTACCGAAGGATTTCACTGCGTCGCTGCCGCACGTCTTCCAGGGCCAGCTGCAACTCAAGAGCGCCGGCGAAGAAAACAACCTCACACGCCTGACCGAAAGTTTTCACCTGAACCTTGCGGCCTTGGGGGTGCTGTCGTTCGTGGTCGGTCTGTTTATCGTGCACGCCGCCATCGGGCTGGCGCTGGAGCAACGCCGGGGTTTGCTGCGGACCCTGCGTGCCTGTGGGGTGAGTGCGCGCATGCTGATCGCTTGTCTCGCCGTCGAATTGGGTGGGTTGGCCCTGGTCGGCGGGGCGGCGGGGGTGGTCAGCGGCTACCTGCTGGCCGCCGTGTTGTTGCCGGATGTCGCCGCCAGCCTGCGTGGCTTGTATGGCGCTGAAGTGGCGGGGCAGTTGAACCTCGGCCTGTCATGGTGGTTCAGTGGTATCGGCCTGAGTCTGATCGGCGCGTTGCTGGCCGGTGTCAACAGTCTGCTGCGGGCGGCGCGTTTGCCATTGCTGGCGCTGGCCGACCCGCAGGCCTGGCATCAGGCCCATGCACGCTGGTTGCGCCGCCAGGCTTGGGTGGCGGCCATGGCCGGGGTGATCGCGTTGCTGGCGTTGATCTTCGGCGACAGCCTGGTCAGTGGCTTCGTGCTGATGGCGGCGCTGTTGATCGGCGCCGCGCTGGCGTTGCCGGTGGTGCTCAGTTCGCTGCTCAGTCTCGCTTCGCCGCGCAACCGCTCGGTACTGGGTCAATGGTTTGTCGCCGATTGCCGCCAGCAACTTCCGGCGTTGAGCCTGGCGTTGATGGCGCTGCTGTTGGCCATGGCGGCAAACATCGGTGCCGGCAGCATGACCGCAGGGTTTCGCCAGACCTTCAGCGACTGGCTCGAGCAACGGCTGACGGCCGAGCTTTACCTCAACCCACAGAACCCGGCCCAGGCCAGGGAGCTGCACGGCTGGCTCGACCAGCAGCCACAACTGGCGGCGGTGTTGCCCAACTGGCAGGTGTCGATCCAGTTGCAGGGCTGGCCGGCGGACCTGTCCGGGATCATCGACCACCCGACCTACCGCCAGCACTGGCCGTTGCTCGAAGCCCTGGGTGACAACCCTTGGGAACGTCTGGCCAACGACGATGCGGTGATGCTCAGCGAACAACTGGCCCGGCGCCTGCGTGTGCAACTGGGCGACCATCTGAGGCTGCCGACGCCCACTGGCCCCTGGTCGCCACGGATAGTCGGGATCTACGCCGACTACGGCAATCCCAAGGGCCACATTCTGGTCAATATCAACCACCTGTTGCGCGTCTGGCCGCAACTGGCACCGAACCGCTTCAACCTGCGCATTGAGCCGGCGTCGATCCCGGCGTTCGTCACGGCGCTGCAGGCGCGTTTTACCCTGGACGACAGCCGCATCGTCGATCAGGCGCAGTTGAAGGGCTGGTCCACGCAAGTCTTCGAACGCACCTTCGCCGCCACTGCTGCGCTCAATAGCCTGACGTTGTGCGTAGCCGGCGTGGCGCTGTTCATCAGCCTGCTGACCCAAAGCCAGAGCCGTCTTGGGCAACTGGCGCCGCTATGGGCACTGGGCGTGACGCGCCGGCATCTGATGTTGCTCAACCTGGGGCAGACCTGGTTGCTGGCGATGCTGACCCTGCTGCTGGCGTTGCCGTTGGGCATCGCCCTGGCGTGGTGCCTGGACACGGTGATCAATGTGCAGGCCTTTGGCTGGCGCCTGCCGTTGCGGGTGTTTCCGTTGCAACTGTTGCAGTTGATGGGGCTGGCGCTGGTGGCGACATTGCTGGCTTCGGCCTGGCCGTTGTTCCGTTTGTACCGCACGCAACCGGCGGACTTGCTGCGAACGTTTGCCCATGAAGATTAATCTCGGCGTCTTGCTCCTGGCGCTGCTGGTGCTGCTGTTGAATGGCTGCGATCAACCGGCGCCGGTAGAAAAGGGGTTTGCCGGGCTGGGCAACCAGGCCGCTGCGTTTACCAAGGTGGTGCCCGGCCGGGTGTTCAGCTTCCCGGCGGATCACGGCCCGCACGATGGCTTTCGCATCGAATGGTGGTACATCACCGCCAACCTGAAGGACGCTCAGGGGCACGAGTTCGGCGCGCAATGGACGCTGTTCCGCAGCGCCTTGAAAGCCACCCCCGAGGGGGCAGGCTGGCAGAACCAGACGATCTGGCTCGGTCACGCGGCGGTGACGTCGGCGACGGTGCATCACGCGGCTGAGCGCTACGCCCGTGGCGGCGTCGGTCAGGCTGGTGTCAGCGTTGCGCCGTTCAATGCATGGATCGACGACTGGCAACTGAGCAGCCAGGCAACAGCCGAGGATCCGTTGGCCGACCTGCTGCTCAGTGCCCGCGACAAGCGTTTCAGCTACCGGCTGCGGTTGACCTCGACAGGTCCGCTGGTGCTGCAAGGCGACAAGGGCTTCAGCCAGAAATCCGAACAGGGGCAGGCCTCTTACTACTACAGTCAGCCGTTTTTCCAGGCCAGCGGCAGCCTGGAAATCGACGGCCAGACCTTTCAGGTCAGTGGCCCGGCCTGGCTCGACCGCGAATGGAGCAGCCAGCCCTTGACGGCCAACCAGAGCGGTTGGGACTGGTTCTCCCTGCACCTGGACAGCGGCGAGCAGGTGATGCTGTATCGCATGCGGCAAAAAGACGGCGAGCCTTACCTCACCGGCACCTGGATCGACGCCCGGGGGCAGACACAGTTGCTGCACGCCGGCGACATCAGCCTCACACCGCAAGACAGGGCCAGCGTGGCCGGGCGCGAGATGCCCACTCGCTGGTCGATCAGGATCCCCTCCAGACACCTCGATATCGTCATCACCGCGCTCAATCCCCAGGCGTGGATGGACTTGCGCATACCGTACTGGGAAGGCCCGGTGCGCCTCAGTGGCAGTCATGCAGGGATCGGCTATCTGGAAATGACCGGGTATTAGAAAATCAGCGGCCCGCCACGACCACTCGCCAAACAGCGTCTATGCTCATCGCACACATGGCGTTGGGCCTGGCTTCAACGCCGTCTGTTGCCATCCATCACAGGGAAAGTTCTGCCTATGAAACGCCACGCACTGACCAAAGCCATCACCCTCGCCACCTTGCTGTCTGCCGCCAGTTTCGGTGCGGTTGCCGCCGAACTCCCGTTGTCCGAAGTGGTGGTGGTCGATCAGGTCGCCACCCAAGTCGTTTCGGTAGATACCGCAAACCGTATCGTGGTCCTCAAAGGCCCGCAGGGTAATGAATTCCCTGTGCAACTGACCGAGAAGGCGAAAAACCTCGACAACCTCAAGGCCGGCGACACGGTCGACATCAGGGTCACCAGCGCCGTTGCCGCCTTCCTCGACACCGATGTCGACAAAGGCCTGCCGGGCACTGCCGAAGCCACTGGCGAAGTGCGCGCAGCACCCGGTAGCGACAACCCCGGCGGCGAAGCTTACCGTCAAGTGAAAGTGCAGCTGAAAATCACCCACATCGACCAGAAAAAACACCAAGTGACTTTTGAAAACCCGGAAGGCAAGTCCAAGACGGTTGACGTCAAGCGACCTGAAGTCCAGGCCAAACTCAAGGACTTGAAAGTTGGACAAAGCGTTAACGTGGTTTACACCGACATATTGACGGTGACCAGCAAGCACTGAAATTGAGTGATATGGGCTGATTGTTTTTGTAGAAGTCTTGTACAGGAATAATCAGCTCATAGCGTCTAACGGTCGCGTTTAAAGCGTTGTGCGGCGTCGCAAACAAGTCGATATTTCCTTAAACATTGTGTCGATAAATTTCATCTTTGCAGTGCGGACATATTGATTCTCATCTACTAAAATGCTTTCCGTTCGCCCAGTGTGCGGCTCTTTACCAGTGCATGGATTGCCGAGGCCATTGCACTGGGCGAACACTTTATTGGTTGTATTGAAAGTTTCGGATATAAAAAAAACGGGCAACCTGCGGGTCGCCCGTTTTTTTTGGGGGTTTCAGCGTGGGCACGGTCCCCTGTAGGAGCTGGCCTGCCAGCGATGGTCGTTAACGATAACGCGGGTTAACTGGATGAACACGGCGCACTGGAGTCCATCGCCAGCAGGCTGGCTCCTACAGGTATTGCGTTATCGGTGTTTCCCGGGATTGCTCGAAGAGCCTTTTTCAACATCGGCCAACGCCGCGAAGCACTGTTCGATCGAGCGCCGTTGGCTCTCGGCATACAACGCCAACTCATCGATCGTCGTACGCCCCAGGGCCTTTTCGAACGCCTGCTGATTGGAGTGCACGCCGTAGCGGGTTTGCGCCGCGTCCCCCAGGTTCGACTGAAAAATCCCCGCTGCGCTGACCGGCAGGAAGTCTTCGTACACCAGCGGTTCAACCCGCAGGTAACCGCTGCCGAGCAGATCGTCCAGGGCGACGTTTTTCAGGTCGCCCGCCGCCAGGCCTTTTTCCGTCACGAAGTAGCGGAAGTAAGCCAGCTCCTGTTGGCGCATGCCTTCCCAGGTGTCGGGGAACTCGCTGAAATGCTGCGCCATCAGGGTGTTATAGCGCGCGGCGTTGGCCTCGTTGGGGAAGTCCTTGAGTTCGTCCCGCGCGGCATTGAGCAAGCGGTCGTACAGTGCGCGGCCTTTTGGCGTGAGGGCGGCACCGCGCTGTTCGATCTCGCCGAAGCGGGCACTGTGGCTGCCGCGAGCTTCGTTCTGATCGGTGAAGGCAATCGGCTCGTCGAGGGCCTTGAAACTGGTCTGGCGCAGCAGGATCGGGCACTGGCGGCGGGGCGGACCTTCGATCACTGCTTTGGGGGTGATGCCATGGGCGGGCATTTGCGCCTGGACGATGTCGATGTCCAGGGTCCGTGGCGTCAGGTGGTTGATGTGCGGGCCCTTGAACGCCACCACGTCGGCGATCAGCCGATGCTGGGCGCTGAGTTTCTGATACTGCTCGGCGGTGACGGTGGCGCTGTGGTGCCAGCGAAAGGTTTCCAGGGCCTGTTCGACGAATTCCCGGGCTTGCGGTTCGGTCAGGCCCCCCTCGGACTCGGCATGCTCGATGAGCGTAAGGGCTTTGGCGGTGAAGATCGAGCGCCGGTCGAGCATCGACTGGGCGAACGCTCGCAGCTCCAGGTCTTCGATCAACTCCAGGCGCAACAGCGAGGTGAACACCCGGAACGGACTGACCTGCAACGACGCTTCATGCACGGCGCGAAACGCCGTGGAATGCACCGGGACGCCGGCCGGTGTCAGGTCGTAGTAGCCCACCGGTTGCATCCCCATCACCGCGAACAGGCGGGCGAGGGTCGCCAGTTCATCGGCCGTACCGACGCGGATCGCCCCATGGCGCTCCAGGTCCAGGCGCTCGATTTCGCCAGTGCTGCTGAGCTGTCGGAGGATCTGTGGATCGCTGTGCAGCACGTGACGGTTGGTCTGCTCCACCAGCTCCATCAACGCGCCGTACAACGGCACTTCCTCGCGGTACATGTCGGACATCGCTTTGGAGAAGCGTTGGCGGATCAGGTCAGGGCTGACGAAGTTCGGGTGGTTCATGAACAGGATTCCTGGCGCGGTGACGTAAAGGATGGGCAAAAGATCGCAGCCTTCAGCGACGCCGACAAACGAAGTTTCTGACGAACTTCATTCTGCAAAGGACTGCAAACCTAGTGCAGCCGTTGATCCTGTGGACTCTCCGAGCGCAGCGATGCCAAAAACTCCCGATACAGGCGCGCCGAACCGGAGGGCGCTTCCACCATGGGCATGTGCCCGATGGCGTCCCAGATATGCACGCGCAGGTCGGCGATGCCCTTGCTCCAGACCGCCACGCTGCTGACGTCGATCAGCCGGTCCTTGCGCCCCCACAGCAACAGCGACGGGACGCTGATGTCGGGCAGGTGGGGTTCCATCGGCGGGCTGGCGCGGAAATCGCGGAAGATTTCTTCCAGCTCCTCGCGGGACTGTTCATAGCGCTGGGCCACGGCATCGAGCACGAGTTTCGGCACCCAGGGCGGGGATGCCATGGTCATGGCGTAGAAACGCTGGAATTCTTCCCGCGAATGAATCAGGAACGGGTTGTGGCCCTTGGCCAAATGCCGCTCCAGGTCACTGGGCTCGGGCGAGGTGACCCCCGCCGGGTCGATCAGGGCCAGGGACACAATGCGCTCGGGGTAATTGGCCGCGAGCCACGCCGCCATGTAGCCACCCATGGAGTTGCCGATGACATGGACTTTCTCGACGCCGCATACGTCCAGCAGCTGGATCATGCGCTTGGCCTGCAACGGGATGTCGTAGCCGCCGCCCGCCTTGAAGCCGGTTTCGCCATGGCCGGCGATGTCCGGGATGATCACGCGATGGCTGCCGACAAAGTGCCGGGCGAAACGCAGCCAGAGGTTCTTGTCGGCGCTGAAGCCATGGAGCATCAGCACACTGCTGGTGGCCTCGTACGGCCCGCCTTGCCAGGTCGAGACGGTCATCTCGGGGATGGGCACGACGATCTTGTGCAGCCGGTACAGCTTGGCCTCGGCCGCCATGCACAAGTCATAGAGCCAGTAGCCGATGGCCGGGTAGGTCAACCAGCTCCAGGCGACGAATACTGCGAGAACCACGAACAACAAAAGCATCACGCGTCTCCCTTCTATCTGCTCAGGACAAAATGTGATCGGCGGGTTTCAGCGCTCGGGTCAAGCGATGAAAGCTGAAACTGAACCCCGGAAACATCGCAATCACATGACCGCTCTTGCTTTGATACCAACTGTGGCAACCACCGGACTTCCACACGGTACGTTCCATTTCCCGGTGGATCATTTCAGTGTAGGTACGTTCCGCCTCATGGCGAACTTCGATGCTGCGTAAACCTTGAGCCTTCAACGTGCGAATGCAGTCGAGGATGTAGTTCATCTGCGATTCGATGATGAACAGCGCCGAGGTGTGGCCGATCCCGGTGTTCGGCCCGGTGACGATAAACAGGTTAGGAAAGTCGGGCAGGGCGGTGCCGAGGTAGGCTCGGGGGTATTGCGCCCAGACCTCCTTGAGACGGGTGCCGTTTTTCCCCGTGACCGGGTAGGAAATCACGCCGTCGGTGGCGTCGTAGCCGGTGGACCAGACGATCAGGTCCAGGTCGATGTGCTGGCCGTCCAGGGTAACGATGCCGGTTTCGTCGATGGCGGCGATGCCTTGCTCGCGGCTATGCAGCGTCACGTTGCGCCGCGCCAGTGCCGGATACAGCGTGCTGGACAGGATCACTCGTTTGCAGCCGATGGTGTAGTCCGGCGTCAGTTGGCGTCGCAGTTCGGCGTCCGGCACCTGGCGTTTGAGAAAGCGCAGGGCCTGGCGCTGGACCAAGTGTATCGCCGGCTTCGAATACTTGAAGGCAATCACCCGGGTTTCGAACTGCCAGTAGATCCCCCAGCGCAGCAGTTTGTAGGCCGGCTTGAGCCCCAGCAGCCAGCGCTGGAAACGGCCAAAGCTGCGGTCGGCCCGGGGCAACACCCAGTGGGGCGTGCGCTGGAACACATGCAAGTGCCCGACATCCGGGGCGATGGCCGGTATCACCTGGGCCGCACTGGCGCCGCTGCCGACGATGGCCACGCGTTTGTCCCGATAGTCGTAGCCGTGATCCCAGTTGTTGGTGTGAAACGTTTTACCTTGAAAACGCTCCTGTCCCTCGAAGTGCGGCACCACCGGTTGGCTCAGCGGCCCGGTCGCGTTGATCAGGAACTGCGCGCAATACGTGCCCTTGCCGGCGGTGTAGACGGTCCAGCGCTTGCTGGTGTCGTCCCATTCGATGCGCTCGACATTCGCGTCCAGTTCCACCTTGTCGCGCAGGCCGAAGTGTTCCACCACATGGCGGGTGTAGCGATGCAGCTCGGCCTGTTCGGCGAACATCTGCGTCCAGCGATAGGGTGCGAAAGACAACGAATACAGCGGCGAAGGTACGTCGACGGCCGCGCCGGGGTAGGTGTTCTGGCACCAGGTGCCGCCGAAGAAATCCCGCCGCTCCAGCAGGCGAAAATCGTCGATCCCGGCCTTGAGCAAATTGATTGCGGCACATTGGCCGCCAAACCCGCTGCCGATGATCAATACTTGAAAGGTCTGCATGGGCCTCCTCTTATGGTCATTGATCAACCCCTTCTTTCATGTATAGCCGTTTCCGGGGTGAGGCTTTTGCTTTTATGCGAGGGTGATGCCGCGATATTCAGCCCGCCAGCCGGTGATGGCTATTTAATCTCGCCCTGATAGACTCCAGCGCACAGGCGCAGGCTGTTATCGCATTCCGTCGAGTGGCACAGAGGCCTTATGGAAAAAGCGGGAGGAAAGGGTTTCTCATTGGCCAGGAGGCTCTATACATCGCGAATCCTGGGGGTGGCCCTGGGATTGGTGTGCGTGAGCGCGGCGATGTATCCACTCGATCCAGCGCCCTGGGTCTGGGGTTTCATGTGGTTTAATGGCCTGGTCTGGCCGCACGTGGCTTATCAATGGGCGCGCCGGGCCAGAAAGCCTTATCACGCCGAACACCGCAATCTGCTGATCGATGCCTTTCTCGGCGGCTTCTGGATTGCCGCGATGCATTTCAATCCGTTGCCCAGCGCGACCACCATTTCCATGATGGCCATGAACAACGTGGCCATCGGCGGCATGCGCTTCCTGCTGGCCGGGACGGCCGCGCAAGTGCTGGGCATCGGCGTCGGTTTACAGATTTTCGCCCCTGCGTTCATTCCAGCGACCAGCCCGCTGCAGCTCTATGCCTGTTTGCCCTTGCTGTGCCTGTATCCGTTGGCGCTGGGCTGGATCTGCTTCCGCCAGGCCCATACCCTCGGCCGTCAGAAGCGTGAACTGCTGGCACTGAGCCGCACCGACAGCCTGACGGGCCTGTTCAACCATGGCACCTGGAAGGACCAGTTGGAAGTCGAGTTCCAGCGCTGCAAACGCCAGCAAAAAGGCGGGGCGATTGCCCTGATCGACATCGACCATTTCAAGGCCATCAACGACACCTACGGCCATGTTGCCGGTGACATCGTCCTGCGTCAGTTGAGCAAAATGCTCAAGCAGAACCTGCGAGCGACCGATGTGGCCGGGCGCTACGGCGGTGACGAGTTCTGCGTGATCCTTCCGGACCTGCCCCTGAACCGCGCCGCGGTGCTCATGGAGGCGTTGCGTGATCGCTTCGCCACCTTGGGCTACGAGCAGAGTCCGGCACTGAAAGTCAGCCTGAGCATTGGCCTGGCGTCATTCGACCCGGCGCACGCCGACGCGACGCTTTGGCTCAACGACGCCGATCATGCGCTATACGAAGCCAAGACCACCGGGCGTAACCGCGTGATCTGTTGCGGCAATGGCAAACCCCATCGCGAACTGCTCGACTCGGCGTGACCGCCCACCGCAAGACCTGTGGGAGTCAGCCTGCTCGCGAAGGCGGAGTGTCAGGCGGCAGGGATGTTGGCTGTGATGGCCTCTTCGCGAGCAAGCCCGCTCCCACAGTAGATTTGTGGTGAGTCCATCACCTGTGTACACCCGCAATCCAAATGTGGGAGCGGGCTTGCTCGCGAATGCGGTGTGTCATTCAGTATTTGTATCGACTGACACTACGCCTTCGCGAGCAAGCCCGCTCCCACAGTGGATCTGTGGCGAGTCCAACATTGGTGTGCAACCGCGAACCAGGCGATCCGACGATGGCGTCGTGCCGGGTTAAACCATCACTCCTTCACGCTCATGAACTCTTCCGCGTAGCGGATGTATTCCTCAGGTTGCGTGTAGGTGTGAGTGAGCTCGGTCGCGCTCAAGTCCGAGGTCTGGGTGAGGATCTGGCGTTGCTCGCGCAGGCTGTCGTAGGTCGCCTTGATCGCGGCGAAGTAGGCGCCATGGCCGTCGATGGTCACACGCACACCCAGTTCGGCCAGGCGCTTGTCGTCGCGCAGCAGGGGGTTGCCGTAGGTGACCAGCATCAGCGGCACGCTCAGGTGCTCGGCGATCTGCTCCAGATGGTCGAAGTCCTTGACGCCCACCATGCAGATCCCGTCGGCCCCGGCTTGCTGGTATTGCCGGGTGCGGCTGATGATTTCCTGCACCGGCAGAATCCCGGCGTGGGTGCGGGCGATGATCGCCATTTCCTTATCGCAGCGGGCTTCCAGTGCCGCGCGGATCTTGCCGACGCCTTCGGCGACCGTGATCAGGTCGGTGGATTTGCGACCGAACTGCGCGGGCAGCAGGGTGTCTTCGATGGTCAGCGCGGCGACGCCGGCGCGTTCGAGTTCGACGATGGTGCGCATGACGTTGAGCGCGTTGCCGTAACCGTGGTCGGCATCGGCAATCACCGGCAACTGGGCAACGCGGCCGATGCGGGTGGCCTGCTCAGCGAACTCGCTGAGGGTGATCAGGGCAAAGTCTGGGGCGCCCAGCACCTGCAGCGAGGCGACCGAGCCACCCAGGATCCCGACTTCGAAACCCAGGTCGGCGGCGATGCGCGCCGACATCGGGTCGAACACCGAGGCCGTGTGGTAGCAGGTGTTGGAAGCGAACAGTTGGCGAAAGTTGCGGCGCAAATCTTGATGGGAAAGCCTGGACATATGAGTTCCACCAATGGAATGGAAGGGCTTGAGCAAAAGTGTCAACGCCGAAGAAATAAAAGGCTATCACGCGCGCAGGGGGAGAATGATGACGAATTTGCTGGGTAAGCCGGATTGACGCCTGAGGCAGCAAGCTGATAGGTCACGCCGCTGCGGCCTGGTGCCGCTGGTTGAGCAGCGGCACGGCGCGTACCGAGTCGCCGGGCTGCAGTTGCAAGCGCTTGGCGGTCAGGCGATCGACCACCAGGCTGTTGCCCGCCAGTCGGGCCGGGACGCAGGTAATGCGGCAGTTTTCCAGGCGCCGATTGTGAATCAGCCAAAGCGGATCGTTAGCGTCCGGCGAGCCGATGGCCAGTTGCAGCGGTCGGCTGTCGCACACGGTGCGGATACCGGAAACCGGGGCCTCGATGACCGGTCCGCCGTCGAAGATATCGATATGGCCCTTGTGGGCAAAACCTTCGGCACTGAGGATTTTCAGGGCCGGCTCGGTGTTCGGGTGGGCCTTGCCTATCACCGCTTGGGCCTGTTCGGTGAGCAGACAGGTGTACAGCGGCTGGCGTGGCATGAGTTCGGCGATGAACGATTTGTTGCCCAGCCCGGACAAGTGATCGGCATGGCTGAAATCCATCTTGAAAAAATGCCGGCCAAGGCTGTCCCAGAACGGTGAGCCGCCTCGTTCGTCGGTACTGCCGCGTAATTCGGCGATCAGCCGGTTGCCGAACAGCTGCGTAAACTCGGCTACGAACAACAAGCGCCCGAGCGAAAGCAAACGGCCGTTGCTTCCCTGGCGCTGATCGGGGCGCAGGTACAACGAGCAGACTTCCGATTGCCCGGTCAATTCATTGCTCAGGAACAGGGTCGGGATCTGGCGCTGGATACCCAGGTCCGCGCAAGCACTGACCGTCAGCCCGACCCGGTAGTTGTACCAGGGCTCGCGCAGACCGATCCCACCCGTCAGGGCGCTGACGCCCACCACTTGCTGCTCGTCGTCCTCGAGCACGAACAGGTAATCGGCATCGGCCCGATCGACCTGCCCGGCGAAAGTGCGTTGGGCCCAGCGGATCCGGTAGGCCAGGCGTTCTTCGTCGGCCGGCAGGCTGGTGAGTCCGGGGCTGGCCTGACGCACCAGCATAAACAAGGCGGGCAGGTCGGTGATCTGGACCGGACGGACAATCATGCGGCTGTTCCTTGTTCATGGGTGTTCGGGCGTTGGCGTTGACCCAGGCGGGCACTCACAGGGCGATCAGCCTGACCGGGCTGCCCTCGGTGACCTTCAGCGCCGTGCACATGGCCGCGTCCAGCGTGACGGGTTGCCCGGCGATGTAGTCAAGATCGGCGACGATGGCCCGATAGTCCGTCAAGGACTCGTTGCTCACCAGATAGCTGCCCCGGGCATCGTTCACCGGGCCGCGCTGTGTGAGGCCACACTGGCTGTGGGCGATGGACCGAATGCCCGAGGTGCGCGCATAGAGCGTCGGGCCGCCATCGAACAGATCGATGTAGCTGTTGGTTTCGAAGCCTTCACGCTCGAGGATATCGAAGGCTTCCTGGCCATCGGGGTGGATGCTGCCGATGCAGTCCTGTGCCGCTTTGGGCAGCATGGGCACGTAAATCGGATACTGCGGCATCAGTTCGGCAAGAAAGGTACGGCTTTGCAGGCCGCAAAGCCGTTCGGCCTCGACGTAGGGCAGGTCGAAGAAATGCTTGCCCACGGCATCCCAGAATGGCGAGTGCCCTTCATCACTGCTGTAACCAACGATTTCGGTGATCACCGTTGCGGAAAACCGCCCGGGATGGGCCGCGATGAACAACAGGCGCGCCCGGGACAGCAGTTCGGAGTGGGCGGTGTGTACCCGTGCGGCATCGATATGGAAGCCGCGCAGCAAGGTGTGGCCGCTGAGGTCGTGACACAACGACAAGGCCGGTACACCGTGCTCGATGTTCAGTTCCCGCGAGGCACTGGTGAAGTGCCGGTTGCGCAGGCTGTAGAACGGCTCGTCGTACCCCGCCGTGGCGAGGATTTCCGAGCAGCCGACCAGGTGCTGCGTCGCCGGGTCTTCGAGGACAAAGAAATAGTTTTCCCGGCCATGACCCTCGACGGCTTTCTCGAACGAGGCACAGGAATCGAGAATTTTTTCGCGCAACCGTTCGCTGTCGTCGGGCAGGGATGTGACGCCCACCAGGCTTTCACGAGCCAGCTTCTGCAACCTTGGCAGGTCAGCCAACTCGACTGGACGCAAGACCAGCATGGAGACACTCCTGTATCAAACGATCCGGCGGTTTGAGCCGAACCTGACTATCACTGTCGGTTTTTCCACACAATTATTCGGTGGACATCTGATCGTTGTCAGGCGCCACTCTTCTTCTTGTCAGATGCTGCTTGGGATTGCCTGCATTAAACGAGGGACGGACGGCTCGGCCGCAGGCGTTGCCGGGCCTGGCACATTGATCGGGTATTGGAGAGAGGGCATCCGGGCTCCTGCTGGATGAGCGTGGCACATGTTTTAACAGTCCGTTGAAAAGAGTATTTAATTATCGCGTACTGCCTGTCTAGTTAATTTTCGCGTGGTCCGGTCGTGCCCGAAAAAGGGGCGAAGTGCCTGCAGCAAAGGGCTACGCCGATGTCGCAAAGTCTTGTAGGCCATTGCCTGAGTTGCAGTCAGCGATAACAGAAAATCTGCCAGGAAATGCCTGAAGGAGTCCGCTTCAAACAGCAAAATTAAACGCCCCCAGGGCCTAATGCCAATCAGTCAAGGGGCCGGTCAGCGCTGATCAACCTGTGGCGAGGGAGCTTGCTCCCGCTGGACTGCGCAGCAGGCCCGTTTGATGGGGCCGCTTCGCTGCCCAACGGGAGCAAGCTCCCTCGCCA
The DNA here is from genome assembly GCF_019219225.1 of Pseudomonas sp. PDM32. NCBI lineage: Bacteria > Pseudomonadati > Pseudomonadota > Gammaproteobacteria > Pseudomonadales > Pseudomonadaceae > Pseudomonas > Pseudomonas sp. PDM32. The sequence goes on from NZ_JAHUWE010000008.1 coordinate 286,632, forward strand.
CAGGTCAGTGTCACTCTTAACTGATCGGCATTACCCCAAGGCCTGCTCGCTTGCGGCACAATTGCGCGATGGCAGTCCCCTGACGCCGTTGTTCCTTTCCATCCCTGGAGTGATTGCCGGTGCAGGCGACCCGTTTAACCCTGATTTGTCACGCTCGAACCGTCGCACAGAAACTGGCGCGTTTTCCATTGGACGAACCTCTGGAAACGGATTGGCAAGCGCTCAGGCTTTCCCGTTGCAATCAGTTCAAGGGCGTTCCACGCCTTGTCTGCGGTCCGGAACTGCGCACCCGGCAAACCGCTGAGCTGTTCGGCAGCGCGGCGCAGATTGTCGACTCACTGAAGGATTGCGACTTCGGGCGTTGGGGCGGTGAGCGCATCGGCGACCTGCAAAAAAACGATCCCGGGGCCCTCGAGCATTGGCTGGGGGATCCGGCTTCGGCTCCCCACGGTGGCGAGTCGCTGGTGCAACTGGGCGAGCGGGTGGGGGCGTGGTTGACCGCGTTGCAATCGACACCCGGACACATCGTTGCCATTACCCATCCCTTTGTCATCCGCGCCGCTCTGACGCAGGTGTTGCAGGGTGCGGCATCCGACATGATCGACGTCGAACCCCTGTCGGCGGTCGAGTTGAGGTTCCATGGCCGCTGGCGGTTGCGCTTGCCGGGTACCGACCCCGAGGACCTGCTGTGATGAAAAAACTCCTGGTCATCGGCATCGGTGCCGGCAATCCCGACTACATCACGATGCAGGCGGTGAAGGCGCTGAATCAGGTCGACGTTTTTTTCCTCATGGACAAGGGCGAGAGCAAAGACAAACTCATCGACTTGCGGCGCGAAATCTGCGAACGCTACATCACCGACCACGATTACCGTTTTGTCCAGGCCCACAGCCCCGAGCGCGAGCGCGGTGAGGTGGACTACAGGAGCAGTGTCGACGACTTGAACCTGGCCAAACAGCAGACCTTCGAACGGCTGATCAATGAAGAACTGTCCGACGACCAGTGTGGTGGTTTCCTGGTGTGGGGCGACCCCGCGCTGTACGACAGCACAATCCGTATCCTTCAGGCGATCCAGGCCTCGGGCGCCAGCGCGTTCGAGTTCGAGGTGATCCCCGGCATTACCAGCGTCCAGGCCCTGGCGGCACAGCACAAGGTGGCGCTCAACCAGATTGGCCGCGCCGTTGAAATCACCACGGGCCGACGGTTGGCGGCAGGGCAGGTGAGCGATGCCGACAGCCTGGTGGTGATGCTCGATGCCCAGGATGCCTACCATCAGGTGGCGGACCGGGACACCGAGATTTACTGGGGGGCCTATCTGGGGACGCCGGATGAAATCCTGATCAGCGGCAAGCTCAGGGATGTGGCGGATGAAATCGAACGGGTGCGCAAGGCGGCACGGCTGGCCAATGGCTGGATCATGGATACCTATCTGTTGCGCAAGCCTTGACCAGTGGGTGACCGGGCTGACGCCTTCGCGAGCAAGCCCGCTCCCACAGGTATTGTGTTGTTCACACCATCCCTGTGGGAGCGGGCTTGCCCGCGAAGAGGCCCTCGAGAACACCTCAAAAACCAGCACTGCCCCCACGCCCAAACCGCTCCCGATACACCGAAGGCGGCACGCCAACCACAGTGCGAAAGGCCACCCGAAAACTTTCCACCGAGCGATAACCGCAACGTTCGGCGATCTGTTCGGTGTTCTGGTCGCTGCTTTCCAGCAGTTCGCGGGCGCGGCCCAGACGTTGCTGCTGCAACCAGGTTTTCGGTGACTGGCCGCTGGCTTCGGTGAAGCGACGCAGGAAGGTGCGTTCGCTCATGGCGGCTTCGCTGGCCAGGTCGCGCACTTCCAGCGGTTCGTGCAAGCGCTCACGTGCCCACTGCATGACGCGGGAAAGATCGCTGCGCGGTGTGGGACTGACCGGCGTCGGAATGAATTGCGCCTGGCCGCCGCTGCGTTGCGGCGACATGACCAGGCGGCGCGCCACGGAATTAGCCACTTGCGTGCCGAAATCCCGGGCCACCAGATGCAGGCAGGCATCGATGCCGGCTGCGCTGCCGGCGGAGGTGATCAACTGGCCCGAATCGACATACAGCACGTCCGGGTCCACCAGGATGCCGGGAAACCGCTCGGCCAGTTCCGAGGTGTAGCGCCAGTGCGTGGTCGCACTGTGGCCGTCGAGCAACCCGGTGGCGGCAAGGACGAACACCCCGGAACAGATTGACAGTAACCGTGCGCCCCGCGCATGGGCCTGGCGCAGGGCATCGATGAGCTCTGCGGGGACCGTGGCGTTGCGGTCGCGCCAGCCGGGAATGATGATGGTGCGGGCATCGGCGAGCAATTCCATGCCGCCATCGGCCAGGACCTGGATGCCGCCCATGGCACGCATCGGGCCTTGATCGACGGCGACGATACGATGTTCGTACCACGGGAAATCGAACTCGGGGCGTGGCAGGCCGAAGATCTCCACGGCAATGCCGAACTCGAATGTGCAGAGGCCGTCGTAGGCCAGAATCGCGACCTTGGTTGGGTTGGGATGCATTTGGCGGAAAATTCCCGATCGGTGTCTTGTGCGCCACTGTAGCCGCAAGTGCCTGGCGGATAAAGTCTCCCCACACCCACCGCCTCTTTGGAGTACTGCCCATGACCAGTCTGGTTCGCGAAATTCCCGCCGCCCCATCGGCCATCGCCCTGATGCATTTCAGCAACCGTCTGACGTTCGAGACCGATTGTTCCGACGTCTACGGCAGCCAGCAGGCTGGCGAAATCGATTTCATTCTGGTGGATGTGCGTGGCCCGCTGGCGTTCGAGCGCGGGCATGTACCGGGAGCGATCAACATTCCCGGGCGCTTGCTGACCGCCGAAGGTTTGGCCGGTTATCCGAAAAACACTTTGTTTGTGGTCTATTGCGCCGGGCCTCACTGCAACGGCGCCAACAAGGCGGCGGTGAAGTTGGCGGCCCTGGGTTATCCGGTCAAGGAGATGATCGGCGGCGTGACCGGGTGGCTGGATGAAGGGTTTGAGTTGAGTGTCGCCCAGCAGCGCCCGGCCCGTGAAGTGATCGGTTGCGAATGCTGACCTTCAAACCCCGTTGATTTTTGTGGCGAGGGGGCTTGCTCCCGCTGGGGCGCGTAGCGACCCCAAAAACTGCGTCTGCTGCGCAGCCGAGCGGGAGCAAGCTCCCTCGCCACAGGAATGTGCTTTGATACGGATCAGTGTTCGTTAGCGGCCGCCCACCACTCATCCAGTGTCGCCTGCAACCACGCCAACACCTCGGCATAGGCTGCACCGTCCTGCACCCCCCGTGGCAATGGCGACTCCTCACCAAAATGCGCATTGAGCGCGGCCACCGACTCGGCGTTCCACTCCGGATGAAACTGCAACCCCAGCCGCGCCGGCCCGGCGCGGTACATCTGCTGCACACAGTGCTCGCTGCTGGCCAACAACTGCGCGCCAGGCGGCAGGTCGATGGCGTCTTCGTGCCACTCGAGTACCTTCAGCGCTTGCCCATCGATAAAGCTCACCGTGGTCCATCCGGTTTCGCTCCGGTCCATGCGCCGTACATGGCCGCCCAGACTCAACGCCAGCAACTGAGCCCCCAGGCAGATGGCGAACACGGCGCCGCCCAGATCCAGACTGCCTTTGAGCCATTGCCGTTCGGCCGCAAGCCAGGCCGGGCCGGCATTGGATTCATAAGGCCCGCCCAACAGGATCACCGGATCGGCGCTGACGGGCGGCAACTGCCCCAGGTCGGCGCGAAACACCTTCAGCGTCAGCCCTATGGACTCGGCCCAAACGGCGATGGCACCCGGGCCTTCGGCAGGGTGGTGCTGGATCAGGTTCAACGTGGGCATCGGGCTACTCTCGATGGGACGCAAGGGTGCCCAATGTGCCGTAAAACACTCGGTATCGCCAGTCGGCCCGGTACGTCGGTTGGCGCCGAAAGAGCTGTAGTCCTGGTCTGAAAACGCGATCTGTCCGAAAGACGTTGCGCCGTCATGGCGAATGCACCGCAATGACTCGATCCTGGTGCCACTTTTTTATAAATATTTGTCGCCTTGGCGTAATTTACCCTCCTGTAGCCGCTCTAGACTGCCGGCCACTTCGGTTTCCGCTCACAAAGCAAGGACCGAACGCTGCCAATCGAAGCTGCCAATAAAAGCCTCCGCACACAGGAGTTATAAATGAAGAAGCTAGTGATGTTCGGTGCCCTGGCACTGTCGATGTTGTCCCTGACCGCCGTGGCTGACGACGCCAAGCCGATCCGCATCGGCATCGAAGCCGGCTATCCGCCATTTTCGATGAAAACCCCTGACGGCAAACTCACCGGTTTCGACGTGGACATCGGCGATGCCCTGTGCGAGCAGATGAAGGTCAAGTGCACCTGGGTCGAGCAAGAGTTCGACGGCCTGATCCCTGCGCTGAAGGTCAAGAAAATCGACGCCATCCTGTCGTCCATGACCATCACTGACGACCGCAAGAAGAACGTCGATTTCACCATCAAGTACTACCACACCCCGGCGCGCTTCGTGATGAAGGAAGGCACCGACGTCAAGGACCCGCTGACCGAACTCAAGGGCAAGAAAGTCGGTGTACTGCGCGCCAGTACCCACGACCGCTTCGCCACTGAAGTGCTGCAACCGGCAGGGATTGTCCTGGTGCGCTACGGCTCCCAGCAGGAAGCCAACCTGGACATGGTCTCCGGCCGCATCGACGCGCTGCTGGCCGACTCGGTCAACCTGGACGACGGTTTCCTGAAAACCGACGCCGGTAAAGGTTTTGCCTTCGTCGGCCCTGAGTACAACGATCCGAAGTACTTTGGTGGCGGCGCCGGCATTGCCGTGCGCAAGGGCGATACCGCCCTGGCCGAGCAGTTCAACAAAGCCATCACCGAAATCCGCGCCAACGGCAAGTACAAGCAAGTGCAGGACAAGTACTTCAAGTTTGACGTTTACGGCGAGTAATCCAGCCGTTCGAGAAAGTGGCAGCCGTTGACGCGGCTGCCACTTTTTTTGTGCAATCATTTTCAGCAGAGAGAGACCTGTGGGAGCGGGCTTGCTCGCGAAGGCGTCGTGTCAGGCAGCATGGATGTTGAATATATCGACGCCTTCGCGAGCAAGCCCGCTCCCACAGGTGATTTCGCCGTTCAAAATTCGGAGTTCCCATGCAACGTATCGATCACACACTTCCCTGGAGCCACCTGGGCACTGAGCGCACCCTCAGCGTGTTTCGTTATGGCGCGGGCCCGCGCAAGGTGTACATCCAGGCCAGCCTGCACGCCGACGAATTGCCGGGCATGCGCACGGCCTGGGAGTTGAAGAAGCGCCTGACCGAACTTGAACAACAAGGACAGTTGAACGGTGTGATCGAACTGGTGCCGGTGGCCAATCCCATTGGCCTCGACCAGCACCTGCAAGGCAGCCACATGGGGCGATTCGAGTTGGGCAGCGGCAAGAACTTCAACCGCTCGTTCGTCGAACTCAGCGCGCCGGTGGCCGAGCGGGTCGGTGATCGCCTCGGCAGCGACGCCCAAGCCAACATCGCGCTGATTCGCCAGACCATGGGTCAGGTCCTCGATGACTTGCCTGCAGCGACATCGCAGCTGGAAGCCATGCACCGCCTGTTGCTGCGCCATGCTTGCGACGCCGACATCACCCTCGACCTGCATTGCGATTTCGACGCTGCGATCCACATCTACGCGTTGCCGCAGCACTGGCCACAATGGCGATCCCTGGCGGCGCGCTTGCAAGCTGGCGTGGCGCTGTTGTGTGAGGACTCCGGCGGCAGCTCGTTCGACGAGTCCTGTTCTTCTCCCTGGTTACGCCTGGCCCGGGCATTCCCGGCGGCGGCGATTCCCCCGGCCAACCTGGCGACCACGCTGGAGCTGGGCAGCATGGGGGACACTCGGGTCGACCAGGCCCGGGCCAATGGCGAGGCCATTCTCGGCTTCCTCGCCGAGCAGGGTTTCATCTCCGGCATCTGGCCGGCGGCACCGGCCGACTGCTGTGAAGGCATGCCTTTCGAAGGCACCCAGTACCTGTTCGCACCGCATCACGGCGTGGTCAGTTTCCTGCGTGAAGCCGGGGAGTGGGTAGAAAAGGGCGATGCGCTGTTCGAGGTGGTCGACCCGTTGAACGACAAGGTCACCACCGTGCAGGCCGGCACCAGTGGTGTGCTGTTCGCCATCGATCGTGGGCGCTACACCCAGCCTGGCACCTGGCAGGCGAAAGTCGCCGGGCGTGAACCGATTCGGGTGGGGAAGTTGATCAACGACTGACTTCGGAATCTTCAGTGCCCGTCCGGGCCTCTTCGCGAGCAGGCTCGCTCCCACATTTGAAATGCGGTCCTTGTGGGAGCGAGCTTGCTCGCGAAGGCGGCATCAGCTACGCCCGAGATGTTCCTGCCTGCTGACCAGTGTTAGGCTCTTGCGCGAATCCTGCATTCCGTGAAGGAAGACCCATGTTGAAGATTCTCGCGCTGCTCACGCTGTTGGCATCCACTGCCGTCCACGCCCAAACCCCGCTGCAAACCGACCTGCCACTCAAGTACCTGGCACAGGCCACCACCGATTCGAACCATCAGCCCCTGGTGATTTTCCTTCACGGTTACGGCAGTAACGAGCAGGACCTGTTCGGCATCAAGGATGACTTGCCCGCGTCCTACACCTACCTGTCGGTGCAGGCGCCTTTGGTGATGGAGGCGGGCAGCTATCAGTGGTTCCGCAAGAAGGGCGAAGGGGCCTACAACGGTGAGACCGATGATTTGAAGTCCAGCGGCCAATTGTTGCTGGACTTCGTCGTACAGGCCGCAAAGAAATATCACACCGAACCGGAGAAGGTGTTCCTGGTGGGGTTCAGCCAGGGCGCGATCATGTCCTACGAAGTGGGCTTGCGGCACCCCGAAGCGCTCGGCGGGATCGCGGCGTTGAGCGGGCGGATTCTGCCGGTGCTCAAGTCCGAGCTCAAACCGGATGAAAAGCGCCAGTCGCTGGCGATTTTCATTGGTCATGGCGAGCAGGACAAACGCCTTCCCTACAGCGACGGCACTGAAGCCAACAGCCTGTTGCAGAGCGTGTCACTCGAACCCGAGTTTCACGGCTACCCCGGTGTCGGCCACAACATCAGCGCCGAAGAGATCCAGGACTTGAGCGCCTGGTTGCAGCGTCTTAACCCCTGAGCCTTATTTTCCGCTGACGATCTGTTTGATCAGGGTTTCATGGGCCGCCATGTCGCCAGGGCGGGAAATCACCTGGATCACCGCCATGCGGGTGCCGGAGGCGGCCATCAGCGTGGTGGTGAGGGTCATGCCACCGCCTTGCGTGGCCGTGCCGTCGATCTGGCGCAGGCCCAGCCCGGATTTCTGGGTCAGGGTTTTCTCGCTGAGCTTGTTGTAGTCGGGCAGGGACTTGTGTTGCGCCGCATCGAAGTCGGCCACGGTGCCGTCGAGGAACCCGCCATCGTTGTCCTTGACGCTGATGCCGTTGGGCAGGGTGTTTTCAGCGGCGATCACCACGGTCTTGGTGGATTCGTTGCTGTACAGGGTGCCGCTGGCACCGTCCGGGCTGGCCGGCAGCGGGTTGGCGATGAAACCCTTGGGCAGGTTGAAGGTGAACTTGCTGCCGAGCATCGAAACTTTCTGCGCTGGCGCATCGCTGGAAGTGGCCTTGGCGGCCTGCGCATTCAAAGCCCCCAGGCCGGTAGCGGCTGCCAACAGCAGGACAAGGGCTTTTTTACTCAACAAAGACATCGGAATCTCCAGGGATGGGCGCGCGGTGGGGCGCGATCATCCCACGGAGGTTGTGCTGCATTCCAGTGTGCCCTAACGAGTGGTCACTTTGGCCGAGTGGCGATCTGGAGGTGAGGCGATTTTCATGTGGCGAGGGAGCTTGCTCCCGCTGGGCCGCGAAGCGGCCCCCTGCTTTCTTTCAGATGTACTGTGCGGGCAGGATTGGCGACTGCTTCGCAGCCGAGCGGGAGCAAGCTCCCTCGCCACAGGCAAGCCCCCACTCCATATTGATCACTCATTTCACCCTCACAGGCTGGAACCGGCGGATTACGCCTGGTTTTGCGGGAACAGGTTGCGACGGGTTTCTTCGTCAAATTCGGCCTTGAGCACCAGTTTCTCTTTCAGGCCGTGGGCGCGCAGGGCGGCGGGGCGGGTGCTGATTTCGTCGTACAGGCGCTTGACGTTGGGGTACGCCGCCAGACCGTTCTCTCCGAGGATGTACGGCGCGTAGTTGGCCCAGCCCCACAGGGCCATGTCGGCGATGCTGTAGGTGTCGCCAGCCAGGTACTGATGCGTGGCCAGGCGTTCGTCGAGGATGCGGTAATGGCGTTCGACTTCCTTGAAATAGCGGTTTTTTGCGTAAGGCAGATCTTCCGGTGCATGGTGCAGGAAGTGCACCGCCTGGCCGGAGAACGGTGACAGGCCGGTGCCGATGAACATCAGCCAGGAAAGCATTTCGGCCTGGCCGGCAACGGACGTTGGCACAAAGCGCTGATGTTTGTGCGCCAGGTGCAGCAGGATCGCCTGGGAGTCGAACACGCTGGCATCGCCATCCACCAGCGCGGGTACCTTGGCGTTCGGGTTGATCGCCAGGAAGGCTGGCTGGTGTTGCTCGCCCTTGAAGGTGTCGACGCCGATCAGTTCGTAGGGCGTTTGCAGTTCTTCGAGCAGCAGGGCAACTTTCATCGGGTTCGGCGAAGGGTGGAAGAAGAATTTCATGGGGCAGGCCTCAGTCGGGTAGGGGGTGGAACTGAGGCTGATGTTGAATCAAACCCGTTCGATTGACGTACGGGGTAGTTGTTCTACTCGTGCGAAACCATCGAACGGGTTGCGGGTGCTTTTTCGGGCGCCTGTGCGGTGGCAATCACCGCGCCAGCGATGATCAGCAGCGCCGGCACGATCAGGATCGGGCTGGCATGGCCATGGCCGACGACGATCAGCAGCAAGGTCGAGATCAAGGGCGCCAGGTAGGACAGCGCCCCCAGCGTTGCCAGGTTGCCGTGTTTGGTGGCGTGGTCCCAGGCGAAGAACGCCAGTCCGGCTGGCCCCAGGCCGAGGACGACGATCGCCGCCCATTGATTGAGGTCAGGCCACACGGTGGTTTCGAAGGCCAGGTGGCAGACCAGCCCGGCGGCAGCCGACATGCCGCAGATGCCACCGATGATGCTGCTGGGTACTGCGCTGAAACGACGGTTGAACACCGAGTAGCCGGCCCAGATCAGCGCGCAGCCGAACGCTGCCAGATACCCGGCGACGGGCATGGTCGCCGCCGTGTGGGTGGCGCGTTGCTGCATGATGAACGCCGTGCCCGCCAGCCCCAGCACCGCACCGAGCACCTGGCGCTTGAGCAGTTTTTCTCCGGCGGTAAAGGCCGACAGCAGTACCAGCATCAGCGGCCACAGGTAATTGATCAGGCTGGCTTCGGCGGCAGGCGCGACCTTGAGCGCGAAAAAATACAGCGCGTGATATACGAAAATCCCGACGAAACCTGTGGCCCAGACAGCCCAGAGCTGGCGCCAGCTGCTGAACCCGCTCATGCCATGGCGGCCGAGGGTGATCAGGCTGGCGGCAAACGCCACGCCGAAACTCAAGGTCAGCAGTTCAAAGGGTGGGATGCCTTCGGTGAGGGTGGTCAACAACGCCAGGCAGGACCAGAGGAAGATCGCAATCACGCCCACGGCGGTTGCCGATCGGGCAGTGCGCAAGCGAGATGCAGTCATGTCTGTTCCTTCAGCGCGTAGAGGCGGGCAACATCCTGGCCCGATGACATCATGCAGCTTAGCGCTTGATGGCCGTTCCTCCAGTGTCCGTCGTCGGGCCGACCGGCCGCGCCAGCAAGCGTTTGGTTACCCCCAGCATGGCCACCGACACCGCAACGCCCAGGGCAAACGCGTTCATCCCCATCGACGGCAGGGCCAGGGCCAATACCAGGCAAAACGCGGCGAACGAATACATGCCGGTGGCGGTGGCGCGCAGCAACGCGGCGGTAAAGGCCGGTCCACGGGTTTGCTGGGAGAACACCGCCATCACGCTGCCCAATACCGGGAACACCGCCAGCAGACCGCTCCAGCGGTCGCCGACGGTGCTGGCCAGCAGCGTCACGACCAGGGTGAGCAATGCACCCGCCATCATGCGCAACACAAGCTTGTCGGATTTCGGCCCCGGGCCACTTAGCACCGGTTGCACAGCGGGGAACAGATAAGGCGCGGCGAGCAGCGCGGTCGCGGCGGCGCACAGGGAAAACACCAGGGATCCCGGGATCAGCGACAGGACAATCGCCACCAGCGCCCAGACCGACAGCGAGATCAGCAACGCCAGTGGCCATCCGGCGCGTTGTGCGACCTGGGCGTAGGTCACGCAAAACGCAATCATCGCGAACATGGCCGACAGCGCCGCCGTGGCCGATTGCGCAGCGAACGCCAGGCCTTGTTCAAGGGCAAGGAACAACAGGATCGGTCCGACCACCACTGGCAACCCCGACAGCCAACCGGCCACGCTCGGTCCCCAGCGTTTGCCGGCCAGGGAAATCAGCAGCAGGAAGCCTGGAATTACCAGCAGTTTGAGGATCAACACGCGCATATCTCCGACCTGTGTGAGGTGGCAACGGTAACATTGCATCGGCCAGATTGCTTTATCTGTATGCGGATTTTGTATACATGCAGCCTTCGGAATTTGTACGAAAGGATCTTTTGCGCCTGCGTTTCCTGGGCATCTGCGGTGATCAGTGGGGCGGACAGTGGGTTGACTTTGCAGTTCTTGGGGTGACTGCTCGCGAAGAACGATGACGCGGCCTACATGAAAAAGCGGGGATAAAAAAACCAGGATGTGGCGAGGGGGCTTGCCCCCGTTGGGTTGCGCAGCAGCCCCAGAATCCCGGCAATAGTCGAGTATTTTGGGAGTGCTTCGCACTCCAACGGGGGCAAGCCCCCTCGCCACAGTTGTCCAGACGGCGACAGATCTTCGTGGGTCCCCGCGCCGTCTGTTGAACGCTTTAAGCCCTTTCGAGCGCCAGCGCCACGCCCTGACCGCCACCGATGCACAGGGTGGCGAGGCCTTTCTTGGCGTCACGCTTGAGCATTTCATGCAGCAGGGTCACCAGCACGCGGCAACCCGAAGCACCGATCGGGTGGCCCAGGGCAATGGCGCCGCCGTTGACGTTGACCTTGTTCAAGTCCCATTCCAGGTCCTTGGCCACTGCCAGCGATTGCGCGGCGAAGGCCTCGTTGGCTTCGATCAGGTCCAACTGGTCGATGTTCCAGCCGGCCTTGTCCAGGCAACGACGGGTGGCCGACACCGGGCCGATGCCCATGATCGCCGGGTCGACGCCTGCGTTGGCGTACGCCGCGATTTTCGCCAGTACCGGCAGGCCGAGGGCCTTGGCCTTTTCGGCGCTCATCAGGATCACGGCGGCGGCACCGTCGTTCAGCGACGAAGCGTTGCCGGCGGTCACCGAACCGTCCTTCTTGAAGGCCGCCTTGAGTTTGCCCAGGGATTCGGCAGTGGTGCCGGCCCGTGGCTGCTCGTCGGTGGCGAAGGACAGCGGATCGCCCTTGCGCTGCGGGATCAGGATCGGGGTGATTTCATCGACGAAGCGCCCGGCTTCGATGGCGGCCACGGCTTTCTGCTGCGAGGCGGCGGCGAACGCGTCCTGCTGCTCGCGAGTCAGGCTGTATTTCTCGGCCAGGTTCTCGGCGGTGATGCCCATGTGGTAGTCGTTGAATGCGTCCCACAGGCCATCGCTGATCATGGTGTCGACGATCTGCGCGTGGCCCATGCGCAGGCCGGTGCGCGCGCCGGGCATGACGTAGTTGGCCAGGCTCATGTTTTCCTGGCCACCGGCGATGATCACCTCGGCATCGCCGCAGCGAATCGCCTGGGCACCCAGGTGCAGGGCCTTGAGGCCCGAACCGCAGACCTTGTTCAGGGTCATGGCCGGTACGGCGAAGGGCAGGCCGGCCTTGATCGCGGCCTGGCGCGCAGGGTTCTGCCCGGCGCCGGCGGTCAGCACCTGACCCATGATCACTTCATCGACTTGCGCAGGGTCCAGGCCGGTCTGTGCCAGCAACTGGCGGATCACCGCAGCGCCCAGGTCAACGGCAGAAACATTGGCCAGGGAACCCTGGAAACTGCCGATCGCGGTGCGCGTGGCGGCAACAATGACGACTTCTTGCATGGAATGATTCCTCACTGGGCAGCGAACTGCATTTCCGGAACGTGGTCCGGGACGATCAGTTTACCAGCGGTCTTGGCGACGATTTCCTCAACGCTGACGCCAGGTGCGCGTTCCTTGAGGACAAATGCGCCATTTTCGATTTCCAGGTAGGCCAGGTCGGTCAGCACGCGCTTGATGCACCCGGCGCCGGTCAGCGGCAGGCTGCATTGGGACAGCAGCTTGGACTCACCGTCCTTGGACGCGTGGGTCATGATGACGATGATGTTGTCTGCGCCGGCCACCAGGTCCATCGCGCCGCCCATGCCCTTGACCAGCTTGCCGGGGATCATCCACGAGGCGATGTTGCCTTGCACGTCCACTTCGAAGGCGCCCAGTACGGTCAGGTCGACATGGCCACCGCGGATCATCGCGAAGGACTCGGCCGAGGAAAAGATCGAAGCGCCGATGCGCGCGGTCACCGTTTGTTTGCCGGCGTTGATCATGTCGGCATCGATGGTTTCTTCAGTCGGGAACGGACCCATGCCCAGCAGGCCGTTTTCCGACTGCAACATGACTTCCATGCCTTCGGGGATGTAGTTGGCGACCAGGGTCGGAATGCCGATGCCCAGGTTCACGTAGAAGCCGTCCTGCATTTCGCGGGCGACGCGTTGAGCCATTTGTTCGCGGGAAAGTGCCATTGTCGTTATTCCTTCATTCGGTCCGGGGGCAGGGGATCACTTACGCACGGTGCGCTGTTCGATGCGCTTCTCGAACGTGCCGCAGATGATCCGGTCGACGTAGATGCCAGGGGTGTGGATCTGCGCCGGGTCCAGCTCGCCGGGTTCGACGATTTCTTCGACTTCGACCACGGTGATCTTGCCGGCGGTGGCGGCCAGCGGGTTGAAGTTCTGGGCGGTGTGGCGATAGATCACGTTACCGAAATGGTCGGCTTTCCAGCCTTTGACGATGGCGAAGTCGCCGGTGATGGACTCTTCCATCAGGTACTTGCGGCCATGGAATTCGCGCACTTCCTTGCCTTCGGCGACCGGGGTGCCCACGCCGGTGGCGGTGAAGAAGGCCGGAATGCCGGCGCCGCCCGCGCGCATTTTCTCGGCGAGGGTGCCTTGCGGGGTCAGGATGACTTCGATTTCGCCCTTGAGCAGTTGCTCTTCGAACAGCTTGTTTTCGCCGACGTAGGACGCCACCACTTTGCTGATCTGGCGGTCGGTCAACAGTACGCCGAGGCCGAAACCGTCGACGCCGCAGTTGTTGGAAACCACGGTGAGATCGCGAGTGCCCTTGCGCTTGATCTCGGCGATCAGGTTTTCCGGGATGCCGCACAGGCCGAAGCCGCCAGCGATCACGGTCATGCCGTCTTCAAGACCTGCCAGAGCTTCCTCGTAGGAACTCACGCGCTTGTCGAAACCTGCCATATGCACCTCTTTTATTCTTTGTGGGCGGCTGGCTAGCCGAATGGGAAGGAGTGTCTCGCCGAAATATTCATTTGTTAAGTTGATTTTTAAGGTTGATTAATAGATAAAACTCAACAATGTGTAGGAACTGCCGAAGGCTGCGATCTTTTGATCCTGTTTTTTGGGGGCAAGATCAAAATCAAAAGATCGCAGCCTTCGGCAGCTCCTACAAGACCCTGGAGAGACCGAGTATGACCGTCAAGCAGATCCGTGCCTTTCTGGCCGTGGCCCAGAGCCTGAGCTTTGCCGTGGCCTGTGAACGCCTGCACCTGTCGCAATCGGCCCTGAGCCTGACCATCAAGGCGCTGGAAGAGGGCCTCGGCGGGCGCCTGTTCACCCGCAACACGCGCAACGTGGCGCTCACCGCCGAAGGCGAAGCCCTGGTGCCGCTGGCGCGCCGGTTGATCGCCGACTGGGACAATGTCGAGGACGAGTTGCGTCAACGCTTCACCCTGCAGCGCGGTCGCGTGACCCTGGCGGCCATGCCATCGTTCGCCGGCAACCTGCTGCCGCCGATCCTCAAGACCTTCCGCGCCCGTTACCCGAACGTCAACGTGACGGTCAATGACGTGATCAACGAGCAGGTGCTGGAAATGGTCCGTGACCGCCAGGTTGAACTGGGGGTGGCGTTCGAGCCGACCCAGAGTTCGCCGCTGCAATTCACGCCGTTGTACATCGATCGATTCGTGGCGGTGGTGCCCCTGGATTCGGCGCTGGCCGAACTCGATGACATCGATTGGCAGACCCTGCTCAAGGAGCCGTTCATTACCTTGCAGCGACCTTCCACCGTACGGGTCATGCTTGAAGAGCACCTGCAGGCCCGCGGCATGAAGCTGTCGGTGGAGTTTGAAAGTCATCAACTGGCGACGGTCGGGCGCATGGTCGCCAGCGGCCTTGGCGTTAGCGCGGTGCCGGCCTTGTGTGCCGGGCAGATGCGTGAACTGGGGGCGCGCTGCATCACCTTGCGTGACCCGGTGGTGGAGCGGGCGCTCGGGGTGTTGACCTTGCCTGGGGGCGAACTGTCGGCGGCGGCGCAGGCCTTGTTCGATGTGCTCAAAGAAGAAAACCTGAGGCAGACACCATCCCTGTAGGAGCTGCCGCAGGCTGCGATCTTTTGACGTTGCTTTTAAAAAACAAGATCAAAAGATCGCAGCCTGCGGCAGCTCCTACAGGGGAGGGCAGTTGTTCAGGCGTTGGGCCAACAAGGGCAACAGCTGCTCGCATGACCCCTCGATCTTCAGATCCAGAATGTCATCCGCCCGGGTCTTGCCCAGGTTGATCGCGATCAACGGCTTGCCCTGGTCCACCACCGCCCGGCACAAGCGGAACGCCGAATAGGCCATCAACGAAGACCCGATCACCAACAACCCCGCAGCCTGTTCAACGGCCGCCATCGCCTTGGCCGCCGTGGCCTGCGCGACGTTTTCACCAAAAAACACCACATCCGGTTTCATCCGTTCCCCGGCGCAATGCGGGCAATGCGGGACCTGGAAACGTGCCTCGAAGGCCGGGTCAAGCAGGGTGTCGCCGTCCGGCGCCTGCACCGCGTCGACGCCGGCCAGGTATGGGTTGCGGGTTTCCATCAAGCGCTGGATCGAATCGCGCTCGCAGAGCCTGCTGCAATCGAGGCACAACACCCGGTGCAAACTGCCGTGGAGTTCGATCACGTCATGGCTGCCGGCCTGGTCGTGCAGGGTATCGACGTTCTGGGTGATCAACCCGCTGATCTGTCGCGTGCCCTGCAAACGGGCCAGGGTGTCGTGGGCCACGTTCGGCTGTGCCAGGCGCACCCGTGGCCAGCCGAGCATCGCCCGCGCCCAATAACGTCGCCGGGACTCCGGGGTGGAGAGAAACTCCTGGTACATCATCGGCTGCCGGCCCCGCCGCACGCCCTGGTTGTCGCGATAATCGGGGATGCCCGACGGTGTGCTGATGCCGGCACCGGTCAGCACTGCAAACGGCGCGTCGGCCATGCGTTGATGGAGGCGGTCGAGTTGTTCGTGGATAAGGCTGTCGAGCATGTTCAGCACTCTGGGGACGCAGATTGGCATGGCCTTTTGTAGGAGCTGCCGAAGGCTGCGATCTCTTGATCTTGTTTTTCAAAAGCAAAGTCAAAAGATCGCAGCCTTCGGCAGCTCCTACAACCCTCCGGGGTTATTTACGTGCCTCCAGAATCAGGTTGAACGGTGTTTCCGTGGCCCGACGGAAACGGCTGAACCCGGCCTCGTTGAACACCTTGCGCAACCGCGCTTCACCGGCCTGGGCGCCGAGGCCGAGGCCGACTTCCTGGGACAGCGAGTTCGGCGTGCAAATGAAGGTCGAGGCGGCGTAGAACAGGCGTCCGACCGGGTTGACGTTGTCGTCGAGCAAGTCATTGGCGTAGGGCTCGACCAGCAGCACCGTGCCGTCGTCTTTCAACGAATCATAGGCATGTTTGGCCGCGCCTACCGGGTCGCCCATGTCGTGCAGGCAGTCGAAGTAGCAGACCAGGTCATAATCGCTGCCGGGGTAACTTTTGGCTGTGCCCTGGAAGAACCGGGCCCGACTGGACACACCGCCTTCTTCGGCCCGTTGGGTGGCGACGGTGACGGATGGCGCGTGATAGTCGAAGCCGACGAAGCGCGAATCCGGAAATGCCTGGGCCATGATCACCGTCGAGGCGCCGTGACCGCAGCCGATGTCCGCCACTTTGGCCCCGGCTTCCAGTTTGGCCACCACGCCGTCGAGGGCCGGCAACCATTCGGCAATCAAATGGGCTTTGTAGCCGGGGCGGAAGAAACGTTCGGTGCCGCTGAACATGCACGGGTGATGCTCGCCCCAGGGCAGGGCGCCGTTGCCGCGCATGGCGTTGACCAGCTTGTCCTTGTCGTGGAAAAACGACGCGACCACGCCTATGCCCCCGGCGATGTAGACCGGAGAGTCTTCGATGGCCAGGGCCAGGGCTTGCTCTTCGGGCAGGCGGAACTGGCCGTCGCGGTGTTCCATGTAGCCGGAGGCGGCGTGGGCGCTGAGCCATTCGCGCAGCAGGCGGGTGTTGCAGCCGGTTTTCTCGGCAAGGGTTTCGGGGGTGATGGGCTGGCTGTCGGCCATCGCCCGGTACAGGCCGAGCTCTTCGCCGAGGATGACGTTGGCGAGCATCGCCGCGCCGCCCATGTCATTCACCAGTTTGCCCATGAAATCGTTGAGTCTGGCCTCGTCCATCACGTGTGCTCCTTTGGCAGGATCACGGTCCAGAGGCATCGTTTGGCGAGGCATGCGCCGCTGGGCGGTGGTCGTGGGGATGTGCAGGACGCTGAGCCGGTCCTGTGTGCGTTAAGTCTAGTCCGGGGCGTGTGTACTGCTGTCTCGAGCGACGAAAGTCCTCCTGATTGACACTAAACCCCTGTGGGAGCGGGCTTGCTCGCGAAGAGGCCGGCATATTCAAAAGAGATGTTGACTGACCCACCGCCTTCGCGGGCAAGCCCGCTCCCACAGGGATCAGCAGTGCCCGCAAGGATCGTGTGTATTCCAATGTATCCAACCCCGGTTTCGATACACAGACATCCATTGTCGCTCCCAGCCAAACACAGTCCCGATACACCCCTTCGATTAACTGTGCCTCATGGCGGGCACCGGCCCGCGCCATTGGACACAGGCGAGATCGATACCATGCAGACATCCATTCCCCCCGTAGCCAAGACCAGCGCCGGGCTTGGCCTGCGTCGCGGCTTACTCAAAGACCTGCAAGCGGCCCCGGCCGGTCATTTCGATTTTCTGGAGGTCGCGCCGGAAAACTGGATCGGCATCGGCGGCGCCCATGGCGCGGCGCTGCGGGCACTGGCCGAGCGTTATCCGTTGTCCTGTCACGGACTGTCCCTGTCCCTGGGCGGGCCGTCGCCGCTGGACGTCGGCTTTTTGCAGGAAGTCCGGGGTTTTCTCGATCACTACCACGTGCCGCTGTACAGCGAGCACCTGAGTTACTGCAGCGATGACGGTCACCTGTACGACCTGTTGCCGCTGCCGTTTACCGAAGAAACGGTGCACCACGTCGCAGCGCGTATCCGCCAGGCCCAGGACATTCTTGGTCGGCGCCTGGCGGTGGAAAACGTTTCTTACTACGCCGCGCCCCAGCAGGACATGGACGAGGTGACGTTCACCAATGCGGTGTTGCGCGAGGCTGATTGCGACCTGTTGCTGGACGTCAACAACGTCTACGTCAACTCGATCAACCACGGTTTCGATCCCCAGGCGTTTCTCGCCGGTATCGATGCGGGACGGGTGGTGGCCATGCATATTGCCGGGCATTTCGATGAGTCCGATACCTTGAAAATCGATACCCATGGCGCCTCGGTGAAGCCGGCGGTGTGGTCGTTGCTGGCCCAGGCCTACGTCCGGTTCGGTGCTCAACCGACCTTGCTGGAGCGCGATTTCAACTTTCCGGCATTCGCCGAACTGGTGGCGGAATTGCAGACCATTCGCCGCTTGCAACAGGAGGGCATGAACCGTGGATAAGTCGAGCCTTGTGCAGCAACAAACCACCATGGGCCTGTACCTGCGCGACCCTGAACACAACGCGCCACCCACCGAAATGGACCCTGCCCGGGCCCAGGTTTACCGCGATCTGGTGTTCGCCAACCTGTCTTCATTGCTCAGTGGCACCTTTCCGGTTCTGGTGAAGATTCTGGGTGATGAGGATTGGCGTTCGCTGGTGCGGATCTTTCTGCGGGACTACCGCGCCCGCACGCCGAAATTCGGTGAGATCGCTCAGGAGTTTGTCGAGTTTCTTGCCAGTGAACCTCTGGCGTTGGCCGATGGTTCGTGGCCGCCGTTCATGGTGGAGCTGGCGCATTACGAGTGGGTGGAAATGGCGCTGCAACAGTCCGACGCCGAGCCTGTGGCTGCCGGTGATGCGGCGTTGTTGCTGGATCGGGCCTTGCAGGTGTCGCCGCTGGCCTGGCCGTTAGCGTATGCCTGGCCGGTGCAACGGGTGGGGCCGGATTATCAGCCGGACGTTTTGCCGGCTCAGCCGACGTTGTTGCTGGTGCGTCGGGCCGAGGACTGGGGTGTGAAGTTTTCCGAGTTGAGTCCGTTGGCGTGGCGGTTGTTGCAGCGTATTGGCGAGATTCCCGAGTTGACCGGGCGTGAGCAGTTGCAGGGGTTGGCGGTGGAGGCGGGGGCGGTGGGGGCTTTGGAGTTTCTCGAGGGTGGGTTGGTGTTGTTGCGACAGATGCATGGGGAGGGGGTTGTGGGGGTTATTGATTGAGTACATATCCATTTGTTGGGTAACGACGACTTATGGTTTCGCCCTTACGTCCGGCCCCTCGCCGGGGGCGGGTGGATCAAGATCAAGAGCGGCAGGCGAGCTAACACTCGGCCTGTAGGAGCTGCCGCAGGCTGCGATCTTTTGATCTTGAGCTTTCGCTCTTTCGACATTGTCAAAAATCAAAAGATCGCAGCCTGCGGCAGCTCCTACAGGCGGGCGGCGTTCTGTTTTTCCAAGTAA
The DNA here is from genome assembly GCF_019219225.1 of Pseudomonas sp. PDM32. NCBI lineage: Bacteria > Pseudomonadati > Pseudomonadota > Gammaproteobacteria > Pseudomonadales > Pseudomonadaceae > Pseudomonas > Pseudomonas sp. PDM32. Next base: position 305,738 of record NZ_JAHUWE010000008.1, read on the forward strand.
CCCGCTGTAACGGCGGAACCATTAGTAGCCGTTACCGCAAAAACGGATATGCACACGGAAAAATCCACAACTAATCAGCGAATAAAGTGAATCTTCCCGCTGTCATCATTGCCCATGTAAATGCCATATACCCCGGCCTGCCGCTCCTCGATATAACGCTCGAGAATCTGCCGGATCGCCGGATAGTAGATGCTGTCCCAAGGAATCTCCTCAGGCGCGAAGAACTTGTAGTCGAGGGTTTCCGGCCCGTATTGCCCGGTGATTTCCAGCGCGATGGCGCGGAAGATGATGTACACCTCACTGATCTGCGGCACGCTGAAAATCGAGTAGGGCGAGACGATTTCCGCACGTACGCCACTTTCTTCCCAGACCTCGCGCAAGGCCGCCTGTTCGGTGGTCTCGCCGCTTTCCATGAAGCCCGCGGGCAGGGTCCAGGTGCCGGGGCGCGGCGGAATCGCGCGCTGGCACAGGAGGTACTTGCCGTCCTGCTCGATGATGCAGCCGGCGATGATTTTCGGATTGATGTAGTGGATGTAGCCGCAACTGCGGCACATCAGGCGCTCGTGCGTATCGCCCGGCGGCAGCTGCTGACCGAGATCAGCGCTGCCGCACTTGGGGCAAAAGCTCGGGCTGAACATCTCAGCGACCTATGCGCGGTTCTTTCAGCGCGATGGGCAGGGTGATCGCCGGCACGTCGCCGGTTTCTTCCTGCTTGCGCTTGAGGTAGTCCAGGGCCACGGCCGCGGCCGCGCGCACGTGGTCGACGCAAGCCTGGTGGGCGGCCAGCGGATCGCCGCCCTTGATCGCTTCGACCATGCGTTCCATTTCCTGGTTGCTGGCGCCGCGACGGTTTTCCTGGGACACCGAGGTCGCGCGCAGGTAGCTGATGCGTGCCTGCAATTGGCGCAACTGAGTGGCCGCGACATGGTTGCCCGAGCCTTCGAGCAGCACGTCGTAGAAACCCTGCACCGAGTCGATGACCTGTTGCAGCTCGCCGTCCTTGAGCGCCTTGCGGTTTTCTTCGAGGGCTTTTTCCAGGGCCTTGATGTCCTTGGCCTTGGCGCGCAGGGTGAACAGTTGCACGATCAGCCCTTCGAGCACGCAGCGCAGCTCGTAGATGTCCACGGCGTCGGCCAGGGTAATGATCGCCACACGCGGGCCCTTGGCATCGGCGAATTCCACCAGGCCTTCGGATTCCAGGTGACGCAAGGCTTCACGCACGGAAGTACGACTGACGCCCAGGCGATCGCACAGATCGCGTTCGACCAGACGGTCTCCCGGCAGGAGCTGGAAGTTCATGATGGCGCTTCGCAGTTTATCCAGCACGATTTCGCGCAGGGTGACGGGGTTGCGATTGACCTTGAAGCTGTCGTCGAGTGGCAGGCGTTTCATGGGGTCCGCTCTGATTGTGGCTGTCCATGCAAAAAGAGCACTTCGATTACGGGAATCCCGGTGCTCGGTCGGATCAAACAGCCAAGGGTTAACTGGAGGCCTCGGCATCGGCTTCGGCGAAGGCTTCACGGGCGAGCCGGAAACTGTCTACGGCAGCGGGGACACCGCAATAGATGCCGACCTGAAGCAATATTTCGCGTATTTGCTCACGACTCAGGCCGTTACGCAAGGCGCCGCGCACATGCAGCTTGAGTTCATGGGGCCGGTTGAGGGCCGAGATCATCGCCAGGTTGATCATGCTGCGTTCCTTGAGGGACAAACCCTCACGGCCCCAGACATGACCCCAACAATACTCGGTGACCATCTCCTGCAACGGTCGGGTGAAGTCGTCGGCGTTCTCGATGGAGCGCTTGACGTAGGCTTCGCCCAATACCTGAGTGCGGATCTTCAGGCCTTTCTCGTATTTTTCGTTGCTCATTTGCGTAGCTCCCGTGGGCTCAAAGGCCGCCCATCAAGGTGTATTTGAGTTCCAGATAATCCTCGATGCCGTACTTCGAGCCTTCACGGCCCAGCCCCGAGGACTTGATGCCACCGAAGGGTGCGACTTCGGTGGAAATCAGCCCTTCGTTGATCCCTACCATGCCGTACTCCAGCGCCTCGCTCATGCGCCAGGCGCGGCCCAGGTCGCGGGTGTAGCAGTAGGCGGCGAGGCCGAATTCGGTGTCGTTGGCCATCTCGATGGCCTGGGCTTCGGTGTCGAAACGGAACACCGCGGCCAGCGGACCGAAGGTTTCATCGCGGGCGACTTTCATCTGTGGGGTGACGCCTGTGACGACGGTCGGCTGGAAGAAACCGTTGCCCAGCGCATGACGTTCGCCGCCGCACAGCAGTCGTGCACCCTGGGCCAGGGCGTCTTGCACGTGCTCTTCGACCTTGGCCACGGCACGCTCGTTGATCAGCGGGCCCTGGGTGACGCCTTCTTCGAAACCGCTGCCGACCTTGAGCTGCGAAACCCGCTCGGCAAGGCGTGCGACAAAGGCATCGTGGATGCCGGCCTGCACCAGGAAGCGATTGACGCAGACGCAGGTCTGCCCGGCGTTGCGGAATTTGGCGATCAGCGCACCGTCGACGGCGCGTTCCAGATCGGCGTCGTCGAAGACAATGAACGGCGCGTTGCCGCCCAGTTCCAGCGAGACTTTTTTAAGCGTCGGTGCGCACTGGGCCATCAGCAGTTTGCCGATGGCGGTGGAACCGGTGAACGACAGTTTGCGCACCAGAGGGCTGCTGGTCAGCTCGGCGCCGATGGCGATGGCGTCGCCGGTGATCACGTTGAAAATACCCGCTGGAATGCCGGCCTGTTCCGCCAGCGCAGCCATGGCCAGTGCCGAGAAGGGTGTTTCCGGAGCCGGCTTGACGATGCACGGGCAACCGGCGGCCAACGCCGGGCCGGCCTTGCGGGTGATCATCGCCGCCGGGAAATTCCACGGCGTGATGGCCGCGACCACACCAATCGGCTCCTTGCTGACCACGATGCGCGCATCGCCCTTGTGGCTGGGAATGGTGTCGCCGTAGATGCGCTTGGCTTCCTCGGCGAACCACTCGATGAAGCTTGCGGCGTAGAGGATTTCGCCCTTGGCTTCGGCCAGTGGCTTGCCTTGTTCGAGGGTGAGGATTTCGGCCAGGGCGTCGGCATTTTCCAGCATCAGGGCATGCCAGCGCTTGAGCGTATTGCTGCGCTCTTTGGCGGTCAGCGCGCGCCAGGCCGGCCAGGCCTTGTTGGCGGCGTCGATGGCCAGGCGTGCATGCCCGGCGCCGAGGTTCGGCACCTGGCCTATCAACTCGCCGGTGGCCGGGTTGAAGATGTCCTGACAGGCGCCATCCGGCGCGTCCAGCCACTGGCCATTGATGTAGGCCTGCTGGCGGAACAGTAACGAGGCTGCTGGGCTCATGCCGGCTCCTGACAAAAAAAGAATATGCACCGCGGTACCTGTGGGAGCGGGCTTGCTCGCGAAAGCGGTGGGTCAGTCATATTAATGTCGACTGACACTCCGCCTTCGCGAGCAAGCCCGCTCCCACAGGGGTTTTGTGGTGAACCATCAAGCCAGGGCAGGCAGCGGCCCCAGCTTGCCTTTGTGGTAGATCATCGGCGTCACCGGTTGCTCGGGCAGGATCAGGTTCTTCACCGCGCCGACGATGATCGCGTGATCACCGCCGTCGTATTCGCGCCACAGCTCGCACTCGATAATCGCCGTCGCCTTGGCCAGGATCGGGTTGCCCCGTTCGCTCAGGTGCCACTCGATGCCTTTGGCCTTGTCCTTGCCTTTACCGGCGAAGGCATAGGCTTCGGCGGTCTGCTCGGCGGACAGCAAATGAATCGCGAACTGCTTGCTGTCGCGCAGCACCGGGTAGGTGTCGGAGCCGTAGTTGGGGCAGAACAGCACCAGTGCCGGGTCGATCGACAGCGCACTGAAGGCGCTGGCGGTGATGCCGACGATGCCGCCGTCCGGGTCCAGGGTGGTGACCACCGTGACCCCGGACGGGAACGAGCTCATCACGTCTTTGTAAATGCCGGGTTCGATCATTTTCCAGGACTCCTAGCGCATCACGAAGGGATCAGGCATCGGTGCCTGGGACAGGTTGATCCACACCGTTTTCAGCTCGGTGTAGGCCAGCACCGAATCGATGCCGCTTTCGCGTCCATAGCCGCTGTTCTTGAAACCGCCGATCGGCGCCATGGCCGAGACCGCGCGGTAGGTGTTGACCCAGATGATCCCCGAACGCACGTCCCGGGCCAGGCGGTGGGCACGGCCCAGGTCGCGGGTCCAGATGCCGGCGGCGAGGCCGAACTGCGAGTCGTTGGCGATCGCCAGGGCTTCGGCTTCGTCCTTGAAACGGATGACCGAAGCCACCGGGCCAAAGACTTCTTCCTGCATGATCTTCATCGAGTTGCGGTCGCACTCGAACAGCGTCGGTTCGTAGAACCAGCCGTCGCCCAGATTCTGCGGACGCTTGCCGCCCAGGCGCAGGCGCGCACCTTCGGCGATGGCATCGGCCACCAGGCCTTCGACTACCGCCAGTTGCTGCGCGGTGGCCATCGGGCCCATTTCGCTGCTGTCTTCCTGGGGGTTGCCGATGCGGATGCGCTGGGCGCGTTCCACCAGACGACCGACGAACTCGTCGTAGATTTCATCCTGCACCAGCAGGCGCGAACCGGAGACGCAGCTCTGCCCGGAAGCGGCATAAATCCCGGCGATGGCGCCGTTGATCGCGCTGTCGAGGTCGGCGTCGGCGAAGATGATGTTCGGCGATTTGCCGCCCAGTTCCAGCGACAGTTTGGCGAAGTTCTCCGCGCTGCTGCGCACCACATGCCGCGCCGTGGCCGCGCCGCCGGTGAAGGCGATCTTGCGGATCAGCGGATGGCGGGTGAGGGCGGCGCCGGTGCTTGGGCCATAACCGGTGACGACGTTGACCACCCCCGGCGGAATCCCGGCTTCCAGGGCCAAACGCGCCAGTTCGAGGATGGTCGCCGAGGCGTGCTCCGACGGCTTGATCACGATGGTGTTGCCTGCGGCGAGGGCCGGAGCGAGTTTAATCGCGGTCAGGTACAGCGGGCTGTTCCACGGGATAATCGCGGCAACCACGCCCATGGCTTCGTGCACGGTGTAGGCAAACAGGTCCGGCTTGTCCAGCGGCAGGGTGCCGCCTTCGAGCTTGTCGGCCAAGCCTGCGGTGTAGTGGAAGAACTCCGGCAGATAACCCACCTGGCCACGGGTTTCGCGGATCAGCTTGCCGTTGTCGCGGCTTTCCAGCTGCGCCAGTTGTTCCTTGTTCTCGGCGATCAGGTCGCCCAGGCGTCGCAGCAGTTTGCCGCGCGCGGTGGCGGTCAAGCCGCGCCAGGCCGGGCTGTCGAAGGCGGTTTGCGCGGCTTGTACGGCGCGCTCGACATCGGCTTCGTCGGCATCGGGCAATTCGGCCCAAGGTTCGGCCAGCGCCGGGTTGAGGCTTTCGAAGGTCTTGCCGGACAGGGCATCGACCCATTCACCGCCGATGCACATCTGGAAGCGTGCGAGTGTCATGCAACGATCCCCTTGATCTGGTTTTGTTGGGAGTGCGCGGCCTGCAGAAACTCCAGCAACAGCTGGTTGACCAGGCGCGGCGATTCTACGGGCATCATATGCCGTTGCTCGGCGAGCACGGCAACGGTCGCGCCGGGAATGCGTTCGGCCAGTTGCCGGGCCATTTCCGGGGTCGAGCCGGGGTCCAGTTCGCCGGTGGCGATCAGCGTCGGCACGCGGATGCTGCCCAGGTCGTCGGCGCGGTACATGTCCTGGGTGGCGAACAGTTCATAGGTGGTCAGGTAACCCTGAGGATCATTGCCGGCCAGGGTCTGGCGGATCGCGGCGATCTGCGCCGGGTTCGCCGCCTGGTATTCGCGGCTGAACCAGCGCGACAGCGCCGCTTCGGCATTGGCGTCCGGCCCGTGTTCGGCAGCCTGGCTGGTGCGGGCGATGACCCCGGCGCGCTGTTCGGCGCTGCGGTTGAACACGCTGTTGAGCACCACCAGGCCTTCCAGGCGTTGCGCGTAGTGCAGGGCAAACGCCCGCGCCACCAGCCCGCCCATGGAAAAGCCGATCACCGTTGCCTTGGGCAATTGCAGGTGGTCGAGCAGCTCCAGCAACTGGTCGGCATAGCCGAGCAGCGGTGTGCCACTCTCTGGCCGCGGACTGGCGCCATGGCCGAGCATGTCGTAGGCGATGACGCGGTACTTCGTGGCCAGGCCAACGATCTGGCCGCCCCACATTTCTTTGTTCAGGCCCACGCCGTGGATCAAGACCACGGGCTGGCCTTGGCCGGTCGCCAGGTAACTGGTGCCAGCCGGGGTGAGTTCAGCGGTGAGCCGAATCATGGAGCGCTCCTGCAATGCCTTCTTGTTGTCGTTCTACCGGCCGGTTACTGGGCTTTTTCGGCGGCCAGTTCTTCCAGGTCGATGTAGCGGTTGCCGATGCGCGGGTGCAGGCGGCCGCCGTCGGCGCAACCCAGGACCACGACGATTTCGTCGGCACGCGGGGCGTCTTCGATCTGCATTTCCAGGGTGATGTAGTGCGAACGCAGGCCTTCGTCGTCCTTGTGCATCATCGGGATCTGGATCGAAGTGCCCGGGCCGCCGCGCTTGTTGGTGAAGCTCAGGTAGCTCTTGGCCTTGACCGCTTCGCGGTAGTGGTTGCCGAAGCGCAGGGTGTGGATCACCGCCGAAGCGTGCTCGATTTCGCCATCGGCACCCACCACCGCAGCCTTGCCGTAAGCCTCGATCTTCTCGGCGCCGCCGATGATGCCCACCAGACGCTCAACCATCAGTGCGCCGAGGTCAGAGCAGTTGGCGCGGATCTGTGGTTTCAGGTCTTCGACGAAACCGTTGCCCAGCCAGGGGTTTTTCATCACCACGGCCAGGCCGACCATGGTCACGGGCTTATCGGTGGCTTTGCCGCCTTCAATAAAGGTTTCTTCGACATAGCTGACGATCTTGCGGATTTCGAAACTCATGAGCTGCTCCGTGGAGGTTTTGGGTGTCTGTGCGTCTGATGGTATACCATAATACCGGAAGCACAAGTCCCCGAACGGAGTTTCTGGCTGGATGGCGTGCAAAAGTGTGTGCCACCGGTCGCAGCGGACAAACGGCAGGCAGGGGTTTACGTCGGGTGGGGAGAATGTTGTTCAGGAAGGGATGAATACTTTATCTGTGGCGAGGGAGCTTGCTCCCGTTGGGCGCTCCAGTGCGAAGCTGCCAAAAAACAGGGACTGCTGCGCAGTCCGACGGGAGCAAGCTCCCTCGCCACAGGGTTATCTATTGATCTTTAACAGGGGGGGAGGAGGGAGTGACGTTGCTTGATGGTCGTCAGGACTTCGCTTCCTTGGTCCCCAGCACATCACGGATGTTGTCCACCACATTGCTGTCCTTGATCACATCATTCAGCCAACCCTCGAGTGGCATGTTGCCCCATTTGATCGCGCGTTCGATCAGGTAGGGAACAGGGCTCTGGGGTTCGGTCTGCTTGAAGAATTGCGCGATACCCGCCAGCAGGGTGAACGCCTCGTCGCGGGTCTGTGGCGTGGTGCGCAGCGGCGTGACTGGAAGGTCTTGCTGGGTCTGGGTCATTGCAGCACCTGTGGGTTGTACGCCAGCGCTTTCGAAGACGGCCGGGGTGGGCGCGGCAGGGGCGGGGTTCAGTTCGATACCGCGATCCTTGAGCAGTTTCTCGGCCAGTTGGCCGGCGCGGGACAACACGTCGTGGAGCCCGGCAAAACTCGGCGCGTCATGGCCGAACAGCCTGTCGGCGGTGTTCTGCAGCCGTTGGCAAGCGTTGAGGCTGGCGGCTATTTCGCCGGCCTTGAGGCGCAGGTGATCGGAGTCGGTCAGCACCACCGAACGCTGGAACACCTCGGCGTTGATCTTGCCTTCGTCGAGGGCGGCACGCATGGCCTGGGGGTTCTGCAACCCAAGGTTTTCCACGTGCCTGGATTCGTCATAGCGCAGCAGGCCGTACTGTTGGCCCTGGGTGATGGGCAGTCCGCCCACCACATCCGCCAGCGACGTTTTCATCCACGCCAGGCGGGCAGCGCGTTCATCGACCCCATCCTCGAGGGACGGGAAGAGGTCGGTCCAGAAATTGTCCAGTATGCGTTCGGCCAGGGTCAGGCCGAAGGTGATACCGGTGAAATGGTGCTTGTGCGCCAGGGCTTCGCTGAGCCAGGCGACGAGCATCAGGTCCTTGCTCTGGCGAGCCAGGCCTTGGGCAGCCAGGGTGAGGGTCAGGTCCCAGTCGGATGACTTCAGGTCAGTTTGCCAGTCACCCTGGGTCAGGTAGTCGGGGTCTGCTCGCCGTGCTTCTTTCACCTGATCGAACAAGGTGGAAAAGCTTAGGTCTTCGCCGCTCCCCTCGTTGATGGGCGCTGTCAGTTCGGCCAGCGAAAGGTCGTTGAGAAATTCAGACATGGGAAACTCTGATCAGGCTAAAAGAACACCGTGCCCGCCGGGCAGGCACGGTGCTGAAAACGAGCCGCTTGCGCGGCCCGTCGTTACCACGGTGTTATGCGAAAACCTTGTTCGCGGTGCGGTCCCAGCCACCGGTGACGTTACCGCCGCCCTGGCCATCTGCACGGCTCTGCTGGGTGTAGGTGGTCTTGATGCGAGCGAAGTTGAAGCTGATTTCTTCGATCGGCAGATCGCCAACGGCTTTGTCTTCACCGTTCTGGCTGCCGCCGGCGACCGCTTTCACGGAAGACACCACGACTTCTTCCAGGTTGATGGTCAGGTAGGTCACCTTGTCGCCACCGGCGCGGTTCACGTTCAGCTGGATCTTGGCGATGTGAGTGCCTTTGCAGCAGGCTTCGAACAGCTTGGCAGAAGCCTTGTCCACGGCTTTGCGGATGCTGAAGTCGCTCAACGCAACACGCTCCGACGAAGCACCGCCCGACGAGCTGGCCGTCGCGGAAGTCGCTTGGGTGGCGCCGTACTCGTAGCCCAGCACTTCGATCCAATCCTTGTGTTTGTCGTCCAGAACTTCACCTGGAATGCCGTCGATCTGGATGTATGCGTCAAATGCCATTTCTATTTTCTCCTTACCTTCATTTAAAGGGAGGCGACTTGCGAGCAAGTCACAGCCCTTCGCTTTAACCTCTTTGAAACGATCAAGAGAGGTGTCTTATGCCGGCCCGGGCCTCTCGTCGAGATGACCCGGATGCCGGTATTTCTTCACAAGGCGCGCCTGCTCAGTTGAGTGCCCGCACTTCGATTTCTACTCGCCGGTTAGGCTCCAGGCAGCGGATCAGCTGGGCCCTGGGTTGCTGCATGTCGCACTTGACCAGAGGCTTGGTGCTGCCTTCGCCGATCGCTTCCACCAGCTCGCCGGGTACGCCTTTGCCCACCAGGTAGGTCTTGATGGTTTGCGCCCGCTGTCTGGACACCTGCAGGTTGCCTTGGGGATCGCCGAGTTGATCGGCGTGCCCGGCGATGATGATTTTTCCGATGTTGGGGGTGCTAAGCAGCTTGCCGGCGATCGCACTCAGCTGGCTTTGCCCTTCAGTCTTCAGGCTCTGGAAATCCGCACGGGCGAAGGCGAACAGGGTGTCCGACTCCAGCGTGATGGTTTCGATCGAGCGCAACGACTGGGTCAGCAGGCTGTTGATGTAGTTGCGCGAGCTGGAGATCAGGAACGCATTGTCGAGGATCCGCGGCACGTCCGGCTCGTGGATCTGGTCGCTGTAGAAGTTGATCTGGCGGCTGGCGAACTCATAGTCCGAGGCGGCGACACTGGCGTTGCCGACCTGACGGGCAATCGCCGGGTACCAGTAATCCGGGATCTTCGCTTTCAGTAAACCGGGGTCGGCCTTTTCACGCTGGGCGCGCGACAGCATGACGTAGGTGTCCAGCGTCGCCTTGCCGAAACCGGCGATGGACTGCGCCCGGTTGTCATTGGGCAGCGCCTTGGGTTCGACGCTGTCCACGCCGGTCACGGGCATCAACTCTTTGGCGTTGCGCTGATAGACCTTGAGGGTGGTCAGCAAATACAACGAACGGGTCAGGTTGTCGGCCGTGGGCTTGAGCATCACGCTTTCCAGGCGTTCGAAATAGCGGCTGCGCACCAGTGGCTCGACCTTGTGACCTTGATAGAGCCCCAGGCGCAGGCGCAGCGGCACGCCCTGGTCGTGGTGTTGCGCGTAGTAGTGCGCAGTCCAGAAGCGCAGGCGATCCAGGGTTTGCCAGGTGGTGTATTGCCCGGTGGCCGAGTGATCGTCGGCGGCGGCTTGGGTCAGTTCTGTGGACAGGCTCTGCAGGGTGTTCTTGTTGTTGACGTACGACCAGCCCAACAGGCTGCACAGCAATGCAGCGATCAGTCCGGCACCGCCGATCCAGGCTGCCTTGCGCCGACGCTCGCGGTGGTTGGTGGTGTACAGCGCCACCAGGTGCTGGTCGGGAATGATGACCTTGCGGAACAGACTGTTGATGAACAACGGGCGCGGCTGCGCGTTGCCGTCGGCGATCTCCCGCTCACCTTCCAGCGAGAAACGCTCGGTCACCTGGCGTGCATGACCACCCAGTTCCGGCTGGTCGGCATCGAGGGCACTGGTGAAATAGAAGCCGCGCAGCAGTTCCGCACTTTGGTAAGGATTGGCGCGCAGCAGGGCATCGACGAACAGTTGAAGCCGGGGCTTGAGGGCCGCCAGCTCCAGCGGGAACCGGTACACCGCCGAATCCTGCCGGGTGATCTGGATGTCCTGCGTGACCAGTTGCTGGCTCGCCACCTGTTGCCAATAGCTGACCAGTTCGTCCATCGCGACGCCGAAGCGCTGCCCCCAGTCGGCCTGCTCATAGCCTTTGTGGGAAAAGGTCTTGCCCATCACTTCGCCTCGGGCGGTCTCGTCCAGTTGGCGATAGAAGGGCGCGAAGCCCGGCACCAGGTCGCACTTGGTGAACACCAGGTAGACCGGCAGGCGCACTTCCAGCAAGGCATGGGTTTCCTGGATGCGTTCGCGCAGGCGCTTGGCGATGCGCTCCTGATCTTCGAGCGAGGCTTGCAGGATGTCGTGGATGCTCACCGTGACGATCAGGCCATTGAGCGGCCGGCGCTGGCGATGCTGGCGCAGCAGTTGCAGGAAGGCACGCCATTTGCCGGCCTCTTCCTGGTTGTTCATGTAGCGCCCGGCGGTGTCCAGAAGCACGGCCTCGGAGCTGAAGAACCAGTCGCAATTGCGCGTGCCACCCAGACCGGCCACCCGCACGCCTTCGCGCTCGGCGTAAGGGAAGTTGAGCCCCGACTGGTAAAGCATGGTGCTCTTGCCTGCCGCAGGCTGGCCGACCACCAGGTACCAGGGCAGGGCATACAGCGCATCCTTGGGGTTGCTGCCCCGTGGCTTGTTGCTGTGCAAGCGCTCGATGCTCTGCAACAGGCGCTCGCGCAACAGGCTGACCTCCTCGCGATCCGCCGGGCTCGCGTTCAACACGGCCTGGTCGGCATCCTCACGCAGCAGTCCTTCGAGGTTGTGATGCCGGGACACGCCGCGATAAAGCAGCAGCACATAGCCTGCCGACAGTCCCAGGAACACACCGATGCCGGTCAACAGGCTGTTGAGCGAACTGAAGCCGAACGCACGCCCGATGCCCCACACCACGAAGATTGCGAGGAAAAAGCACACCCCCAGGATGTAGGGCTGATAGCGCAAGAAGTAATACTTGATCTTGTTCATACGGACTTCGAATCCAGGGCATCGACAAAACGGTCGATAACGTCACCCAGAGGGCGGTCGGTTTCGGGAAAGGCGTGTGTGCGGTGGTGCTCGTCAAAGGCATCGAATGACGCCAGCACGTCATAGCTTTGCGAGCGGTCGTGGATGCCGGTCAGCAGGCGATAGGCATCGCTGGTATTGCGTGAGGCAAAGCAGATCAGCCGGGGGCGCATGAAGTCGTCCGCCAGCAGGTTGATGTGCGGCACGGCGCGTTCGGGTGTCATTTGCGTCAGCCAGGTGACCCACAAATCGGCGGTCGGGTTTTTCAATCCCCGTTCCGCCGGCAAGGGCAGGGCGATGCCGATCGGCGTGGCCTGATCGAGGTGCCTTCTCAGGGCCTGGAGCCGGGTCAGCACGGCGTTGGTGACGAACTCCGGGTAGGTGCCCTGCAGCGCGCAGGCGATGTCGCCCAGGTTGAAGTTCACCAGGAACTTGTCATGCACGCGCCGGAACAACTCGAAGTCCTGTCCTTGCAACGGGCGCAGGGCCTTGATGCGTTCGAACAGCACCGAAGTGCTTTCGCCCTGGACGGCCATGTGCAGCAGCGGCCTGATCTGCCCGCTGAACAGTTCGCTCAGGGTGAACGGATTGACCAGCGGTTCGGCTTCGCTGGCCTTGAGCGTCTGGAAAATGAAGAACGGGTAGCGTCGGCCACTCGAATCCCTCGAGCTGATCAACCCACCCAGCAACCAGTTGCCGTTGCGCGCGCGATAGCTGAAAAAGCACACCGGCAAAGCGTCGAACAACGCTCTCCAGTCTTCGCGATGCTGCAGGGCGGCCAGCGCCCCTTGCAGCCAGCTATCGAACTCGCAGACCTCGTCGCCCGCACCTTGCAGGCTGACGAAGTCCGGACTCGCGGGGACCTTGCCGAAGCAGCCGATCATTGGCCGGTTCCCGGATTCAAGGTTCGGCGGCTCACAGCGCTTGACCTTCTTTGGCGTTGAGCGCGCTCAAGGCCTTGACGTTGGCCAGGTCGGTCAACTTGACGCCGCCGTAGTTGCGCACGGCGAGGCTGACCGGGCCACTGCCGGTGTTCCAGCTGAAGCGCTGCTGGATGCCGTCCAGATCGCTGACCCGTGCGCTGTCGTTCATGCGCAGCAGGCCCCAGCGGCCCGGGTAGTCGAACACCGTGATGCGCTCGCCGGTCAGGGTCACCACATCCAGGCGTGCGCCCGGCGTGGTAGTGGTGCCCGGCCAGGAGAAGCGGCTCCAGCTGGTCTTGCCGTTGCGGTAGTGCTGCACCTGGCCATCGAGGGTGAAGATGATGTCGGTCAGGTTGGCGGAAGGTTCGAGCATGATCTCGAAGCCGTTGTCGCGGTCCGACAGGCTGGCGATCACCTGGCCCAACGAACTGGCCTTGTCGATGCTGTTGACCATGTTCGGGTTGACCAGCGGCGTTGCCTTGCTGTTGCTGCTCATCCCCAGGCCTTCGCCTCCGGACAGGTTGCCGATTTCGTTGCGCTTGAAGTTCGGCAGCAGCCCGGACTCCGGGTCGACGAAACGCTGCAGGTCCTTGACCGAAGCTTCATTGCGGCTGCCTGGCGCAATCGGGTAACGGTGCGCCATGACTTGCTCCCACGGCTTGGCGATCTGCTGTGCCCAGGCCTTGGCAATCTGCTGGCCGGCCGGGTCGCGCAGGGTTTCCCAGGCAAACTGGATCGGCAGGCTGAACAGGCCCTGCAAGGATTCGGACAGGCCACCCTGGCTGGTATCGACGGTGGTCTCGACATAGTTGCGCACGCTGGTCACTTCGCTTGGCAGCCCTTCGAGGGTTTCGCTGATCAGCTGCTTGCTGCTCTTGCCCACGTCCTGGGAGCGCTGGATGTTGTTCATCCGCACCTTGAGCTTGCGCAAGGCCGCGAGGTAGCGGTCCATGATCGTGCTGTCGGCGCCTTCGGCGTTTTGCACGGCGAACACCCGCGACACAGGCTCGAAGCGCTTCGCCAGGCTGCCGTCATCGACCGCCGGCAAAGGCGAAATCAGCGCGCTGGGCGACGTGTTCTTACCATCGAAAATCCCGCTGACGCTGCTCCAGAAGCCGTCATCGGGCTTGACGCCCGCCGGCAGTGTTTCGCGGGGGGCCGGGACATCCCATTGGGTGTTGTCGTTGACCGCCGCCAGGAGGATTTTCACCGGCGAGTTCTGCACGTCGCTGAGCAGGGCCAGCTGTTGGGTGGCGTTGGCCATGTCGGTGAAATGGCGAACACCGACGCTGTCGATCAGGGTGTACCAGGCCTGGGTGTAGTCGCGCTTGTAGCGCGTCATGAACTCGCGGATGAAATTGGCTTTCTGCACGATGCTGTCGCCGCCTTCGCCGTCGAGCACCCAGTCCGATTCGTTCTGCAGGTTGCCCGACACCAGCTTGATCAGCTCAGGCTTGACGAACTGTTCCCAACCCTGGCGGGTGAAAATCGCCGGCACCGCCTCGGTGCCGTACAGCAACTGCCGGCCGGGCATCGGCACCAGGTCGCTCAAGCCCACGGCCGGGAACTGACGGCTGGATTCGAGTTGCAGGCGCAGGTATTCACGGTCCACCAGCGAGCTGGAAATCATGAAGGACTTCAGGCTGTTGCGGGTTTCGCTGATGAGTTGCTCATTACGCGACAAGGACGGTGCCTGGCCATTCTTGAGCAATTGCACGTAGACCGGCGAGTTGTCCTGGATCACCGCCGTGCTGACAGGATTGTCGGCACTGGCGGTATTGGCCCAGGCCACCGGCAACGCAGCACCGACGAACTCCGGGTCAGGGTGGGTGCCGGGTTGCGTCAGCATCAGGTAGAGCTTCAGTGCGTTATACGACTCGATGATGGACGCGACTTGTCGCTCATCCAACCGCCCGAGCATTTCTTCAGACAACGACAGCCCGCCGGTGGTCGCCGACAAATCCGCGGCATCGCTGGCCGTGGCCGGGTTGCGCAGTGCTGCCAGCGCTTCGCCGCGTGCCTTGTTGGCAGCGCCCTTGGCCGCGCCGCTCAGGCGACTGGCCGCCTCACCGGTACTGCGCGGCAAGCCGTTCAGGCGGGTGGGCAGCTTCAGGCCTTGCGCACGGCCTTTGGCAGCGTCGGCCTTGGACGACGCAGTTGCAAAGCTGTTCTGCGGGTCCATGGTTTTGGCGAACTCGTTGAAGGCGCGCATCTGCAATTGCAGTTGCAAGGTGACGGGTTCCAGCGCCTGGGTACGCAGTTGTTGCAGATAGGCGGCTTGCGCGACGCGGTAGATATCGTCACCGCGATACAGGCCTGCGCCCAGCTGCAACGGCACGCCTTTGGCACGGTTCTTCTCGATGGCCGATAGCTGCTCGCGCAACAGCTCCAGGCCTTGGCCCGAGGCGAGCAACCCGGCACGCTCCGGGGACTGTTGCAGCTCGGTCAGTTGCTCGCGCAACGTGGCCAGCCACTGACGGTTGTTCTGGAACGACAGGGCTTGCCAGCCAATGAACGCGACGCCGGCCAGTACCGCCAGGCCCAGCAGGGCAGGGCTGACGGAGGTGTTCTTGCCAAGGCGCGACTGATAAAGGGTCAGGTCGCGGTCCGGGAAGATCACCCGGCGGAACGTATCGGTAATGAAATAGCTGCGGTCGCTGATTTTCTTGCCGGTGCCTGGCGACCCTTGCTCATGTTCCGGTTGCAGGGCGAACGACTCGGCCAGGTCGTCTTCATACACCTGGCCCAGCTGCTGGTCGGTCTGCAGGGCGCTGGTGAAATACAGCCCGCGCAGCAACAGCGGCGCACCGCTGCGACCGGTCTCGGCGAAGTGCTGGAGAAACTGCTCCAGCACCCCGGAAAGCTCGGCGAAATAGTTCGGGAAGTTCAGCAGTGCGCTGTTGGCATCGGCACCCAGCGCAATCATCTGGGCGTCGACGTGACGGCGAATATGGTTGTGCAGGTTGGCCAGCTTGGCATCCAGCACGGGGCGCAGGCCCTGGTTGCGGATCTCGGACAAACCGAAGGTCATGCCCAGCGGTTGCTGGCGTTCGTTCAGGTCCAGGCCCTCGAACGCCTGGCTGAAGCCCGGCAGTTGATCGGTCTTGCTCAGCATCAGGTAGATCGGTGGACTGGCGTCCAGGCAAGCGTTGTACTCCTCGATGCGCGACACAAGTTGTGCGGCGAGTTCGTTGCGCTCGGCGGCACTGCATGCCAGCAGTTCAGGCAGGCTCACCACCAGCACCAGACCGTTGACGGCGGCCTTGCTGCGTTGCTTTTTCAGCATGCGCAGGAAGGCGGCGAACTCGCTGGCCGAAGGGTCGTCGCGCAGGTAACGGCCGGCCGTATCGATCATCACGGCCTCGGGGCTGAAATACCAATCGCAATGCTGGGTGCCGCTTTCGGTGTCGTTGGCGCTGCTGGCAATGCTTGCGGAAAGGCCCGAGCGGGTCAGCAAAGAGGTCTTGCCCGCCGCGGACATGCCGATGACCAGGTACCACGGCAAATCGTAAAGTGCCGACGAGCCGCCGCCACCGGCCGAGCGGTCGGTGCGCAGCATCGCGATGGCGTGCTTGAGGCGTTCGCGCAGCACCTGCTGATCGCGGAACTCACCGGCGGATTTGAGCGAACGATCGACTTCGATCTGCACCAGGTTTTCAAGGTTGTGCTCGGCCCGGATACGCTTGTACTGACGCAGCACAATGATCAGCAGGTAGAAGGCGCTGACGATCGCCATCGCCTCCGGCGCATAACCGCGCAGCCAGCTCACATGCGGCGCGACGAACCAGCAGACCGCCAGGCTCGCCAGCCACAGGGCGGGAACGAGGAACCAAAAGCTTTTCAACAAACGCAATAATGTCTTCATGTCTTCCTGACTCGGTTACCTGACCTGTGCTCAGGCACTGAACAGCTGGCTGATTTGTTCGGACAACGCGGCTACGTCCTTGGCCAGCAACCAGTCCAGCGTCAGGTAGACACCTGCGCAGACCAGCGCAATCAGCGCCAGGTAGAGCCAGAGGGGAACTTCATGGCGCAGCATTTGCGAGACCTGGTCTGGCAACGCCCAGTCAGGCGAGAGGGCCTTGGGTGTCTTGCGATAACGCGCGATGTCCTGGCCCAGGGTATTGGCCAGGTAACGCAGCTGATCCTTTTGCCCGAGGCTGAACTTGCCTTCGAAACCCAGGGCCAGGCACAGGTGGTAGACCTCGAGCACATCGAGGTGCTGTTTGACGTCGCCACGCAGGGCATCGATTTTTTCGAAGAAGCCTTCGCCGGCCAGGTGCACACCGAAATAGCGGAACTGCAGCGGCTGCAATTCAAAGTGCCGGCGCAACTCGTTGTCCCCGGAGCGCAACACGCTTTCATCGAGGAACGCACACAGGGCGTACTGGGTGTCCTTCACTTGTTCGACGCTGTAGTTGGCGCTGCGGGCATCGCGTTCCAGTGCCTTGAAGAAGGTGTCGACGCTGGCCTCGAAGGCGCTGACCGACGTCACTTGCCGGCCCTTGCGCACGATCAGCGCCATGCTGATGAAGTCTTGCACCAGGTCTTTGAGCGTCGGTTTTTCACGGGCGGCCGCAACGGCGCCTTGCAGTACGGCTTCGGTCATTTGAGTACCGCCATCAGTTCAAGCTTGAGGTTGGTGAAGGCGCTGGGCGCGTAGAAAGAGATGGCCTGGGCGCTCATCATTCGTTCATACACCCGGCCATGGGGCTCGATGGAGAAGTAGTGATTGTCCAGTCGCACCGGAATCGCATTGGGCAGGCGGGTCGAGTGATTGAGGGTGACGCCGGGCATGGCGCTGTTGACCACCACTTCGATGTCTTCCGGCGAGCCGACCTTGAACGCCCGTGGCACCAGCTCCAGCAGGCTTGCGCCCGGCATGTCGGCGTGCACGGAGATGTAGAAGTCCGCCTCGGCCAGCCGTGGGTCGTGCAATTGCCCTTGCCAGTAAGAGGGTTTGGTCTGGGTCAGGTTGATCACCACGCACTGGTTCGGCACGACGTTGTCGAGCAGCACGCGAATCATTTCGTCGAGCTTGACCAGCGAGGCCGCCGGGTCGTGGTGGTCGTATTCGGGGATGTCGTTGAGCTGCGTATCCAGCGAGAACGTCAGCAGGCCGCCGGCGAGTTCGGCCAGGAACAGATACAAGCGCTCGGGGTGCAGGCGCGGATGCGCGAGCAGGTGCGCCAGGCTCGGGTGGGCACGGTTCACCGTGTTCAACAGCCAGAACAGGGTGACGTCGCTGGAGCCAAATTCGGCGATCTGGTCCGCGCGCTCGCGACGACGCCCCGACAACGCCTTGCTCTTGGATTGCAGGGCGCCGAGCAAACGCTTGCCCAGTCCGACCAGGGTGTCGTGGGTGCCCAGGTGCAGCGTCGGGTGCACGAAATGCCCGTCGAGGTTGAAGCCGCCGATGTTGTTGCGCGACAGCCGGGCAATCGGGCACCAGGTGTAGCCATCGAGGTTGTCGCCGTCGATCAGCATCACCACGTTCAGGCGCAGGCTGGTGATTTCGTTTTCCAGGTCGCCTTCGTTGAGGTCCGGCAAGGTGTCGAACTGCTTGCGAAAGCGCCGCCCGGTCTTCTGCTCCTGGCCGTCTTCGACGTAATTGAGGCCGAATGGCTCGGGCAGTTTCAGCGCGGCGTAGACCTTCAGGTCGTTGCCCTTGAGCAGGTCCTTCAGGTCACGGGCCGCCGGCAGCGGGTCGTGCTGCGGTGCGTCGAACAGGCTGCCGTCGGGAAACACCAGCTTCAGGCGCTTGAGCTGCAGGGAGCCGGTGGCGAGGGCTTCCTCGTCCACTTCGAGCAACTGCACGCCCCAGTGAAAAGGCGTGTTGCGCAGGGTCGCCTGCGCCAGCTGATGCTGGTGGAACTCATCCTGATACTGGAAATGTTGTGGCAAAAGGAACATGCCTTCGGACCACATCACCCGGCTTTGCTTACTCATTGAGCGCCTTCCAATAATGAATTCAATTTCGACTCCACGGCTTTTTGCGCGGAGGCACTCGCCTGGTCCTGGGCTTTCTGCACCACGGCGTCCTGCACGCGTTCGGTCAGTGTGGGTTCGGCCGGTTGCTCAGCGGCTTTGGCCAGTTGTTCCTGGGTCTTGGGTTTATCGAGGACATCGACACCACTGACGGCAGACACCGTGTTGTTGTCCACCAGCACACGCAAGCCGTCGGAGGAGAACCAGATGCCGTCCTTGCGCAGGGAGTTGGCGTCGAACGCGACCTTCCAGCGGCTGTTCTCGTCGTTGCGGAAAAAAGCCGCGACGCCGACATAGCCCGCCGCCTTGTTCAGCGGCCACTTGTCGACTTGCCCCATGCCCGGCAACAAGGTGATTTCGCGGTTTTCGATCAGGGTATTGCCGAGGGCCTTTTGCGGGTCGTCCCACAGCGAGTCGGCATCCACCGATGCAAAGCGCTCCAGCGATGTCAGCTGGTACACCCGCAGCACCACCGAAAGCGGCTTGCCGGACGCATCGGGATTGAGCTGATTGCCGCCGTCGGACGTCAGGATGACCTTCTCGTTATCTTCGAACAGCATGTCGCCGGCCCAGGTATTGTCGACCCGCTTGCCGACCCGGTCGGTGACGCCGCACGCGCTGAGTACCGTCATCATCGCCACCGCCGTCAGGCATTTGGCCAATGTCGTCCTCGCGGGACGCTTCCCTGAATATCTCTTGTCCATGACCACTACCTGTTAATGCCCGATCAGTTCAGGCGATAGGCGAAATCGCCGTCGCTGCCCAACTCGATGCTCAAACTCTGAATCGGTTTGTCCTGCGCCATGCGCTCCAGAACCCGTTGGGCCAGTTCCGGCATCAGGGTCTGGGACAAAATGTTGTCGATGTTGCGGGCGCCGCTGTCGACCTCGGTGCAGCGCGAGGCAATCGCCTTGACCAGTGCCTCGTCATAGCTCAACTGCGCTTGATGATTGCGCTCGAAGCGCTGGCGGATGCGCGCAAGCTTGAGCGCGACGATACGCTCGAGAATCGCGTCCTTGACCGGGTAGTAGGGGACGATGGTCAGGCGGCCGAGGAACGCGGGCTTGAACACCTGGTTCAACTCGTCACGCAGCCCTTCGACGATGTCCTGTGGCGTCGGTTGCGGCTGAGCATTGAGGCACCACTGCATGATGCGGTCGGTGCCGGTGTTGGACGTGAGGATGATCACGGTATTGCGGAAGTTGATCTCGCGACCTTCGCCGTCATCCAGCACGCCTTTGTCGAACACCTGGAAAAACAGTTCGAGCACGTCCGGGTGGGCTTTCTCCACTTCATCGAGCAGCACCACGCTGTACGGCTTGCGTCGCACCGCCTCGGTCAGCACGCCGCCCTCGCCATAGCCGACGTAGCCCGGTGGCGAACCCTTGAGGCTGGAGACAGTGTGGGCTTCCTGGTACTCGGACATGTTGATGGTGATGACGTTGCGCTCGCCGCCGTACAGGGTGTCGGCCAGCGCCAGTGCGGTTTCGGTCTTGCCGACGCCGCTCGGGCCGAGCAGCAGGAACACGCCGATAGGTTTGTTCGGGTCTTCCATGCGCGCGCGGGAAATCTTGATGCGCTTGCCGATTTCGTGCAGTGCGTGGTCCTGGCCGAGCACCCGCTCGCCCAGCAACGCCGGCAGGCGCTGCACGGTTTCGATTTCGTCGCGCAGCATCTTGCCCAAGGGAATGCCGGTCCAGCCGGAAATCACTTCGCCGATGGTCCCGCCATCCACCAGGGCATGCACCAGCGGTTGCTCACCCTGGACGCTGGCCAGTTCGGCGCGCACCGCGGCAATCTCCTGGGCATCCGGCGTCTGATTCTCCGGGTGGCTGAGGGCGCCGAGTTTTTCCACCAGTTGCAGTTCGCGTTGCCACTGTTGTTCGAGGGCGTCGCGGGTCTGCTGTGCGCTTTGCAGTTCGGTATTGAGGGCGGTCAGGCGTCGGGCATGGTCGCTGCCTTTGGCGGCTTCCTGCTGCAGTACCGCGATTTCCGCCTGCAGGTTGTCGATCTGGCGTTTGCAGTCTTCCAGCGGCCCCGGCTGCGCCGATTGACCGAGGGCCACCCGGGCACAGGCGGTGTCCAGCACGCTGACGGCCTTGTCCGGCAACTGGCGGCCGGTGATGTAGCGATTGGACAGGCGCACCGCCTGCACCAGTGCTTCGTCCATCACCGTGACCTTGTGATGCTCCTGCATCTTGGCCAGCAGGCCGCGCAGCATGTGGATCGCCTTGTCTTCGTCCGGCTCTTCGACCTTCACTACCTGGAAGCGCCGCGCCAGTGCGGCATCTTTCTCGAAGTACTTCTTGTACTCGGCCCAGGTGGTCGCGGCGATGGTGCGCAGTTCGCCTCGGGCCAGGGCTGGCTTGAGCAGGTTGGCGGCATCGTTCTGCCCGGCCTGGCCACCCGAGCCGATCAGGGTGTGCGCTTCGTCGATGAACAGAATGATCGGATGCAGGCTGCGCTTGGTTTCTTCAATTACCGACTTGAGACGGTTTTCGAATTCGCCCTTCACGCCGGCACCGGCCTGCAACAGGCCCAGGTCCAGGGTGTGGATGGCGACGCCCTTGAGCACCGACGGCACGTCGCCCTGGATGATGCGCAGGGCCAGGCCTTCGACCACGGCGGTTTTGCCAACGCCGGCCTCACCGGTGAGGATCGGGTTGTTCTGGCGGCGGCGGGTCAGGATATCGACCATCTGCCGCACCTCGAACTCCCGGCCCAGCACCGGGTCGATCCGACCTTCGCGAGCGCTTTGCGTGAGGTTGATGGTGTATTGATCGAGGGCCGGGGTCTTGCCGTTGCCTTTTACCGTGCCGGCGCTGGCGACGTCGGATGTGCCCAGCGGTTTGGCCTGTTTCGACTCGGCGCTGCTGTCCACCAGCGCGCCGAGGTTGACGCGCAAGTCGTCAGCGTTGATTTTCTCAAGCTCGGCGGCGCTGGCGACCACCACGCGGCGCAGCTCGTCGTCATCGAGCAAGGCTTGCAGCAAATGACCCGTGCGGATCTGCGCCTGGCCGAATTCGATAGAGGCCAGGACCCACGCCTGTTCAATCATGCGGGTCAGGTGCGGCGACAGCGCCGGCGTGCGCGTATTGCCTTTCTTGAACGTCCCCAGTGCCGTCACCAGCTGCGCCTGCAAGCGCTCGGGCACCACGTCGTAATGACGCAGGATGGCCGGCAGGTCGTTGTCGTGACTGTCGAGCAACTGCAACAACAGGTGCTCGATTTCGACATCGTAATGGTGTTCCGACAGGCACAAGGCCGCGGCGCTTTCAGTGGCGGCGCGGCTGGTGTCGTTGAGCTTGGCAAACAGGGACTTCAGGTTCACAGGGAGACCCCATCAAAAGGAATGTGGAAGAGGGCACAACGGGATGGCTCGACGTCGGCGTCCGGGCGCTTGAGCCAGCCGAGCCAGCCCAGCGAAACGTTGCCTTGGCGCCCCAGGCGGGCAACGGGCACGGCCTGGGGTTTGAGCTTGGGCGCCAACTGGAAGTCGAGTTCCGCACCGACATAGAAACGCACCAGTTCCACCAGTTTCCGGTAGTCCTCGGTGCCTGGCTGGAAGCGTTGATAGTCGGCCAACTCCAGTGGACCCATCTCGATGCGCACGCACGACTGGTAGTCCCAGACCCGGTTGCCGGCGACGGCGCTTTGCCCGAGCACGGCGTTCTTGCGCCCCAGCTGCGTGCACTGGCCGGCGTCGAGTTTCAGCCAGCGACCGGCAAACGGCTTGACCTTGAACGGCAGCGAAAAATAAAAAGACAGCATCGCTTCCAGGTTCAACGCGTTGCGCGGTTTTTGCGCAAACAGCCCGGAGAAATAGCTGAACAGTTCACGGCGCAAGGGCGAGCCTTGCCGCTCGAATTTCTGCTTCTGCGCCTCGGGGCCGAAACCCACCAGGTTGAGCAGGTAGCGATCGAAATCCGAAGTACCGTTGCGTTCGTACTCGATGTAGAACTTGTACTTTTGCCAGGCCTCGTAGAACAGCGTGGTCATGCGGTGCGAAAAGATGTCGAGGAAGGCATGGGCCGCGTCATCGCGGTACTGGATGTGCCGCTCGATCAACAGCTCGGTGTACGGGCGCGGCAACACACCCGAGGGCCCGACCAGGCCCATGAAGGTGACTTGCATCTCGGACAGCGGCAGGCCGGCCACGGACACCTTGCCTTCACGCTCGAACTGCAGATCGCTGACTTCACTGGCCGGGAAGTTGAGCGACAGCTGCGAGCGAAAACGCAGAGGGTCTTCGTGCGGTCGGGTTTCCAGGTCCATGCGCCCGGTTCTGCTGTAATGCAGGCGAAGCAGGCGCACCAATTGGAAAAACTCGAATCGGTGCGGCTCAGCCCTTGCCTGGTCGATCAGACCAGGGGTTGATCGCCGGTTCGCGGTGGCCATTGGACGACTCTCTTTTCGCGCTGCAAGGTGCGAAGGGTTAATTGGGTAAAACTGTTCATGCTGCAGTACTGACCAAAGAAGTGATCGAGCACCATGCCGAACAGGAACACACCGCTGCCGGTGTATTGGCTTTCATCGAAATTGAGGGTGATGCCGACGCCGCGCACGAAGTTCGGCCGCGGGTGGCCGATGCGCGCCACCACCGGCTCGCTGCTCACCGAGACGATGCCGTTGATCTGTTTGCGCAGTGCCGACAGGTTGCGGTAGTTGTAGAGCGACAACAGCTCCAGCAGCACTTCGCGACCACGGGACACCAGCGACATATGGTTCAGCGACAGGTGCGAAATCAGTCGCCAGATCACGCCGTTGCCCAGCGGCACGCGAGCGGTGGCGGTGGGCTTGCGCAGGCAACGGATGTCCTTGATCACCGAGTTGCCCGGGATAGTGAAATCGCCGCGCTCGCCACCGAAAGGCAGCATCAGGGGCAGGTCGCGGTTGCTGCAGGTCAGGCGGATGCTCAACGTATCGTTGTTGGCTTCCATCAGCCCCAGTTCTCGATCGACCACCCGGATAAACACGTTCGAGCCATCGCGCTGGCCGGTCTGTACCGCTCGACGGCGGGCAATCCAGAAGCTCTGGCCCGGACCCTGATCGCCACGGGGCTCGAAAAACGGATGACAAGTGCCCACCTGGTCGATGCTGCCCACCTTGCGCACGCGCCGCACGCGATCGATGGACACCACTTCGGCCGAGCTTTGCAGGCGCACATCCGGCGTCACCGCGTACTCGTGCTGGGCGTGGGTCAACTTGATCGGCTCGGCCTGCTGGCGGAACAGGTTGATGATCGGCGTGCAATTGAGCTTGAAGTTATTGCGCCCGATGTTCTGCGTCAGGCGCGCCAGGCGGTCGTTCAGGTCATAGTCGGAGAAGTAGAAATTGACCTCGACTTTCTCGACCTCCTTGCCCGCCAGAATCCGTGCAAAGCCCGACAGGTCGAAGAACATGAACTTGTCGGGGAAGGTGAAGTACTCGTGCAGCAGGCGGTAACCGAGGAACGAGCGCTCCGAGTAATCCACCAGGCCTTCGTCCAGGCCATAGCCGACGGTTTTCAGTGCGTTGGCCGGCAAGGCGACTTCGCGGGTGCGGCCCTGATCTTCGAAGGTCAGCGTGGCCTTGGCCAGGTTGTTGAACAGCAGTTCGTACAGTTGCAGCATCAACGTGCTTTCGCCGTCGAGGAAGAACCGCAGGCGGTCCAGTTCCAGCTTGCCGAACATCATGTCGCCGGTCGCCACCAGGCCGATGCGCAAGCGTGCGACCAGGTCAGCGCTGTGGCCGTTGAACGCCGAACGTTCCATCTCGATGAACGACGCCTGTTGCACCGCCACCGGCCACAGCTCGACCGGGTAGCAGGTGCGGAATTTACACACCACGCCATCGATCGGGTTGGCACTGATTTCGGTATGCCGGGGCACGTGGAAGGCTTCGGTCACTTTTTCCTGCTTGCCCAGGTTGAACTCGACGATCGACATCGACGGGGTAGGGCGCAGGTAGTGCGGGTACAGCACTTCGAGAAACGACTCGACGATTTCCGGCAGCTCGTCGTCGAGTTTTTTGTGTACGCGTGCAGACAGGAACGAGAAGGCTTCGATCAAGCGCTCGGTATGCGGGTCTTCGCAGTTATCGCCCTCGATGAGCAACCGCGAAGCGATTTTCGGATACTGGCTCGCAAACTCCTGGCCCAAAAAGCGCAGGTGCGACAGTTCCTTTTCGTAATAGGGCAGCAGATCGTCGAGCATCAGTTGAGGTTCTGCACTTTGTATTCCTGGGTGTTGACCTGCAGCACCGCGTCGAAGGACACCTGACGGGTGACGTCCTGCAGGCGCAGGACCGCGTCCACGCGAAAGGTCAGCATGCGTTGGCCGGTCTGTTGGGCGAGCAGTTGGACTTTGACGCTGCGAAAGCGCCGGTCGCCGACCGAGATCGCCTTCTCCAGCTGCCGCTGGATCAACAGGCGATCCTTGGGGTCAAGCACGCTGCGACTGGTGAAATCCGGCATGCCGTAGTCGAGGATGGTGCCGCCCAGATTGACGAAACCTTCCAGCTCGTTGGCGACCAGGGACTGGCGGGTGTTGACCAGGATCTCCAGGTCGCGAACGATGCTGGCCTTGTAATCGGCCAGCGAACACAAGCGCTGCGATGACGCTTCGATGGACTGGTGCGGACGATCGTCCAGCAACCGGTCCAGCAGTGATGGCAACAGCTTGTGTTGACTACTCATATTGCCTCCCTGGCAATGTGCTCGATCAGCCGCGGGTCGATTGCGGCAATTCAGCGACCAGGCGCAACGAAGCGGTGAGCTCGTCCAGTTGGTAGTGCGGGCGCAGGTAGGTCACGGCCTTGTACACCCCCGGCTTGCCCGGCACTTCGAACACCTCGGCGCGGGCTTCGCGCAACGGGAACTTGGCCTTGGCTTCCTGGCTCGCGGTGTCGTCCAGCAACACGTAGCTCGACAGCCACTTGTTGAGGAACAGCTCGACGTCCTTGCGCGAGGCGAAGCTGCCGATCTTGTCGCGCATGATCGCCTTCATGTAGTGGGCGATGCGCGAGGTGGCGAAGATGTACTGCAACTGCGCGGAAAGCCGGGCGTTGGCGTTGGCGATGTCGGTGTTGTACTGCTTCTGCTTCTGCGCCGACTGGGTGCCGAAGAACGCGGCGTAGTCCGTGCCTTTGCAGTGCACCAGCGGAATGAAGCCGAGGTCCGACAGCTCTTTTTCACGGCGGTCGGTGATCGCGATTTCGGTCGGGCACTTAAGGGCGATTTCACCGTCATCGGTCTTGAACGTGTGGGTCGGCAGGCCTTCCACCAGACCGCCACCCTCGACGCCACGAATCGCCACGCACCAGCCGTAACGGGAAAACGCATCGGTGACCCGGGTGCCCAGCGCGTAGGCGGCGTTCATCCACAGGTACTTGTTGTGGTCGCGTCCGTCGACGCTTTCGACGAAGTTGAATTCCTCGACCGGCGTGGTATCCGGGCCGTAAGGCAGGCGACCGAGCACGTGGGGCAGGGTCAGGCCGACATAACGCGAGTCTTCGGAAGCACGGAACGACTTCCACTTGGCGTATTCGACGGTGTCGAAAATCTTCGCCAGATCCCGTGGGCCGGACATGTCGGTGAACGAATCCCAGCCAAACAGCTCAGGCGAAGCCGCCGAGATGAACGGCGCATGGGCGGCCGCGGCGACGTGGGAAATCTCTTCGAGCAGGTACATGTCTTCCGGGCTGCGGTTGAACTCGTAGTCACCCAGCAGCATGCCGAACGGTGCACCGCCGAAGGTGCCGTATTCTTCTTCGTAGATCTTCTTGAACAGCGCGCTCTGGTCGAATTCGGAAGCGGCCTTGAGGTCGCGCACCAGGTCTTTCTTCGACGCGTTGAGCAAGTGGATCTTCAGCGTGGTGCTGGTCTCGGTCTGGTCCACCTGATACTTCAGGCCGCGCCAGGAGGCTTCCAGCTGCTGGAACTCACTGGCGTGCATGATTTCGTTCATCTGTTCGGAGAGCATCGCGTCGATCTCGGCGATGCGCGCATCGAGCACGGCGATCAGGTCCTTGCTCGGCGTCATTTCGCCTTCCAGGATCTGGTTGACCAGTTCGCCGATCAGGTCGCGGGTACGGGTGCGTTCAGTCTCGGAACGGGCCACGCGGCTTTCGGAAATGATGCTGTCGAGCAACGAGGATTGCGCGGTGAAGCTGTCCACTTCAACCAGCGTGCTGTCCTGTTGAGTCACGGTTTGCTTGTCGTTCATCGTCAGGCTCCTACGCTTTGCCGTCGGTGGCCGGAACGGCGGCTTCACGGCCGAATTCCTTGCCCAGGGTTTTCAACTTCTCGGTGTTCTGCAACACGTCCATCAGCAGCTCTTCGAGCTTGTCGTTGCCACCCATCTTGTTGCGCAGGTCCGCCAGCTTGTTGCGCACTTCCAGCAGCTTGCGCAGCGGCTCGACCTGCTTGACCACGTTCTGCGGTTCGAAGTCTTCGAGGGCGTTGAAGTTGAGCTCGACGCCCAGCTGCGTGCCGTTTTTCGCCAGGGTGTTGTCGACGCGGTAGGTCAGGCGCGGCTTGATGCCCTTGAGCACGCCGTTGAAGTTGTCGCGGTCGATGAAAATGAACTTGCGATCCTTGAGCTTCGGCAGCGGCTCCAGCGGGTTGCCGGAGAAATCGCCCAGCACACCGACGACAAAGGGCAGCTCTTTCTTTTCCTGAGCGTCACCGATATCCACGTCGTAGGTGATATGGACCCGAGGCGCGCGGACGCGGTCGAGTTTGTGCTGGGTACTTTCCTTCTTCGCCATCGTGATCTCCTGTGCGAACAATTCGCTGCAAGTCGTTTGCGTGTCGGTTCAATGGGTGGCCGAGCGCGTTACATTCCTTCGATCGTCAGCAGCAGGCGCTGACGGATTTCATCGTTCATTTCCATGATGTTGGCGTGCCCCACCAACTCTTCGAAGCTGGTGTTGCCGGCGATCTGGGTGCTGCTGCGGATCACGGCCTCGTCGGGCAACTGCGAGCGAACCGGCGAGCTGATGACGCAGAAGGGCAGGTCGCCGAACTCCTTCAAGCGTTCGAAACTGACGGGGAAACGCAGGCCTTCGAGCAGACGGCTGATGCCGGGCGACTTGCTCAGGCAGTAGAACAGCACCAGGTAATGCACCACGAAGCGGTACAGCTCGGCGCTGCTGCGATTGGGGTCTTTGATGACGGTGCGAAAACGGGCCAGGTCGAACGAACTGAAGCCCACCACCCAGCGCACGGGGCTGGTGATGCGAATGGATTGACCGCTTTGGGACAGCACCTTGTCGTACTCCAGCGCAAACAATTGCGGGGTCGTACTGAGCAGGTTGAGGGGCACTTCGAGTTCATTGACCAGCTGGAACGGCGCGGCCGAGCCAATGCGGTCGAAGAGCTCCTTGAGTTCCTTGAAATGGTGCTGGGTCTCGCGCCCGCTGCTGCGTTGCGCACCTTGCAGGTATTCACCGAAAAACGCTTGCGGACGAATCAGCAAAGCCAGGGTCGCCAGGTAATCCGAGGCCTGCGCCTTGAGCGCATCGGAAATGGCCCGGGTCTGGCTTCGCAGCTGGATCAATGCTTCAACATCAAAAAACGTCTGAGTCATCGGTACATCGTCCTTGAACACTTCGCGACCACTACCCGGATATAACGGGAGTGGGTGCGGAGCGACTAATTTCTCGAGTGAACACCTGTTCACGAGTTGTGATTGCTGATGTTTGACATCAAAAAATCACACTGCCAGGAATCATTGGGAGTGCGATGCTGGCATATGGATATCGAGTTGCCAGTAACGTCGTGTATGGCAACAGGATGTGTAGGAAAGTTCCTACGAGGCGCGGATTTTTTCTTTTTTTTGATACAGGTCGCAATGATGTCTTGTTGCCATCACTTGCTGGATCTGAATGGCGAAAGTGTCTGAAACCCAATTAATTCAATGGTTTCAGGCAGGTAATGGATCCAATTTTTAATTGAAAATAATTTGAAAAAGGTGAACCGGTTCACCCAATACCCGCTTGAGGGTCCGTTGAAGAAAAGATTGCAGGATGAGTGTCATATAGCCGCCAACGAAGTGATGGCATCTCGGGTGTCCGGGATATACAAGGCGGCCTTTCCAATGCTGAACGAGTGTTCGGGCAATATGGCGTTACATATCGTCGATATTTCTGTATAACGCGCCAGGTACGACTGCACCCCGTAACTTTCATGTCGGGCCGTGCAATAGCGCGAGGCCTTTCGGGCCTTTGTTAAATGGAATTTATGCTCGCCACGGATATCTGGCGACGCGACTATTGAGGCCCTGTCTCATGAGAACGTTGAAACTCATTGCCGTACTTATTCTCCTGCCGCTTTGCCTGGGTTTGTTTGGCGTCTGGGAGTTGCAACGCAGTACTGAGTGCATCACGGAGTTCGCGGATATCAACGCCGAACTGAGCGATATGCGTGTTGAACTCCAGGCGATGGCAGCAAAGCCGGGATCGAGCTCGGCACTGGTCGATATCAATGGCAAGCGCATGAGTGTTGCCATGGCTCTATCGCGTATTACTGACGCCGAGCACGACCTGACCATCCTGCAACCGGTAAGTGCCGTGATGGGCAACCTGGCCAAAGGCGTCATCGTCCTCGGCCTGCTGGCCTCGCTGGTCGGTGTGCTGGGGTTGCTGGGTCTGCGTTGGGCCGGTGCCCGCGCGAGTCATTCCCGTGAACGATTGCTGCACACCTTCAGCCTAGTGAGCCGCCTGTTGCCGTACCTGCTGGTGGGGCACATCGTCGCCATGGGCGCGGCGGTGGCGGCCATCCTCGGTTTCGAAGGCCTGGGACTGTGGCACATGGGGAAAATGGCCGCCGGTGAATTCAAGCTGATGCTCATCGTGCTGATGCTGATGCTCGGTTTCCTGTATTCGATCTGGCAGATGGGCAAGCAGCTGCCGGTCATGCTGCACATGTTCCAGTCCACGCCGATGAGCGTGCTGGGCCAGGTGGTCACACCGGAACAGGCGCCGGCGCTGTGGGCCTATGTTCGCGAACTGGCGGACCAGCTCGGAGCGCTGGCACCCGAGCACATCGTGCTGGGCATGACCGAAGGCTTTTACGTCACCTCCAGCGACGTCAACCTGCTCCCGTCAGGCACCGCGCTCAAGGGCCGCACCCTGCACCTGCCGATGATGTACCTGGGCTTGCTCGATTCGGCAGAAACCGGCGCGGTCATCGGTCACGAACTGGCGCACTTCGCCGGTG
This sequence comes from Pseudomonas sp. PDM32, assembly GCF_019219225.1. NCBI lineage: Bacteria > Pseudomonadati > Pseudomonadota > Gammaproteobacteria > Pseudomonadales > Pseudomonadaceae > Pseudomonas > Pseudomonas sp. PDM32. The sequence continues at coordinate 335,522 of NZ_JAHUWE010000008.1, forward strand.
CCGATACCGAATACAGCCTGCGCTTCGTACCGATCTACGAGGGGATCGGCCGCAGTCTCGGGGTTATTGCCGAAACCATGCTGCAAAGCGACGTGCTGCAACGCACGACGCTGTGGCCGGCCTACATGCTCGGTGAGTACTTCATGGAGCGTTTCGATCATGCGGTGAGCCACTGGAGCCGCGTGCGGGAGCTGGCGGCGGACGCGGCGGGTGCGCAGTTGACGGGGAATATCGCCATCGCTTCGGCGCTGGTGCGCATCTCTGCCATCGACCCCTTGTTGCACCAAGGAGTATCGACCCATGTGGTCCGCGCGACAAACCCCAGCGCCGAACACGTCTTGACCCGCGACTTGCCAGGCAGCGTGCTGCAGGAGCTGGCCGCGCAGCCGCTGACCCTGCCCGAGGAGGAAATGGCAGCCAGCCTGCCTCATCCGTCGGACACTCACCCCTCCAATCGCGAGCGGCTGGCGTCTCTGCAAGTCACGGTCGAAGAGGCCGTCAGCCGTGGCGCCCGACCGATCATCGCGGCACAAGCCAGCGCCGCGATGGATCACTATTTCGCCGATCCCCAGGCATTGCGTGCGCGCATTACCGAGGACTTTCTCGGCCACTATGTGGAGCAGGATGCGGCGGTTGTGCAAGCGTTGCGTAGCCATGCCGGCAATGCCACGGAGGAAGTCCGGCTGCATGAAGGCGCACGATTGCGCGGGTGGATTACCCTGGGTTGCTTCTCGCTCTTCATATTGTTGGGTTTGGGCCTGCTGATCCTGCCGTACCTGTTACCGCAGGTTTTCGTGGACGCGGATTCCACAATGAAGTTGGTTGGCATTCTGCTCTTGATCAGCATGGCGTTCCTGCTGCCACTCTCCTTGCGCATGCTCACGCGGGCGAACAAGACTGCGTTGCTGCTGACGCCCGAGCACTTCGTATTCGCCAACTTCAAGGCGCCATTGCCAATACAGCACGTCGCCGATTTTGGTCTGCAAGTGGGGCACGGGGTGCACTTGAATTTGCTGCTGGAAGACGACGCCCCCATGCCTGAGTTGGCCTCGCGTTCGTTCTTTTCGCCGGATGCGAAACTCGACAAGAAGAAGCGCTGGGTCCAGTTGCAGCTGCTTCAAATCTGCCGTGACGACAAAAAACTCAAGGACCAGGAGTTGGCGGACCTGATTGGCACCTATCTGAATGCAGGCACTGCGCGGCACTTGCTGCAGCAGCGATTCGAGCAGGTCTGAAGGCTTTCAGCATCGGCAAGCGTGGGGTTCGGGGTTCAATGGCTCAACAGGCTTGGAGGACGGTCTGCAGTGGCAAGCGTTCTTCAATGTCATGGATAAGGATCATGGACCTACCGCCTACCTGTTCAAATGTCACCACTGCGCCACGCTGTGCGCTTACCAGGACAGCCATTGATACCCAAAGTGCTCAATCCATGGCGACCTACAAGGAAGAAGCTCTGATGACCGACGATCACACCCCCGATTTCACCAAAGTCCCCACCGGCATGCTGCCGTTCCCGCCTGTTGAAGACGTGTTTGTCGCCGATCAACTGGAGCTGGCCAACCATCTGCACCCTTTGTTCAGCTTGGATATCAGCACGGTAAACCCCGAGTGGTCGGGCGTGCTGCACATGCTCAACCCGTTGGAACCGTACGAGGGCTTTGTCGGCGAGCTGACCGAGTGGGACGGGTGCCATAGCTACCTGCTGAAAACCAACTGGATCGGCTTCAAGGTCGAGCAGGGGCGCTATCGCTTGTGCGGCGATCCACGCTACTTCTTTCTGCACGAGGAGAATGCACAGCTGGCTGATCCTCACCCGGAGGCAAGAGCGGATCTGGAGCGGCACTACGCCGATCAGCACAGCGCTTTTGCCGCCACCGTTGAAAGGTTTAAAACCAGCGGTGTGCTGGCGCGTGAGGATGGTGAACCGTTGTATGCAGTGGAATTTGTCGCGCAACTGGGCGGCGAAGTCGATGGCTGCGCCAACTGGGTGGAGGCGGTCGAATTTCCAATGCACACCGTTGAACTGGACCCCGACCGCGGAGATTCGAATGTCTACCCCCTGAGCCCTGCGGGTAACCGGTTTTTCCACGTGGCAAGCGTTCCGGGCTGGCATTACCGGACGGCCGGCGCAGACATGATCGTCATGTTCTACGAGCCGATTGAAGGCTTGGTGCTATTCACCTTCGATTACAGTTGAATCCCATGAATAAGGCCGAACTGCAAACGCTTGTAGTCAGAGTTAAAAAGTATCTCGCGATTATCTTTTTGCTCTGCCTTGTAGGCGTTGTCATCTATGCGTACCTGCACAAACCGGAGTTTCCTTCTGAGATAGTCCTCAAGCAAGACTTCATTCCGGGGCAGTCGATCTACATCGTTCAAGATGCCAGGGATGCAGATGAGCCCAAAAGCCTGAGGTTCTACGTCAACAATGGCGACGGCAGGAATAATGAGACGATGAAGGTGCTCCTCGGAAAGACCCCACCCTTCCTGGTCTCGGACACTGACTTGAAAGACGTGGTAATCCAGCGTGTCTCCAACGGCCTGCACATCAAACTCAAAGGCGCAGTCTCGAATTACCAGAGCAACCTTTACCTTGAAGACGGCGACACTTACACCACCTACCGTGTAAGCCTTGAACAAGTCGAAACGCGACCGCCCTTGGCGAGCGGTCGGTAAGCTTGCTTCAGCAAGGCAATCACCGCGCAGACAACCGCAATCGCCAGCGCCGGCCACTGCATCGGCAAATCGATGATAGTGGTTGCTGGCGGGGGGCTGGTCGTATTGATGGCGTGCCTGCTGCCATTCTCGTTGCGCATGCTCAAGCGAGCGAACAAGACGGCGTTGTTGCGGACGCCCGAGCACTTGGTATTTGCGAACCTAAAGGCGCCATTGCCGATCCGGCACATCGCCGATTTTGGCCTGCAAGCGTGGGGTGCGAAGTTCAATGGCACCCTGCGCAGAGCTGATGGAGGTCTGATAGCAGCGTCTGAAGCTCGTTATTTTCGGCCAGCAAGGGCGTTTCGTCTTCATACAGAACAACGTCGTTGATCGAGCCCATGCCGCCGTACAGCGACATCAGTCGAGACAGTACGTATGCCGTATCCTGGGGCAGCGCAAGGCTGCACTCCTCAAGTCTGTCGGCCCATTGCGGGTGACCGAATCTCCTCAGCAGTTCTGCTGTTCGGACAAGGTTCGAGGAGATCTTGCGGATGTCTTTCATGGCGCCAGTCCTGAGCGAATCATTTATCAACGTTCACAACGCTGACGGAACCATTGTGCCAATCGACCGAGTAACTGAGGCCATTCCAGTTACCAACGATCAACGCCCCGTTTTTGTCGCACTGAAGACTCATGTAGGGCTTGTCTGCTTGCGTGCCGTGGGGACTTTCCTGGATGAACCAAAGCACTTTTCCATGCCTCGATAGAGCAAGGATGTTTTTGTTGAAAGTGACATCTGAAGGGGGCTCGATCAGGACCGCGAGCCTATCGTCATGCTGCAAGGCGACTTTGACCGGGTGAGGCAGGTGAATGGATTGATCTGCTATCCAAAGGATGCCGTTGTCAACGTGGTACCAGGTTTCGGTCATGACGTTACCTCTAGCGTTATCCGTGAAGTCGCAGCAATTTCATGTGCGAGGAAGACTTTCCGGCGGCAATCCATTAGGCAGCTGAATCTTCAGGCCATGTGCAATCTGATCGGCAATGTAGAAGGCATCCCCCAGTACGCCAGCAAGTTCAGGATCGTCGGCTTCAAACTCTTTGCCGGCCCAAACGCCGATGGTCAATTGGTGCAACCGGGCTTTATCTTTTTCAACGCCCAGCAACACGTTTTTGATGAATTGCAACTGGATCAACGAACTTGAGTAAATCTGGAACTCTGGACAGCCGTTGTATCTCAGCGCGGTGATTGTTATCGCATTGTCGATGTAGTCGAGGGCGGTTATCGGCGTTTTCAAGAGGCGGTCCCTCTCGGTATCAGCGTTTTGATTGCTGCGTGACGCCACGTATTGATCAAACATTCGAACCTGCTCTCCGATCCGGGCAGAGTCTCGATTGTAATCAACATGTTTTCTATAGGTCAGGAATTGTTCCGATTGTGGTCCATGGGCCAGCAACGAAACAATGGCCGCACATTGTATGAGCCAATAGATTTCGAACGAGGATTCGGTGCCTCGACAATAACCAATATCTGTCCCTTTGCCGTACAAGTCACGAGCCAGTTGGCTGGCTTTATCGCGGTTTATCGTCGTCTCTGATATCCATCCGGCCCGGTCATTTGCGATGACGAATACCCGATAACGCTGCAACAGGAGGGCATCCACTAGCGTCAGGTCCGGGCAGGCGGGGGGCATCAACGGTACAAAAACCTCTAGCTCACGATTGATCGGCAGCCAGGACAGGTTCCTTTCCACTCGGGAAGGTGGCTTGTCCACTTCGGTCATGGTGGCTGTATCGACAACCTGCTCGGTGGGGGCGGGTGGAGGAGCGGTCTTTTGCCCGAAAAAGGTTTTCAAGCGCTGCAGTAGTTTTGACATGGGATATCCGTTCAAGGATTTTGAGGACCGCGGTCCATGGGGCCGGAGTGTCGAGCTTGCCTTAGATAGCCGTTCCTCTATTGGCCCCCGGCTGCACAATCAGCAGGTCATCCAGCTCTCTGCGGCGACAGCTCATGGCAAACGCCAGGGCCGTATCAAGATCCGTTTGGAAGAGATCGAAGCGTGCCCGGTCAATTTGGTAATACTCCTCGTAGTCGACCATGCCGTTGCTAACCGGAATCGACAAGTAAAAGCGGCCAGTGGTCTCTTCGATGCCTAGGGCAAACATGTGTTCACGGCTTTTGAACGCGTCACTGAATTTCATCCTGTCCTTGATCTGGTGGTTGGCGGTTTTTATCTTCGCGCATTCTGGATTCAATTAATTTGTACGATGACCAGTCGCGACCACCAATCAGCTCAATGTAAAAGTTCGTGTAAGCGACTTTCAGATCACTCAGCATTCTCAGGTTTGTTTCTTCGAAAAGGCGGTGACCAGGAATATCGCGCGGTTCCATGTTTTCTTTGATGCTTTCCAGTTCTGCCATGGATAGCAATTTGTTTAGATCGGAAAGCAACAATGCAGCTGCCGGATCTTTATGCGTGTAAAGATCCAGCTTTTCTCGCAGGAGCAGTGCTGCTGTTTTCAGGGCGATCCTGTCCATTTTATTCTGATAGCCAGTCTCGTTTCAGCGATTCCCATAAATCACTTCATCCATCTCGTCATGGAGTGGGGCGCATTCGAATAATTTTTGCGCCAGGTCCTGAATGTGTTCTGACCAGGCGACCGTTTTGACCCATTCCTCAGGCATGCCCGTCACCCCGTACAGCGCCCCGGCTATCTGGCCGGCGGTCGCTGCCACGCTGTCGGCGTCGTCCGCCAGATTGGCCGCCAACAGGATTGCATCCTTGAAGTTGTCGGTGTTCCAGACCGCCCACAGAGCTGCTTCCAGCGTATCGATGACGTAGCCGGAGGAGCGGATCTGATCGCGGGTTTTTTGTTTGTATTCGCCAGCGTTGATGATCAAGGGGCGGGGATACAACGCGCGAACCATTGACGACAAGGTTTCTTCCTTGTCCGCGCCATTGAGGGCCAGGTGCAGTAGAGCGCCGAGCAGTTCGCAGCAATTTACGGCTTCTGCAGCCTTGTGAGTGCAGCGGCTTTGTGCCGCGCTTTCTCGCCAGGTACCGGACAAGGAGTGGCGACGGAAGATGGCGGTCGGTGCCAGCCTGATGATCGATCCGTTGCCGGCTGTGGATGGATGATCGTTGCCGTACCAGTCGACGCCCTGCGCCAATCGACCTTCAAGCGCAGCGCGAGTGGCGTTGCCAATATCAAAGCATTTTCCGTTATGGCTATTTTCGCCATTTGTATACCAGCGACAAAGCCTCTGCGTGTAGTCGCGGAAATCGAATTTATTGTTTGCAACGTAAGTGTCTGCGAGAGCCAGTGCCATGCTCGTATCGTCAGTCCACTCACCCGGTTTCAGCTTGAAGGGGCCACCGCCAACCATGTCACTGACATGTTCACGATCACGGGGCAGAAACTCGAGCGTTGTACCCACGGCGTCGCCAATCGCGAGCCCCAACAGGCAACCCTTGGCGCGGTTCAGCGCCTGCTCTTCAGTGAGGGTGCAAGGCCTGGAAGTCAGCCACTCAGGTTTCCTGTTCGGATATCTGGGCGCGTCCGGCTGCAACATGTAATCCATGCGCTGGCGCAGTTGAGGAGAGGGCGGTGGGAGCAGGTGGTCGTAGCGTTCAGTGTATTGGGTGAGCGCTTCGTTTGAGCTTCTTAGATCAAACATGGTTTTTTAACCTCTCGGTGCGAGGCAATGATGTTTCACGACAAGGCGTCCGTTATGGCAAAAGCGCTTTAATTCTCTTGGTGAGAAATTCGTAAAAGTTGTTCGCATACAATAAGTTTTGCCCCGACGGAATTCTAACGAAAATCTGGCATTCTTCGGCGTTATATGTATCGTAGTCGAAGAAAAAAACCTCGCCAAAGTCGGTTTCGCTGATGACTACTTTTTTAGCGGTTGTTGATTTGTGTTTGAGGCCATTGATGTGCTGGAAAACTATATCTCCACCATTGATGTCCTCGAAGTCCATTCCATAGATACTATATATTTCCTCGGTCCCGATTTCTCCTCCTGCATAATTGAGAAGGAACCATTTGTAGGATGCAGGCAGTTTATGGCGGATTTGTTTCTCGGCTTTGACCAGCCAGTCATCAGATACGGCGTCAGCGGGGGATCCAAACGCGGCGATATCCGGATGTTGTTTGATCAGGTTCTCTAGCTCAAGTGTTGGTGGTTTATTCATTGCCTGTCTCGGACGTTGTTTGCCACTGTTGTCAATCTGTCAATACTCATCTTTCCATAGTGCAGTGAAGGTCCCAGGTTTTTGCCAAGCGGTATTTACCACATTGCAGAGGTGTAGCCGTCGATAGCGTGACATCACGTACCATCATCGGCGAGAGCGACCTCTATTGTAGTCCTGGCGGGTGATCTCCTCGCCGCAGCACAGAGCTTCATTGAATAAACGGTTGTCATGAGGGACGGGTTGACTGCTCTCTTCGTTGCCGTAGAAACGTACGAATATCAGCTTCGAATGATGGTCCCATCGATAGGTAACTTCTTCGTATGAGTAGTCAATGAAAATGTCTTCGTTGGAGAAACGCCCACCCTTCGCAATTGCCATTTAATTCTCTCGCGACGTTGTAGTGTTGCGTCGTTGATCGTGAACCCTATCTGAAAACCCAAGATCAACAAGATCTTTTAAAAACTCGGCGCCAGGCAATGATCTGTCACGACCTATCGTCTGATTTCAGACCCGTTCAAATGCGTCCCATAAAATCTGTCGAATAGCATCCAGTCTTGCGTTAGCTGCGATTCGTTGTTCAGAGGTCCCTCGATCAATGTAGACGTCTGAGAAACCTGATTTACTGCCAGCCATGGTCCTATAAATTGAGGTGGCTTGTGCCCATTCATTACTGTTCGGTGAAGGGTCATCGGAAAGTATGCGGATTATCGCATTTATTCCCGAATCAAAGTTTCGGCAGTTCTCGCTGTGAAAAATTTCTTTGAGCGTAATAAATAGTTCGGTCAGGTGTGAATTTGTCATGCGCTATCGGACACCAAATTTACTCGGGTAGCTTGATCTTCAGACCTCGTGCAGACTGTATCGCGACGTAATACGCATCCTTGAGTGCACGGGCTAGTTCTGGATCATTCTCTTCAAATTCCTTTGAAGCAATCGCTCCTATACTAAGTTTATGGAGTCCGGACTTGTCTTTTTCGGAACCGTCAAATACAGCTTTCACATACTCTAGCTGTGTGAGCAATGATGTGTAGACCGAGAACTGTGGGCATCCATCACGCCTATCAGTCGTGACTATGATCGCTTTTTCAACATACTCAAGTGGTGTTGTTGGTTTCATGGTGTACCTGGAGTAATTAAGTTAAACAGATCTTTCTGGCCAGATGTCATCTGTCGTGCCCCCCCCGTTGCTGGAAAAGGTTTTGACGGCACGGACCACGTGTCCATAATCGGGGCAGATGTGCTGCGTAACAAGGTAACTTTTTCCGTGGTTTGATAACTGTTTATGACCTTCGGAACAACAGTTTTCGTTTTGTAGATCTCACCGAGGGGGTTGATCCCTAGCTGTGATGGTACCACCTCTGGGGTAGGAGAATACCAAATGCCTTGCCTTCCTTCTGGTACTTGGTACTGCCAGAGCTTCTTGCCTCGATTAATGGTCTCTACATAAACCGGTTGAGAAAAATCCAAGCCGTTCATGTAGTTTTCGTAATCTGCTGGTTTGTAACCTTCAGATTTGAAGAAATTTTCTGCGGTTTCCTGGTTTCCACGTATATAGATATCTTGTTTCACGTCGCCCGTTCGGCCAAATTTCTTATTTAAGTAATCTCGACGTGCGGCTGAGTCCATAAGCGGTTGATTGGCGGGCTTGGTTGTCGGTTGCTGCGCCGGAATCTCACGTAACGTCTGCGGCTCCTCAGCCTTCACCAAAGGCGCCGGCTCCTTCACCCGCAACTCATCCCGAGCCAGCAGCTTCTGCTCATTCTTTGCCAACCAACCCGCCAACTGCTTGTTCGATATCTCCGCCTGAAGCTTCGCGCTGCGGGTCGCGATGCTTTCCATGCTGTTCATCACACCGGCTTTCATCTGGCCCCGGGTCAGGTAGGTGACGATGGCGGTGAGCAACAGGAGTACAAGCTGCTCCTGCCCGCGAGCCAGTTGTCGTGCCGCGCGTTCGATGCGTTCCTGGACCAGTGCGGCGGAGCCGCCGCTGGGGTCGAGGCCGGACGGCTTGACGCCTTCTTCGGCGTGCCAGGCCGTGGCGATGCCTTCCTGCAAGGTCGAGAGGCAGGCGGGCAGGCCCTGGTAAAAATATTCGGCGATGGCGGACAGGCCCAGACCCATGAGAATCAGGTTGCCGACCTGCAAGCCGATACCGGCCCCGGCAGCGGCTCCGGGGGCCGCACCGACGCCAAAGGCGAAGGCCCCCGCTGCGCCGCCGGCCACGGTGCCGATCGCCACGCTGCCGCCGAGAATCATCGAGACTTCTTTGACCAGTTGCAGCAGTACCGGCAGGATCTGCTCGATTTCAATCGAGGCCCACTTGCGCTTGAGGTCCATCTGGATGATCGGGTAAGAGAGGGTCATCGCCTGATGCACCGCATCGATGCGACGACCGCCCATGTAGCCGTAGGCCTGGCTCGCGCCATTGCTGACACGCCGGGTGAAGCCGTTCCAGTTGTCGTGCACGCTCTGCAAGCCGTCGTTGACGCCCTGGTTCAGCTCGTTGAATTTCTGGTCGAGGTTGCGTTCGACATCGGCCCAGCTGGGCACGTTGGCTAAAAGATCCATTTACACGTCACTGTCCTTGGGGGTAAGGCGCTTCCTTGTTGCTGCGGTCGAGCTGTCGAATCTCCGACTTCACATCATTGCCCAAGTGATGGCTATCAGCCGCACTTCAGACTGCGGCGCGGGTAGAAAATTTCAACATGGATCCCATTTTTGTTATTCGCGTTACATTCGGCAATGATGGCAATAAGGCATTAGTCGCCAACAAGTGGCCACTAACTTCCCGTTCATCCTTGATATATCGACGTTTCTGGTCGGCCAGTGTGGCGATAATTATTTTTCAGGGATTATCCTGAACTGAGTTCCAGGTGCGTGGAAGTGCGCGCCTATACGGCGTGCGGGTTGACACAGTGCATGACATGGGTGTCTCCTTCCCGCGTTCGAGCATCGGTGATGCCTGCAAAAGTGTGACAAATTTCTCAAATATTTTAATGAGTGATGGCACTTTCATACTGTCTTGCGGTCGCAGTTTCTGACGCCTGTTTCGTGTGAGGAATTTCACTCGGCGTTTAAACAAACCCGATGAAAATGAAGCGTTTTTGCCGGCAGTCGCTTACAAGACTTGCAAATTGCCACAGTCCGAAAACATGGGGCGGCGAGGTGTTCGCCCAGATCGATGATGTGGCAGACAGGGTTTTGACCCTCTTATCTGATTCGTTATGCGCAGTGGTTGAGAGAGGGCGGTAGCTTTCCACTGTTTTCAAGGAGATACACATGTTGATGGACCTTGCCGCAATGCTTTCCCCGCAGAATCGGCGCCTGTTCAAGTTCAAGAACCTCGCCAACCCCGAACAGCAATTGTTGCTTGAGTCCTTCAAGGGGACTGAAGGTCTGTCGCGTGCGTACAACTTCGAGTTGCTGCTGGTGTGCCAGGACTCCGGCGTCGAGTTGAAGTCGATGATGGGTCAGCACGTGGTTCTTGAAATCGAACTGGCAGACACCACGCCACGTTACCTGGCAGGCTACCTCACGCGTTTTGCCAGTATCGGCAGCGATGGTGGCATGGCCCGCTATACGGCGACGCTGAACCCCTGGTTCTCCATGCTGAAGAACCGTTTCGACACGCGCATTTTCCAGGGTTGCACGGTGGAAGATGTCGTCACCCAGGTGTTTGCCTTGTGCACCGCGTTTTCCCGACACGAGTTCCGCCTGAGCAAGCCGCTCAAGCATTACACCTACATCACCCAGTACCGCGAATCCGACTTCAATTTTGTCCAGCGCCTGCTGGAAGAAGAGGGGATGTTTTACTACTTCGAGCACACCGCCGAAGGCCACACCATGATCATCTGCGACGACTCCACTACGTTGGTGCCGTTGCCTGAGCAGCCGCAGATCCGTTTCCACACGGCATCGGTCACCGAGACCGCCGACTCCATCACCCAATGGAGCGGCAACCGCCAGTTGCAGTCGGGGAAAATCGCGGTCCAGACCTTCGATTATCGTCAGCCGTCCAACCGCTTGCCGGTCGCCATGAAGAGCCTGAACAAGCAGGGCGATGTCGACGAGTTCGAAATCTATGACTTCCCCGGTCAATACACCCACGGCACCTACGACGAAGGCGAAGCGCTGCTGCGGTTGCGGGTCGAAGCGCTTGAACTCAAGGGCAAGAGCTTTCATGGCGCCAGTAACTGCCGCGCGATGAAGCCCGGTTATACCTTCGAACTGCTGCAGCATTACGATCACGATCAAGGCCCTGCCGATGAGCGTCAGTTCCTGCTGATGAGCGTCGAAAGCGAAGGCCACAACAACTACCTCAACGGGCACCAGGCGAGCTACTACAACACCTTCTCCTGCGTGCGCAAAAAGATCGTCTTCCGCCCTCAGCTCACCACCCCGCGCCCGACCATCTCGGGTCCGCAAACCGCGATCATCGTCGGCCCGCCGGGGGAGGAAATCTTCACCGACGAACTCGGCCGCGTGAAGGTGCAGTTTCACTGGGACCGCAAGGGCGAGCACAACGACAAGAGCTCCTGCTGGGTCCGCGTCGCGCAGTCCGGTGCCAGCGGCGGCTTCGGCAGCATCCAGATTCCCCGGATAGGCGATGAAGTCGTGGTGGTGTTCCTCGACGGCAACCCCGACCGCCCGCTGGTCATGGGCAGCCTCTACAACAGCCAGAACACCCCGCCGTGGTCGTTGCCGGCGAACAAGACCCAGAGCGGTTTTTTGACCCGGTCGATGAAAGGTGACGGCGGCACGGCGAACTTCTTTCGCTTCGAAGACAAAGCAGGTGCCGAGCAGATCATCATGCACGCCGAGCGCAACATGGACACCGAGATCGAGGTCGATGAAGTCCATACCGTCGGTAGCAACCGCACGATCAAGGTCGGTGGCACGCACACCGAAACGATCAAGAAAGACACGGTGATGAATGTCCAGGAAGGCTCGCTGACGATTCAGGTCGACAACCAGTTCATTCAGGTCAGTGCCAATCAGCACATCATTCTTCAGGTGGGGGACAGCAGCATCACCCTCACACCGGACGGCATCGATATCAAAGGCAAGGCGATCACCACGACGAGCACCGGCACGACCCAGATCACCGGTTCCGAGGTCAGGGTCAATGACTGAGGTAACGGCGCCATGACCAGAGTCAGTCTCTACGATCGCATCTCCGAAAAGCGCATTGCGCAGGAGGAAGTCGAACGCCTTGCCCAGCAGAACGTGCTCCTCGTCCAGCCTGAGCCCGAGCCAGAACCCGAGCCGGTGGTGGCGCTGCAGGATACGCCCAGCAGTTTCACCTTCGCTGGTTTCAACCTGGCATTTCCGACGGGGTTCAACTTCCGCGAAGTCCAGACCACCCTCGAGCACGAAGGCGAGCCGGTCAACCTGACGATCAGTCGTCGTGATGTGCAACAGGGGCAGACCCTGGAGCAGCTTTTCGAGGCCTCGGTGCAAGCGTTTCGCCAGGAGCATCCGGACGTGCGCATCATCCGCCAGCGCGATGTCAGTGTGGCCGGCAGTGCGGCGAAGGCCGTGGATCTGCATTTCAAGACCGGTCATGCCGATCGTCACGCGCGCCTTGTCGGTGCCCTGGTGCCTGTCGCCGGGCGTGACGATGGGCAATGGCTGAGTATTGCTTGCGAGATTGATCCGGCCCGGCCCGCGCTCAGTCTGTGGCTGGTTGATTTTGACGGCATGCTCGACGGCCTTGCCTTGCGCTGAACGCCTAATTTTTTTGATTCAAGGAAGTTACCCAGAATGGATTATGAGTTGCAGGAAGGCAGCATCGCGTTGCCGCAAGGTTTTCAGGACCGTACGGTAAACATGTTTGTGTTGGGGGCGAGTATTCCAGCGCCGTTGAGCATCACCATTTCCCGGGACACATTGCTGCCCGGCGAAGTGCTCAAAGCCTACGTCGAGCGTCAGATCAAGATGCTCGCGTCCAAGCTGCGTGGCTATACGCTGCTGGGCAAGAAGGCCGTTGCATTGTCGACCACGGCGCCGATCGAGGGCGTGCAGATCGATGCGTATTACATGACCGATGGCCGACCTTTCTATCAGCGCCAGGCGGCCTTTCTGATCGAGCCCGGACGCGCGATCATTTTTTCCACCACAGCCCAGGCTGACTTCAGCAGCGAGCAGAATCAGAACTGGATAGACCTGCTGGCGAGCTTTCAGCCTCGCCAGCCCGGCGGCTCCAAGACCGACTCCAGCGCACAGGAGTAACGGCCATGTTCGAAGCCGCAAGGTTTGGCGATGAACTGTCGCACACCAGCGCCCTGGGCGGGTTTCTCATCGGCGCGGCGCTCGGTATTGCGCTGATTGCCACGGTGGCGATCGCGACGTTCACCTGTGGGTTTGGCGTGGCCTTGTTGGCGGGTTTGGCCGCAGGCGTCGGAGGTAGCCTGCTCACCGCGGCCGGGGAGAAGATAGGCAGTATGTTTTCTTCACCCGCGGGGACGATCGTCACCGCGTCGCCCAACGTCTTCATCAACAGTCGCAAGGCTGCCCACGTCGAAAAGAGCACGGGGGCCTGCGACAAGCATCCCGGTCCGGTAAAGGTCGCCGAAGGTTCGACCAACGTCTTCATCAACGGTACGGCCGCCGCCCGCAAGGGCGACAAGATGACCTGCGGCGCGACGCTCTCCAGCGGCTCGGACAATGTCTTCATCGGTGGCGGAACCTTTCGCTACCTGCCGGTGGACGACGAGATTCCCGGTTGGCTGCGGACCACGGTCGACATCCTCATGGCGGTCGCCGGTGCAGCGGGCGGTATCGCCCAATTGATCAAGGCCGGGACCCAGGCCGGCATGAAAGCCATCATGCCCTGCGCACTGAAATTTACCGCCGGGTTTGTCGCCGGTGAGGTTGCCTCACGTTACGTCGTGGGACCGGCCATCGAGCGCGCGGTGGGTGGCCTGATCGGCAACCCCGTTGACGCCACCACCGGCCGCAAGGTCATTACCGACGAAACCGACTTCAGCCTGCCGGGCCTGATGCCCATTCAATGGTCCCGTTTCTATGCCAGCGACCTGAGCGTCGACAGCGTGCTCGGCAAGGGCTGGGTCTTGCCCTGGGAGCAAAGCCTGCGTCGCAGTGGCACCTTCGTGTACCTCACCGACAATCAGGGGCGCAGCGTTCCGTTCGTGGACGTGCAGCCGGGGGAGCGCATCTACAATCCCCATGAACAGGTGTATCTGGTCTGCACCGAGGGCGGTCATTATCTGCTGCAAACCCTCGACAACAGCTTTTTCTACTTCGGCGAAGTCGCGGACGACAATGTCCCGGTACCGCTGCAACGCATCGAAAACGCCCTGGGCCACTTCCTGCACTTCACCCGCACCGCCGAGGGCACACTCACCGACATCAGCGCCACCGGGGGCGTGCGAGTGCACCTGCATTACGACAACCCGCTGGGCCGCCTGACCGACGTCAGGCGCGTGGTCGACAACGAGGCCGTTGAAACCCTGGTGCAGTACCGTTACGACGACAGCGGCCAGCTCGCTGAAGTGATCAACCGCAACGGCGATTCGCTGCGTCGTTTCAGCTACATCGACGGCGTGATGGCCAGCCACAGCAACGCCCTGGGCCTGACCTGCAACTACCGTTGGGAACCCATCGAAGGCCAGCAACGGGTAGTGGAACACTGGACCAGCGATGGCGAACGTTTCCAGTTCCGCTACGACATCAAGGGCCGCACCACCCGGGTCACCGACGTGCTCGGGCGCGAAGCCGAGATTCACTACAACGCCGATCATCGCGTCATCGCCAGCCGCGATTTCGGGGGCGAGCACTACGTCATCGACATCGATGACACGGGCAACATGACCGGCCTGACGCTGCCTGACGGCAACAGGATCACGCTCAAGTACGACGAGTACGCACGGCTGCTCGAGGAGACCGACCCGCTCGGGCGCACAATCAAATACCGCTATCACCACCTGACCCCGCTGATCACGCAGGTGGACTACCCCGACGGCAGCATCTGGCAGGCCCGCTACGACGCCAAGGGCAACCTCATCGCCGAAGTCGACGCCCTCGGTCACACCACCGAATACCTCAACGGCGACGATGGCCTGCCACACACCATCATCGACGCGACCCACAAGTCCAAATACCTGTGGTGGAACACCCTGGCCCAGGTCGAGCGCTTCCAGGATTGCTCGGGTAAAAACACCACGTATCGCTTCGACGAGCGCCAGCACCTGGTCGCCGTCACCGACGCGCTGGGCCAGACCACCACGTTGGAACGCAAGCCCGACGGCGAAGTGCTGCGCATCCATCACCCGGACGGCAGCGCCGAATCCTTCACCTACAACGCCCTCGGCCAGGTACTGACGCACACCGACGGCAAAGGCCAGACCACGCGCCTGCTACGCACCGCCCGGGGCCTGCCGAGCAGCCGCCAGGACGCCAAGGGCCAGCGCATCCGCTACGAGTACGACCCGGCGATTCGCCTGACGGCACTGATCAACGAAAACAACGCGGCGTACCAGTTCGCCTACGATGCGTCCGACCGGTTGGTCGAAGAAACGCGCATCGACAACCTGACCCGGCGCTTCAGCTACAACCTCGGCGGACATCTGACCCAGGTCGACGAAACCGGCTACGGCGAGCGCGGCGAACGGCCACAGCGCCGCACTGAATTCGAGCGCGACAGCATTGGCCGGCTGCTGGCCAAACTCAATGCCGATGCCCGTCAGGATTACGTGTACGACGACGCTGATCGCCTGCTGTCGATCCAGCGCCTTCCGACCGCGCAGGGCAAGCAACTCGGCGTCAGCGAAGAAACCCTCGAATTCTCCTACGACCTGCTCGGCCGCCTGATCCAGGAGACTACGGCGCAAGGCGCCTTGTCCTACGAATACGACCCACTGAGCAACCTCACCACGCTGACGTTGCCCACCGGCCAACACCTCAACCACCTGTACTACGGCAGCGGCCACCTGCATCAACTCAACCTCGACGGCCAACTGATCAGCGACATCGAGCGCGACGACCTGCATCGCGAAGTCCTGCGCACCCAAGGCACGCTCACCAGCTGCTTCGGCTACGACGCGATGGGCCGCAAGAGCTGGCAGTTCGCCTCGCGCCTGCCGGCGGAAAAACTCTCGCGCCTCCACAACCCCGGCATCCAGCCCGACCTGCTGGTCGAGCACGCCTACAACCCGATCCACCGCCGTCACCAGTACGACCCGGCCGGCGAGTTGACCCGCACCCTCGACAAACTGCGCGGCGAGATCAAGTACGAATACGAAGCCAACGGCCAACTGCACAGCCGCGACACCGGCCAGCTGATCGACAGCGAAGAGTTCCGCTACGACGCCGCGGCGAACCGGCTGAACTTCAACACCAGCCAGTTCGACCACGTCAAGGACAACCGCCTCAAGCACTGGCGGGATCAGGAGTATGCCTACGATGCGTGGGGCAACCTGATTGAAAAACGCAGCGGCATGGGCACGCTGCAGACGTTTCGGTATGACTGTGAGAATCGGCTGGTCCGGGCTGAGACATTGGTCAACGGCAAATTGGAGAGTACCGGTTCGTATCGGTACGACAGTCTGGGGCGGCGGGTTGCCAAGGTTTCAGAGATCAAGGGTCGGACCGAGCAGAAGCACTTTTTGTGGCAAGGCTTGCGGATGCTGCGGGAGGAAAGTCCGGGGCGGAGCAGTCTGTATCTGTATGAGCCGGGGAGTTATGCACCTTTGGCGCGGGTCGACCATGAGGAGGGTGGGGAGCAGCAGCTTTACTACTTCCATACCGACCAGATTGGTACGCCGCTGGAGATGACTGACCGGGAAGGGCAGATCGTCTGGCAGGCGACGTACAAGGCGTGGGGCTCGCTGGAGCGATTGGACGTCAACGAAGTCGAGCAGAACCTGCGGTTTCAGGGGCAGTATTTCGATGATGAGACAGGGCTGCACTACAACACGTTTCGGTATTACGATCCGGGGGTGGGGCGGTTTGTTACGCAGGATCCGATTGGGTTAATGGGGGGGGATAATCTATATCAATATGCGATTAATGCAGTACGTTGGATAGATCCACTTGGCTGGTACAATGGAGAAGGCGTACGTGACTTAGGTAAATACCATGCTAGTCACGAACATACCCTGATGAAATCAGAGTTCAAAATGACAGATGTTGAGCACTTCAGTCGTGCCAATCAATCAGTATATGAACGCGTTAAAGTTGACTATGAGTTTAAAAAGACGTTGCAGTCGAAGTATCCTGGCGTTGTGGAGCATGTTCAGCCTCGGGTAGATGGTTCGTTCCGTGGTAGTTCTCCTCCGGGTATGACCTGGCATCATGGAGACAAGCCCGGATCGCTTCAGTTGGTTGATAGGCTAGATCATCAAACATATCACAAAATATACCATCCAGATGGCAAGGGTGGACGGAATAAATGGGGCGGTGGTACTGCCTGTCGATAATAAAGAGGGGTTTCATGAAAGAATATAAAGGTTTTTCTGATCTTATTCTGAATCTAGAGCATCTACCTGCTGTTGGGTGGATCTTCGTCGACTCTACAGTTGATAGAGCATCGAAGGATGCTGTGAGTTCTGCAGTTTTTTATGTGGCAGAAAATGATCTGGAGGAAATTGCGTGTGAGAAGTCTAAGCGTACGTTTGTCGAATGTCCTACTTTGCTGGATGTTAAGGCTGTCGCGGATCGAAGTAAAATCAAGCCTGATTTAAATAAGTATTTGGAGGCGACACTTTACTATCTTGAGAATGATGACTTTCAAGGCTAGTTGGTCGTTAAGTTGGTGATCTGTTAGTTTTACAGGTCTTTGCGCACTTTGCTGTGGCGGTTTTTAACTACTAAGAGTGGTTAAAAGGGGCATGAGGCTGAAGGGTGTGCATAAGCTGTACTGAAAGGTGGTTTTGGCGGGGGTAGATAGGTTTCTGTATGGATAGGGAGAAGTAACATGTATTCAAGGAATATGCTGACAGGGATGTTGATGTTGGTAGGGGTTTTTCTGAGCGGATGTGACAAATCCGACAACACCCAAGACGTTGCGACCCACAATCAGGAGCATTTGGAGGCGCGGAACTCAAGCCAGGCAGAGATAGAAAAATACAATATTTATGTCGAGGCCGCGAACAGGGGCGGGGATTTCGTCACCACACTGGAGAAGCGTAGGGCCGAATATTCGGAAACCCTCGCGTCAGAAAAGAAACTGACGAGTTATTACATCTTCAACAGTTATGATATCAGCATTCTGCAAAATAACCTTAACAAAGCATTGGAACTCTCTTACCCGATGCCAGAGCTGGATGAACCTGCGAAAGGCATGCTTGTAGCGCTCGCAAAATTGCAACCTGTCCACGCAGAACTCGCCAATTATGCCAATTCCAAGGGATACCTGGCCGATGACGGAAAAAAAGCCAGGGAAATGGAGCCATTGCTGGATGCAGCCTTGGAAGCCGTTGCCGTTGAGCAGGCGAAGTTTTATGCCGGTATTAACAAGCTCGACGAAATAAATACCCAGACAGCCTTTGATAGCGCCGAGAAAGACAGCCTGGGTTATTACCGTGCAGGCATCGTGCTTTACGCCAAGCAATCCGTTCGATTGTCTGGCGATTTTTTCCAGTCATCTGGTGCGCAGGAAGCTACCAAACATTTTGAAGACAGCCTGAATAAGACCGCCCAAATGATCGATGGTTGGGACAAGAAGGGCAAGGCTCAGACACCAGCTCTCAAATGCAGTGTCTTGCTCAGTGATTTGAACCGTTTTGTCGGTAAAGGGCGTGAAGCGATCAACACGGCGAGAAGCGGTGGCTACAAGCCTGATGAGCAACGACAAATGATGTGGAAAATGAATAATCCCATCGAGCGAGATGCCAAGACTTTTGGGCAATCCTTTGACTCTGTGATCAATGGGCTGAACCGTACAACCTGTATCTGAAGGTTTGCAATGGAGTCGACAGTGTTCGCAGGCAACGCCTCTTAATGAAAGATAGTCGTCTGGATTACGTTGTTTTTTACAATCAACCACTAGGGAAGTAACCATCTCATGCAGCAATCACCCAAACCCGCTTCAACGGTGACAGGTCAACTGATCTCTACCTTCCGTCACGGTAAAGGCTTTCTGGTCTTCTTGCTGTTGCTCGCAATTGTCCTGTTCTGTATGGCGGGATTTGTGTTGTACCTGGGTACCATACTGCCGGTGGCCAGTTCCGGGGCGAACACCAGTCGTGGTTCCAGTCCGCAGTTGTTGATCTATTCAGTCAGTGGCCTGTTGGTCGTCACTTCGGCGGTCTTGTTCGGGCTTTATCCGTGGCAGAAGAAGTTGCGCGGAACCCATTATGAGGTTTACGAGCACGGCATTGTTGCTGTCAGTGGAAAACAGCAACAATATACGGCGTTTACTGAAATAGAAGACCTTTACCTGTTCAGTTCAGGGCAAACCGTATTCACTGGCCTGATCACCAACCTGGCGTACCGTCGTAACGAAAGCGAGCCGTTTCATCGCGTCATCGAGTCGCTGAAAGGCTTTCAGGAATTCCAGCAACTGGTGCGTGAGTTGCATGTTCGCGAGTGTCTGCCGGTTGTGATGAACAAACTTGAGTCTAACGGCGCAGTGACCTTCAAGTATGTGCCGACCGGGCAGGTCTGGCGCAAGCGAGTCTCGGGGGACTTCCTGAATGTCGTCACTCAAACAATTATTGTGACACGCGAGTTTCTGGAAGTTGACGGACGTAAAGTCCCGGTGTCGGCCCTTGCTTCAGTCAATTTGAACGCCTGGAGTGAGAAGGTCACTCTGAAAGACGAGGCGGGGAATCAGATTCTATCAACGGTGTGCACCGGCATCATGAGTCATGACCTGTTCCTTACGACGCTGGAGGTGCTGCTGGATGCTCAACGGGCAAGCAGCGGTGAGACTGTTGAGAGTCTGGCCTGAGAATCCCAGAGCACCGTCAGGCTGAACAATACAAAAAAACCGGCTGATCAGGCCGGTTTTTTTGAGGGCGGTGGTAGAGCAACGTATTCAGGCAGTGCGATTCTGGATCAGACGATCCGAGCCACCTTCGGCAATCCGATTCTGCAGCAGTTTGTCCGAACCACCTTCAGCAACGCGGTTCTGCAGCAGTTTGTCCGAACCACCTTCAGCAACGCGGTTCTGCAGCAGTTTGTCAGAGCCACCTTCAGCAACGCGGTTCTGCAGCAGTTTGTCAGAACCACCTTCAGCAACGCGGTTCTGCAGCAGTTTGTCGGAGCCGCCTTCAGCAACGCGGTTCTCCATCAACTTGTCGGAACCATCGGCGGCGACGCGATTTTCGATCAGGCGATCGGAACCACCTTCAGCCACACGGCTTTCAATCAGACGATCCGAGCCGCCTTCAGCGACCACAGGTTGAGCAGAAGTTGCGGCGAAAGCGTTAACTGCGAAAACCGAGAAAGCGATGCTGAGGAGGGTCTGGCGTTTCATGATGGTGTGCTCCGGGGTGCTGATGGGTTGGTATGGAGCAGATGTTACGCCGTGGATTTTTTATGAGAACTTCATTGAGTTGATGGTGACTATTGATGCAGTCAATGGATGATTCGGTGCCCCCCCCCTGTGGGAGCGGGCTTGCTCGCGAAGGCGGTGTGTCAGTCGATAACATTGCTGGCAATGCCGACGCTTTCGCGAGCAAGCCCGCTCCCACAGGTTTTTGCAGTGGCCACAGGGGGGGGCGGCGGGGGGTTAGCGGGAAATGAGGCCGTGGTCGATGGCGTATTTGACCAGCGCCGCCGGTTTGTCGATGTTGAGCTTGCGGCGGATGCTCAAGCGGTGTGTCTCCACCGTGCGCACGCTGATGTCCAGTTCCCGGGCCATTTCCTTGTTGTTCAGCCCTTGCGCCATCTTCGACAGCACCTGGCTTTCCCTCGGGGTCAGTTCGTTGTCGGTGTTCCTGTCGGCGATCAGCCGCTGGGCGATGTCGGCGCTGTAGAAGGTGCCGCCGCTGGTGATGGCTTCGATGGCGGCGATGATTTCCCGTGACGGGGCGTTTTTCAGCACGTAGCCGCTGGCGCCTGAGCGCACCGACTCACTGACGTATTCGTAATTGTCGTACATGCTCAGCACCAGCACCTTGAGCGATGGGTACTGGCTGCGCAGCACGCGGGTCAGTTCCAGGCCGTTCATGTCCGGCAGGCTGATGTCGACCAGCAGCAGGTCCGGCTGGCAGCGCCCGACCATGTCGATGGCGTCGGCGCCGTTTTCCGCTTCGCCGACCACTTCCAGGGGCGACATCACGGCCAGCAGTGCCTTGATGCCGTCGCGCACCAGGGAGTGATCGTCGACCAGGGCGATGCGGATCGGGGAGGGCAGGTTCATCGCAGCTATTCACTCTTGTAGTGGTGGGGCCGGCTCAGTGTTTTGCGCCAGGCTTCATCGGCAGTCGTACGTCCAGCTCGCTTCTGCCCGGCATCGAGATCAAGTCGAAGCGCCCGCCATAATGTTCGACGCGTTCGCGGATGTTACGCAAGCCAATGCCGGCCTGACGCCGTTCGACCTGGGCGACATTGAAACCGATGCCGTCATCGACCAGCGTCAGCCGCACGGACTCGTCGCAGCCGCGCAGTGTAATGGACACGTGCTTCGCCTGGGCGTGGCGTTCGATATTGGTCAGGCCTTCCTGGACGATGCGAAACAGCGACACCGCCGCGCCGTCGACCAGTTGGCAGTCGAATTCATTTTCGTTGTAGGTCACGGTCAGCCCGCTGCGCTGCTCGAACTCTGCCGCCAACTGGCCGATGGCCGCCGGCAGGCCGAGGGTGTCGAGCAAGGATGAGCGCAGGTCATGGGAGAGGCTGCGGACTTCACCGATGGCATCGCCCAGGCGTTCGGTGGCGTCCTTCAGGGTGTTCAGGCCCTTGTCCCGGGCTTGTCCGCTTTCCAGCAGATGGCTGGCCAGTTCGAACTGGAACTTGATCGAGACCAACACCTGGCTGACGCCGTCGTGCAACTCGCGGGACACCCGGGATCGTTCCTCTTCCTGTAGGCTGACGATGCGTTGGGTCAGGCGCTGCAGTTTCTTGTCCGCCAGGCGATGCTCGCTGACGTTGAGGGTCATGCCGGTGGCGAAGACGAACAGCACCGCGACCAGTGCGACCACGGCAATCGCCATCATGGTCTTGCGGATGCCCATGGCCACTTCGGCACGGGCCTGCTGGGTGGCGCGCTCTACGTCTTCGAGGTAGATGCCGGTGCCGAGCATCCAGCCCCAGCGGTCGAGCATCACCACGTAGGCGAGCTTGTCGGTCACCTGGCCGGAGGAGGGCTTGTTCCAGGCGTAGCGTTGGAAGCCTTCACCGGATTGCGCGCTTTTGAGCAACGCCTGAATCACCGGCAGGCCGTGGGGATCCTTCATGTCCCACAGGTACTGGCCCACCAGGTCCGACTGGCGCGCATGCATCAGGCTGCGGCCTTCGTGGTCGTAGACGAAGAAGTAGCCGTTGATGCCGAAGCTGAGCTTGCGCAGTTCTTCCAGCACTTGTTGCTGGGCGCGGGCGTCGCCATGGCCGTCGTCGTACAGCGGGGCGATCAGGCTCTGGGCCATTTCCACGTAGTTTTTCAGTTCCGCGCGTTTGCTCGCCAGAATGCTGTCTTCGATCAGTTGCGCCTGTTGATCACCCAATTGGCGGTTGAGGGAAATCACCAGCGCGCAAATGACTGCAATGGCCAGCACCAGCGGCAGAATCCCGAGGGCGACGATCTTGTGTTTGAGCTGCATCTCTACTCCTGTCCCCGCGCTTGCGCCCGACCGAGGGACGGCGGGGCCGGCATCATATGCCAAAGATACGCTTCTGTAGGAGCTGCCGCAGGCTGCGATCTTTTGATCCTGATACCCAAAAAAGTCAAAAGATCGCAGCCTTCGGCAGCTCCTACAGGGGTGGTGTTGCGGCTACGTACGCGGCGTCTACGTAGTACTACGTAGACGCCGCGTACGTAGTAACGCGGATTTATTTGTGGACGGCATGCGCAGATATTGGGCCAGCTCCGCAATGCGGACACAATTATAAAAATTACCGCCGCAGTCACTGGCTGTCGGCAGGAGACACGCTATGCCCCGTCTGGCTAAACACCTCGCCTGGTTTGCCGTGGCTGTCCTGGGAGCGATTGCGCTGAGTGTCGTGGCCTTGCGCCGCGGCGAAGCGATCAACGCCCTGTGGATCGTAGTCGCAGCCGTCGCCATCTACCTCGTTGCCTACCGCTATTACAGCCTGTTCATCGCCAACAAAGTGATGCAGCTCGATCCCACTCGGGCCACGCCGGCTGTGCTCAATAACGATGGTCTGGACTATGTGCCGACCAACAAACACGTGCTGTTCGGTCACCACTTCGCGGCCATTGCCGGTGCAGGTCCGCTGGTCGGGCCGGTACTGGCGGCGCAGATGGGCTACCTGCCCGGCACCCTGTGGCTGATCGCCGGTGTGGTGCTGGCCGGTGCCGTGCAGGACTTCATGGTCCTGTTCATGTCCACCCGCCGCAACGGCCGCTCCCTGGGCGATATGGTCCGTGAAGAAATGGGCCGCATCCCCGGCACCATCGCGCTGTTCGGTTGCTTCCTGATCATGATCATCATCCTTGCGGTGCTGGCGCTGATCGTGGTCAAGGCCCTGGCCGAGAGCCCTTGGGGCATTTTCACGGTAATGGCGACCATCCCGATCGCGATGTTCATGGGCATCTACATGCGCTACATCCGCCCGGGCCGCATCGGTGAGATCTCGGTGATCGGCGTGCTGTTGCTGCTCGGTTCGATCTGGCTTGGCGGGCAGATTGCCGCGGATCCGGTGTGGGCCAAGGCCTTTACCTTTACCGGTATCCAGATCACCTGGATGCTGATCGGCTACGGTTTCGTTGCCGCGGTGTTGCCGGTGTGGCTGATCCTGGCACCCCGTGACTACCTGTCGACCTTCCTGAAGATCGGCACCATCGTCGCCCTGGCCATCGGCATCCTGGTGACCATGCCCGAGCTGAAAATGCCGGCCCTGACCCAGTTCATCGACGGCACCGGCCCGGTCTGGAAAGGCGGTCTGTTCCCGTTCCTGTTCATCACCATCGCCTGTGGCGCGGTCTCGGGCTTCCATGCGCTGATCGCTTCCGGCACCACGCCGAAGTTGCTCGCCAATGAAGGGCATGCCCGCTACATCGGTTACGGCGGCATGCTGATGGAGTCCTTCGTGGCGATCATGGCGATGGTCGCGGCGTCGGTGATCGATCCGGGTGTGTACTTCGCCATGAACAGCCCGGCGGCCGTAGTCGGCGCCGATGCGGTGGCCGTTGCGCAAACCGTCAGCAGCTGGGGCTTTGCGATCACGCCGGAAGCGTTGCAAGCGGTGGCCCATGACATTGGTGAAACCACCATCCTGGCCCGTGCCGGCGGTGCGCCGACCCTGGCGGTGGGGATCGCGCAGATCCTGCACCAGCTGTTGCCGGGCGAGAACACCATGGCGTTCTGGTACCACTTCGCGATCCTGTTCGAAGCGCTGTTCATCCTGACCGCGGTCGATGCCGGCACCCGTGCCGGGCGCTTCATGCTCCAGGACCTGCTCGGTTCGTTCGTGCCGGCCCTGCGCCGCACCGAGTCCTGGACCGCCAACCTGATCGCCACCGCCGGTTGCGTGGCCATGTGGGGTTATCTGCTGTACCAGGGCGTGATCGACCCGCTGGGCGGCATCAACACCTTGTGGCCGCTGTTCGGTATCTCCAACCAGATGCTGGCCGGTATCGCGCTGATGCTCGGCACCGTGGTGCTGATCAAGATGAAGCGCCAGCGTTATGCCTGGGTCACCTTGCTGCCGGCTGTGTGGTTGCTGATCTGCACCACCACCGCCGGCTTCATCAAGCTGTTCGATGCCAACCCGGCGATCGGCTTCCTCGCCCTGGCGAAGAAGTACAGCGATGCCCTGGCCAATGGTCAGGTGCTGGCCCCGGCCAAGAGCATCGAGCAGATGCAGCACGTGATCTTCAACGCCTACACCAACGCCACGCTGACCGCGCTGTTCCTGTTCGTGGTGTTCAGCATCCTGTTCTTCGCACTCAAGGTCGGTATCGCCGCCTGGGGCAGCAAAGAGCGTACGGATAAAGAAGCGCCATTCCAGGCGCTGCCGAATGCATAGGCGAGGAGCGCAGCATGTTCAATGACCTGAGTCGCCTGGGCAAATACCTCGGTCAGGCCGCGCGCCTGATGGTCGGCATGCCCGACTACGACAACTACGTCGAGCACATGCAGAGCAAGCACCCGGACAAACCGGTGATGGACTACGAGGCGTTCTTCCGCGAGCGCCAGGAGGCCCGTTACGGCAGTAAAGCCGGACCCAAGTGCTGTTGAGTGAGCAATAAAAAACCGGCTGAAAGGCCGGTTTTTTATTGCCTGGAGCAAAGTCCCGAGTGATGGAGGCCGCGCGGCGATCCGAATCGTCGCCGTCCCTGTTGCCCCGGGTCAGTCATGGGGCCTTGTCATTCTTTCGCCCGTGAGGCTGATGATCCGGCTTGGCGATCTTCAGCGCCCGGTCGGCGGCCTTGGCGTTATGCACCAGGCGACAGAGCACGGCGACGACGATGATCGCCAGCACTACCCAGATGACAATGGCTTTCACGTACATGGCGAAACCTCTCGCGCAAAACGATCCTTCCGATCGCCGACGTCCCTGTAGCAATAGTATTAATCCATTGTGGCAGGTGTTGATGATCTTGCATCGCATGACTGATTTGCGCTGTTTATCAGCTATCTCCGCCGGATACAGCGACAGTTTCCCGGACCGGTACTTTAATGGATGGTCTGGAGCGACTGATCGCGGGGCTGTCATAGCCTCAAGGCTATGGATCCCATACCGAAAAGCTATTTCATCAATCGGTGATCCGGATCCACGCTCAAGGGTGGTTAGCTGAAAACAAAATCAAGAGGAGATGCCATGTCAACTGAATCGAAATGCCCGTTCAATCACGCCGCTGGCGGTGGCACGACGAACCGCGACTGGTGGCCGAACCAACTGAACCTGAAGATCCTGAGTCAACACTCGCCCAAGTCTGACCCGTTGGGGGGCGACTTCAACTACGCCGAAGCCTTCAAGAGCCTGGACTTCCAGGCGCTGAAAAAAGACCTGACTGCGCTGATGACCGACTCCCAGGACTGGTGGCCGGCGGACTTCGGTCACTATGGGCCTTTCTTTATCCGCATGTCCTGGCACGCCGCAGGCACCTATCGCACCGGTGACGGCCGTGGTGGCGCCGGTTCCGGCCAGCAACGCTTTGCACCGCTCAACAGCTGGCCGGACAACGTCAGCCTCGACAAGGCCCGCCGGCTGCTGTGGCCGATCAAGCAAAAGTACGGCAACAAAATCTCCTGGGCCGACCTGATCGTCCTCACCGGCAACGTCGCCCTGGAATCCATGGGCTTCAAGACGTTTGGTTTTTCCGGTGGACGCGCGGATGTCTGGGAGCCGGACGAAGACGTTTACTGGGGTTCCGAAAGCAAATGGCTGGGCGGTGACTCACGTTACGGCAAAGAAGACAAGCCGGTGCAGAAACCCGGCGATGTGCCCTTGGTGGCTGAGCCTGGCAGAAACGAGGACAGCCGTACCGAAAATGGCCGCAATCTGGAAAACCCCCTCGCCGCAGTGCAGATGGGCCTGATCTATGTGAACCCGGAAGGCCCGGAAGGCGAACCGGACCCGGTCGCCTCGGCCAAGGACATCCGCGAAACCTTCGGCCGCATGGCGATGAACGATGAGGAAACCGTGGCATTGATCGCCGGTGGCCACGCCTTCGGCAAGACCCACGGCGCCGGGCCCGCCGACCACGTCGGGCCTGAACCTGAAGCCGCGGGCCTTGAGCTGCAAGGCCTGGGCTGGAAGAGCACATTCGGCACCGGCAAGGGGGCCGATACCATCACCAGCGGCCTGGAAGTGACCTGGACCACCACGCCCACTAAATGGAGCAACAACTACCTGGAAAACCTGTTCGGTTTCGACTGGGAACTGACCAAGAGCCCGGCCGGCGCCCATCAGTGGAAACCGAAGAACGGTGCCGGTGCCGGGATCATTCCCGATGCCTTTGATCCGTCCAAACGCCGTGATCCGACCATGCTGACCTCGGACCTGGCCCTGCGCTTCGACCCGATCTACGAACCGATTGCCCGGCGTTTCCTGGCCAACCCCGATCAACTGGCCGATGCCTTCGCGCGCGCCTGGTACAAACTCATTCACCGTGACATGGGCCCGCTCTCGCGCTACCTCGGCCCGGAAATGCCGGGCGAGGAACTGCTGTGGCAAGACCCGATCCCTGCCGTCGATCATCCGCTGGTCAACGACAGCGATGTGGCGGGCCTGAAAAGCAAGGTCCTGGCGTCCGGCCTGTCGGTGTCGCAGCTGGTATCGACGGCGTGGGCCGCCGCTTCCACCTTCCGTGGCTCCGACAAACGCGGCGGTGCCAACGGCGGGCGCCTGCGCCTGGCGCCGCAGAAGTCCTGGCCGGCCAACCAGCCGGAGCAACTGGCCAATGTGCTGGCCAAACTGGAAGGTATCCAGAAGGAGTTCAACAGCGGCGGCAAGAAAATCTCCCTGGCCGACCTGATCGTGCTCGCCGGTGGCGCGGGTGTCGAACAGGCGGCGAAAAACGCCGGCCACAGTGTGACGGTGCCGTTCACTCCGGGACGCACGGACGCCAGCCAGGAACAGACCGATGTCGAGTCCTTCGGTTTCCTTGAACCTATTGCCGACGGCTTCCGTAACTACCTGAAAACCCAGTACCGCGTGCCCGCCGAAGCCTTGCTGATCGACAAGGCACAACTGCTGACGCTCAGCGCACCGGAAATGACGGTACTGCTGGGCGGCCTGCGGGTGTTGAACACCAACGTCGGCCAGAGCAAACACGGTGTGTTCACCCAACGGTCGGAAGCGCTGACCAATGATTTCTTCACCAACCTGCTGGACATGGGCGTGGAGTGGAAACCGGTGTCGGATGCCCAGCAGGAGTTTGAAGGGCGTGATCGCAAAACCGGTGCGGTGAAGTGGACGGGCACCCGGGTTGACCTGGTCTTCGGCTCCAACGCGCAATTGCGTGCGCTGGCCGAAGTCTATGCCAGCGCCGATGCGCAGCAGAAATTCGTCAAGGACTTCGTGGCTGCGTGGACAAAGGTGATGAACCTGGATCGCTTTGACGTGAATCGCCGCGTCTAGAGGAGATAACGCCGGCACCACCGGCAAAAAGTGCCTCGGCTCGCCCTCCGGCTTTTACATCAGCGGAGGGCATCCGGCGATCATGAACCCTGGCGATCGTGTCCGAACCGGCACTCAAGGCTGTTTTTCAATAAATGAGAGGTTCTGTTCTCGAATGACGCCGGCAGCATCATCGTAGAGAAACGGCAGAAACATGTAACGGCGACCTTGGGTAACTGAAGTGGCTTCGTGCAAGAGTGAACACGAAAACACCACGGCCCCGCCTGTCGGCGCGTTGTAATAGACTTTTCCATACTCTGGAAAATGCAGAAAACCACCTTCGTACTCTCCCGAATTAAGAAACAGGGAAACGGCAAAACGGCGATGGGCCGTACCCTTCGTGGTGTTATCCCGATGGGGCCGGAAATGCCCGCCTTCCTCGCTGTTGTAGCAGGCCACCAGATAGCGCTCCATTCGAGTGGCATTGAACTGGAACGCTTTCTGTAACTCCGGAAGCAAACGGCTGGCTATGCGCGATTCACAGGCTTTGGCCAGAGCCTCATCTTCAATGACGCAGTCACGACGTCGTTTGTGATTATGGTCGGTGATGTGGACAGTTTTACCCGACTGCTCCGTCATGAACCCGGATTCCTCTCCGCCGCGCTCTTCGTAATAACTGATCAGTGCTTTACACAAGGACGGCTCAAATATACGGGGAACCACCAGGACGGGGGCGTGTGGTGTGGCGGCACGTGGCGCGGCCGTTGCCGGCAATCGATCCAGAAAACGCATTAACGATGGGACATGGTTATCAATGGGGGGGCTTATCGGGACGATGGCCAGGACACGTAGCGCAGGGTCCAGCACATAGGTTATTTGCCTGATGCTGCCGTCTGGCTGCAATGTACCGTAGAGCTTGCTGACTGACCGATCGAAATCCCAGATGAAGCGTATGCCGGGTATCGAACTCTCCACCCGCTTCAGCTTTTCATCCTCTGGATCGACGGAAACACCAAAGAAGCAGACTTGGTCATCATCGAATCGCGGGCGATGGGCCTGAATATCTTCCAGAACCTTGGTGGATACAGGGTCGGCCGCAGAACCCAAAAAACAAAGCACGACATACCGACCGGCAATGGTGTCGAAACAAAAGCGTTCTCGTAGTTGAGTGCGGCAATGAAACCAGGGGGCTGGTTGACCGACTGAAAATGCCGTGGCACGCATCACAACTCCTTGCCGGGTGGCCGTGGATCGTTGCAGGTAAAGCTAGTTCAGTCTTGTTGAAGCTGCCCGGAGCGCTGATGCGGCTCCTCATCCTTGACTTGTATCGCCGGTTTGTCGCACCGGTGCGTCCTGTGCGGTTTTTTCGGCCTTGGCAGGCCAGGCATCGATCACCGATTGCAGGAACTGCTGCGACAATCGCGGGTTGTCCAGGGCTCTGGCGATCAGTATCGCCCCGGTAATCGATGACAGGATGCGCAAGGCTTCCTGGTGCTTTTCATCATCGGTTTCGCCGTCGACCAATGGCATCAGCGTTTCGATCAGGGTCTGCACGCCTTGGGTGAACGAGTGGCTGACGGTACCGCCGTTGCGCGCGACATCGGCCGCCAGGGCAGGGATCGGGCAGCCTTCGGTCCAGTTGTTCATGTGGCCTTGGCTCAAGTATCTCTTGAGCAGTTCGGGGATGGATTTGGCCGCTCGCCAGTCGTCGATGTTGGTTTCGAACGTACGGCTCACGGCCTCCGACGCCAACTGCTCCTTGCCACCTGGGAACTGTCCGTAAAAGCCGCCGTGGGTCAGGCCCACCGAA
The DNA here is from genome assembly GCF_019219225.1 of Pseudomonas sp. PDM32. NCBI lineage: Bacteria > Pseudomonadati > Pseudomonadota > Gammaproteobacteria > Pseudomonadales > Pseudomonadaceae > Pseudomonas > Pseudomonas sp. PDM32. The sequence continues at coordinate 365,342 of NZ_JAHUWE010000008.1, forward strand.
CGGGACAGTTCGCCGATCCCGATACCGTCGATGCCTTTTTCCCGGTACATCCTCGAGGCTGCGCCGAGGATCGCTTCCTTGTTGGCCGCTGCCTTGTCTTTCGTCACTTTCATGAGTGGAGTCCTGTCTTCCAATGGGCGCCATGGCAATTTTTTGCTGAAGGGCTGGTATTAATGATGGTCGTAATATAAATTCGCGGCAATGGCCTTGCAGGAAAAACACCTCACAGGTGCTGACCCATGAAACGTAATGATCTGCGCAATATCGACCTCAATCTGCTGGTGGTATTCGAGGCGCTCATTCAGGAGCGCAACGTCACTCGGGCCGCACAAAGACTGTCCCTGGGCCAACCGGCGGTCAGCGGCGCATTGGCTCGTCTGCGCACACTGTTCAACGACCCCCTGTTTAAACGCATTGGCCACAAAATGGAACCAACCACCCGAGCCTTGCAGGTGGCGCAAACGCTCGGGCCGGCACTGGACTCCATTTGTTCCGCCGTCAGTCTGACGGCTTGTAATGAAAAAACCTGCTGATTCATAGGCGTGCGAACCGAGTAAACACGGCGCACTGGAGTCCATCGCCAGCAAGGTTTCAGCGTGGGCACGGTCCCCTGTGGGAGCTGGCTTGCCAGCGATGGTCGTTAACGATAACGCGGGTTAGCTGGATGAACGCGGCGCACTGGCGTTCATCGCCAGCAGGCTGGCTCCTACAGTTTCCCGGAATTGCGTGAAAAACCTTTTTTTTGTGCTTATACATGATGGTCATCATTAATGGTGATACCCAAGTTCACTCCGTTCGATTCGTCGCTGCTCCTTGTGCGGCCGAGAATTCTCCAACCCTTAAACCGTCTGGCGGACACCCCCATGGAACAGTCACTCAAACCTTTGCGTTATCCCCTTGCTGCCCTGACCCTGGCGGCCATCACGGCCTGCGGTCACGCGCCCGATGCCGCCAAGGCGCCTGGTGCGCCCACTGTCACCGTCGCCAAAGTGCTTGAGCAACCCATTACCGAATGGGACGAAGTCACCGCCCGTCTGGAAGCGCCGGAAACCGTCGTGGTTCGTCCGCGGGTTTCGGGGCAGATCGATCGTGTCGCCTTCACCGATGGCGAGTCGGTCAAGAAAGGGGATCTGCTGTTCCAGATCGATCCACGTCCGTTCGAACACGAAGTGCATCGCCTCGAAGCGCAGTTGCAACAGGCTCGCGCCGCGCTGGTTCGAAGCGCCAACGAAGCGCAACGCGGCCAGCGCCTGCTGAGCAGCAATGCCATTTCTGCGGAACTGGCCGACACGCGCAGCACCACGGCCCAGGAAGCCAAGGCCGGTGTCGATTCGGTTCAGGCGCAGCTGGATCTGGCGCGCCTGAACCTGAGCTTCACCCGCGTCACTGCGCCGATCAGCGGCCGGGTCAGCCGTGCCGAAATCACCGCCGGCAACATCGTCACCGCCGACACCTCGGCGCTGACCAGCGTGGTATCCACCGACAAGGTCTACGCCTATTTCGACGCCGACGAACGCCTGTTCCTCAAGTACGGCCAGCTCTCCCGTGAAGGCCGGCGCAGTCAATCCACGCCGGTGTACATGGGCTTGTCGAACGAGGAGGGCAATAGCCACCTGGGGCAGATGAACTTCGTTGACAACCAGGTCAATCCCAAGACCGGCACCATCCGTGGCCGCGCGGTGTTCGACAACGCCGACGGTCAATACACCCCGGGCCTGTATGCCCGATTGAAACTGGTGGGCAGCGCGGCCTATGCCGGCCTGTTGATCAAGGACGAGGCCGTGGGCACCGACCTCGGCAAGCGGTTCGTGCTGGTGATCGACCAGGACAACAAGGCCGTGTACCGCAGCGTCGATCTGGGGCCGAAGCTCGAAGGTTTGCGCATCGTGCGCAGCGGTTTGCAAAAAGACGACCGGATCGTCATCAACGGCCTGCAACGGGTTCGTCCCGGCGCGGTGGTCGCGCCTCAGGACGCGCCGATGGCCGATGCGCAAACCGTCGCCAACCTGGCCCGTCAGCGGCAGGCCGTCGAGGCGGGTAATCAGCCCGTCGCTCCGTCACCGGCGCTGGTGAAAACCGATGCCGCCGTTTCGCCTCGCGGATAAAGGAACACAGCCATGAAGTTCTCCCGGTTCTTTATCACGCGGCCGATTTTCGCCGCCGTGCTCTCGCTGCTGATCCTGATCGCCGGCGCCATCGCGCTGTTCCAGTTGCCGATCAGCGAGTACCCGGAAGTGGTGCCACCCACTGTCGTCGTTCACGCCAACTATCCGGGGGCCAACCCCAAGGTCATCGGTGAAACCGTGGCCGCGCCCCTGGAGCAAGCCATCACCGGCGTGGAGAACATGCTGTACATGTCCTCGCAGTCGACGGCCGATGGTCGACTCACGCTCACCGTGACCTTCGCCCTGGGCACCGATCTGGACAACGCCCAGGTGCAGGTGCAGAACCGCGTGACCCGCACCGAGCCGAAGCTTCCCGAGGAAGTGACGCGCATCGGTATCACCGTGGACAAGGCGTCGCCCGAGCTGACGATGGTGGTGCACCTGACCTCGCCGGACAAGCGCTACGACATGCTGTACCTGTCCAACTACGCGATCCTCAACGTGAAGGATGAGCTGTCACGCCTGAACGGAATCGGTGACGTGAAGATGTTCGGTATCGGCGACTACTCGCTGCGTATCTGGCTCGATCCGAACAAGACCGCATCACGCAACCTGACCGCCACCGACGTGGTCAATGCGGTGCGTGAACAGAACCGCCAAGTGGCGGCCGGCCAACTGGGTTCACCGCCTGCACCCAACGCCACCAGCTTCCAGATGTCGATCAACTCCCAGGGCCGCCTGGTCACCGAAGAAGAGTTCGAGAACGTGATCGTCCGCAGTGGTGCGGACGGCGAAATCACCCGCCTCAAGGACATTGCGCGGATTGAACTCGGCTCCAACCAGTACGCCTTGCGCGCCTTGCTCAACAACCAGGAAGCGGTGGCGATGCCGATCTTCCAGCGCCCGGGTTCCAATGCCATCGACGTTTCCGATCAGGTGCGGGCGAAGATGGCCGAGCTGAAAAAGAGCTTCCCCGAGGGCATGGACTACGAGATCGTCTACGACCCGACCATCTTCGTGCGCAGCTCGATCGAGGCGGTGGTTCACACGTTGTTCGAAGCGCTGATCCTCGTGGTGCTGGTGGTGATCCTGTTCCTGCAAACCTGGCGCGCCTCGATCATTCCGCTGGTGGCGGTGCCGGTGTCGTTGATCGGCACCTTTGCCGTGATGCACCTGTTCGGTTTTTCGCTCAATGCCTTGTCGCTGTTCGGCCTGGTATTGGCCATCGGCATCGTGGTCGACGACGCGATCGTCGTGGTGGAGAACGTCGAGCGCAATATCGAGACAGGGCTCGATCCGGTCGAAGCGACCCAAAAAGCCATGGGCGAGGTGACCGGCCCGATCATCGCCACGGCGTTGGTGTTGTGCGCGGTGTTCGTCCCGGCGGCGTTCATTTCCGGCCTGACGGGGCAGTTCTACAAACAGTTCGCCCTGACGATCGCGATCTCCACGGTGATCTCTGCGTTCAACTCGCTGACCTTGTCGCCGGCATTGGCGGCGGTTCTGCTCAAGTCCCACAGCGCACCCAAGGATCGCTTTTCGAAGATTCTGGATCGCCTGTTCGGTGGCTGGCTGTTCAAGCCCTTCAACCGGCTGTTCGAAAAGGCCGGCAACGGGTATGTCGGGACCGTGTCCAAGGTCATCCGTGGCAGCAGCGTGGCGTTGCTGGTCTATGCCGGTCTGATCGCCATGACCTACATGGGCTTCAGCACCACGCCGACCGGGTTCGTGCCGACCCAGGACAAAAAGTACCTGGTGACCTTCGCGCAACTGCCGGATGCGGCCAGCCTGGATCGCACCGAGTCGGTGATCCGGCGCATGAGCACCATCGCCATGAACGAACCGGGCTTTGACAGCGCCGTGGCCTTCCCGGGCTTGTCGATCAACGGTTTCACCAACAGCCCGAACGCCGGTATTGCCTTCATCGGCTTGAGCGCTTTCGATGAACGCAAAAGCCCGAGCCTGTCCGCCGGAGCGATTTCCGCTTCGCTGAACGCCAAGTTCGGTGGCATTCAAGACGCCTACATCGCGGTGTTCCCGCCGCCGCCCGTTCAAGGCCTGGGCACCATTGGTGGCTTCCGCCTGCAGATCGAAGACCGCGGCAACCTGGGTTACGACGAGCTGTACAAAGAGACCATGAACATCATCGGCAAGAGCCGCAGCGTGCCGGAACTGGCCAACCTGTTCACCAGCTACACGGTGAACGTGCCGCAGGTCGAAGCCGCCATCGATCGCGAAAAAGCCAAGACCCACGGCGTGGCGATCAACGACATTTTCGACACGCTGCAGGTGTACCTGGGTTCGCTGTACGCCAACGACTTCAACCGTTTTGGCCGTACCTATCAGGTCAACGTCCAGGCTGAGCAACAGTTCCGCCAGGAGCCGGAGCAGATCGGTCAGTTGAAGGTGCGCAACGACCGTGGAGAGATGATTCCACTGGCCACCTTCGTCAAGGTCAGCCCGACGTCGGGGCCGGACCGGGTCTCGCACTACAACGGTTTCGTCACCGCAGAAATCAACGGCAGCGCGGCCCCGGGCTACAGCTCCGGCCAGGCGCAGGCGGCGATTGAAAAGCTGTTGAAGCAAGAGCTGCCCAACGGCATGACCTACGAGTGGACCGACCTGACCTACCAGCAGATCCTCTCCGGCAACACCGCGTTGCTGGTGTTCCCGCTCTGCGTCCTGCTGGCGTTCCTGGTGTTGGCGGCCCTGTATGAAAGCTGGAGCCTGCCGCTGGCGGTGATCCTGATTGTGCCGATGACCCTGCTGTCGGCGATTGCCGGGGTGATCATCTCCAAGGGCGACAACAACATCTTCACCCAGATCGGCCTGATCGTGCTGGTGGGGCTGGCGTGCAAGAACGCGATCCTGATCGTCGAGTTCGCCAAGGACAAACAGGACCAGGGCCTGTCGCCGCTGGACGCAGTTCTCGAAGCCTGCCGGCAGCGTCTGCGCCCGATCCTGATGACGTCGTTCGCGTTCATCATGGGCGTCATCCCGCTGGTGACGTCCACCGGCGCCGGTTCCGAGATGCGTCGGGCCATGGGTGTCGCCGTGTTCTCCGGAATGCTCGGGGTGACCTTCTTCGGTCTGTTGCTGACGCCGGTGTTCTACGTCCTTATCCGTCGCTACATCGAACGTAAAACCGCGCGCCAGGCGGCCCGCGCTCAATCGCTCAAGGTCATTGATCCGGAGGCACACTGATGAAGGCTTTCAAGCTGTTTTTACCGAGCCTGCTGGTCACCGCGTTGGCCGCCTGCACCGTCGGGCCGGATTACAAAACCCCGGACACGGCACCGGCCCATGTCGTCTCGGCCCAAGGGGCCAACTACGATCAAACGCGTTTCGAAACGGTGTGGTGGCAGCAATTCGATGACCCCACGTTGAATCAGCTGGTCGGTAAAGCGCTCAACGGCAACCGCGATCTGCGCGTGGCCTTCGCCCGCTGGAAAGCCGCGCGGGCCATCCGCGATGACATCAGCAACGACAATCTGCCGGTGGTCACCAGCCGGGTCAGCAGCCAGCAGGGCAAGTCACAGGTGCCGGGCCTGACCGAGCAGCGGGTCAACACCGATCGCTATGACCTGGGCCTTGACATGACCTGGGAGATCGATCTGTTCGGGCGCATCCAGCGCGAACTGGAATCCAGCGATGCCCGGGAAGACGCCACGGCGGCGGACCTGTACCAACTGCGGGTGAGCATGATTGCCGAGTTGGTGGATGCCTATGGTCAGCTGCGGGGTGCGCAACTGCGGGAAAAAATCGCCCTGGCCAACCTGAAGAACCAGAGCGAATCGCGCAGCGTCACGGTGAGCCTGCGTGACGCGGGCGTGGGCAATGAACTCGACGTGGTACGTGCCGATGCCCGCCTGGCGGCCGTCGAGGCGAGCGTGCCGCAACTGCAGGCGGAGCAGGTGCATCACAAAAACCGCATCGCCACGCTGCTGGGTGAACGCCCGGACACGCTGGGCATCGACTTGAGTCCGAAGGACTTGCCGGCCATCGCCAAGGCGTTGCCGGTGGGTGATCCCGGCGAGCTGTTGCAGCGGCGCCCGGATGTGCGCGCGGCAGAGCGTCGCCTGGCGGCTTCAACGGCGGATGTCGGCGTGGCCACCGCCGACCTGTTTCCACGGGTGAGCCTGAGCGGATTCCTGGGGTTCATCGCGGGGCGTGGTTCGCAAATCGGCTCCAGTGCCGCCCGCGCCTGGAGCCTGGGCCCGAGCATCACCTGGGCCGCGTTTGACCTGGGCAGCGTGCGGGCGCGCATTCGTGGTGCAGACGCCGAGGCCGAGGGTGCACTGGCGACCTATGAGCAACAGGTGCTGCTCGCCCTGGAAGAGTCGGAAAACGCCTTCAGCGACTATGGCAAGCGCCAGCAACGCCTGCTGTCGCTGATCAAGCAAAGCGAGTCGAGCCGTGCCGCGGCCGACCTGGCGGCGACCCAATACAAGGAAGGGGTGGTGGACTACCTGGTGTTGCTCGACGCACAACGCGAGCGCCTGAACGCCGAAGATGCCCAGGCACTGGGTGAAACCGACCAGTACCGGGCCATTGTGGCGATCTACAAATCCCTGGGCGGCGGATGGGACAGCGGCGACACCCGGCTCGCGAAAAACAACTGACAAACCCGTTGTTGCTTTTGTAGGAGCGAGCTTGCTCGCGATGGACGTTAACGAAAACGCGTGCTTGCTGGCTAAGCGCGGTGTTCTTGAGACCATCGCGAGCGAGCTCGCTCCCACAGGGTTAGTGGGTGTACGCAGTATTTGTGAACTACCGAATCTACTGTGGGAGCGGGCTTGCCCGCGAAAGCGGTAGTTCAGCCACCGATGATGTTGGCTGTGCCGACGCCTTCGCGAGCAAGCCCGCTCCCACAGGGTTAGTGGGTGTACGCAGTATTTGTGGACTACCGGATCTACTGTGGGAGCGGGCTTGCCCGCGAAAGCGGTAGTTCAACCACCGATGATGTTGGCTGTGCCGACGCCTTCGCGAGCTCGCACAGGGTTAGTGGGTGTACGCAGTATTTGTGGACTACCGAATCTACTGTGGGAGCGGGCTTGCCCGCGAAAGCGGTAGTTCAGCCACCGATGATGTTGGCTGTGCCGACGCCTTCGCGAGCAAGCCCGCTCCCACAGGGTTAGTGGGTGTACGCAGTATTTGTGGACTACCGAATCTGCTGTGGGAGCGGGCTTGCCCGCGAAAGCGGTAGTTCAGCCACCGATGATGTTGGCTGTGCCGACGCCTTCGCGAGCAAGCCCGCTCCCACAGGGTTAGTGGGTGTACGCAGTATTTGTGGACTACCG
>NZ_JAHUWE010000009.1:0-340391 GCF_019219225.1 Pseudomonas sp. PDM32
AGCTGCGCGACAAAGGCATGAGCGAAGCCGACGTACACAAACTCGCGCCGCACAAGGTGATCCCGGGCAATCGTCCGAGCAACACCCTGGTGGTCGAGCGCATCAGCCCGCGTCGCCTCGGCGCACTGGTGGCGATGTACGAACACAAAGTCTTCGTGCAAAGCGTCATCTGGGGCATCAATGCCTTCGACCAGTGGGGCGTGGAGCTGGGCAAAGAGCTGGGCAAGGGCGTCTACAACCGCCTGGTCGGCAGTGAAGAAACCCCGGCCGAGGACGCCTCGACTCAAGGGCTGATCAACTACTTCCGCGGTCGGCACCGCGGGTAATCTGTCGAAATCTGCTGAAGCTGACCGGCCGCCGTGGGTCGTTTGTCCCCCCTCGTGGCAGACATCAATCGTCCAATAGCGGACTATCAGTATCACGTCATTACCTGGCGTTGTTCTGCGACGGCTAAAGCAAACTGAACTGTCTGACTCCCCCTTCAAATCGGACAATTGAAATGGATACAGATCGGCACCGGTTAACGCAGTTGCCGTGGTGTTGCGTTGAGCATTTTTTTCATCAGTCGCCGCAGGGAAGTGGCATCTCGGTATCCGACGCGTTCGGCGATGGTGTCCACTGAGTATTTGCTGTTAACCAGCAGCTCCCTGGCCTTATTGGCCTGGACCCGCTGGATCAGCCGCAACGGACTGTGGCCGGTGGCCTTGTGGATGTGTCGAGACAAGGTTCGCTCTGACAAGCCAAAGTCGGATGCCAGTGCCCTGACGCCGATGACCACCGGAAGCGAGGCTTCGATGTGGGCCGCCAGTTGCGCGATCAATTCATTTCCCTGAGCCATCATGGCAGGAACCATGAAGGGCGATTGCAGTTGCCGACCATCGATCAGTAGCGTCCGTGCAACCGCATCGGCCAATGCCGGGGAGAAACGGTTGCGCAGCAGCTGCAACATCAGATCGCTTTGACCTAACGCAGCACCCGCCGTCACCAGCGGCGGGTCGAGGATCACCATTCGGTCTGCATCTACCTTGCAGTCCGGCGCCCACTGCTGGAGTAGAGGCGCCATCCACCAAGAGGTGGTCACGCAGCGTCCTGCGAGCAGGTTCGCCGCCTGCAACACTAATACCGCACAGCACGACGCCGCGACCTGCCCTCCGGCCTAGACACTCCAAGTGCCAGCCGTTCGCCCTGCCCCGCTTTGCAACGGGGCAAGGCAGCTCATCGTTACTGTTTGATCAAATCACTGGGCTTCCAGCTCTGGTCGAAAAACGCTTGCTTGGGACCATACAAACGCACGATTACCAGGAAGCCTTTGCCCGGTACGGTACGAATCCAGTTCTTGCCCGTACCCGGTGATTCGGGGCCGAAGTAGAGGTCGGTCGAGCCATCGCTGTTCTGCGCCGGTTTGTCCATCTGGTTGAGCGACGGGAACGGCTGGCCGTTGTCCAGGCCCGAGGCGGTCAGGTTGTCGTAGGCCGTCACCGACCAGAACAACGCTGCCGGCACATTGGCGGGCAGGTTGAGCTTGTAGGTGTGGGCGCCGTCGAGGAACTTGCCGTCGGCATCGCGGGTGGTGGCGGGATATTTGGCGCCGGCGCCGACCATGTTCATCACCATGCCCGGGCTGTCCGAGTAGGCAGAGGTGAAGAACGCCACACGCTGTTCAAGGTTGGTGAACGTGCCGCTGGACTGGAACTCGGTGTTTTCCCCGGCGAAGGTGTTCACGTACTGGCGATCCGTGTAGTACAGGCCGCCCGGCTCTTTCATCAGCAGATGACTGGTGACCACCTTGCTCATCTTGAACGCGGTGCGTGCCGCCTCATCCAGCAGCTTGCGCCGCTCGGCATCCGGGGCGAAGACCTTGCCCTTTTCGATGCCGATGGTGTGCAGGAAGCCGCGCATGTCCATGTCCGCCGGGTCGACCGCTTCGGCTTCAATGAAGCGCGACAGCAGGTCGAAGTAACGGCCGTCCTCGGGGAACAGCATGTTGATCGGGGCACCGGTGGCATCGGGGAACTGCATCGGCAGCGCCGAATCCTTCTTGCCCAACGGATAGATCTTGGTGCGCTCGACTTCGGCCACCGGCACGCTCAGGTCTTTCGGGTCCTTGAAGAAGGTGCGCCAGAACAGGAACACGTTGTTGGTGCGCGAGCGGTAGACGTAGCCCTCAGTGGGTTCCGGGCCGGTGTAGCCAGGCGGCAGCAGCACATAGGTGCCGCCCTTGCCCTTGTCCGGGCCGGCCAGGCCGACGTCGCCGCGCCAGGTCTTGCCGTCAATGGTCGGACCGACAATCGGCCGCTGGAAGAAGTCGTCGAACATGCCCTGCACGCCGGGCGGTGCTTCGACCACCAGCGGACCGTACTTCGCCAGGTCCAGATAGCTCATTGCGTAGACCAGGTCGGAGTTCGGCGTGGTCACCAAGGTCTTGGCGTTGATGCGCTTTTTCCAGGTCGGCAGGATGTTGTAGCCGGCGCCGAATTGTTTCTCCGACGCCTCCTTCATCGACCAGATGTTGATGGCCGGCAACGACCAGAGATACGACTGCACGGCACGCTGGAAAATCAGCTCGTCGATCATGCTGCGTGCGGTGGCCTCGGTCGGGAAACCGTTTTCGAAGGGCTGGTTGGCCAGCTCTTCGTACCGCGTGGCGGCATCGGCGACGCCGCTCAGGGAGACCGCCACTGCCAGGGCGGTCAGGGTGTTACGCAAGCTGCTCATGGGATGTCCTTATGTGGCGCAGTTTGAAGATAAATAGGGGCACTGTTTTCAGTTGAGCTTGACCACCGCCGGCGGCGTCCACTGGCCGTTCATCGCGGCGGCTTCAGGCCAATAGGCGCGTACGTAGAGGGAGAAGTCGGCGCCCTTGGGCGCGGGCAGCCAGTTGCTTTCCTTGTCGGCACCCGGGGATTCGCTCTGCACGTACAGCGTCAGCGAGCCGTCGGCATTGGGCTTGAGCGATTTGTTCTTGGTGCCCAGGGAATAACGGCCCAGCGGGTTATCCGCGAAGAAGTGCTGTTCGTTATACAAAGTCAGCGACCAGAAACCCTTGACCGGCGGCAAGGCATCTTTAGGGAAGGTCACGCTGTAGCGCTGGCCGCCATTGAGGCGCGTGCCGGACTGATCCAGGTCCTGGTAGAAGTACTTGGTCTCGATCTGCTTGTTGACGAAGATGTTCGAGCGGGCCACCGCGGTGCGCAGGAAGTAGTCGGTGCCGAACGCTGCGCCGTTGTCGATAGTGCTCCAGTGATTGGGCAACTGCTTGCCATAGTTGCGGAACTGCAACAGCGGCTTGACCACTTCGACATCAGACTTTTGCGCCTCGTCGATCATGGCCTTTTTAAGCACCGGATCACGCTGGGCGATCTGTGCCAGTACCGACAACTGCGCATAGCGTGCTTCTTCGCCGGGCAATGGCTTGGCGTCCTTGAGGAGTGCCGGCAGTTCATCGAAGAATTTTTCCGGTAGCACCCAGCGGGTTTCTTCGGCGCCTGCCGCTTCTGCCGGGAATTTCGGCGACTTGCTCCAGTCACGCTGCTTGAGCTTACCGTCGTACTTGGACACCGGGTACATATCGATGCCGGACAAGTACTGTTGAATCGCCTTGCGATCCTCGGTTGTATCGTCCTGGAACACCCGTGGAATCACGAAACCGGTGTTGGTCTTGGCGCGGAAAACCTGGGTGATGCCCTCAGGCACCTTGCCGTTCCAGTCCGGGCCCACCAGCAGGTAGAAACCGGGTTTGGTGCCGTACATCTTGCCCAATTCGGCGAAGCTGTCGGAGCGCAGGTCCACGACCTGATACACCCAGAACCGGTCGCCGAAATCCGGTACCTGCAACACCACCGGCTCCAGATCCAGCGCGATGCTGCCGGCGCCGTAGACCACGTCCTGGTTCGGGCAGGCCACCAGGCGTTCACCCGGCGAGATGTAATCGGTGAGCATCGACAGATGATTGATCGGCGCCACGGGCACGATGCCGCCCATCAGGCCGGCTTGCGGCAGATCCTTGAACTTCAGCCGCCGGTTATAGATGTTGGCCATCGGCCAACCCCAGAAATAGGCTTCGCGCGCCATCATGCGCACATAGGTTTCGGTCACCTTCACATCGGCCTCAGGCCCGGACACCTGAGCCACCGGCTCACTCTGCGCCTGCACGGCAGTCGCGCCGAGCAACATCGCCGTTGCGAGCAGGCAAAGGGAGAAAAGAGGAGTCTTTTTCATGAAGGTGCTTCCTTGCTTGGGAGTTTTACAAAGATGTGTTCTTACTTGGAATCACATCTAGAGAAACTACCAGACGAATATGATTCGACCAAGAAGAGCCGTGAACTAAGTCATGTTGTTCGCCGCTGCTGTCCGCAAGAAAGTTTATGCCAAACTGATGTGCTTCGAGCCTTTAAACCGACCGGTTGAGCATTAGCAAACGTACTGCCAGAGCCGTCATCACCACAGCAAAGCTATAAGTGCCAAGGCGTTTGGAAAATAGGCCCTCGCGGAAACGACCATGCAGTCGACCGCTGAAGAATCCGAGCAGGGAATGGAAAATCAGTGCGATCAGCGCAAGCAATAATCCCAAGAATATCAACTGTGAGGTAACGCTGCTTACACCCACGCTCACGAACTGCGGTAGGAATACCATGAAGAACAACAGCGCTTTGGGGTTCAACAGGCTGTTGAGCGTGGCTCTGACAAAAATCTTGCGCATCGAAGCCTGTGTTGCTTGAGCATCTGTATCCACAGGAGGAGCCCTCAATGCTTGCCAGGCCAACCACATTAGATAACAAGCGCCTGCCCACCGCAGCAGGTCAAATGCAGGAGCCCAACTCATTACCAGTGCGCCAAGCCCCGTACTGACAATGATGGTCATCAGCACATCGGCCAGGGTTATTCCCAGAGCTGCGGCGATACCCGCGCGCCAGCCGTGGGCAACTGCATGACTGGTGACGATAGCCATGTTAGGGCCAGGCACTATCAGCAACAGCAAGGCTGCAACAACGAAAAGGTAGAGATTAGTGGTGTCCGGCATAAAAATACGTCCTTCGGGAAGAAGTTATGCTAACCGGTGGTGATTAGGCAGACGCAGGTACAGTGAGGGTTGATTTGGCCATAACAGTCAGGCATGAAAAAAAAGAATCTGAAAACATGTCGACTGGTTGAAAACAAAGTCAAAAACAGCCCTTGGGAGAGCGTCTGCTCTTGGCCCAGAGTGTGTAAAAACGCTTCGCCAAAATTGAAGTGGGCGCATCTACGTTAAATCTGAAATTTATCGACACGTCAGCAGATGTGGATTTCGCGTAGAAGCGCGATTTCCAGTCCAGCTTTGAGTACCTGTCGCGCTCAAAAACGTTTTTACACACCCTCGGCCGTTTTCAGCCGGTCACCAAAGGCAGAAAACGGCCAGAAACAGTCACTGGAAACCCATCAGCGAATTTGTAATGAGCTTCCCATTGCCCGCTCTACCTTGTTAGAGCAGGCTGGTACGGGATGAGTGACTGCTAAACTCTACTCCGCCAACCCTAACCGCAACCGGCTTCGATGGGATAAGCCGGCTTGCAAGGCAAATGCAACTATCACGGTAGATGGCGCGGAAAAGCTGCTCAGGCCGCCGCCGGAAAACATCAACGCAAGACCCAATGCGGCGGCGCCAAACCAGGCCGTCAAGCCCACCGGGTTAAACGCGACCACCCGTTCGAGCGCTGCCACGTCACTGCGTCCGTAGACAATCTGCGCCAACGCCACACCCACCCAGGCCACCACGAAAATCCCCTGATAGGCCAACGCCTTGAGGAGGTAGGCAAACACGTCTGCGAGCATCAAGCCGTAGACGATCACCCCCACCGCCACTGCCCACATCAGGTACGAACCGCGAAGGCCAATTCGACCAAAGAACGCCTGCATGTTCAGGGTTGCCAAGTAATAGTTGGCGGTGTTGATCCGGGTTTGTGTGGCCCAGACAAACAGCAATCCCCACAGGCCCATCAACTGCAAAATCGCCATCACCACCGAGACTTCGTTCAGCGCGCCTTCGTGGGGAATGCTGCTGACCAGGTAAATACCCGCCGCGCCGTTGAGCAGAAACGTCACCGCGTAGAACGGCATGCCGAAGTTCCAGCGACCGTGGTACTCGGCGTCTTCAGGCTTGCCGAAACGCGCATAGTCGAAGGTGAACAGCATCAACACCCAGACGCCCATGTAGGCGACAAAACAATCCCACCAGCCGAATGCACCAGGCGTTGCCGGGCCGAAATCCAGCCATTGCGGCTGGTAGCCATAACGGCTGATCGATAGCCCCACCGCCACCAGCAAACCACCGAGATACACCGGCAGCAACACACCGTTGAGCTTGTCCAGCCAGTGCTGCACGCTGCCCAGGATCATCGGCACGCTGTAGAGCACCACCACCAATGCCGCCAGCGGATAGACCAGTTCCGGGTACAGGTGATTGAGCGCGACGGCGATCACCGAACCTTCAAACACCGCGTAATAGATCGCGGTCGAGAAGAAAATCAATGTCGCCAGGCACGCCCCGGTGCTGCCGAACAACAGCCGTGAAAACAACGCCACCGACAAACCGCTGCGAATCGCAAAGCGGCTGAGCACGCTGTTGACCAGTCCATAACTGATCACCGACAGGACCATGCCGATCAGCGCATTGCGCGCACCGAACGACAACGCCAATGAAGCACCCACCACGATGTAAAACATTGCACTGCACACCGCCCACCAGGCCATGGTCAGGGACAGTCGACCCATGCGCGCTTCGGTGGGAACAGGATGATGCGCCGGGTCTTGCCCGGTTTGACTCGATTGCGATAAAGCAGCCATATGCGTGAACTCCAAAACCAGTCAAAGGTTGAAGCGCGGGCAGCCGTCACCACGCCGAAGTGCGGCGTTGGCGTACCGTTTGGCATGGCCCGCGCTAGACGGCGGGCAGAATCAGGAAGGGAACAGCTTGCTCAGGCAGCTGAGTTTTTTCTTATAGGAACGTCGCGCTTCCAGCGCCTCTTCGAGGGTTACCGCGACAAAGCGGGCCTTCTGGTTGGGTTGCATCTGGCCGATCAAATCGAGGTCGGCGCTGATAACCGTGCCAATCATCGCGTAGCCGCCGCCGGACACCGCATCACGGTGCAGCACGATGGGTTCGAGCCCGGCGGGCACCTGGATCGAACCGATCGGGTAGCAACTGTCGACGATGTTCGACGGATCAGAACCGGCACCGAACGGCTGCTCCCGGGGCTGAAAGCTCAGCGCACTACCGCCCTTGAAGCGATAGCCGATGCGGTCGGCTTCCGAACCGACCGTCCACGGCTCGGCGAAAAAGCTCTTCGCCGCCGATTCGGTCAAGCGGTGGTAGTACAAGCCGGGCACCACCCGCAGGGTGATTTCGCCACCCAATGATTGCCGTAAGGCCATGGGCAAACTGGCCCCGGCGCGGCTCCTGCCACTGGCGATGCCCACCGGCAATTCGTCGCCTGCAATCAGGCGTCGCCCCTGAAAACCGCCGAGCGCGCCCAGCGCATAGGTGGAGCGACTGCCGAGCACCACCGGCACATCAATGCCGCCAGCCACCGCCACGTAGGCACGAGCACCGGCCTTGGGAAAGTCAAAGCGCAGTACTTGCCCGGCTTTCACCATGAACGCGGTGTCGTGGTGCATTTCCACGCCATCGACCCGTGGCGTCATGTGCGCGCCGCTGACCGCCACCAATGCATCCTGCTGAAACTCCAACTCAGGCCCGAGCAGCGTGCATTCCAGCGCCGCCAAACCTGCCGGGTTGCCGACCAGTTGATTGGCCGCGCTCAAGGCGTATTGATCCAGCGCGCCGGATGGCGGAATGCCCAAGTGGTAATACCCTTCGCGGCCCAGGTCTTGTACCGAAGTGGCGAGGCCGGGTTTGAGGACCTTGATCATGCCAACACCTCCTGCAACGACTTGGGATAGCCAACGGGATCGGCGAGGAACGCGTCCAGCGAAAACTCCACCGGCCGAATCCGCAGATCAAAACAACCGGCTTCCACTTCGGCCACCGCGTGGTCGTAGGCTTCACGGTCCATCGGTTTGAACTGCACGATGTCGCCTGGACGGAAAAACACCATGTGTTCTTGCAGGTACGCGAGGTTCTGTTGCGGGTCGTAGATCGGCGCGGGCGTGACGCCAAACATCTGATAACCGCCGGCGCCGCGCACCGAGTAAATGCAACCAAAGCAACCGCCGTGACCAAGGGTCAATTTCGGTGTGTCGGTGCGCGGGCGCAGGTACTTGGGCACCTGCAACTGACGCTCGCGCTCGACCATCTGGAACATGAACGGCAGCCCGGCAACGAAGCCGACCATCGAGACAAACCACGGCGCGCCACTGTGGGCCGCGATGAATGCATCGACGTCGGCCAGACCGTTGATTCGTGCGGCGTATTCCAGGTCCGTGGCGCTCGGGTCTTGATGGCGGTCGCGAAAACGCATCAGGGTTTCGTGGGTCCAGGGATCGTTGTAGAGCACCGGAATCTCGATAATCCGCGTCTGCAAAGTGCGCTCGGCAACGGCTCCGGCCTCGGCGATTTTTACCGCTTCGAGCAAGGTGTGAGGGGCGATGCGATCCGGGTCGAAACGAATCTGGAATGAGGCGTTGGCCAGGCAGATATCGAGCACGCCATCCAGCGCCAGCCGTTCCACGGCGCGGGTGACGGCCAATCCTTTGAAGAACGCGTCCAGGGACATGCTGTCGCTGACTTCGGCAAACAAATGCTCATCGGCGCCAAAGCTGTAGCGGATGGGAGTACTCATGCTTCACCTCCGCTGCGGCGCTCGGCCAGCCAGGTTTCCAGGGTGCCGGTGTGAAAGTCGGCGCTGTGCAGCCACGGTTGTTCCAGCAATTCTCCGTGCAACGCCAAGGTGTTGGCCATGCCGGTGAGCGTGGTTTGCTCTACTGCCACCCGTGCGCGAGCCAGGGCCTCGGCACGATCACAGCCATGGACAATCAGCTTGGCCAGCAGCGAGTCATAGTACGGCGGCACGCGGTAACCTTGATAGAGATGGGTGTCAACGCGAACGCCCTTGCCTTGCGGCCAGATCAACGATTCGACCAGACCGGGGCTGGGGAAGAAATCCCGTGCCGGGTCCTCGGCATTCAGGCGCATTTGCAACGCGGCACCTTGGAGCTGGATGTCGCTTTGCTTGAAGCCCAGCGGCTCACCACCGGCAATGCGCAACATGGCCTGAACCAGGTCAATACCGGTGATCAGCTCGCTGACCGGGTGCTCAACCTGAATCCGCGTGTTCATCTCGATAAAGAAAAACTCGCCGGTGGCATCGTCGTACAGGTATTCCAGGGTGCCGGCGCCCTTGTAGCCCAGCGACTCGGCCAGGCGTACGGCGCTGGCGCAAAGCGTCTCGCGCTGCTGCGGATCGAGGGCCGGCGACGGTGCTTCTTCAAAGATCTTCTGCCGACGTCGTTGCAGCGAACATTCGCGCTCGAACAAATGCACGGCGTGCTGTCCATCGCCCAACACCTGTACTTCGATGTGCCGGGCACGGCTGATAAACCGCTCCAGATACACCGCGCCGTTGCCGAATGCTGCCTGTGCCTCGCGCTGGGAACGGGGAAATTCTTCGCTCAGTTGCTCGGCGTTTTCCGCCAGCCGAATACCGCGCCCGCCGCCACCGGCCGAAGCCTTGATCAACAGTGGATAGCCGACCGATTCGGCCGCCTCGAGCGCCGACGCGACGTCGAACAGTTCACCGGGCGAACCCGGCACCACCGGTACGCCGGCCTCCTGCGCAGTACGCCGCGCCTCGGCCTTGTCGCCCATGCGGCGGATGGTATCGGGGCTTGGTCCAACGAAAATCGCACCGGCCGCGAGCACCGCTTCGGCGAAATCGGCGTTCTCCGAGAGAAACCCATATCCCGGATGGACCGCGTTGGCGCCCGTAGCTTTAAGGGCACCGAGCAATGCCTCGACGTTCAGGTAACTTTTATCGGCACGGGCCGGGCCGAGAATGTGCACCTCGTCGGCCATGCGCGCCGCCCGGGAATCGACGTCCGCTTCGCTGCATGCAGCAACGGTGGGAATCCCCAGCTCCCTGGCGGCACGGATAATCCGCACGGCAATCTCGCCGCGGTTGGCGATCAGTAATTTACGAATGCCTTGAGTCATGATCGTGCCCTCACTCGTCGTCGAGTGTTGCGATGACCTGACCCGGCTCCACCGGATCACCGTCTTCTACCAGGAAGGCGCTGAGGCGACCGGCCGTCCCGGCGGTCAGTTCGGAAAACTGCTTCATGACCTCGATCAGGCCAATCACCGTGTCGGCGCTGACTTGCGCGCCGACCTCGACGTAGTTCGCCGATTCAGGTGTGGCTTTGCGATAGAAGGTACCTGGCAATGGGGTGATGACAGTGTGTTCGGCCATGTCTGTTCCTTTTGGAATAGTTGTAGAAAGGCAGGCAAAAATGAGTCGGTATTCAATCCCTGGCGTCTGTGTGCCGGGTCATTCGTCCAGCTTCAGCGCGGAGCGCGAACCTTGATCCCGGCGTTATCCAGTGCTCTGCGTGTGGCCTCAACCAACGACAGAGCACCAGGGGTGTCGCTGTGCAAACAAATGGAGTCGAATTCAATCGCCAGGTCTTCACCTTCGACTGTGCGCACCACACCTTCCTGGCAGGCCCGCAGCACACGCGCGGCCACCTGGGCCGGGTCGTAGGCGCGCACGTTGCGGGTGAAGACGATGGAGCCGCTCAAGTCGTATTCGCGGTCGGCATAGAACTCGCGAATCACCGGTTGCCCCAGCTCTTTGGCGACGCGCCAGATCACCGAGTCGGGCATGCAATACAGCAGCAACTCAGGCTCCAGGCGCTGCAGGTTCTCCACCAGCAAACGGGCGGCTTCCTCGTCCCGGGCCAGGTGCATGTACAACGCGCCATGGGGTTTGATGTGTTGCAGCGCCACGCCTTGAACCCGGGCGAGTTCACGCAAGGCACCCAACTGGTAAAGCATGTCGTCGACCAGTTCCTGCGCCGGGGCATTGATATGTCGGCGGCCAAAACCGACCAGGTCGCGAAACCCTGGATGCGCGCCGATGGCCACGCCCAGGCTTTTCGCCCGTTCGATCGTGCGACGCATGGTGCCGGGATCGCCGGCATGAAAACCGGTGGCGATGTTGGCCGAGCTGATGAAGGCCATCAGTTCATTGTCGACGCCGTCGCCGATGGTCCATGGACCGAAGCCTTCGCCCATGTCCGAGTTGAAATCTATTGCCTGCATGACGCTTGCTCCTGACGCTTGTGACTTCATGCAGACCACGTTAAATTCCAGCCACCCCCTTGGGAAGATCTATTATCAGATGGGTCATCTTCTGAAAAACAGATACCTCGTCGTCCGGAGTTTTCATGTCACTGACCCTGCGCCAGGTCCGCTATTTCGTCGCTACGGCCGAAATCGGGCAAATCTCGCAAGCCGCGATTCATTTGAATATTTCCCAGTCGGCGGTGACCACCGCGATCAAGGAACTGGAGGGGATTCTCGGCACACTGTTGTTCCAGCGCTCGGCCCAGGGCATGAGCCTGACCGATGCCGGTCGGCACTTTCTCAATCGTGCCTATGTGATTCTGCGCAGCGTCGATGACGCGTTGAACAGCCCGCTGCCGGACATTCGCGCCAGTGGCCTGTTGCGATTGGCAGCGAGTTACACGGTGATCGGGTACTTCCTGCCGCACCACCTGCAACGCCTTGAACACTGGCACCCGGACGTGGCAATCGAGGTCCACGAACAGGAGCGCACGGCCATCGAGGAAGGCCTGCTGGAGGGTCGGTTCGACATGGCAGTGGTGCTGACCGCGAACCTGACGCACCCGGACATCGTCTCGGAAATCCTCTTCAACTCCGAGCGTCGGCTCTGGTTGCCCAGCCATCATCCGCTATGCGAACGCTCGGCCGTCAGCCTCGCCGACGTCGCGAAAGAGCCCTACATCCTGCTGACCGTCGACGAAGCCGAACAAAGCGCCATGCGCTACTGGGAACATGCGCATCAGCAGCCAAACGTGCGGGTGCGTACCAGTTCAGTCGAAGCGGTGCGCAGCATGGTCGCCAATGGCAGCGGCGTGGCAATCCTCTCGGACCTGGTGCACCGCCCCTGGTCACTGGAAGGAAAACGCATCGAAACCCTGACAGTCACCGACAAGGTGACGCCGATGAGTGTCGGACTGGCGTGGCATCGCGAGCGCGAATTCAGCCCGGCGATGCAGGCGTTTCGTAACTATTTCCACGATGCATTTCTGGCGCCGCAACAGCTGTCTGCGCGACGCTGAAATCAGCGAAAACCATGCCCTCCTTTTGTGGACTTACGATGAGAGCTTTGGGCCATTTCCGGTCTGTTGTGACGGGAAGATTTTGGCCGTTTTCTGCCCGTCACGAATGACCGGTCGTTTTCAGCCGGCCGCCACAGGCAGAAAGCAGCCAGTGGCAGCCATTCAGGCCACCCGCAATGCTTCATGGAATAAAACCGAAGAAGCCATCCCCTCCTGACCTACTCGCAACACCTCACACCCCTGAGCCGTCGTCCGTCTCCGATCAAATGCAATCCATCAAAATCGATACCCACTGTTGAGATGCCCGGTTCTCACCTACTCCCCCATTCCCGATTGACATCCCTCGTCCAAAGCCATTTCACGCGTCTTTCCAACCCAGCAATCCGTCTCTCGACTTCACTCACGATAATTAACTTTAAGTAAACAGTGTAATAACCACGACCCCATTCAATCCTTTTAGCTCAGCTGATAATTTTAATTCAGCGCCTTAACCACATCTTTCATATGGAATTGCCCCTTGGGCATGCCGGCGTCCTTTTGCACAACCAAAAGCTCCAAACAAAAAAACAAGCCTTGAGATGCAGTGAGGAAATCAAAGTGGATAAAGACTCAGCCGTTGATTCGCTGACTGATGTGATGGCCAAGTTCACGGCCTATATCGGCAAGCGCCTGCCCACCGACGTGAAGAAAAAGACTGCCCAGTTGCGCGCAGCGGAAACCAATCCATTGGCCATTGCTGTCTATGACTCCATGGCCGAGAACCAGGACTACGCCGACAAGCTGGATCGGCCCAGCTGTCAGGACACCGGGGTGATTCAGTACTTCATCAGCGCTGGCGCCCGGTTCCCGCTGTTGGGCGAGCTGGAGAGCATCCTCGAAAACGCCACGCGCGAGGCCACCATCAAGGGTCCCCTGCGCCATAACGCAGTGGAGACCTTTATTGAGAAGAACACCGGCACCAACACTGGCTCGAAGATTCCGTGGCTGGACTGGGAGATCATTCCGGATGCCGACTATGCATTGATCGATGTGTACATGGCCGGTGGCGGTTGCACGTTGCCTGGCTCGGCGAAGGTGTTGATGCCCGGTCAGGGTTATGAAGGCATCACCGAGTTTGTCTTTGACGTCATTACGTCGCGCGGCGTCAATGCCTGCCCGCCACTGTTGGTTGGCGTGGGCGTCTCGACGTCGGTGGAGACGGCTGCCCGTTTGTCCAAGCGGGCGATTCTGCGCCCGGTGGACTCCAGCCACCCGAACGAAAGCGCGGCACTCATGGAGCAATTGCTGGAGCAAGGGTTGAACGAGGTGGGCATCGGCCCACAGGGCCTGACCGGTAACAGCAGTGTGATGGGGGTGAACATCGAGTCATCGGCGCGTCACCCTTCCACCATTGGCGTGGCCGTGTCCACCGGTTGCTGGGCGCATCGGCGCGGCAAGATCCGCATCAACGCCGACCTGTCCTACGACATCCTCTCCCATGAAGGAGTAGTACTGTGATCAAAGTCCTTAATACCCCTATCAAGGACGAGGACCTGGCCGGTCTGAACGTCGGTGACGTGGTGTACCTCACAGGCCAACTGGTGACCTGCCGTGATGTGGCGCACCGTCGCCTGATCGAGCTCAAGCGCGAGCTGCCGGTAGACCTGCGCGGTGGCGCGATTTTCCATGCCGGCCCCATTGTGCGCAAGAAAGATGATGGCAACTTCGAGATGGTGTCCATCGGGCCGACCACCAGCATGCGCATGGAAAAATTCGAGAAGCAGTTTATCGAACAAACCGGGGTCAAACTGATCATCGGCAAAGGCGGCATGGGGCCTGAAACAACCGCTGGCTGCCTGGAAAACAAGGCGGTGCATGCGGTGTTCCCGGGTGGTTGCGCGGTATTGGCCGCCACCAAGGTGGAGGAAATCGAGCGCGCCGAGTGGCAGGACCTGGGCATGCCGGAAACCCTTTGGGTGAACCGGGTACGCGAGTTCGGCCCGCTGATCATTTCCATCGACACCAAGGGCAACAACCTCTTCGAACAGAACAAGGTGCGCTTCAACGAGCGCAAAGGGTCGATCATCGAGAAGATCAACGCCCAGGTACGCTTCATTAAATGATCCGCGGGTGAGTGATTCTGTTCACTTAAGTACGAACAGATCACCTGTGGCGAGGGAGCTTGCTCCCGTTGGGCTGCGCAGCAGACCCCTGTTTTTTTTAAACAAAGAGCAGGGCCGCTGCGCGCCCCAACGGGAGCAAGCTCCCTCGCCACAGGTTGTGCTTCCCGATCCCATGTAATGCCCTCAGCAACACCCTTTCCTGCCAATGCCCTGAGCCTTTCTGCCACGCCTGGACCGCAGGTCCTTGCATCACCCTCCTCTCAGTAAAAACCAGGCCCGCGATCCTCACGGCTCATGCCCGGCCAATCGCTCACATCTGCGAAAACGGCATAGACACAAAGGCTTTTCGCGCAGGATCGGCTGGAGTATATGTATTGAAACGCAAGCGATGGTTTAGCGTAAAACAACGCGATAATTAATCTGGAGTCATGAATGACGAACACCCAGGACTTGGGTTTTTTCTTCCTGCTGGCTAAACAGGGCAGCCTGGTCGCCACCGCCAGGGAGCTTGGCGTGACGCCACCGGCCGTCAGTAAACGCCTGGCTTCGCTGGAAGCACGGCTGGGGGTTCAGCTTGTCAACCGCACGACCCGCTCCATGAGCCTTACCCCCGAGGGTGAACTGTATTACGCGCATACCGCGCGCATTCTTACCCAGGTCGACGAAATGGAGCAGCTGGTCAGCAGCAGCCGCGCCACGCCCAAGGGGCTGATCCGGGTGAACGCATCACTGGGTTTCGGCCGTCGGCATATCGGCCCTGCGCTGGCGGCTTTCTACGCCCGTTATCCGGAGGTGGAAATCCAGCTGGAAATCAGTGACCACCCGTTGGATCTCGCCACCCACGGCTTCGACTTGGGCATTCGCTTCGGCACGCTGCCGGACGCTGCGCTACATGCCCGCAAAATTGCCTCAAACCGGCGGTTGCTGTGCGCTTCGCCGATTTATCTGGATAAGCATGGGACCCCGGAAAAACTCTCCGACCTGCAAAACCACAACTGCATTTTCATTCGCCAGAACGAATCCCCCTACGGTGTATGGAACTTCAACAACGGCGGGCGGACCGAGAGCATCAAGGTTCGCGGGGCCCTGGGCTGCAACGACGGTGAGGTCGCCCTGAACTGGGCGCTGGAGGGTTACGGTGTGCTGCTGCGCGCCGAGTGGGACATCGCCCGCTATGTACGCAGCGGGCGGCTGCGCCTGGTGATGGAGGACCATACCCCCACCCGCGCAGACGTGTATGCGGTCTACCCGCAGCAACTGCACCTGTCAGCCCGGGTACGCAGCCTGATCGACTTTCTGATCGAACGCTTCAAGCAGATCGATAACATCGAAGACCGCGGATAAAAAAATGCTGTCGACTCCACGGGGAAATCGACAGCTCAATGACGACCTTTCGATCAGATGTGGGAGGCTGTTTTCACACCACCCAATGGATGGGCATTTTCAGGCTGCAAGGTGAAGCTCGGGGCCTTGGCGGCTGCCACCTCCTCCACCACCTGCTCTTCACCATCGAGCACCCGTTTCAGCCGGGCTGTATCCAGCGCCCCCACCCACTTCGCAATGGCCAGGCACCCTACCCCGTTGCCGATGGTATTGGTGATGGCGCGGGCCTCGGACATGAATCGATCGACACCCAGCAGCAGCACCATGCCTGACACCGGAATGTTGCCCAGGGAGGCCAGCGTCGCGGCGAGGATGATGAAGCCCGAGCCACTCACCCCCGCCGAACCCTTGGAGGTGAACATCAACACCGCCAGGACAATCAATTGGTCGGTCAAGGTCAATGGCGTGTTGGTCGCCTGAGCGATGAAGATGGCGGCGATGGTGTAGTAGATGGCCTGGCCGTCCGGGTTGAAGCTCAGCCCGGCGGGAATCATCATGCCGGCCACCGGCTTGGAGCACCCTGCCTGTTCCATTTTGGTGATCATCTGTGGCAGCACCGACTCCGAGGAACTGGTGCCCAGTACGGTGAACAGCTCTTCCTTGATGTAGCGCAGGAACTTCCACAAGCTGAACCCGCTGTAGCGGCAGATCGGCCCCAGCACGAAGATCACGAACACCACGCAGGTCAGGTACACACAGGCCATCAACTTGCCCAACGAGAACATCGAGCCGAAACCGTATTTACCGATGGTGAAAGCAATGGCCCCGAACGCGCCGAGGGGCGCCAGACGCATCACCATGTTGACGATGTTGAACATGCCGCGCATGAGGCTGTCGATGACGTCGATGAAGATCCTGGCGCGGGGGCCGGCATTGGCCAGGGCTACGCCGAGCAGGATAGAGAACAGCAGGATCTGCAGCACATTCCCCTTGGCGAACGCATCGACGATGGTGTCCGGAATGATGCTCAGGATGAAATCCATGAACGAGTTGTGCGGTGCCTGGGTGGTGTAGGTGGCAATGCTGGAGGTGTCCAGTGCCTTGGGGTCGATGTTCATGCCGGCACCAGGCTTGAACACATCCACCACGATCAGGCCGATGGCCAGGGCCAAGGTGGACACCACTTCGAAGTAGAGCAATGCGCGCACGCCCACGCGCCCCAGTTCCTTCATGTTTTCCATGCGTGCGATGCCGCTGACCACCGTCAGGAAAATCACCGGGGCGAGGAGCATCTTGATCAGTTTGATGAAGCCGTCGCCGATGGGTTTGAGCGCTGTCCCTGTTTCGGGAAACAGCACCCCGACGATTGCACCGAGTACGACGGCGATGAGTACTTGTACATAGAGTTTGCCGAGTATGCGTTTCATGGCGGACCCTGAATTTTTATTGTTGTCAGGAAATGCCCGGGAGTCCGGTCCGAGTGACCGGCCCCCGTGGCGCAATAGCACGATAAGGAAGTGTTTAACGCCGCAGCAGCGCAATGACTGCATCGGTCACCTGGCGAGTGGTGGCCGTGCCGCCCAGGTCAGGGGTATGCACGCCCGCCTCGGTCACGGCTTCGATGGCCGACATCAACTGACGCGATGCCTGCACCTCGCCCAGGTGGTCGAGCATCATGGCGGCGGTCCAGAAGGTCGCGATCGGGTTGGCCACGCCTTTGCCGGTGATGTCAAAGGCGGAGCCGTGGATGGGCTCGAACATCGAAGGGAATTTCTTGCCCGGGTTGAGGTTGGCGGTGGGCGCGATGCCCAGGCTGCCCGACAGCGCAGCAGCCAGGTCCGAGAGAATGTCGGCGTGCAGGTTGGTGGCCACGATCACATCCAGGGTGGATGGCTTGAGCACCATGCGGGTGGTCACGGCGTCTACCAGCTCCTTGTCGATTTTCACGTCAGGGAAGTCCTTCGCCACTTCGTAGAAAATCTCATCCCACAGCACCATGCCATGGCGCTGGGCATTGGACTTGGTGACCATGGTCAGGTGCTTGCGTGGCCGGGTACGCGCCAGCTCGAAGGCAAAGCGATGGATTCGCTCGACACCGGCACGGGTAAACACCGACACCTCGGTGGCCACCTCTTCCGGCAAGCCCCGATGCACCCGGCCACCGTTGCCGGAGTACTCGCCTTCGGAGTTTTCGCGGATCACCACCCAATCGATCTCGTGGCCGTTGTTCAGTGGGCTTTTTACACCCGGCAACACGCGAGCCGGACGCACGTTGGCGTATTGGTCGAAGCCTTGGCAGATCGGCAGGCGCAGGCCCCAGAGGGAGACGTGGTCCGGCACATTGAGCGCACCCACGGCACCAAAGAAAATGGAATCGAATGTCTTGAGCTCTTCCAGGCCACCTTCGGGAATGTAGTGGCCGTTTTTGAGGAAGTTGTCAGAGTTCCAGTCAAAATGTTTGAAGTCCAGGGCAAAGGTGCCCAGGCATTCGGCCAGTGCCTTGAGCACTTCAACACCCGCGTCGATTACCTCCACGCCGATACCGTCACCAGGAACCGCTGCAATTTTGTAAGTGTTCATCGTCAACTCCACCTTTTATTTTCGTGCGCCTTCGAAGGGAGATCAGCCGGCGTGTGGCTGGAATATACGAAGTGAGCAACAGGCGTTGGTTAACTCAAAATCACTACATTATTAAATTCAATTCATTAATTGCTGCTGGGCTTTCTACACACGCTGTTATTGGCATCGCTGGATTATTCCGGGGTGACTGCGACAGGCAGCTCTGGGTCCAGCCTGTGTGAAAACGCCTGCAATTTACGCGAGGGTATGGCGCTACTAGCTATGAGGCGTTCGCAGCTGGGCCGAAAAGCTATCGATGCCTATCTGATAATCATAAAAATAAATCAGGAGGCGGTCGTGAAGCTGGAAAAGCGTAGTATCGAGTTTGTCCCTCACAGTGAACGTTACGGAACGCCACGGCGGTTGTTCACCATCTGGTTCAGTTCCAATTTCCAAGTGACCGCTTTGATGGTCGGTACGCTGGGTATCGCCTCGGGGTTGAGCTTCGGCTGGACATTGCTGGGCCTGCTGATTGGCAATCTGGTCGGCACCGTGTTCATGGCCGCGCACTCCGCCCAGGGACCTCACTTGGGGGTTCCACAAATGATCCAGAGCCGGGCACAGTTCGGTGTTTACGGCGCCGCGATCCCCCTGCTGGTAATGGTCACGGCGGCGGTGCTATTTCTTGCCGCCAGTGGCGTCTTGATGCGCGATGCCTTAAAGGCGCTGGTGCCAATGAGCGACGACCAGGCCATTGTGGTGGTCGGCATTCTGACTTTCATCATTGGTTTTATAGGCTACGAGCTGATCCACCGTATGGGGGCGTGGATGAGCCTGTTATCTACCTTGGTGTTTGCAAGCGCCCTGGCCTTGATCCTGCTGCACCCCAGCGACGCGGCATCAACAACCGTCTCAGGTACGGGCTTTACGTTGGCGGCCTTTAACCTGGTCATAGCGCAGGCTGCCTCCTGGACCTTAGGTTACGGCCCCTACGTGGCAGACTACTCGCGTTACCTCCCCGCGAACGTGAGCACCCGTGCCACGTTCTGGACAACCTATTGTGGTTGCGCACTGGGCTCTTTTGCCATGATGGCATTAGGCGCTTTACTGGCAGTAGCGATACCTGCAGCGCTTGAGCGCGACCCTGCAACCGCCATTGCCATGTTGTTTGGCCCGTGGGCACCTTTGGTACTGGGCGTGATCGCGCTTGGCGTCATCCAGTACAACGTACTCTGCTTGTACAGCGCCTATATGTCTTCGGTCACGATATTCGGAGCCTTTGGAGGGCTCAAATACGTCACGGCTCCAGCAAAAGCATTGGTGATGGCCATTTTGACCGTTGCTGCGACCCTGATCGCCATAGCCACCCAGTACCGTTTTGACACGTTTTTTGCGGATATTCTGATCGGTCAGTTGTATTTGCTGATTCCCTGGAGTGCGATCAACCTGGTTGATTACTACTGGGTGTGTCGCGGCCACTATGAAGTAGGTGACCTGTACGACCCTAAAGGCCGCTACGCCCGCTTCAACGGGCGAACCCTCATGGTCTATGCCGTTTCGATAATCGGCACGATTCCCTTCATGAAACTCTCGTTCTACACAGGCTTTGTAGCGAACTGGCTAGGCGCCGACATTAGTTGGGCGATGGGGTTGGTGTTGGCCGGGGGGCTGTACTGTGCGGTCAACAGCCGACCCGTTGTTAAAAGCTCGCGCATGTTTGGTCAAAGATCTCTCGAATAGGCGAAGCGAGAGACGTCGTCAACGCTTCGCCTACAGCCATTCGACGATACAGTGAATTGTCCCCGGTTTGATAGATGCTTTGGGGGGCTGCTTTTGGCCGGTTTCAGTCCTTCGCGACAGGCATCAATCGGCCAATTTCTGCCGATGCTGACCGGCAACCATGAGTCGCCGGCAGCCCGTACGTCAACGCAAGTCCCAAGGCCGATTACAAGGCGTATAACTATCAAATCAAAAGGCGGGTCACCCGGAACAGGCCCTCCAAAGGCAGCGCCCGGGCCAGCCGCCCCAGGCCTGATCGGCGCCTGCGGCGCGGAGCGATGTGATGAGTTGCAGAGCATGGCGATGGGCTCGCAAGAGCCTTCTTGGCTGCATCGGGCTGACCTTGCTGGTCGCTCCACTGTGCGCCAGCGCCATGTACAAGTGCCAGGCCAGGGACGGAGCCATCAGCTACACCAGCCAAGCCATCGCCAGCGCCCGCTGCACTCGCCTCAATGGCATGGCCGGCGCCGGTGTCGGCACCAAGGCAATGGCCCTGCCACGGTTTGTGCGGGACGACAACACAGACGCGGTGCGGGTTCGGGTATTCACCTTCATCCACAGGGGTGTTCGTCAATATGTGAGCCGGCGCCCCGTCGGGATTTCCGCACGGGTCGATGTCATTGATCTCTATTTCATCAAGGGCTGCTACCTGTGCAGGGCGCCGAAGGATTTCAAGGTCGCCTCACTGCGCCTGGACACCCAATCCTATCGCCGGGAGATCGAAGCCGCTTCGGGTCTTTATGGTGTCGATCGGGCGCTGGTCCGCGCCGTGATACATGCCGAATCGGCGTTTCGCCCCTACGCCATTTCCGAAGCCGGCGCCCAAGGGCTGATGCAGTTGATGCCCGCCACCGCCGAGCGCTTCGCCGTGGACGATCCGTTCGACGCACGACAGAACATTCGTGGCGGCGTGCGCTACCTGGCCTGGCTGCTCAAGCGTTTCAACGGCAACCAGGTGCTGGCGTTGGCAGGTTACAACGCCGGCGAAGCGTCCGTGGCCGAGTACAACGGCGTGCCTCCCTACGCCGAGACGCAATCCTACGTCACCCTCGTGCAGTCCTTGACCGAACGCTATCGCAACCATCGCTAGTGCCGTAGGGCGCATAACCCGAAACAGCTAATACGCCGGGCGGGAAATGACTCAAGCGATCTTCCACGCTCACCGGTCGCTATCGGCTGTGGATTCAACCGGTCGTTGCAACAGATTGGCTGAATCGTTCAGCGGGCGTTTCGCAATTCCGTGTTTTCCGAGGGCGGCTATTGAGCGGCCTTGGCTCTCCATCAGCAATTGCGACGAATAGAGCTACGCTTGTCTGCTATGGAGGGACTTTGCGCAGTCCTTCATAGGGCAGCGGAGCCAAAAAACATGGATATTGAACAGGATGTTTATCCTGCGGCCACCGTTCTGGTGGTCGATGACACGCCAGACAACTTGATGCTGATGACCGACCTGCTCAAGGACAGGTATCGGGTCAAGGCCGCCAACTGCGGCGAAACGGCGTTGCGCGTGCTGCAAAACAATCCACTGCCGGACCTGATCCTGCTCGACATCATGATGCCAGGGTTGTCGGGGCATGACGTCGCCCGGCTGCTGCAACAAGATCCGCGCACCCGCCAGATTCCAATCATTTTCCTCACCGCCCTGGCGTCAATGGAAAACGAAATCCAGGGCCTGGAGCTGGGCGCGGTCGACTACATCACCAAGCCGATCAGTCCGCCATTGGTCCTGGCCCGGGTGCAGACCCAACTGAAGATCAAGGCCGCGGCTGACTTCCTACGCGATCAGAATGACTTCCTCGAACAGGAAGTCCAGCGCCGCACCCGTGAGGTCATAGCCATTCAGGACGTCACTATCCAGGCCATGGCTTCACTGGCCGAAACCCGCGATAACGAGACGGGCAACCACATCCGTCGTACCCAACACTACGTCAGGCTGCTGGCCGAGCTGCTGCGCGATCACCCGCGTTTCAATCCGTTCCTGAACGATGACAGCATCCGCCAGCTGTTCAGGTCGGCACCGCTGCACGATATCGGCAAGATCGGCATTCCTGACCACATCCTGCTTAAACCGGGGCGTTTCACCCCGGAAGAATTCGAGATCATGAAAACCCACACCACCCTGGGGCGCGATGCCATCCAGCGTGCCGAGGATCAGTTGGGCCTTTCGGTGGATTTTCTGCGCATGGCCAAGGAAATCGCCTACAGCCACCAGGAAAAGTGGGATGGCAGCGGCTACCCGCAGGGACTGGTTGGCGAAGAAATCCCGATGAGTGCCCGATTAATGGCGGTGGCGGATGTCTATGACGCGCTGATCAGTCGTCGTGTGTACAAGGCTGGAATGCCGCATGAACAGGCCGTGGAGATCATTCGGCAGGGGCGCGCGAGCCACTTCGACCCAGACGTCTGTGATGCCTTTCTTGCCAACGCCGAGCAATTCCATCTCATTGCCGAGCGCTTTGCGGACAGCGATCAGGACATGGCCATGCTGGTCGACCTGCAACGCACTCTCCAGAAACCCTGAACGGTCAACGCGCCGGTTTTTCATCAACGGGAATTGCCATGACCCGAGTACTCGCTCAGCTTGAACGCCTGCCTCTTCGTATCAAGCTGATCCTCGGCTTCGCGACGCTAGCGGCGCTGGTTCTGGTACTCGGCGTGCAGAGCCTGCGTACCCAGGATTTGTTGAAAGCGGATATGCAGAGGCTGTACCAGCATGAGTTGGCGGGCATCGAACCCTTGCAGGAAGCACGGGTGCAGATGTCGCATCTCATGCAGGGATTGCAGCATGCCGTCGGCGGCAACAACGCAGATGATCGTAGCAAGGGCGTCGAGCAATTTCGTGAGGCTCGACAACATCTTCAAGAGGCGCTGCTACAGACACAACCGACCCTCTGGCGCGAGGAAAACCAGGAGCGATTCGCCACGTTCGAAGTTTTGTTGAAGCGTTTGCTGCACGACGGTGAGGCAGCACTGGAACTTGCCGCTGGGGATCAGGCGCAAGCCTTGCGGATGATCAATAGCGTCGGGTTCCAGGGGCTGGATGAGCGAGGGGACAACTTGCTCAAGGAGATGGCGCGAATCAAACAGGCCTCCATTCATGACACGGCCAAACAGATCGCAGACTTTGCCGGGCGCAGCACCCGGCTCACTTATCAATTGCTGCTGGGCGGCCTGGCACTGGCGTGGTTGATGGGCTGGTTGATCAGCCGTTCGATTCGCCTGCCCCTTTACCGGGTTCGCGCCGCCGTTGACGAGCTGACCGCCGGCCGACTGGACGGGACGATTCCCCATACCGATCTGCAAAATGAAACCGGTGATCTGGCGCGTGCAATCGCGACACTGCAAACCGAGTCGCAACAACTGGAGCGCCAACGCTGGGTCAAGGCACAAACCGAGCAACTCCAGGCCGACTTGCCACAAGCGGAAACGCCACGGGAGCTGGCCCAGGTCTTTTTGCGGCATATGGCGAGCATGCTCGGCATATGCCGGGGCGTGCTCTATAGCCTGCAAGAGCAGGATGAAAGCCTGCAACTGATTGGCGGTTACGCGACTGATCCCGATTACCCGCCGGCGCCGACGGTGGCTCTGGGAGCCGGCCTTCTAGGACAATGCGCGCTGGATCGTGCGCCCCGCGAATTGCAGGGGTTGACGCAGCCGCTCGGACGGTTGCATTCGCAGTTGGGTGAAGTGCCGGCGAGCTATCTGCTGATGCAGCCGGTTTTGCGTGGTGAGCGTCTGCTCGGCGTGCTCGAACTGGCGGGTTATCAAGCGCTGGGGGCCCGTGAACAGTCGCTGTTGCAGGAGGCCATGCCACGCCTGGCCGGTGCAATGGCGGTGATGGAGCGTCATCTGGCGGTGCAATCCTTGCTGAGCGAGACCCGGCGCCAGGCCGATGAAATGGGTCAGCAGGCCTTGCGCCTGGAGCTGCAATCGAAGGAGCTGGAGGCACAACAGACTGCCTTGCGTGCCACCAAGGCCTGGTACCGCGCGATCCTCGAGGCGGCACCGGACGGCATGATCGTCATCAATGCCGAGGGCGAGATCCTGATGACCAACCCGCAACTGGACACGCTGTTCGGTTATGCCACAGGTGAGTTGGTGGGCGAGACCATCGAGCGGCTGGTGCC
Source organism: Pseudomonas sp. PDM32 (assembly GCF_019219225.1). Taxonomy (NCBI): domain Bacteria; kingdom Pseudomonadati; phylum Pseudomonadota; class Gammaproteobacteria; order Pseudomonadales; family Pseudomonadaceae; genus Pseudomonas; species Pseudomonas sp. PDM32. Next base: position 24,185 of record NZ_JAHUWE010000009.1, read on the forward strand.
TGATGCGGCGCGCGGTCGGCATGTGGCGTTGCGCAATGGCTTCATCGCCCATGGCAACACCCGGCAGATGGGCGCGAACATGGACGACCTCAAGGGCCTTCGCAAGGATGGCAGCCTGTTTGCCGTGGAGATCGGCCTGTCGCACTTGCCGCTTCTGGAGGGGCGTGGCACCTGTATCTGCGCCTCGGTTCGCGATGTCAGTGAGCGGCGGCAGATGCAAGCGGCGCTCAAATCCAGCGAAACGCAGTTGCGTGCGGTATTGGACAGCAGTCCGGTGGCCATGCTGATCCGTGGCGATGATGGCCGCCTGAGTTACTGCAACCCGGAGCTGGAGGGCCTGTTCGGCGTCAGCCGCGAGCAACTGGGCGAGATGGATGAAAGTCACTTCTGGTGCGACGCACAGGCACACGACCGTTTCCTGGCCGCAGCCGCCAAGGGCGCGGTTTTAAACTTCGAGGCCAGCCTGCAGCGCGATGGAGGAAAGCGTTTCGAGGTCTTGCTCTCGGCCGTCCCCCTGACACTCGGTGAGCGCAACATCAGCGCCAGTTGGTATTACGACATCACCGACCGCAAGGCCGCCGAGGCGCAAGTGCAGCACGCCCGGGAGATCGCCGAAGAGGCGACACGGGCCAAGAGCGAATTCCTCGCCAACATGAGCCATGAAATCCGCACGCCGATGAACGCCATTATCGGCATGAGTCACCTGGCGCTGCGCACCGACCTCGATAACCGGCAACGCAACTACATTGTGAAGGTGCATCGCTCGGCGGAGAACCTGCTGGGGATCATCAACGACATCCTCGATTTCTCCAAGATCGAAGCCGGCAGGATGGACCTGGAGCTTATTCCGTTCCGCCTGGAAGACGTGCTGGAGAATTTCACCAACGTGGTGGGCCTGAGAGCCGAGGATAAAGGCCTGGAACTGCTCTACAGCACGGTAGCCGATCTGCCGACTGCACTGATTGGCGACCCGCTGCGGCTGGGCCAGGTCCTGGCCAACCTGGGCAACAACGCGACGAAGTTCACCGAACAGGGTGAAATCGTGCTGGGCATCGAGCGCGTGGGGAGTGACGAGGGCAAGGTCGAGCTGCATTTCTGGGTGCGTGACACAGGCATCGGCATGAGCGAAGAGCAATGCCAGAGAATTTTTCAGTCTTTCATCCAGGCCGACAGTTCCACCACTCGCAAGTATGGAGGGACCGGCCTGGGCCTGGCGATTTCCAAGCGTCTGGTGGAGATGATGGGAGGCCGCATCTGGGTCGAAAGTACACTGGGCAGCGGTTCGACGTTTCACTTTTGCGTAAGTCTGGGCCTGCAGGCGGCGGCGACTGCGCGACGCATGTTCACCGCCGATGAGCTGCTGGGCATCCGCGTGCTGGTGGTCGATGACAACGCCAGTGCCCGGGAAATTCTTTCGGGCATGGCACACAGTTTCGGTGTCGAAGTGGACGTCGCCGAAAGTGGTCGCATGGCCCTGCGCATGCTGGCGCAGGCCGAGAAAGATTCGTTGCCGTTCGACCTGGTCCTGATGGACTGGCGGATGCCGGGCATGGATGGGGTGGAGACGGTCCGCCAGATGCGCTCCGCCAACCTGGCACGCACACCGTCGGTCATCATGGTCACCGCCCTTGATCGCGAGGAGTTACTTGAACAGGCCAGGCACCAGGACGTACATCTGCCGGTGGTGCTGACCAAGCCGGTCACGCCGTCCACCTTGCTGGAAGCCATAGGTACAGTGTTCGGCAAAGTGCCCCAAACCGCTACCCGCGCCCATGAGCGCAACGAGCAGAGCGCTGACAACATGGCACGCCTGGAGGGTGCGCGACTGCTGCTGGTGGAGGACAACGAACTGAACAGGGAGCTGGCGTGCGACTTGTTGCAAGAGGCAGGCATCGAGCTCGAGCTGGCATTCGATGGCCAACAGGCCCTCGACTGGTTGGCCCGGGACGGCGATTTCGACGGTGTGCTGATGGACTGCCAGATGCCGGTGATGGACGGCTATACCGCGACCCGCAGGATTCGCCAGCAATCGAACTTCGCGGCATTGCCGATCATCGCCATGACCGCCGACGCCATGGCCGGGGACCGCGAACGCGCCCTGGCCTGCGGCATGAATGACCACCTGTCCAAGCCATTGGATGTAGACAGCATGTTCGCCACGCTGGCCAGGTGGATCAAGCCACGGCCCGGGCGTGGCAGTCGGGCGCGGGAGACGAGCGTTGCCGAGACATCAGGACAGTTGCCCACCGAGCTTGCAGGTATCGATCAGGTCGCCGGGCTGGCTGCCTGCTCGGGCAAGACTGCCCTTTACTTGCGACTGTTGCGCACATTCCATGAGACCCAGAAGAACTTCGTCGAACAGTTCAAAACGGCAATCACCGATGCCGATCCGATGGCGGCTGTTCGAATGGCTCACACGTTGCGTGGTAACGCGGGGAACATCGGTGCCAAGGCGCTGGCACAGGCTGCAGCCCAGCTGGAACAAGCGTGCCGGGCTGGCGAGCCGAGCGATGGAGTGCAAGCTCACTTGACCGAGGTCAGTCGGTGTTTGATACCCGTTTTGAGCGCGCTGGCGCTTTTGCCCGAGGAAAAAACGGCTTCAGGGGCGCAGCCGCCGCAACACGAGGCGGAACTCAGTGGCCGGCTCACCCGGCTCAGGCAATTATTGGCCGAGAGTGACACCGCCGCCATCGAGGCCCTTGATGAGTTACGGCGCCTGTCCCTCGATGATGCATTGGCCAGGCGTCTGAGCCGGGTAGCGCAGCAGCTCGAGCGCTTCGACTTCGATCGGGCCCTGGCGTTGCTGCAAGGCGAAATCGAACGCTCCGCCCTGCACCCCGAATGACCGTCACTTCGTCATTCTGGATTTTGTATCAATCACCTATTGCAGGCGCCAAATGACTGGCTGCCAGGGTCGTTTTCAGTCCCTCGCAACGTGCAGCTTTCGGCCAGGAGTTGTCGCCGACGAGCGGCAGCCTTGCGGAGGCCCAATGCGCTAGCCTTTAAACGCTTGCCCGAGCAGCCAGCGAGTCCATTGGACGGTGCAGGCCGCCCGCAGGCATCACGACCGCCATCAACTCCTGGAAGAAGCACCGTGGCCAAATACCTGATCTCTTTTCCAAGCGCGGCGATGGTGGTGCCCGATGGCGAATGGGAAGCGGTGCGCCGCGACTCACACGCTGTGATTGATGAGGCGAAAACCGCCGGTGTCTACGTCTTCGGCGGCGGAATCGACAACGACGTACCGCCCGTACTGGTCTCTGCCGACGGCGCGGTTGCAATGGGCGGCTATCCTTGGGCGCCCACGCTCGACGGGGGCTTCACCGTGCTGGAACTGCCTTCGCGCGATGAGGCCATAGCGTGGGCGGCGCGCATCGCCAAGGCCTGTCGCTGCGACCAGGAACTGCGCGTCTTCGGGTTCGACCCGCAGTCCTGAGGGCAGCACGGAAACCGGCAAGTGCGGCCTGACACTTCATTCATTGCAGATCATCACAGGTACGCCCCACCATGCGAAATCCACTCAAGCATTCAAGCGTTCGTCTTGGTTTTCTACTGGGTGTTATCTCAATGGGGCTGACCGCTTGCACCAGCGACGAAAACCTGACTGCAGCGAATAAAGAAATTACTCGACCACCTGTCGATGACAGCGAGACGTCGTCTGTGCGAATCACAACCAGTTGGCTACAACACTCACTTAGCCAAACGGGTTGCCTGCAGCACGCCAGAGCGGCTCTTACGAAAGCGAGATATTTTGTTGAAGCAGGAGAAAGATCAGTTTATGGGTTGCGTGAAGGCATGACTTTTTCGATTCGCTGCGACTACGAAGGCGTTGCCTTTCTCGCAGTAGCTTATCGCCACAGGCCAAGTACTCAAACCCAGGATCGGATCCTGAATGAAATCACCAGGCTATTTTAAGGACTGCAGGCGAGAGCTACTGGCGCTCGCCCGCAGCGAGACCAATGCCGGTCCTGATCTCTGAGGCACACATTGGACTTCCCCTTCCCGGACGGTGCCTGGAATACGTCTTCGAGGGATTGCCGGATGTCCGCTTCACGCCCTGAGGAAGCAGGAACCTTCAAGGCCCACTCTCCCATAACTCAGCCGCCACCTGCGAGCATTGCTACGCCCAGCAATCGACCTGAGGATGCCAACCGCTCGACAGAAGTCGCCATTCAATCCCGAGCAATCTTGTCATTTGCCAAGGCTTAGGGCAGGGTCGATACCACTGAGATCCCTGCCAAAGGAGTCACCCCATGTCAAAGCTATATCCCAGTATCGATCCCGAGGGGCTGGTCGAGTACTCAGTGGTCTACACCGACCGCTCGCTCAACCACATGTCGCAGTCATTTCAAGGCGTGATGAAGAACATTTCCACGACCCTGAAACAGGTCTACAACGCCCAGGCTGTTGCGGTGGTCCCGGGCAGCGGCACATTCGGCATGGAAGCGGTGGCGCGACAGTTTGCCACCGACCAGCCATGCCTGGTGATACGCAACGGCTGGTTCAGTTATCGCTGGAGCCAGATCCTTGAGATGGGCAGCATCCCGGCGGCCACCACGGTGCTGAAAGCCCGACCGGTCGACACGGGTCGCCAGGCTGCCTACACCCCACCTCCTCTGGACGAAGTGCTGGCAGCCATTGCGGCGCACAAGCCGCAGATAGTCTTTGCCCCCCACGTTGAAACCTCATCGGGGATTATCCTGCCCGACGAGTACCTGCGGGCCGTCGGTGACGCCGTGCATGCGGTGGGTGGCCTGTTCGTGCTGGACTGCATCGCCTCAGGCACCATTTGGGTTGATATGCACAAATGCGCAGTCGACCTGCTGATCAGCGCACCGCAGAAAGGCTGGAGCGCCTCCCCTTGCTGCGCCCTGGTGATGTTCAGTTCCCTGGCCCTCGAGCGCATCGAACAGACGCAAAGCAGCAGCTTCGCCTGCGACCTGAAAAAGTGGCTGCAGATCATGCAGGCCTACGAACAGGGCGGACATGCCTACCATGCGACCATGCCCAGCGACTCCCTCGCGCGATTCAACGAAGTGATGAAAGAGACGCAAGCCTACGGTTTCGACAAGGTCCGCAGCGAACAACAGGCGCTGGGCGACCGGGTGCGCGCCATGTTGACCGGCAAAGGCATCAAAAGCGTGGCCGCAGCCGGCTTTCAGGCCCCTGGCGTAGTGGTGAGCTACACCGATGATGCCGACATCAAGAGCGGCAGGAAATTTGCCGACCACGGCCTGCAGATTGCCGCCGGAGTGCCGTTGCAATGCGACGAACCGGCCGACTTCCAGACCTTCCGCATCGGTCTGTTCGGACTCGAAAAGCTGCACAATATCGAGCGCACGGTCAGCACCCTCGAGCAGGCGCTGGACGAGGTGATGGTTAACTAAGGTTCTTCAAGGAATCCCGGGGGGACACAGATAACGAAATATCTGTAGGAGCTGCCGAAGGCTGCGATCTTTTGATCCTCAGCAATCTCCAGATCGCAAAAGCAAGATCAAAAGATCGCAGCCTCCGGCAGCTCCTACAGGGGCACATGTGCACCACCAAGCAACGAGGCCTATGCTTGGTCTACTGCCGGAACTGATTGAGCAGATTGTTATCCACCAAGCCCGTGAAGGCGTTATTACCCCACTTGGGGTCAAATTAGAGTCAGGCCCAATGAGGAGTCCGCCATGACCTTAGTCGATCGCCTCAGGTATTTGCGTGTCGCCCTGGTTTTGGCTGGCCTCGCGTGCCTTGCTCTCTACCCACTCATGTTGTTCTGGCCGTCCGGCTGGGCCTGGCACGTCGGTCACTCGGACTACCCGATGATGATCGTTGGCATCTACGCCACACTTGGCGTGTTCTTGATCCTGGCCGCACGTGATCCATTAGCCAATCTGAGCCTGATCTGGTTCACCGTGTGGTCCAGCGCCGTACACGCAGCAATCATGGCCGTCCAGACCGTCACCCAGCCGGGGCAAATGGGGCACTTGGCAGGTGACGTGCCGGCGCTCTTCATCGTGACGGTTGCCTTGGCCATCTTGACGCCCCGCTCGCAATTGGCCGCTCGGCCCGGGACACACAATCGGGCCTGAGAACAGGCATGACACGACTTTCATCCCGGGAATACTGCGTAGACAGTACTTGCCGTGCTGCCCGCGATTTGGGCTTCGATGCCTACTCATCGCCGATCGACCCAAGCCAAGGGTCGATCAGACCGCTTGGGGGCCGACGCGACGGCTGATATCTTTCCCGCGCACCAGATCGCGTCCGATCGACGCTGAGCCCATCAAGGAAGATAAAAACAATGAAAATACTGTTCATCGCTTCGCTGGGAATTTTATCGCTGACTCAAACTTCACTGGCCTTCGCGGATAATGCCAATGGAAAAAATCTCTATCTACAGCGATGCAGCATGTGCCACGGAACAGATCTCAAGGCAACAGGACCACTGGCCAATAAAAGCAATCCACCTACGCCTGATCTGACAACGTCCGCTTTCAAAAAGCGATTGAATGATTATCCGGGCGTGATTGTCTCTTCGATAATACTTCGCCCAAATGGCGACTTGATTCCAGGAACCTTGCGGGAGAATGGCGTAAAGCTATCGCCGCACGCATGGAGCGTTAAGGATCTGCGCGATTTGAATCAATACATGGGGGGTGTGATTTCACAAAAACGATGATCTTGAAGTGCCGGGTCCTGACGCCCGCGCTTGACTCTGTCCCTTGGGGCAACCCCTACCCTGCCTTGTCCATTTCAGGCTCCGCCGTCCCAGCTTGAACCCCACCGCCTGGGCCGTGCGGATCATCTGCACCTGCGTCAGGTGATGGGCCGTGTACAACCGATAACTGCCACGGCGCTGCGGGCTCAGCAGGCCCATCTGCTCATATAATCGAATGGCTTTGGCAGTGCACCCCGAATAGCGGTCATTCAAACTGCCCAAGTAAAGACTCATACACAAAAGAGTCAGGTCTAGAAACAACTCGAACAGGCGGTGTGCTTGAAAGGCCCTGCGCAAAGGCTAATTCAACTCAGGCTGAACGCTGAGCGATTGTCAGTAATATCCCGAAGCTCACGAGCAGGCCGCCAAAAACTCGGTCAATCCATAGCCGTGCAGCCACCAATTTCTCGCGCACCATTCCCGCTGAGAAGCAAAGCGCGACGAGGCTGAACCACACTGCGTGCGCCCCAGCGATAAACAGCCCATATGCAATTTGCATTGTCAGGGCGGTGTCCGGTTGTATAACACCCATGAACAGACTGACGATGAAGATCGATGTTTTCGGATTCAACGCGTTCGTGAGAAATCCCGTCCGCAGAGCTGCCAGATCGGACATGGCGGGTGGCGGTGCGTCCAGCTGTTCGATAGCCGGCTTGGATCGAAGCATCTGGATGCCTAGATAGACGAGATACGCAGCTCCAGCCAGCTTCAGCGCATTGAACAACCAAGGCGTTTGTTGAAGCACTAACCCTAGTCCGAGCAGCGTATAGCAGACATGGACAAGCACCCCCATACCAATTCCTGCAGCTGTGAGGACGCCCGCCCGTCGAGACAGCAGCAATCCGTTGCGAGAAACCATGGCGAAATCTGGCCCAGGACTGATGCATGCGAGTATTGTAATGGTGATTACTGCTATCCATTCGCTCATACGACATCCTTCAATTATTGGTAGTAGAAAGCGATGTTTACAGATCCTGCTCTTTGGTAATAACGATGATTTCTGATGAACATAGTGACTTCAAATCACTAATCACCGAGGCTCGCCTGCCTTCTCTGCTCGCGTTGCGTTGCTTCGAATCCGCCGGACGGCTCGAAAACTTCGCACGCGCGGCTGACGAACTGCACCTGACACCAGGTGCCATAAGTCGAGCAGTACGCTTGCTTGAAGAGGATCTGGGCGTTGACCTGTTCGAGCGGCGTAACCGAAGGGTTTTTTTAACTGACGCCGGCAAACGCCTGGTGAAAGCAGTTAGTGAAGGGCTTGGATTGATGAACCAGGCCGTTCGCGAAATACGCACCGACGCCCGTCGTACCCGTCAGCTTGTCCTGTCCTGCGAGCCAACACTGTTAATGCGATGGTTGATCCCTCGTTGGAGCGACTTCCAAACACAACATCGAGGGCTGGACATTCATTTAGTGGCCGGCGGCGGCATCTTTTCATTCGACCACGGCATCGACTTGGCCATTCGGCGGGACGATTTTCCTCGCCCCTCCGACTATCATGCCGAAACCCTATTCCCTGAGAAGATCGGCCCTGTATGCCGGCCGGAAAAGGTAGATCAATGGTTTGGCAAAAGCAGAAAATGCCTGCGTTCCTCGGCCCCGCTGCTTCAGACTAATAGCCGACCTACCGCTTGGCAGGAGTGGGCTACTGCAAAAGAACTGCCCGCTCCTGCCATGGAGATGCAATCTTTTGAGCACTTTTATTTCAGCATCCAGGCGGCTGTCGCAGGCCTCGGGGTGGCCATTGGCCCATGGCACTTAGTGCGCGACGATATCCAGAGCGGCGTGTTAGCCGCGCCATTAGGATTTATTGAAGACGGCACACGCTATTGCCTGTTATCTCCCACCCCCCCTCAGCCAGGCAGCCTGGAAATGGATTTACTTAACTGGTTGCAGGCAGTGGGCTGAGTCTTGTCGAGGCGCAGCGCTTGTCAGCACTGGCGCCTCATCGCCAAATGGCTGCCCCTTCGGTGGAAGGCTATTGAAATTCCCCGTTATTGCGCGCTCTTGGACCCATCAGGTACTCCCGTGAGAAGTTGTTCACACGCTCGTATCGCTGCGTCATGGTGCGGCAACAAAGCTTGTTCCGGAAGATTCGCGACTGTGTTCATCCATGGGTCCTCGACTGCGGTTCGCCGCCCTGCAAGTGTTTCAACCACAGCGAGACCGCAGAATGGTCCCATCAACGGATCGTAGCCCCCCTCATGCACAGCGACGACCCGCGATTTGCACACTTCTTCTGCCAGATTCATTACCTGAGTCGTCAGCTCGCGATATGCCGCGGAGTACAGGAGTTGGCGGCCAAAGGGGTCCATCGCAGCGGAGTCAAATCCGCTCGCAATCACGATGAGATCCGGTTGAAAACGGCGCACCGCAGGCATTACGACACGCTCGAATGCGCCCAGGTAGGCCCCTCGGCCCGACCCTGCGGGTAGTGGAATATTCAGGTTGGCACCCAGTCCGGGACCCGTTCCGATGTCTTGTACCTTTCCGCGTCCGATGGGGTAAAGGTCGTCCTGGTGAAGAGAGATAGTCAGCACCGACGGATCGTCATAAAAAAGGGTCTCGGTCCCGTTACCATGATGAACATCCCAGTCGATGACCGCGACTCGTTTCACCGCTCCTGTTTGCTGCAAATGGCGGATTCCGACCGCGGTGTTGTGGAATATGCAATAGCCCATACCCTGACTGGCAATCGCATGATGTCCTGGCGGTCGAATGAGCGCGTAGGCGTTCGTCACAGTACCCGATACAACTGCATTGAACGCCGAGATGACAGCGCCTGCGGCAAGTCTGGCAATGTCTGCCGACCCTGGTCCGACGGGCGTTTCACCGTCGCCTGCATCGCTCCACACAGGACCGGTCGGGTTCAGGATTCGATCGACATACTCCGGAGTGTGCACCCGCAACAGATCGGACTCCGAGGCCGGGCTGAAGGGTAACGGAACAAGGTATTGATCGAGGCCGCTTCGCTTGACGAGGCTTGCAAAGCGTCGCTTGGTATCGCCCTTCTCAGGATGGTCGATGGGTTCCTGCCACGGTAGGCTCCAAGCCCGCGTGTCATGAGTCATAAATCTTTCGTCCCAAATCCAGCCGGTTGTCGTCATGGTTCTAACTCTACTTTTTCGTGTCGATAGGGATAAGTTCTTTGCCCGAAACATCGGGCTGCCTTCATAGCTCGCCAGCTATTCCTTCTTTTTCCACCAGGCTTCGCTCGTAGCTCAAATCAAGAGTCCGAGATGTGAGCAAATAGAGGAGGCTTGCGACTACAAGACCTACAAACATCGAGATGTCGATATCACCCATCCGGTGAGCTATCCATCCAGTGAAAGGCTCGGTGACAAAAAACGGCACCATCATCACCAGTGCTCCGATATAGGCGACGTTTCCTTGCCATCCCCATCGGCCGTAAATACCGGCCGGATTGAAGAGTTCGCGGATCGAATAACACCCCTTGCGAACGATATAAAAGTCCACCAGATTTATTGCAGTCCATGGTGTGAACAGATAGGCCAGAAATACCAATACGTTGCCGTAGAAAACATTGAATTGTTCCTCCCCGACCATTGCCGCGACAAAGCCTACGGACAGGGTCATCGCGACGATTGTGATGCCCCTCAAAAACAACGATGGCCGGACCCGACGGAAACAGTCGACGATCGAGATCAGGGTCAAGCTGCCTCCGTAAGCGTTGAGCGCCATCACCACCAGAAGACCGATGAACAACAATGCGACGGCTATTCGACCACCTCCTGCCATCAGGGCGTCGCCACCTTGCGCGATCGCCATGATGACGGAGACGCCGGGGGTCGCTGCCGCGAGCAAGGAGCCAAGGCCGATCACCCATAGCGCTGATATCGCTGAAGGCAGATAGGTCCACAGGAACGACGATCGAGTGGAAACGGTGGGTGGGAGGTAGCGGGAGTAGTCCGATACGTATGGCGCCCAACCAAGCTGGAAACCTGCGACGATTACGAAGGTGGTCGCGAACGAATGCCATTGAATGGGCCCCGGAGTGAAAGCACCCGAAGGAATCCCGCCCCGCGCCACCGCAGCAAAGGTGAGTATCACGACCGTCAAGGCCAGCGGTGCGACCAGGAATCGGTTAACCCGATGGATCCACCGGTAGCCATACAGCGCCAAGGTACCGGCGACCAATACCGCGATTGGGAACCCCCATGAAGTTGGAATCCCGAGGAGGAAATGCAGACTCGATCCTGCAAGGATCGCGTCGGCGACGTTGTAGTTGAAGTAGTTCACAAAGGCGAAGACCCACACCGTGATCGCGGCCCCTAAAAATCCGAACTGTGCTCTGGACTGAACTAACTGCGGTAGACCCAGGTGAGGCCCCTGCGAAGAATGCAGAGCCATGAAAAGGGTTCCGAACAGTGAACCGAACACGGTGGCAACCAGAGTCCAGAACAGTGAACCGCCAAGCGCCAGTGTGGTAACGCCGGTAGCCATTGCGGTCAGGTTGATGTTGGCAACTAACCAGACCGCACCGAGATGTCGCACCGTGCCATGGCGCTCCGCCACCGGTACGAAATCTACAGAGCGCCGTTCCGCACCATCGAGTCGGCCCTGCTGAATGACAGGCGTCACCGTGGTTGTTTTCCCGTTTGATGTCGTTCCCATTTTCTTGTTTTCCTAATTGAGATTGATCGGGGCTGAATCACTGAGGCTTCATTCATCAAACTTTCCGGGGCACCCTCCAATTGCTGGTCAATCGCAGTAACTTTTATTACCTGTACAGCTGAAAGCAGAACGAAAGCTCGATTATGCGTAGCTTCGTTGCCCGGTAACGCTGTGACTCAACCCGCCACCATCGGCAGCTGTTGTCCCTTGGCATTTTCCAATAACGCGGCCGCTAGCCGATTTCGCTCGCCGGAATAGTCTCGGGTGATATTGGGGCCGCGTTGCCGGGTGGCCCATTGCGGATCTGCCAGTAACTCGGCGCCCTGCGCCTCCGGCAGGTGACGGCCACGGATCAGATCGGACAGCCGCTCGGCCAGCATCAGTGTTGGTGCCTGCAAGTCGCCAGCTGTGGCAGCGGGCATCAGCGAGGCATCTACCACCCGCAGCGCTTCCACGCCGCGCACACGACCGTCGGGGAATGTCACCGCAGCTTCGTCGCTGCCCATACGACAAGTGCCGCAGGGATGGTAGGCGCTTTCCAACTTCTGCTTGAGAAAGGCATCTATGGCGGCATCGTCCTGCACTGCCGCGCCCGGGGCCAGTTCTCGACCCCGATAAGGGGCGAAGGCCGGCTGAGCGAAGATTTCCCGCGTCAGGCGAACGCAGGCCCTGAACTCCGTCCAATCATCGCTATGGGTCATGTAGTTGAAGCGTACTCGCGGCAAACTTTCCGGACGGGCGTCACGCAGCCTGACCCAACCGCGGCTCTTCGAACGCTTTGTGCCGACATGCACCTGGAAGCCGTGCCCGGCGGCGAGTGTCTGTCCGTCATAGGAGATGGCCAGCGGCAGGAAGTGAAACTGGATGTCGGGATAAACGATGCCCGCCCGGCTGCGAATATGACCGCCGCTCTCGAAGTGGTTGGTCGCACCAGGCCCGCGCCGGGTAGCGAGCCACTCGATACCGATCCTGGCCTTGCCCAGAAGGCTCTGGGTGGGAAACAGGCTAACCGGCTGGGTGCACTCCATCTGAAGGTAGAGCTCCATATGATCCATCAGGTTTTCGCCCACTTCGGGTGAGTCATGGATCACTGCAATACCCTGCTGCGCGAGCTCCCTCGCAGGTCCCACGCCCGAGCGCTTGAGGATCACCGGAGACATGATGGCCCCAGCTGACAGGATGACTTCCCGCGTGGCCATGGCTCGGGCTGGCTTGCCCGCTACCGAAAACAAAACACCGGTTGCTCGTCGGCCATCGAACATCACTCGGTCAACCAGGCCGCCCTTGATTACACGTACGTTCCCCCGGGCGATGGCAGGTCGCAGATAGGCCCGGGCAGCGCTCATGCGGCGCCCGTCGCAAACGTTCATTTCCATCGGCCCAAAGCCTTCGTGCTGCCGATTGTTCATGTTGTCACTTAAAGCGTAGCCGGCCTCGTTCCCGGCTTTGACGAAGGCCCGATAGAGTGGATTGGTTTCCGGCCCCCGCTTGATGTGCATCGGCCCATTGACCCCGCGCAGTGAGCCTCCGCCCTCGACGTTTTCCAGACGCTGGAAGTAAGGGAGCACGTTGGACCAGCGCCAGCCATCGGCACCCAGCGCCTCCCATAGCTCATAATCCATGGGGTTTCCGCGAACCCAACACATGCCGTTGATCGACGATGAGCCGCCCAGCCCTTTGCCACGGGGTAGGTTCACTTGCCGCCCGTCCAGGCCAGGCTCCGGCTCGGTCTTCATGCCCCAGTTGAAGCGCTTGGTGTTCATCGGGATCGACAGTGCGGCCGGCATCGACACGAAGAGCGAGGCATCGCTGCCACCCGCCTCGATCACCAATATCCGCAAGTCCGGGTCTTCACCAAGGCGATTGGCCATAACGCAACCGGCTGCGCCGGCACCGACGATGATGTAGTCATAGCGCCCTTCGTCTTGCGGGCTGGATAACGATGTTTGCTTTAGAGTCGACATGGTAATGATTCCCACAGACGTAATGCTGGAGGCAGACCCATTCACCCCGCTCGGCAATGTCCGCGCCAGGTTCAGGGTCCGGGTTGGTTTAAAGGAGCGATTGCTCAGTTTGCGCTTTGCGATTGGTTGTTATGACTCACACCCAACTCTTCAGCTGGCTAACCGACAATCACATAAAACTTCAGCATCGGAACTGGCTGACGCCACACACCACGAAACCCCTTGGGCACCAGAAAGGAATCACCTTGGGTATAGGTTTCGCAGAAACCGTCTGCTTCGAGAGTGACCTCCCCCTCCAGTACCACCATGAACTCATCAGCCGGATAGTTCTCGTAACGCTCGGTGTAAGGTTCGCAACGCCAGATACCCGACTTCACCGGTGGCTCGCTACGGCAGAAGTAGGCATGATCCAGGCCCATCGGCCGGCCTTCGATCAGCTCGGCATGTTCCAGAGCCTCGTTCGGCAATTGCTGCCAGTCACTTGGGCCAGTCGAAGAAAAACGGATTGGTAGGAGCATTATGAAACCTCGGAATTGCGTGTTGGGATTGACGTCAAAGCTAAAGTCAGGCTCCTATACGGGCAAGTGACAAGATTTCAGCCTGAGTCACTTCAGGTTACGGAGCGCCCCCTTTGAGAAAACATCAGTCGCTAACCGCGCTTCGCGCCTTCGAGGCCGTTGCCCGACTCAATAGCATTTCGTCCGCTGCGGAAGAGCTGCATGTAACGCGTCCAGCAGTGTCAAAACAGGTTACGCAGTTGGAGAGCGACATGGGCTGCGCCCTGCTCCAGCGCACGGGCAATGTGATCCGCCTGACTTCGGCGGGCCGCGAGCTGTTTGCGGCCCTGCAACAAGCCTTCGAGTTGATTCAGCTGACCACCGATACCATCAGCCGCCGGGCACGGCGGGGAGAGCATCTACGGGTGTTGGTCTGCCGTGACTTCGCGTCAAGCTGGCTGGCCGGCCAGGTTGGGAAGTTTCTGGTTGCCAATCCCGGGATATCCGTAGAAATCACCGCCGAAAACAACTTTAGCTTCCGCCTCGATGAGGATTTCGACTTCCGAATTTTCTATGGTATGCATGGAGCCAGGGCGGGCGGAGGGCTGGAAGAGAATGAGCTGTGCCGCTGGATCGACGTTCTGGTCTGCACCCGCAGCTTTGCAGAAACCTATTTAGGTGAGGGCCACAAGCCTTGCGAAGCGCCTTACCTGATCGATGCCAATTACGATGTCTGGGACGAGTGGTGTACCCTGACCGGGCTGGATCCTGGCGGTCCGCGTCGCCAGCAGACAGTGTTCAACGAAACCACCCTGTGCCTATCGGTCGCCGCATCAGGTGGCGGTCTGACCATCGGCGACAGCTTCCTTGCATTGCCCGCCATCCAAACAGGCGAGCTGATCGTTCCCTACCCGCTGGGCCTGGTCAGCGCGCAGAACTACAGTCTGTTCAAACCCAAGGCAAGACCGAACTCACCGGCCAGCCAAAAATTTGAGACCTGGCTACGCGGTGCAATAGATGCCTACCAAGTGACAGTGCGGCAAGCGCTCGCGGAAAAAGGCATTCGAGTAGTGGAGCGCACCGATGCTGTCGACCAAAGCGCCCCTGTCGACTGAACGTGCTGCACCAATTACGGAACCCACCGTTACTGGATCGTCGCGCACAGACTTCACCGCCGGCACGCGGTTATGATCCGGGATACCCAGGCGCCCTTGGACCCACACTCATGCCAGCCTCGAAAATCCTCCCCTCCCCCGCGCCGCTGCTCAAACCCGGTGAGACGGTGGTGTTGTTCGACGGTGTCTGCAAGCTGTGCAATGGCTGGGTGAGGTTCGTGATTCGCCATGACCGTCAGCGGCGCGTGCGGTTGGCGGCGGTTCAGTCACCCGAGGGGCAGGCTCTGCTCGCCTGGGCAGGTTTGCCCATGGATCAATTCCACAGCATGGCGGTGATCCGCGACCGATACTACTGGGAGCGTTCGCAAGCATTTTTCGAAATCTTTGCCCAGTTGCCCGCAATCTGGCGCCCCGTGAACCTATTGCGCATCATCCCTCGCCCACTTCGAGATTGGGCCTACGACCGCATTGCGCTCAATCGCTATCGCCTCTTCGGGAAATACGACACCTGCCTGTTGCCGGATCCTGATCATGAACAGCGCTTTTTGAAAGCGCCCCGCTGAACGCCTCAAGGCGACGTGACGAGCTGGATCAATACTCGGGTTGAAGCTATACCGAAAGGGTTCCGGGCGGGGATGGACCACACGCTCGATTAGCGTCTGAGGAGAATTTCACGGTGTCGAATCAGCTGGTCATACGCAACATGACCCGTCCCGAACTGGACGAACTCGTCGAGTGGGCTGCCCGTGAGGGCTGGAATCCCGGCCTTCACGATGCCGAGCTGTTCTGGGCCACGGACCCTGCCGCCTTCATCGCGGCGTCCCGGGACGGCGAATTGATCGGCGGCGGCGCCATCACCTCCTACCATGGCGAATTCGGTTTCATGGGTTTTTTCATCGTCCGGCCTGAGTACCGCAGCCAGGGCCTGGGCAATACCCTCTGGCACGCACGCCGCGAGCGACTCCTCGCCCGCCTGCACCCGGGCGCGAGCATCGGCATGGACGGCGTCTTCGCGATGCAGGACTACTACGCCAAGGGTGGTTTCGTCTTCTCCCATCGCAACCTGCGTTTTCGTGCCGAGATCAACGAGCGCCCGACGACCTCGCAGGCGGACGACCAGGACATCGTCCCGTTGGCCGCCGTCCCGTTCGATCAGGTGATCGATTACGACCGCACCTGTTTCCCCGCCCCGCGCGCAACCTTCCTGAGCGGGTGGATAACCCAGGCCGATGCTCTCGCCGTGGGTTGCCGGCGCGAGGGCAGGCTGAGCGGCTATGGCGTGATAAGGCGCTGCCGGGAAGGCTGCAAGATCGGCCCCCTATTCGCCGATGACGCCTTGGCGGCCAATGCCCTGTACGCACGCCTGGCGGACTTTGCGCAGGGTGGCCCGCTGTTTCTCGATGCCCCGGAGAACAACCCCGACGCCATGGCGCTCGTGCGCCAACAGGGCATGACCGAGGTGTTCGGCTGCGCACGCATGTACCTCGGCCCTACTCCGGCGATCGCGCACGAACGTGTGTTCGGCGTCACCACCTTCGAGCTGGGCTGATGTCCGCCCGCGACCTCATCGGTTATGGCGGCCGTCCACCCCACCCGCGATGGCCCGGTGAAGCGCGCGTTGCCGTGCAGTTCGTACTCAACATCGAAGAAGGCGCGGAATCCTGCCTGCTCAATGGCGATCCCCAGTCGGAGGCCTGGCTTCACGAGCTACCGGGCCGCCCGCCGCGCGTGGGGGAACCGGACTTGAGCGTCGAGGGCATGTACGAATACGGATCGCGCGCAGGTGTGTGGCGCATTCTGGAACTGTTCCGCGCCCGAGGCCTGCCGCTGACCGCCTTCGCCGTCGGCCGGGCGCTGGAACTCACCCCGGCGATCGGCCAGGCGCTCTGCGCAGCCGGGCATGAGATTGCCGGGCATGGCTACCGTTGGCTGGACTATCGCGACATGCCTGAAGACCAGGAGCGGCGCCATATCCGCCTCACCCTCGACGTGATCGAGCAGGCCTGCGGCAAACGCCCCGTCGGTTGGTACATAGGAAGGGTCAGCCAGAACACCCGCCGCCTGTTGCGCGAGGAAGGCGGGTTTCTCTACAGCTCGGACGCCTACAACGATGACCTGCCCTACTGGCTCCCGGGCTCACCCGCCCACCTGGTGATCCCCTACACACTGGTCAACAACGACGCCCGCTATCTGCTGCCGAACGGTTTCGCCTGCGGTGAAGACTTCTTCCGGCTGCTCAAGGATGCGTTCGACCTGCTGTGGCAGGAAGGCGCGCAACACCCGAAGATGATGAGCGTCGGCCTGCATGGGCGGATCAGCGGCCATCCCGGTCGTGCGATGGCGCTGGCGCGCTTTCTCGATTACGTACAAGGCCACGACGCGGTGTGGATCTGCCGGCGCGAAGAGATTGCCAGGCACTGGATAGCCCGGTTCCCGGCCTGAGAGGGGTTCGGAACGGGCTGAGCCATGCTGGCTTATCAATGTCGCGCTTTTCTCAGGGCCAAGTCGCGTTTAAATCCGAAGGTGATACCGCGAGTGAGTAGTTAGGCGTATGAGTTGGAGGAGTTGCGATGACAACAATCGATGTGAAATCCCGATTTGAAGCAAAGCTTCTTCGTCCGGCAAAGCCGGGTAATGATGCATCGTGGGCGTTCTTAGTACTGCCAAGAGACGCGAGTGAACAGCTTCCGAGGCGAGGAAGGACGACAGTTGAAGGCACAATCAATGGGCACCCTTTCCAGGCGACCCTTGAGCCGGATGGTCAGCTGAGCCATTGGCTGCAGGTCAGTAGAGAGTTACTCGAAGCCGCAGGCATAGCCGTTGGGGATGTCGTTACACTAGAGCTAACCCCTGTGAAGAAAGAACCCGAGCCAGACATCCCAGCCGATTTTCAGGAGGCTCTGGAAGCCACTCCTGAGGCTCGTAAGGTTTGGAACAATACGACGACCATCGCACGAGTAGACTGGATACATTGGATTACTTCAGCCAAGCAACTCAAGACGCGCGCAAAACGAATTGGTGATGCTTGCGATATGCTTGCATCCGGCAAGAAGCAGGTTTGCTGTTTCGACCAATCCGGCTACTACAGCAAGGCCTTCCGTGCGCCCGAGGGTGAAATTCTTTAAATGGAGCATTCCGTGGAATGCGCCTGACAATGCGTTGTGGCCCTTCGCAACGGGCAGAAATCGGTCAGAAATTGCCACTCTAGGGTCTCGGCTAAAAGCCTCCCTCGTTGGTGATCTCATCCGCATTATGTTTACCTCCCGACATCGACAGGCCAACGTCACTTCACCTGCTCGATATCACCGGGCTTCCAGCTCTTATCGATAGCGGGTTCCTTCGGGCCGTAAAGTCGGATGATGGCGAAATAACCTTTGCCTGGCACAGTGGCGAGCCAGTTGGCTTGCTTGCCTTCGGGTGCTTTGGGTCCGAGGTAGAGGTCGGTGCTGCCGTCGGCGTTTTGCACCGGCTTGTCACGCGAACCGAGCGAGGGGAACGGCTGGCCGTTGTCGAGACCGGAAGCATTGGCGGCATCGTAAAGCGTCACCGACCAGAACAAGGCGGCAGGAATGTTGGCCGGCAGGCTCAGGTGATAGCTGGTATCACCCGACAAGGGCGTGCCCCCGCTGTCGGTGAAACTGATCATATATTTGGCACCCTTGCCTGGGGTTTGGGACATCATTCCCGGGCTTATCGAGTAGTAGTTGGTGAACATCCAGATTCGAGCATCGAGGGCCAGGTACGGATAGGCTCCGGCGACATTTTCCCAACTGTCATTCTTCGACCCGCCCGGATTTGCGGGAGTACCGTCGGCGAAAGGATTAAGCCACTGGCGGTCTGGATAGACTCTATACGAGAGACCATTCGCCTTGTCTGAAAAGCCAATGACACGGCTCATCTCGTAGCCGGTCTTGGCGGCCCGATCGAGGATCTCGCGTGTTTGCGCGTCAGGATTGAAGGGCTGCCCCTTGACGATGCCGATCGCCGCCAGCATGCCGAGCCAATCGGGACCGGCGAGGTTGGCGCCTTCACTGTCCACGAGCAGCTTGAGTTGATCGAAGGCATTGCCGTCGCTGCTCGGCAGCATGTTGACCGGGACGCCGGAGGCATCGGGGTATGTCATCGGTTTCGCC
This sequence comes from Pseudomonas sp. PDM32, assembly GCF_019219225.1. NCBI lineage: Bacteria > Pseudomonadati > Pseudomonadota > Gammaproteobacteria > Pseudomonadales > Pseudomonadaceae > Pseudomonas > Pseudomonas sp. PDM32. Next base: position 43,238 of record NZ_JAHUWE010000009.1, read on the forward strand.
CCGGCCGCGCCGTTCAGTGGATATATCTTTGTCTGTTCAAGATGCGTAACCGCCGGCGTCAGATTCTTCGGGTCTTTATAGAACCCGCGCAGAAAGACAAAGACATTGTTTGTGGCAGAGCGGTACACGTAATAGCCGTCCGGCACTTCGCCCTTGTAGCCGGGTGGCAAGAGGAGAAACTTGCCGCCCTTTCCCTCATCCGGTCCAAACAGACCAACGTCTCCAAAGAACTTGCCACCATCGACCGGGATGGGACGCTGCCAGACATCCAGCAGGATGCCTTGCAACTCAGGCGGCGCTTCCATCACCAGCGGCCCATCCCTTCCCAAGTCGATGTAGCTCATCGCGTAAAGGACATCGGAGTTGGGGGTCGTCACCAGGGTCTTGGCGTCAAGTCTGCGCTTCCAGATCGGCAAGACGTTGTAGCCAGCGCCGAATGTCTTTTCCGAGCCCACCTGCATGCCGAGGGTGTTGATCAAAGGCAGCGCCCAGAGATACGTCTGTGTCGCCCGTTGAAAAAGCAATTCGTCGCGTAGTATCTGCGCGGCCTCCTTCGTGGGTCGGCCTTGCGTGAACGGCAGGTCGGCGAGTTTATTGAAGCTGGCTTCCTGAGCGGAGGCCTGCATTGCCAATTCGCCCATTACTAACGCGCTCACGAGCGCAGCGGCGATCAAGTTCTTTGGATTCATGGTTGCGTCCTCTGCCGTTTGATCACTTCACTGTCGCGATGGCCGGTGGCTGCCACGTGCCGTCGAGTATGGCTTTGTCGGCCCAATAGGCACGGATGTAGAGCGAGAATGGGCCGCTGGGGGCCGGCAGCCAATTACTTTCCTTGTCCTTGCCGGGCGTCTTGGCGCCGGCATAGAGCGTCAGCGACCCGTCCGGGTTGTATTTGAGATTCTTGTTCTTCGTGCCCAGCGAATTGCGCTTTAGCGCGTTGGGATGAAACAGGTGGACGTCGTTGTATAGCGTGAGCGACCAGAAGCCCTTGACCGGTGGCAGCTGGCCCTTGCCAAAGGTGACGGCATAGGTGTTGTTTCCGTTGAGCTGCTTGCCCTGACTATCGTTGTCCGTGTAGATATATTTCGTCTCTTCCGGGCGGTTGTCGTACATGTTCGACTTGGCGGAGGCGGTCCGATTGAGGTAGTCGGTTCCCCATTGGGCGTTGTTCACCGGCGAATTCCAACCATTGCCGGCGGCACGACCGTTGTTGTTCCACCGCAGGAACGGCGAAATCATCTCGTGCTCAGCACCGACAGCGGTTGCCTTGAGCGTCTGCATGATTTTCGGGTCCTTGGCGGCTGCGTCCAGCACACTTCCGATCCAGTTATAGAGGGCTTCCTCGCCTGGCAGCGGCGGCACGCTTTTCATCACCGCAGGTAGTTCGTCGAAGAAGGTTTCCGGGTTCACCCACGAGGCCTCCCCCTTGCCGGTGGTCTTCGGCGTGGGGAAATGCGGTAGCTTGCTCCAGTCCTTGGACTTCATCTTGCCGTCGAACTCCGACAACGGGTAATAGACGATCTGGCTGATCACCGGCTGGACGGCTTTTTGGTCCTCAGCGCTGTCATCGATGAAGATACGCGGAACGACAAAGGCCAGCGACGTGGAGGAGCGCACCACTGCCGTAATGCCGGCTGGAGTTTCGCCCTTCCAGTTTGGGCCGACCATCATGTAGAAGCCGGGTTTGGTGCCGTAGGCCTTACCGATCTCGGAAAATTCGTCGGTGCGCGCGTCATAGTGGGCGAAGACCCAGAAACGATCACCGAAATCCGGGACCTGGAAGACGATGGGCTCTTTGTCCAGCGTCATGAAGCCGGCGCCGTACGCGACATCCTGGTTGGGGCAAGCGATGAAGGTTTGGTCCGGGCTGACGTACCCGGTCAACATTGCGTTCCGGTTGAATGCGATCGGTATCACGCCGCCCAGCAAGCCGGGTTCGGGGGCCTTCGAAAAAGCGTTGCCGCGGTTGGCCATGTTGACCAGCGGCCAGCCCCACAGGTAGGCCATGCGCCCCACCGATTGCACGTAGGCCGTGGTCATGGCGGTGCCGCTCGCCGGGCCGGGAACTTCGCTGGCGGTTGTAGGGATCGCCACCTGCTGCGCCTGAGCGTTACCCGCCAGCATCAGGAAGGCTGCCCCGACGCCCAGTAAAACGGTTAAGGATCGACGATCAGTTTCCTTGACCCGATCATTTCTTCGGCTGGCAGCGCAAGATTCAGTCGACATGTTCAACCTCCAAACTCCGTGAATACGTGAATGGATGCCGAAAAACATGCGGAAAAGAAGGGGCAAACTTTGTGGCGACTGGACCCCTGCGACAGCACCGCGGCGGCACGCCGTTTGATTGTAGCAGCCCAAAATCAGGCAGCTTGGGCCATTCGGCCAGCGTTCCACAGGTACAGCCGCTACCGTTCGCCTCCGGCCTGCCTATGGCTCAACTGCCCCCTCATTCGTTGACTGACTGCTTTCGGCGCTATCGCTCAAGATTTCGAGGGGCAGCTGTGGGTCGAATAGCGACCACCAGCCATTGTGACTGATCCATCCTTGTTCTCCCCTCAACGTGTTCCCGAGCCCGTTGCACGCCTCGGACCATCTTTCCACTAGGCAATACGTTCGAATAGTTACAGCTTGGGTGACAGCCATTGGCCTTGATCCAACCATGTACGGAACCCACACGCTAAGGAGAACCAAGGCTTCGTTGATCTATCGCAGGACGAAGAACCTGAGAGCAGTTCAACTACTGCTTGGTCATACGAAGCTTGAAAGCACTGTCAGATACCTGGGAATCGAGGTCGATGATGCCCTGGAAATGGCGGAACAAACGGAAGTCTGATTATCCATAGTGACGGTCGATGCTTGACCGTCGCTATCCGACCCTAAGCGATCACCCGAAACAATGATCAACGTAAACCCGTAGGAACGTATCCTCTACGGACACTCTGAATTCCGAGGACTTGCTGCCGGAGTTTTGCACTCGGTTTTTGCCGCCGCCACCCCATTAAAATCACCGGCCCAGCGCCTAATGCCAGTCAGTTAAGCGTTTGATCACCGCAAACCTTGTGGGAGCGAGCTTGCTCGCGATGACGGCTGGACAGTCAAACAAGGGGTGCCTGACCGTCTGCCATCGCGAGCAAGCTCGCTCCCACAATGTCCGGGGCTTAACTGATCGGCATTAGGCCCAGCGCCGGCGTTTTCGTTATCGTCACCCAGCGTACAGCCAGCCCGTCAGGCTCATTGGCCTGGCCGCTATTCACTGCGCAGAGCCGCCACCGGATGCAGGCGGGCCGCCCGCAGTGCCGGCGCCAGGCCGGCGAGAATGCCGAGCACCGCCGCCAGCAGCAGTGCCAGCAGCAGAAACAGCGGCTGCAGCGCCAAGGGCAGGCTCGGCATGGCCAGGTGCAGTAGCCCGAGCAGCAGGCCCATCAACAGCAAGCCCAGCAAACCACCAGCCAGGGACAGCAGCGTCGCTTCGGCGAGAAACAGCCCGAGCACCTGCCGCGGACTGGCACCAATCGCCCGCAACAGGCCGATTTCCGCCGTGCGCTCGCCCACAGTGGTGGTCATGATGGTAAGAATGCCGACGGCGCCGACCAACAGGGAAATGCCCCCCAAGGCACCGATGGCCAGGCTCAGGGTGCCGAGAACACGATTGAAGCTGCGCAGCATGTCGTCCTGGGTGCTCAGGCTGAAGTCCTCCTCGCCGTGCCGTTCGCCGAGCACCTGGCGAATCTGCTGACTCAACGCCCGCGAAGTGGTGCCGGCGCCGAACACCACATGGACTTTGACCACCCCGGTGCGGTTGAACAGGCTTTCGGCCCAATCCACCGGGATGTAGGCGATATCGTCGAGGTTGAAGCCGAGCAACTGGCCCTTCTGCGCCATCACGCCGATCACCCGGAAACGCACGCCGCCGACGCGGACCAGCTCGCCCAGCGGATTGCGTACACCGAACAGCTCGACACGCAGCTGATGGCCGAGCACCACATAGGGCGGCGAACGACCGTCACGGGCCACGGGCAGGAACTCCCCCAGGCTCAGTTGCATGCGCCAGGCCTGCGCCAGCTGATGGCCGCCACCGAGAATGTCGCTGCGCCGGCTCAGTTCACCGAACTGGACATCCCCGCTGCCCGGAATGATCGGCACCGCCGCCTCGACATGCGGCAAGCGCCGCAGGGCGTCGGTATCACTGATGGTCAGTGGCCGTACGCTGCCGAGCAGACCGCCGAGGCCGCTGGTCTGGGTCTTGCCCGGGCGCACGGTGATGATCCGCGTACCAAACTGCGAAAAGTTCTCCAGCACATAACCGCGCACGCCTTCGCCTATGGCCGTGAGCAGCGCCACGGCGGCTATCCCGATCGCTATCCCGAGCAGGGTCAGCAGGCTGCGCAAGGGTCGACAGGTCAGCGCCGAGCTGGTCAGCCGGAAACCATCTTGCCAGCGCATCAGTGCGCTCCCGGCGGGCGTAGCGCCGCCACCGGCTCCAGCGCCGAGGCCCGAGCGGCCGGCAGCCAGGCGAACAGCAGCGCCGTGACGAGTGCCAGCAGCACCGCGCTAGCCCGCGCCCACCAGGGTGCATAGAGCGGCAGATCGAACGCCAGGCGCCCCAGCCAGAGCAAGGTTTCGGCCAGCAGCAGCCCCGCCAGCGCCCCCGCCAGGGCGAGCAGCGCCGCCTCGCCGAGGAACAGCAGGCGCAACTGCGCCGCCGTCACACCTATGGCTTTGAGCAGGCCGATCTCGGCGCTGCGCTGGCTCACCGCAATCCATGTCACGTTCATGATCAGGATGCCTGCCACCAACAGGCTGATCGCGGCAATCCCGGCCACCGCCAGGGTCAGCACCGTGAGTATCTCGTCGAAGGCGCTGAGCAGGCTGTCCTGGCTGATCAGGGTGATGTCTTCTTCACCCTCGTGGCGCTCCTTGAGCGCGGCGAGTATCTGCCGCTTGCTGCGCTCGAGAAAGCTCGGCCCATGCACCTCGACAAACACCCGCAACAACCCCTCGCGATTGAACAAGGCCTGGGCACTGGCCACCGGGATGATCAACATTTCGGCGAAATCCATCCCCAGGGATTCGCCCCGCTCACTGAGGATACCGACCACCCGGAAGCGCCGGTCGCCGGCGCGCAACCATTCACCCAGGGCCGGGCGCGCACCGAATAGCTCGCGCCGGAGTTTGCCGCCGATCACGCAGACGGCCTCGGCCTGCTCAGGGTCCAGCGCCGGCAGGGGCTGGCCCTGGACGACCGTCAGTTGGCGAATGGCGAAGAAGTCTCGCGTGGTGCCCAGGGTCAGCACCTCACGATTACGGTTACCGACTATCACCTCCATCTGCCCGGCCTGCATCGGCGCGACCCGGCGGATGCCCGGCAACCGGGTGATGACCTGTACGTCCTGCAAGGTCAACTCGTGCGGCGTCAGTCCGGTGAGCGGCGGCATGCGCCCCGTGGTTTCCTTGCGACCCGGGAAAATGATCAGGATGTCGCGCCCGAGCAGCGAGAACTCGTTCAGGACGAAGGCCCGCGCGCCCGCACCGAGACCGGTCAGCAGATTGACCGCCACCACCCCGATAGCGATGGCCAGCAGCAGCATCAGGCTGCGCGAGCGATGCCCACGCAAGGCGCCGAGCCAGAAGGCCAGGGCATCGGCGGCACGCATCAGGCCAGCGCCTGCTGCGACGCAGCACTGTGGATCCGCCCGTCACGCATGTGCAACTGGCGCCGCGCGCGGGCGCCCAGGCTGGCGTCGTGAGTCACCACTATCAGGGTCAGCCCCTCGTCGTTGAGCTCCTCCAGCAGGCTGAAGACTTCGGCGCCGGCCTGGCTATCGAGATTGCCGGTGGGCTCATCGGCCAACAACAGCGCCGGTTGCATGACCATCGCCCGGGCAATGGCGACGCGCTGGCGCTGACCGCCGGAGAGCTCGCCCGGGCGGTGGGCAATGCGCTCGCCCAGCCCCAGGCGCTCCACCAATTGGCTGCTGCGCTTGTGCCGTTGCGCCGTGCCAATGCCGGCGAGGACCATCGGCAGCTCGATGTTTTCCAGCACCGTCAGCCGTGCGATCAGGTGGTAGGACTGGAACACGAAACCTATCAGTTGGCTGCGCAATTGGGCGCGCCGCGCCTCGCTCAGCGTCGCCGTGGCCTCGCCCTGCAGCCAGTACTCGCCGGCGCTCGGCGCATCAAGTAAACCGAGGATGTTCAGCAGGGTCGACTTGCCCGAGCCCGACGGGCCCATCACCGCCATGTAGTCACCGGCGGCGATGTCCAGATCCAGGCCGTCCAGCCCCATCACCTGCTGCTCGCCCAACTGGAAGGTGCGGCTGCCGCCGCGCAGGCGGATCATTGCCTGGTCTCCGCCGCATCCACCGGGATCACTGCCGCGGTGTCCTTGAGCCCTTCCTGCTCGAGGCTGGCGACTATGCGCGCGTTCTCGTCCAGCCCTGCGAGCACCTCGGTCCAGCGCCAGTTGCTCAACCCGGTTTGCACCGCCACCTCGCGCAACACCCGGGCGCTGGGGTCATAGCGCAGCACGCGCTGCCCCTCCAGCAGGGTCTCGGTGGGGATGCGCAAAACACTTTCGCGCTGCTCCAGGAGGATCTCGACATCGGCGCTATAGCCGGTGAGCAGGACCAGATTGGCCGGCGGCTGGTCGAAGCGCACCTCGACATCGACGGTGCGCGCCTGCTTCTCCAGTTCACGCACATAGGGCGCGATGCGGCTGACGCGGCCAGCGAATTGCTGGCCACGGAAGGCATCCAGGGTGATCCGCACCGCGGTTCCGGGGTGAACCCGGGCAGCGTCCACTTCATCGATTGGCGCCTCGACATACAGGCAGCTGTCGTCGATCAGGTCGACTGCCGGCGGCGTGGGAATACCCGGCGGCGAAGGGGTGACGAACTCGCCGAGTTCGCCGTTGATTTCTGCGACTATGCCGGCGAATGGCGCACGCAGGGTCGTCTGCTCCAGCAGTGAACGCTGCAACTGCAGGCTGGCGTCGGCCTCGCGGATCAGCACGTTACTGGCATTGCACATCAGCTTCGCCAGGTTAGCCTTGGTCTCGGCCTGATCGAGGCGATCGGCGGCAACCAGCTTGCGGTCGGCCAACTGGCCCAGGCGATCGAGGTCGCGCCGGTCCAGATGAGCCTGCTGGCAGCGCTGTTCGCGGGCGTTGCGTTGGGCCTCCAGCCGCGCCTCGGCCTCCTGCAACCGGGCCTGCTGCTCGTCCTGCCGCAAGCGCATGAGCACCTGACCCGCCTGGACCCGCTGACCCTCGGCGATCAGCAACTCGGCAACCTGGCCGCCGACATTGAAGGACAGATGCGAGCGCCGACAGGACTTCAGCGTACCCGCACGGGTATTGGCCACCAGCGTCTCCACCGGCCCGCGCTCAACCTCCAGCAGCCTGACCGGCAACGGCTGTGGTCGACTCAACCAGCCGCCCAGCACCACCAGACAGGCCAGCATCGACGAGCCAATCAATAATTTGCGCATGGACTTCACTTCCTCCCCACATGGCTTGAGCCTAGGTCAGGAGGGTAAAAGAACAACGCAAAACGTCATTTATCCGACGTTTTTCAGACGAGCGTCAGAGGAGCGCCAAATAAATGGCAAATGAGATTTATTTCTCTCGCAACGGCTGTTCGCCAGCCATGCCAACTCAATTGAATTCCTTGCCGCGGCGACACTGCGACGTCGAAATATCTCCGCAAACTGTGCCACGCTTTGCCCACACCCGAATGTCTTCAAGCGGCCAGGAGTGGTCATTCCAGTCCTGTTTGCGCGAAACCTTGGAATTGGCCAACACGCCCTCATAACAGTGGCTATACACAACGTGCCCGAGAGGAAGGACAGACCATGACCAGACAAACCGAAACTGCCATTCTCGCCGGCGGCTGCTTCTGGGGCATGCAGGATCTGCTGCGGCGCTATCCCGGTGTGCTGCACACGCGGGTCGGTTATACCGGCGGCGATGTGCCGAATGCCACCTATCGCAACCATGGCAACCACGCCGAAGCCATCGAGATCGTCTTCGACCCTGCCGTGATCAGCTACCGGCAGATCCTTGAGTTCTTCTTCCAGATACACGACCCCAGCACGCCCAACCGTCAGGGTAATGACCAGGGCCCCAGCTATCGTTCGGCGATCTACTACCTCGATGAACAGCAACGCGACATTGCCGAGGACACCGCTGCCGATGTCGATGCTTCACACCTTTGGCCGGGCCGAGTAGTCACCGAAATAGAACCGGCCGGGCCTTTTTGGGAAGCGGAACCAGAGCACCAGGATTACCTCGAACGCATACCGAATGGCTACACATGCCACTTCATCCGCCCGAACTGGAAACTCCCCAAGCGCGCCTGAAAGTCGAGTTCATGAGGCGCAGAGGAGACCGATTCTGACCGCTAGCTGCCTTTCGTGAAGGGCAGCTTTGGATTGGCTCCTGACTTCAAAACCATCGCCGGCTTTCGCAAAGACAACGGCAAAGCCATTCGCAGCGTCTGTCGTCAGTTCGTAGTGCTTTGTCGCAACCTCAATCTTTTCTCTGCGATGAGGGTTCGCCGACAGACAGTTGAGCAACCTTACGGACCACTCAAATATTGGATGAGAGAAAACGCGGTTGCAGAAAGGATCAGAGTTAACCATGGTGCTCAATCATGAAGAGCACTGGCAGAATCCCATCGCCTCCGCCATCTTGGGTGCGACAAAGCCCTGGCTATTCAGGGCTTTGTAGTTTCTGAAGCTTGCGTTTTCCACTCAGTCTTTTTTGGATCCTTTGCGCACCTTTTCAGTCGTTTGCGCAACGCCAGACCTCCGATACCAACTCCCCCCCCCAATCCGAACCCATTCGAAAGCACATGCGTTATTGCCATCTTCCAGGGCTTCAGGGCGACCAGGTCGAGCCCGGTTGCCGCGTCATCGGGATTCACAAGAATAAGCGTTGGGGGCACGACCTGATCGCAAAGCGCCAATACGGTGAAGCCCTCTCTTTAAGTAGATCCGAGCGCTTAGGTCATTTCGGCTGTTTCAGTTTGCCTCTGACTGACATGACTGATCTTGAACCAGATGGAATACATCGCCGGCAGGAACACCAGTGTCACGATGGTTCCCACGAACGTACCTCCGATCAGTGTGTAAGCCAGGGTTCCCCAGAAGACGGAGTGCGTCAGCGGAATGAACGCCAGGATGGCCGCCAGCGCTGTGAGCAGCACCGGGCGAGCGCGCTGTACTGTGGCTTCGATCACTGCATGGAACGGATCCAGTCCTTCTTGTGCGTTGTGATGGATTTGCCCAATCAGGATCAGCGTATTACGCATCAGAATGCCCGACAGGGCGATCAGCCCCACCAACGCATTGATACCAAACGGCTGCTGGAAGACCAGCAGTGTCGGGACCACACCAATCAGCCCGAGTGGCGAGGTGAGGAACACCATGATCATCGCCGAGACCGAACGCACCTGCAGGATGATGATCAGCAGCGTGACGGCAATCATGATCGGCAACAGCGGCAGTATCGCCTGACCGGCCTTGCCCGACTCCTCGATAGCCCCCGACTGCTCGATACGATAGCCATCCGGCAACTTGCCGATCACCGGTTGCAGTTCCTTCATTATCACGCTTGAGACGTCCGGTGGCTGCAAGCCTTCGGCAATGTCGCCACGTACAGTAATGGTCGGCGTGCGGTCACGACGCCGAAGGACGGGATCCTCCATGCGCACGTCCACTGCCCCTACCTGGGACAGAGGAATCCGCTGGCCCGCCGTGCCCACTAGCGTAAAGCCTTCTATTTTTGCAGGGTCGAGCCGGATATCACCCGCAGCACGTCCGATCACTTGCACCGAACGAATGTCTTCACGAACGGCCGTGATCGGCACCCCTGCCAGCAGGAACTGCAACTGCTGTGCGACAGCACTGGAGGTCAGCCCCACCGCCTGCAAGCGGTCCTGATCCAGGGTGAAATGCAGCGTGGGTGTCAGCGGCCCCCAGTCAGTGTTGACGGTTCGCATCAAGGGGCTCGCCTGCATCACTGCCTGTACCTGAGCGGCGATCTCGCGCAATGTCGACGGGTCAGGCCCCATCACTCGATAGGCGACAGGAAAAGGTGAATATGGACCAAACACCAACTGCGTAACCCTGACACGCGCTTGCGGGGCGAGCCCTTCAGCGACGGCCTCGCGGATACGTAACTTGAGGGCCTCCCGTGCCTCCTGACTCTCCGTCAACACCACAATCTTGGCGAATGACGGATCAGGGAGCTCCGGCGCCATGGCCAGGTAGAAACGCGGCGCACCTTGTCCGATATAGGCCGTGATGATTTTTGCTTCATCCTGCTTTTGTAGCCAGGCCTCAACTTTGGCGGTGGTGAGGCTGGTCTGCGCGATTGAGGTTCCATAGGGCATTTGCACTTCGACCAACACTTCAGGACGATCCGAGGTGGGGAAGAACTGCTTCTTGACCAGGCTCATGCCGACAATCGCCAGGACAAACGTTGCGATAACAGTACCGGCCACCAGCCATTTGTGGGCGATGACGCGCGTCAAAATCCGGCGGAAACGGTTGTAGTTGGCGGTGTTGTAAATGGCCGCCTGCCCCCCTTCGACCTTTTCGATCTTCGGCAACATCTTCACACCCAGATAGGGGGTAAAGGCCACCGCAACCACCCATGAGGCAATCAGGGCAATGCCCACGATCCAGAACATGTTGCTGGTGTACTCGCCGGCTGTCGACTGTGCGAAGCCGTTGGGCAAAAAGCCGATAGCGGTCACCAGGGTGCCGGAAAGCATCGGTGCGGCCGTATGACTCCAGGCATAGGCGGACGCTTTGATGCGGTCGTAGCCTTCCTCCATTTTCACCACCATCATCTCGATCGCAATGATGGCGTCGTCCACCAGCAGCCCCAGTGCCAGAATCAGCGACCCGAGGGTAATACGGTCAAAGTTCTTGCCCGTGGCCGCCATCACCACAAACACCACGGCCAGGGTCAGCGGCACCGCCGCCGCCACGACAATACCGACATGCCAGCCCATGCTGAGAAAGCACACCAGCATCACAACCAGCAAGGCGACGAAGAACTTGATCATGAATTCGTCGACGGCCGAACTGATATTCACAGACTGATCGGTGACCTTGGTAAGCGTCATGCCCAGCGGCATGCCTTCATTGATCCTGGTCGTCTCCACGTCCAGTGCCTTGCCCAGATCAAGACCGTTCCAGCCCTCGCGCATCACGACACCCAGTAACAGCGCTTCCTCACCGTTATTACGCACCAGGAAGGTCGCCGGATCTTCGTAACCACGCTCGACCGTCGCCACGTCCGAGAGCTTCAAGGTTCGCCCCTGAATCGCAAGCGGTGTGTCACGAATTTTCTGCATCTTGTCGAAGGCACCGTCAAGACGAAGGAAGACTTCCGGCCCCTTGGTTTCAATGGAGCCGGCTGGCGTGAGCACGTTCTGATTATTCAGCGCGGCAAAAATATCCTGGGGAGATACGCCCAGCGTGGCCAGTCGATCATGGGAGAAGGAGACAAAGATGCGTTCGCTCTGCTCACCAATGATGTTGACCTTTTTCACACCCGGCACATGCAACAGGCGCTGGCGCAGCGATTCCGCATCACGTACCAGCAGTCGCTGCGGCTCGCCTTTGGCTTTCAAGGCAAAAAGCGCAAAGGTCACATCTGAAAACTCGTCGTTGACCATCGGGCCAATCACACCCGCCGGAAGTTTGATCGCCTCATCGTCGAGCTTTTTGCGTGCCTGATAGAACTCCTCCTGCACTTGGGAGGGCGGAGTGCGATCGAGCAGTGTCACCACGGTGAAGGCGAGACCCGGACGGGTGTAGGTTTCCGTGCGGTCGTACCATTTCAATTCTTGCAGGCGTTTTTCCAGTGGCTCGGCGACCTGGTCCTGCATCTCCTGCGCCGTAGCGCCCGGCCACGCCGTGATGACCGTCAGCTGCTTGACCGTAAACGGCGGGTCTTCCGCACGCCCCAGTTGGAAAAACGCCAGGATCCCTGCGACACCGATCAGGAAGATCAGGAACACCGTGATCGAACGCTCGCGAACGGCGAGCGCCGAAAGATTGAAGCGCCCCTGGCTCATGGATGGCTCCCGGCAACTTCGACGTCACCCTGTCGAGCCAGCCTCACCTCTTCACCCTCACGCAGCAGATGTGCACCTAACGCGACAACTTGCTCACCGACCTTGAGATCACCTGCAACTCGCGCTGCATCATCGTCCACGCTCAAAATACGCACAAGTCTCCAAGTCACCTTCGCGGGGTTGCCCGCAACAATCCAGACGCCGGCACCTTTGCCCGGGTCATGGACAGCAGCCAGCGGCACTTGCAACACCTGACCATTTGCGCTGCCTTTGGCGATCCGCAGAGTGACAGTGGAACCTAACGGCGCATTGGCCAGCGCGCCCTCGAGCACATACCGCGCCTCAAAGGTGCGCGTCATGCGATCGGCCGAATCGGAAAGCAACCTCAGCCTGGCTGTCACTGCATCCGTGGCGTTGCCATAAAGCGTTGCCTGCGCGGTGGAACCTGCTGCCGGACGCAGCGTTTCGGGCAAGTGCACAATGGCTTCGCGCTGCCCTGCTCGCGCCAGTCGAACCACAGGCTGCCCCGGGCTGACGACTTGTCCTGGCTCGGCAAGCGTCTCCACCACTACTGCGTCGGAATCAGCAAACAACACGGCATAACCCGACGCATTGCGAGCGACGTCCGCCTGCGCTTGCGCCGCACTGAGCTGTGCTTTTGCGGTATCAGCCGCAGCTTTGACCTGATCGTACGCCGAGGCAGAGATGGCTCCGGCGGCGACCAGGTCGCGATATCGAGCCTCGTCATCCGCTGTTTGTCTGGCTCGCGCCCGAGCGGCCATGACCGACTCTTGCTGTGCCCGCGCCTGCAACCCGAGATCGATCGGGTCGAGGCGCATGAGCGGCTGCCCCCGCTTGACCGTCTGGCCAGTGTCAACCAGGCGCTCAAGTATCTTGCCCGAGACCCGAAAGCCCAGGTCAGCCTGAACGCGGGCGACCACGATGCCAGTGAAAGATCGTGAAGCCTCGGACGCCCCCTGAACCGCAGCGGACCTCACCAAAGGTGCATGCGTGCGTGGATCATCAACGACGGATGAGTCGCCACACGCCGTCAAGACGAGAGGCAACAGACAAACGGCAATCGGGACAGGTAGAAGCCGGCGCATGGGTTCCCTTACTCAGCAATAGGACATGTCCAGTATTTTCGGCGCAGTGACCATATCTGTCAATGGTCACTAAATAACTGACAACGATCGATAAACTATAGACTTAAGTGATTGACAGAGTGTGACCATTATTTAATATGGTCACACGCAATCCTCATTGAAGGACCCCAAATGCCTCCTCTACACCCTATCGCTCTTTTGGTGACCGCCAGTTTGATGGCCGGCTGTGCGGTCGGTCCGGACTATCAACGACCGAGCCTCCCTCTTTCCGATCGTTATCTGGGTCAACCAGCTGTCGAGCACAGGCCTGCAACCGTGCCGACCAGTCTCGTGAGCTGGTGGGATAGTTTTGGAGATCCCGTGCTGACCGACTTCGTCTCCAAGGCTCTTGAACAGAACCTGGATCTGGCGCAAGCGGCAGCGCGAGTCACACAGACACGGGCAGGATTGAGTGCCGCAAATGCCGCCTTGTTGCCCTCGGGGAGCATCGATGGCCAGGCCGCGCGCTCCTACCAATCAATCGAGACGCCACTCGGCCAGGTTTTGAACTCGATGCCTGGCTATGATCGGTACGGAAGTTCTTACGAGCTCAATCTCAATGCTGGCTGGGAGATTGATGTCTTTGGCGGCCTGAGACGCGGACGCGAAGCCGCACTCGCCGAGTACCAGGCCTCCGAGGCAGGCGCGACCGCCACGCGATTGGCGGTTGCAGCACAGACGGCCGATATCTACATCACTATCCGAGGATTGCAGGCCCGGCTGGACATTGCCAAGCGACAAGTCAAAACCCGGCAGGGACTGCTGGAGAAAGTCCGCTTGCTCTACGGCAAGGGCCTCGCCGCCAACTACCAGGTTCAGCAGACTGAGGGAGAGTTAGCGCAAGTCCAGGCGACAGTACCAGTGCTCCAGACTGGCCTGGATGCTGCCATGAATGCACTAGATGTCATGCTCGGCACACCGCCCGGCACTCACCGCACGCAAGTGGCAGATACGGGGAGCATTCCTCTTGTGCCGCAGATCAAGGTCTGGGGAACACCGGCCGATCTGCTGCGCCGCAGGCCAGATCTGATCGTGGCTGAACGCCGCCTGGCAGCCTCGAATGCGCGCATCGGCGTGGCGATTGCCGAGTACTACCCGAAATTCTCGCTCAGCGCATTGCTGGGTAGTGCCACAGCTGTATCCGGCGGCAACCTTTTCACTGGCGGCGCCAATCAGTCGGCGGGTGTACTGGGGCTGCGCTGGAGGCTTTTTGACTTCGGCCGCATAAACGCTCAAATCGATCAAGCCAAGGGACAGGAAGCCGAAGCGCTGGCCGCTTACCGCCAGTCGGTTTTACGCGCCACTGAGGATGTCGAGAATGCCTTCTCCGCTCTGGTGAATCGCGACACTCAGGCAACCACTCTCGCTGGAGGCGAGGCCTCTCTGACACAGGCTCGCCAATCGTCGTTCATTGCCTACGAAAAAGGCACAGCCAGTCTGATTGATGTTCTGCACGCCGACGAAACGATGCTGCAGGCCTCCGATGCCCGAGCGCAGGCACGGACGGAATCGGCACGGGCCGCGGTTGCGGCATTCAAGGCGCTCGGAGGCGGCTGGCAACCTCCTGAAACCTTGCCTGTTGCATCGCGATGAAGCTCGCCAGCGGTGCACTGTCCAGGCTTCAAACTTTCTCTCTGAGAAATGGCCTGATAAACAAATCCTTGAGCGTCTGGACTCGGGAGGCAGCACGCACTCCCGACCCGACATTTGTGATGTAACAACGCTCAGCTAGAAACGGTAGCTGACAGAAGTACCGAGCCCGCTCGCACTGTTCTTGTATTTGGCACTGTATGCACCTCTCGTTGCCGAGCTGTCATTGACCTCTACGCGCTCCTCCCAAAGGTAGGAATAAGCGAGGTCGATCGTGACATTTTCCACGGGCGTCCAGTCGGCACCGAAGCTGACAACCTTTCGGTCGCCCGTAGGAATCCGGGGCCCGCGATTGGTGTTGTTGGTGGGTGACTGATCAACCGAAAACCCGCCACGAAGCACCCATTGATTATTCAATTGATAGGCCGCACCGATAGCGTGAGCCCACGTGTCATGCCAGTTCTGCTCTTCGGTAATCGTCCCCAATTGGCCGCTCAGCAAAGGCGGCAAGCCGCTGTTCTCAATCGTCAGCTCCTTGAAGCGGCTCCAGCGCGTCCAGGTACTGCCCACATAGAGCGTCCAGTCGTTATTGAGTTGGTGCGTCACCGAAAAGTCCACCGACTCCGGCGTGTCCACATCCAGCGATGCGTCATAACTACGGCCGCTGACACCCAGCAAGCTGAAGATGCCATCGGTGACCTTGGTTTTGGCATCCAGGTGGTAACTGACCTTGGAGTGATAGGTCAGCCCCAGGCGGGTCTGATCTGTCGCCTGCACCAGCACACCGGCGTTGAATCCAAGTGCGGTGTCATCGCCAGTGCTTTTGAGCTTCCCGTCATTACGTCCCGGGCTTAGTGGATTGGGCACCATCCCCGATATCTCACCGCCGATACGGTTAATGGTCGGACCGAATCCGATCGAAATATTTTCGTTAAAGGCGTAGCTGATGGTCGGTTGGAAAGTCAGTGTGGTGACTTCGCTCTTGTTGGCGTAATAGCGTCCGGCAAAACCACTGCCGTAGTCGGTGATCAACCCAAAAGGCACATAAAACCCGACGCCGAATGCCCAATGGTCATCGATGGGTTTGACGTAATACCCCATTGGTACGGTAGTCGTGGGCACCATGTCGCCCTCTTCCGTCCCTCCAAACGTACTGCGAGTCTGGCTGATATCAGATTTGGCGAACAGCGTGGCCGCCCCCACGTTGGCCTGCTCTCGTTTAAGCCGCGCCATGCCCGCCGGATTGCCGAAGAGGGTACTGGCGTCTTGCGCAGATGAAGATCGACCGGCAAAACCGGATCCCATCCCGCTGATGCTTTGTTCGTTGAGCGCGAAGCCACCGGCAAGCACATTGGAGGACGCAAGCACGACTGCCAGGCCAACGGGGCTCTTGAGTTTTATTTTTTTCATTGTCTGGACTCTATGGGTGTCACTGAAAGAGAACATCGAGAACTACAGCGCCCCATATTATCCGCGTGACCATTTTGGTCAATAGTCACTAACAGCAAAAATTGAACGTCTTCCCGGCACTCATGTAACGGGAACAGAAAACGCAATGAAGGGGATGTCGCCTGACGCAAATCACCAATATTTTGATCAGTGAAGCGTCAAGGCATGAGGCTGCGCAAGATGAGGTTGGTGGTCAGCGTGGGCGCTTCTTCAATAAAGTCCAGATTGTGTTGCAGCAGCAGAGGGTTGACGAAAGGTCGCAGCGCCAGATTGATCGACTCTACGGTTTCGTCCAGCGGGGTTTTGCGCTCGAACTCTCCAATTTCTCGCCCTTGACGCACGATCTCAAAGATAAAGCGCTTGATCTGTGCTTCATAAGCCTGGGCACTGTTCCAGCCCTCCGAAGCGGAAAATGCCGCGATGTCGTAGAGCTTGCGATCATTGAAGAACAGGTCCACACCCGTGGCAATGACGGTTTTTACCAGTCTGCGGAAACGCTCGGTTGGTGAAATCGCGTCTGCATTAACAGCCTGTTCGACTGCCGCAACGATCTGCCCCAAACAGTTTGAGCAGATCGCTTCGCCGATCGCCTGCTTGGAATCAAAGAATTTATAGATGTACGCTTTGGAAAAACCGATGGCCTTCGCCAGGTCGGAAACCGTGGTTTTACCGTAGCCATACTGACTGAAGTGCTCATTGGCAGCAGCGACAATCTGGTCTCGAATGTCGTGCTCCGCTGGGCCACGAGTGCTCGGCGAGGAGGTAGGTATTGATGGCTGATTCATGACAGCAGCTTACTCATCCTATCGTAGACTGACAACTCGTGACTCCACAGGAATATGGTCACAATACCGCCGCCTTACGTTTTTTAGAAGTGGGCGTGCAGGGCGTCATGCCATCGGGGGTCAGTAATTGAGGTCATGCCCCAACTCATTCTGCATCCATTCCAGAAATCTTCTCACCCTGGGAAAATTTGCATGGGCTCTGGGGAAAACCAGGTGGTGTGCAGTGATTGGGGCGCTCAACTCAGGCGCTACCTCGACCAGCGCGCCACGCGCCAGATAGTCCTGCGCAAGCAGCGTGCTTTCCAATGCAAACCCTAGACCGTGGCTGGCCGCCTCCAATGTCATGTAGGAGCGGTCAAAGCTGAGTGTGTAGGGTCTTTCAGGTCGCGACAGTCCATGTTGAGCAAACAGCTGCGGCCACTTGATCAACGTGGCCTCCGACAGGATCAGATTGCAGTCCAGTAAATCCGCGACCGCCCGGATGGGGCGTTTTTCCAGCAGCTTCGGGGACGCCAGCACGGCAATCTTTTCATTGCGGATCGTCCGTACTTCGTAGCTGGGCCAATTGGGCATGCCGTGGCGGATGTCCACATCGATCTTGTCGCGACTGAAGTGCAGCGACTCGTAGGAGCACGAGAGGTTGAGCTGGATATCGGGATGACTCTGGCGAAATTGCTCCAGGCGCGGCATCAGCCACAACAAGCCGAAACTGGGCGACGAATGCAAGCGCAGGCAATCGAGGCTGACATCGCTGGTGGCGCGCTCTGTCGCCACCGCCAGACTGTGCAGGATGCCGGAAACCTCAGTGAGGTACTGCTCGCCGACTGGCGTCAATGTCACGCCCCTGGCCGTTCTGAGAAACAGCTGCCGCCCGATCATTGCCTCGAGTTTGGCCAACTGGTGACTGACGGCCGAGGGCGTCAGGTCGAGCAGTTCGGCGGCGCGGGCGACGTTGCCGAAGCGTGCCGTCTGTTCGAAGGCCTGAATGGCTTTCAGTGGTGGAAGGATCGGAGGTGCATCGCCAGGTGAACTCATGATTATTGTTTTTCCGCTGAAAGTGGCTTGGGCCGGGCGTTCAGCTATTCAAACATTGGAAGAGTTGGTTGGCGAGTGCTGAATTTTTTTCAGCATCGAGTGACATTCGCGTTATTGCTCAGGTTCAGCGTGGAGAACAAGCTGGGTCATCGGTTCTTCGTGGATCGACCCAATAAAAACAATCAGAGGTACTCTTCCATGCTTCTCAAAGGCAAAGTCGCGATCATCACCGGTGCAGCCTCCGCACGTGGCATCGGCCGCGCAACAGCGACCACTTTCGCGCAACAAGGCGCTCGCGTCGTGATCCTCGATCTGGACGAATCCGCCGCACGGGATGCCGCCGCCTCCCTGGGCGAAGGTCATCTCGGACTCGCCGCCAACGTCGCAGACGAATCGCAAGTCCAGCAGGCCGTCGCCAAAATCATCGAGCACTTCGGTCGCATCGACATTCTCGTCAACAATGCCGGCATCACCCAACCCCTTAAGACCCTGGACATCCGCCCTTCGGATTACGACAAGGTGCTGGACGTCAGCCTGCGCGGCACCCTGCTCATGTCGCAGGCGGTGATTCCGATGATGCGCCAGCAGTCGGGCGGCAGCATCGTGTGCATGTCGTCGGTCTCCGCTCAACGCGGCGGCGGCATTTTCGGTGGCCCTCATTACAGCGCCGCCAAGGCCGGCGTGCTGGGCCTGGCCAAGGCCATGGCGCGGGAACTGGGGCCGGACAAGGTTCGCGTCAACTCCATCGCCCCCGGTTTGATCCACACCGACATCACCGGTGGCCTGATGCAGGACGAACGCCGTCACGCGATCATCGACGGCATCCCGCTGGGACGTCTGGGTGAGGCGCAGGATGTGGCCAATGCGGCGCTATTTCTGGCCAGCGACCTATCCTCCTACCTGACCGGCATCACCCTGGATGTGAACGGCGGCATGCTGATTCACTGAATATACCTGAGCGGGCCTGCGCGGCCCGTGCGGCTCTGGATCGACGATGCAGCCAGGCTTGATTGCCTGGCGGTCAATAAAAACAAGAGATCAGACCATCATGACTACCCTGTCGCTCGAAGCGGTTTCGACCGTGCGCTCCAACGCCTACCGTAAAACCGCGTGGCGCCTGATGCCCTTTCTGATGCTGTGCTACCTGTGCGCCTATCTGGATCGGGTCAACGTCGGTTTTGCCAAACTGCAAATGATGAACGATCTGGCCCTCAGTGAAACGGTCTATGGACTGGGCGCAGGCATGTTCTTCATCGGCTATTTCCTCTGCGAAGTTCCCAGCAACATCATCCTGCACAAGGTCGGTGCGCGGGTCTGGATCGCTCGCATCATGATCACCTGGGGCATCGTCTCCGCCCTTTTCGCCTTCGTCGAAACCGCGTGGCAATTCTATGCCTTGCGCTTTCTGCTTGGCATTGCCGAAGCAGGCCTGGCGCCGGGGCTGTTGCTGTATCTGACCTACTGGTTTCCGTCCTATCGGCGTGCGCGCATGACCGTGTTGTGGTTTATCGCCATTCCGCTGTCGGGGATGGTCGGTGGCCCGATCTCCGGCTGGATCATGAATCACTTCGCCGGCATGCATGGCTGGGCCGGCTGGCAGTGGATGTTCGTGCTCGAAGCTGTGCCCACCGTTCTTATCGGCTTGCTGGTACTGAGCTATCTCAAGGATGGCGTACACCAGGCCACCTGGCTCGATGACGACGAAAAAGCACTGATCCGCCGCGAGCTGGCCGAGGATGAGCAGCAGAAAATCACCCATGCGTCGGTGGGCGAGTTTATTCGCGACCGTCGTCTGTGGTTGCTCGCAGGCATCTACTTCTGCGTTGTAATGGGCCAGTACGCGATCACCTTCTGGCTACCGACACTGGTACGCAATGCCGGGGTTTCCGATCCGCTGCACATCGGTTTCCTGACCAGCCTGCCCTACCTCTGCGCCATCGTGGCAATGCTGCTGGTCGGTCGCAGTGGCGACAAACACCGCGAGCGACGCTGGCACCTGATCGCCCCGATGATTGCCGGCGCACTCGGCCTGGCCCTCGCCGCATTGCTGGGCGGCAATATCGTCCTGTCCATCCTGAGCCTGTGCCTGGCCGCGTCCGGCATTCTATCGGCGACGTCGCTGTTCTGGATGCTGCCCACCACATTGCTCGGGGGCGTTTCCGCCGCCGCGGGCATTGCGGCAATCAACAGCTTCGCCAACCTCGCCGGGTTCTGCTCGCCTTACCTGATCGGCTGGATCACTACACAGACCGGTTCCAGCGCTATCGGCATGTACCTGATCACCGGCGTACTGGTGTTCGGCGCCACGCTGGTGCTGCGAATTCCCGCCGCCTCGGTCAATCGTTGATTTATTGGAGCTTTCACCATGACTGCCAATCCTTCACTCGTTACACCCAAAACACTGACAGAGCGTGCCCATAACATTCGACGCCACGCGTTGCGCATGGGGCAAGTTCAGGGGCAAGGCTATGTCGGCCAAGCCCTCGGTGCCGCCGACCTGCTGGCCGTGTCCTACTTCCATGCTCTGGACTATCGGCCTGAAGATCCGCAATGGGAGGGCCGCGATCGCTTCTACCTGTCGATCGGTCACTACGCGATTGCGCTGTATGCGGCCCTGATCGAAGCCGAAATCATCCCGCTCGATGAGCTGGAAACCTACGGCGCGGACGACAGCCGCCTGCCGATGTCGGGCATGGCCGCCTACACCCCGGGCATGGAAATCACCGGCGGCTCGCTGGGTCAGGGTCTGGGCATCGCGGTCGGTGCCTGCCTGGGCCTCAAGCGCAAAGGCTCACCCTCCTTCGTCTACAACCTGCTGTCCGATGGCGAGTTGAACGAAGGCTCGACCTGGGAAGCCGTTATGTCGGCGTCGCACTGGAAGCTCGACAACCTGATCGCCATCGTCGACGTCAACAACCAGCAAGCCGACGGTTACTCCAGCGAAATCCTGTCGTTTGAACCCATCGTCGATCGCTGGCAAGCCTTTGGCTGGTTCACTCAGCGCGTCGATGGCAATGATCTGGAGGCGCTGGTGACCGCGTTCGATGCCGCCCGCAATCATCCCGGCACTCAGCCGAGGGTGATCATCTGCGACACCAAAATGGGCAAAGGCGTGCCCTTCCTCGAAACCCGCGAGAAGACACACTTCATCCGCGTGGAAGAACACGAATGGGACCTGGCACTGCGCAATCTTGAAGAAGGAAAAAACCAATGAACAACGCCGCCAACACACCGACGCCGACTGCCGAACCGATCAAGAAACGCCTGACCACCTCGGCGATGATCGCCTCCATTGCTTCGGAAGGCCAAGCCACTAAATCCGCGCCTTTCGGTCATGCGCTCGCGGCGCTGGCTGATCAGCGCCAGGACATCGTCGGTCTGTCCGCCGACCTGTCCAAGTACACCGACCTGCACATCTTCGCCAAGGCACATCCTGACCGTTTCTATCAAATGGGCATGGCCGAGCAACTGCTGATGAGTGCGGCAGCGGGGATGGCCCGCGAAGGTTTCGTGCCTTTCGCCACCACCTACGCGGTGTTCGCTTCGCGCCGCGCCTACGACTTCATCTGCATGGCGATTGCCGAGGAAAACCTCAACGTCAAGATCGTCTGCGGCCTGCCCGGCCTTACCACCGGCTATGGACCCAGCCACCAGGCCACGGACGACCTGGCGATCTTCCGGGCCATGCCCAACCTGATGATCGTCGACCCCTGCGACGCCCTGGAAATCGAGCAGGCCGTACCCGCCATTGCCGCGCATCAAGGGCCGGTGTACATGCGCCTGCTGCGCGGTAATGTACCGCTGGTGCTGGACGAGTACGGCTATAAGTTCGAGATCGGTAAGGCCAAGACCCTGCGCACCGGTAACGATGTACTGATCATCTCCACCGGCCTGATGACCATGCGTGCACTGGAAGCGGCCAAGGAACTGCAAGCGGACGGCGTCGATGTCGCCGTGCTGCACGTACCGACGATAAAGCCGCTGGATGAACAAACCATTCTTGCCGAGGCAAGAAAGTCAGGTCGCCTGGTGGTAACAGCAGAAAACAGCTCGATTATTGGTGGTCTCGGCGAGGCCATTGCCGGGGTGCTGCTGCGCAATGGGGTAACGCCAACCTTCAGGCAGATCGCCTTGCCTGATGCATTCCTCGATGCCGGTGCCCTGCCGACGTTGCATGATCGCTATGGCATTTCGACTCAGGCAGTCTGCGCTCAAATCAAAGCCTGGCTTTGACCGCTGAATGACAGGAGCGCTTATGGATAGGCGCTCCATAGTGAGGTTTCAGGATGTTCGCCTCGAGTCGTTTCTTGCCATCCCCTTATGAATGCTCTTGGAAGAAAGCGGCGCGGCGGCAAACGCCGGCCAAAAGCAGTCGGTGTTTCGGACTGTGCGACAGATTTCGAAAGAAAGCTGCAAGCCCCACGACGCTTAGGGGATTGCGACTCATTGCTAATACGCCTCTCAAGCTTGCGAGACGTTTTCTACCGGAAGGCCTGCCGTGTTCATTACCGAACGCGCAAGCCTATTTGCTTACCTCAGGCGCGTGTATATCCGGGACATCTCGGGCGTCTGCCACATCCTCTCGAGCGTCTTTCGCCTCAACTTTGCCAGCCTTTCTGGCATCTTTCGGTCGGGCTTTGCTCGACTCTCTGGCAAATTGCGTAAACTTTGGCGTCCCGGGCTGCATCTGCAGCAGCTTTGGCAGCATCTCTGACTGCATCTGCGCCTGCCTTGCCGGCGTCCCTGGCTGCATCCGCAGCGACCCTGGCAGCATCTCTGGTGGCATCCGCGCCCGCTACGCCAGCAGCTTTTGCTACGTCCCGGGCTGCATCCGCCTGAGCTCTGGCGGCGTCCCTGGTTGCATTTGCAGTGGCTATTGCCGAATCCCGGACTGCATCCGCATCAGCTTTGGCAGCGTCCCGGACCGCATCTGCGTTGTTTACGGCAGCGTCTACGCCATTGTTGTCCTGCGCATTGCCATGGCCTGCTACACCATGATCGCCTGTCGCATCATGATCGCCTGCTGCACCATGATCGCCTGTCGCATCATGATCGCCTGCTGCTCCATGATCGCCACCCTCTCCATGATCGCCTCCTGCTCCATGATCGCCTCCTGCTCCATGATCGCCACCCTCTCCATGATCGCCTCCTGCTCCATGATCACCACCCTCTCCATGATCGCCTCCTGCTCCATGATCACCACCCTCTCCATGATCGCCTCCTGCTCCATGATCACCACCCTTTCCATGGCCGCCTGCTGCTCCATGATCACCACCCTCTCCATGATCGCCTGCTGCTCCATGATCACCACCCTCTCCATGGTCGCCTGCTGCTCCATGATCGCCACCCTTTCCTTGGCCGTTGCCACCCTGACCACCGCCGCTGCCACCTTCTTTGGCATACACACTGGAGAAACTGCCGATGTAATCGGGCACCAGTACAGTCGATGCCGACAGGACTGCGCCAATTGCCAGAGCCAATAAACATTTATTGAGCTGCATGTTCCAACCTCCGGTTGGAGTTGCGTAGTCATGTCCGTATCGAACGCAAAGTCCAGTAAGTTCCCGGCCGCCCATTTGAGCGGCCAGCCAACCGGTACGGTCATCAATCTGCAGCTTTAAAGAGCAACTGCGGTTTGCGCATGATCCTTCAACACCAGTCAGTATCGCCTCGCGGGAAATATTCCCACGCATAGGTTAGATGAGTGCTTTCAGTTCGAGTTCAACAAATCAATAACAGGACCAGGGCATGCATTGAGCGGTACGCGTTATCGTTAACGACCATCGCCGGCAAGCCAGCTCCCACAAGGGGCCGTGACCTCCAAACCAGTGAACGCCTCAAAAAAATATCGAGGCCAATCACTCTGAAAAAGGTAAGTTCTGAGGGCCCTTGCGCAAGCCGTGTCTATAATTTTCCAGACATCGGCCCTTTTGGTCAGTGAATACAAATGTCCGAAGATGAAAATTCGCAGCCCGGTTCTGACGTTCTCTTCGACGAAGCTGACTGTGGATTGCTGCTGACCGCAGAAAATGGCGAGATCGCACGGGTCAACCTCACGTTCTGCCGCTGGTTAGGCTTGCGGCGAAAAGCGCTGCTCGGGCGTCACATCCAGGACTTGATGAGCCTCGAGGGAAGGACGTTCCACAAGATGTACTGGGCGCCCCTCATGCAGATTCAGGGCGTCGTTGCTGACGTGAAGTTCGACCTCGTTCACCACAACGGACATTTCATTCCAATGATGCTCAGCGCCATCAGCTGTGAGCATTCTGCTGGCATATTTCATGAAATGACGCTATTCAAGGCCGCAGATAGCCAAAGGTACGAGCGCGAACTGCTCAATGCCCGGATGCTTGCCGAAAGGCATTTGGCGAAACACCTCAAGGACCAACGCGTACTGGACATGACCCAGGACAAGTTGCGTATCACGTACGCTGCGGCGGAGGACAGGGCCCTGTTCGCCGAGCAACTGATCGGGATTGTCAGTCATGACCTGCGCAACCCGTTGTCAGCCATAAAAATGGCCACGGAACTGCTGGGCCGCAGAGAGATGGATGCCAAACAGGTCCAGATACTTGGCCACATCACCCATTCGGCCGAGCGTGCGCAGCGCCTGGTGGCCGATCTGCTGGATTTCACCCTGACTCAGGTGGGGCGAGGTATCTCGGTCCTGCCCAAACCCGTCGATTTACACGAACTGGTGGGCGATTGCCTGGACGAGTTGAGCCTGGCTTTTCCCGGGCATACGTTGACCCATCTGCGGCATGGGCAAGGTGATTTCTCTGCAGACAGCGATCGGCTTTATCAGCTCATCGGCAACCTGGTCGCCAATGCAGTCGCCTATGGCGCCGCCGATAACGAAGTCACCGTTTCCACACGCTTTGAAGATCAAGCTCTCGTTATTACCGTGCACAATTTCGGCACCCCAATACCTGAGGCGTTGCTTGGGGATTTGTTCGAGCCGATGATCCGAGGCAGTCATGACAATGCCGAACTCAGAAGTGTCGGGTTGGGTCTGTTCATTGTTCGGGAGATCGTAAAGGCGCACTGCGGCGAAGTGGCTGTAACTTCTACCCTCACCACCGGTACAACATTCACTGCAACCTTTCCTCGCACCTGATATGAACCTGGATTGCCCTTCACTCAGACCCCCTCCATTACTAGCCGACGATAGCCAGGCGTGACTGGCCGCTTCACGCCCCGAGGAAGTCAGTCAACCACTATCGAGGTTCTTGAGGAGCGGTGAATTCATTCCTTATAGGCAATGAGTCTCGCTACCTTACTAAAAAGTACCCTCAATGAATCGAGATGATTACCTTTGGCCGCGTAATGACTCATTGGTTTTCATCGCGAACACAATGACTTCCCGTGTCGATATCAGACACGGATGTGGCGTGATCAGGTAACTGAATCATCGGACAAGCCGGGTAAGGTGGCGCACCTTTTCATCGAAACGACCACGTCACGATGATGGGCTTGATAAGAACTGCAGCGTTTGAAGGGTGCTTCCTTCAGGAAGCCCGGCAGGCAGCAATGATGATCTGTTGCCCTATCCATCCGCTTAAATGTCGATCGACAGAGAATAAAAAACCAATGATTAGCCCGAGCTCCAAGGATTCGAGTGGCCAATTGGCGCAGGGCTTCAAGCCTCGTCACGTAACAATGCTGTCAATCGCCGGTATTATCGGCGCTGGTTTGTTCGTTGGTTCAGGACACGCCATTGCGGCGGCTGGCCCGGCGGTGCTGCTGGCCTATCTGTTCTCTGGCCTGCTCGTCGTTCTGGTCATGCGCATGCTCGGTGAAATGGCGGTGGCCAACCCGGACACCGGCTCTTTCTCCACCTATGCCGACCAGGCCATCGGCCGTTGGGCCGGCTTCACCGTCGGTTGGCTCTACTGGTGGTTCTGGGTGCTGGTGATCCCTATCGAAGCGCTGGCCGCCGGTCATGTATTGAACCAGTGGTTTCCCCAGATCGATGCCTGGCTGTTCGCCCTGGTGTCGATCATTGCACTGGTGGTGACCAACCTGTTCAGCGTGTCCAAGTACGGCGAATTCGAGTTCTGGTTCGCCATGGCCAAGGTCGTGGCGATCATCGGTTTCATCGGCGTGGGTTTTGCCGTGTTGATGGGCTGGGTACCCGATCGGGAAGTCAGCGGATTGAGCGGCCTGATGGCCGAGCACGGCGGGTTTGCTCCAAACGGGTTGTCGGCGGTAGTCGGCGCCTTCATCACCATCATGTTCAGTTTCATCGGTACCGAAGCGGTCACCATCGCCGCCGCCGAATCCGACAATCCCTCGCAGAACATTGCCAAGGCCACCCGTTCGGTGATCTGGCGCATCGGGGTGTTTTACCTGCTGTCGATTTTCGTGGTCATCTCCGTGGTGCCCTGGAATGACCCGCTGCTGGCTTCGGTAGGCTCCTACCAGCGGGCGCTGGAAATCATGAACATTCCCCACGCCAAGTTCATGGTGGACGTGGTGGTGCTGATCGCCGTGGCCAGTTGCATGAACTCCTCGATCTACATTGCCTCGCGCATGCTTTATTCGCTGGGCCGTCGCGGCGATGCACCGAAGGCACTGAAAGCGACCTCCTCCGAAGGCGTGCCGCGGGCAGCAGTCATTGCCAGCACCGTGTTGGGCGCGGCGATCACCGTGTGGAGCTACTTCATGCCTGCCGGGTTGTTCGAGTTCCTGCTGGCCAGCTCCGGCGCGATTGCCTTGGTGGTGTACCTGGCCATTGCGGTGTCGCAGCTGCGCATGCGCCGGATGTTGCGTCGGCAGAACGTCGAGCTGACCTTTCGCATGTGGCTGTTTCCCTGGCTCACCTGGTTGGTGATCCTGTTCATCTGCGCGGCGCTGGCCGTGATGATGGCCTCCCCTGATCACCGTACCGAAGTGAGCACGACCATTGGCCTGGCGCTGGCGATCTCCTTTATCGGCCTGGTGACATCGCGTCACCCTGCGCAGGCTGCGAGAGTGACATCGGTGGGATAAAGCCCGGGAGGTAGTTGCGCCGAACCTGATACCCCCTACGCCAGGACTGGGGGTATTACCCGCTCCTGTATCTCAGGCCGTCATCGCTTTTTGTGAGGACATGACCACGATGTCATCGAACTCCACCGTGTCCGACGGTAAGACTCAATCCGTCGGTTTTCTGCTGCTGGACAAATTCACACTCATTTCCCTGGCGTCCGCAGTAGAGCCACTGCGCATGGCCAATCAGTTGTCGGGGCGAGAGCTATATCGCTGGCATACGTTCAGCCCCGGTGGAGAGCCTGTCTGGGCCAGTGACGGCGTGCAAATCACTCCGGATGCTTCATGGAAAAATCCATTGGTGGCGGACACTGTAATCGTGTGCGGCGGTATTGGAATCCAGAGCGTGATTACCCGCGAGCACATTACCTGGCTGCAAGCCCTGGCGCGTCAATCCAGGCGCTTGGGAGGCGTGTGCACCGGTAGCTGGGCGCTCGCAAAAGCCGGGCTGCTCGACGGTTACGAGTGCAGCGTGCATTGGGAATTTCTGGCTGCCATGCAGGAAGCCTTCCCGCGAGTCAGCATCAGCGCGAGCCTGTTCACCCTCGACCGAAACCGCTTTACAAGCTCCGGCGGAACGGCCCCCATGGACATGATGCTGCACCTGATCGGTCGCGATCATGGTCGAGAATTATCCGCCGCCATCTCCGAGATGTTTGTCTACGAGCGCATACGCAATGAACAGGACCATCAGCGCGTTCCCCTCAGGCATGTACTGGGAACTCATCAGCCCAAGCTGCAGGACATCGTCGCGTTGATGGAGGCCAATCTCGAGGAGCCGATCGACCTGGATAACCTTGCAGAATACGTTGACCTGTCACGTCGACAGCTGGAGCGGCTATTTCAGAAATACCTCCACTGTACGCCGTCACGCTACTACATGAGGTTACGTCTTGTTCGAGCGCGACAACTGCTCAAGCAAACATCATTGTCGATCATTGAGTTGGCGTATGTATGCGGTTTCGTGTCGACACCCCATTTTTCCAAATGCTATCGCGAGTACTTTGGTGTTCCACCCAGTGAAGAGCGTTCCGGCTCGGAAATGAATCGCAAATTGGCAACGCCTGCAACGACGCAGCCGTCATTGACCAAACCGCCGACAGCGCTCGACCAGGCACGAAACGAATCGACCTTTGCCAGTGTTCGCATGATGGATCGTTCCGGTTTGGCGGAGTCGTACTGATGGGACGGCCCGACCGCATCCTTTACTGCGCAATGAGTGCCATCGACGCCACTACAAATCCCGAGCCCAGGTCTGGCTGACGAGGTCTTTACCGAAACTATGTACCTGTTCCTCCTCGACCAATTGAAAACCCGCCTTTTGATATAGCTTTCGGGCATCGCAAAGCACGCTGGTTGTCCAGAGGATCATGCTCCTGTATCCAGCGTGCCGGGTAAACCGGAGGCTCTCTTCCAGCAATCGATTGCCGATTCCCATGCCTCTGGCACTCGCATCCACATAGAGCATTCGCAGTTTGGCGGTCGTCTCGTCATGTCTGACGACAAAGACTGAACCGATGACTTTGCCATCTTTTTCCGCGATCCAGCATCGCTCGCAGGACGGATCGAATTCGCGAAGGTATTTGGCGACTATTTCTGCCACCAGCGCTTCGAACTCCGAATTCCACCCATATTCGCGGGAATAAAGTTGAGCTTGCTGTTGAACGACAATTCCCATGTCACCCGCTACAGGATCGCGCAGGAGATAAGAGGGATCCCTGTCGCCCAATAGCGTCTGTATCCGTTTCATGGCTTGGGTCAATTGCTCTTGCTGTGGCTCAGGCAAGCCTTGCAGCATCAACACGACTTCCTCACGAGCGGCGTGCTCCAGCGAGGCCAGCACGGTTCGACCAGGATCGGTTAGCCGGATTTGAGAAGCCCGGCCATCGCTTGCCGAGCGAGTCCTGCCAATCAAGCCTTTTTTCTCGAATCCACCGATGACCCGGCTTACGTAACCGGCGTCCAGGCTGAGCATCTGACAGAGGTCTGAACTCTTCAGGCCAACACTGGCGCCCAATTCATAAAGGATGCGAGCCTCGGTCAACGAAAATTCGGCCTTAAGCAGGTGCTCTTGCAGGGCGCCGATCTGGTGGGTGTAGAACCGGTTGAAGCGGCGTACCGTTTCGGCGCGCTCGGTTATGGCGGCGGACATGAAAATTCCCATATAGTTGCTTTTGGCAATTATATGATTGACGAAAGCAACCATGTCAATCCTGTGATGGTTAAAATGCTACGACCGTTTTGGGCCGGTTTCCGCCTGTCGAGACGCCAAGAAATCGATCAGTAGCTGCCGGTGGCGACAGGCCGAAATCTGCATTCTTGCTCAGCTTGCAATCGTGCTCGAAAGCGATGGAGACACCCATTGGAGCTTTTGGATGCGTAAGGCAAGGGCACTATTGCTGGATTCTGATTACTCTGGGATTGAGTACCTATTGTCAGCCTATGGCGGAATGGGCTCATTAAATGATCTCATTCTTGGTCAAAGCTATGTCGATGGCGTCCTGTCCTGGAAGCCAGGTCATGTAGAGCTAAACGAAAAATTCACTGAGTTGCGCAACAACGCTCAGCAGTTCGCCAATGCAATAAAACGTTCTCAAGCTTGATCAGGCACCTAAACAACGCCCCCTGCAGCCGCGTTTGTGCATTCCCTTCGCGTCAATCCTCAGAAGGTAGTAGATGAACCCAACTCTCGACACGGCAACTAATGGACATCTGCTACTCAGTTTCAACGAGTTGTCAGACTCTTGTTGGCTATCGTTAGCTGAAAACCTGATTAAACTCCGAGGGTTCAAACGATTGGGTTCAACTGTCATAGGCATTGATGAAAAAATTCACCAGAATTTCCAATGTGCTGAGTTCACCCTCGCAGCCGGCTGGGACAATTGGTCTGGGCATTACTTGCTTTCAGACTCAGTGGCGGGCGATGTTTTTCTGCAAAAGCTATTCGACCAGCTCCGCTCCTGACTGGCGACTCAAGTCATTCGCTCCGCTGACTGGGAATGCGAGCCTGGGAGTTCGGGAATGACTGCATTGGGTCGAAAGAAACCCTTCATGACAGGCAGCAGTCAGCCAAAAAAGGACACCGGGAAACTCACCCGCGCACCAGATAGGCCCCTGAAGGAACCCGGTATCGCAGCTTCTTGCATTTACCCGGTGGAGGCTGATGCCCCGGCGGACGATCAGGAAACCAGATTCGGCATTTACCGGGAGGCGGCATATGGCCGCGGGGAATCTCGAACTCAGCGTACGCCCTCTCTGACCCGATACTAGCCATTTGCAATTGACCTTCGGCCCCTACTCTTCCCGCTGTCGGTACATCCGAAACCCGATTTGCCTCAGCAGTAGTGAAGTTGCCAACCTCACGCCCGGTGTCCGCAGTGGATTGCTCAGCAACCGCCACTTGCGCTTCTCGGCGCCTTTGGGTCTCTTCTTCCAGCCCCTTCTGTACGGCGACCACGTCCGCGTTGGTATTGGGTGGGGTTCCCGAAGATTGGGCCTGCTGCGCCGCCTGGATCAATTGGAAGTTGCGGTTGCGCAACTGGACGTTGTTGCCAACCCGCATGTTCGAGCGCGCCGCCAGGGTCTCAGCCTGCTGGTACTGTCCCTGCTGAAGTCGCAAAACACCGAGGTAATGCAGCGTCGCGGGATTGTTCGGCTGGATATGCAGGGCACGCTCAAGTGTGGCGGCGGCCTGGTCCAGTTGGCCGTTTTCATACTGCCGCGAGGCTGTTTCGATCAGCGTGGTTGATGCGTTGTTGCTTTGCGCGGGCGCTCTTCGCTCGGCAGCGACAGCACTAAACGAGGCGACAGCGCAGAACACCAGGATGAGGACCGGCGGAAAACTCTTGTTTGGCATCGGGGGCGGACTCGACTGAACTCGGACGGCACTGCCGCATAACAGACCACTGCGCTGCTCGGCACCTGCGATACAGGGCCGCTATAGACCTGGCCAACACCCTGAAGTTCCTGCTGCAACGGCCATCGCCACCGCTTCTGTTTGTTATCAGCCCACGACTGAGACCCTTGGCTATTTAAGCAACGGCGCCCTAGAACTTTTCCCTATTTACCGGTCTATGTGGATAGGCACATCCGCTCGGTAAGCACACCCCCTTACAAGCTTCCCGCCGCCCGATAGCCACACGTCCGATTGTCCATCAGAGGTTGTCTTCGCTCATGAAATTCCATGTCCCACGGAGGGTGCTCTTCGGCCTGTTCGCATTCGCGGCAGTGGGCTCGGCATCCGCCACACAGATGAAGGACTCAACCCCTGCTTTTGCAACTCAAGCCCCAGCCGTTCAGGCTCCCGTCCAGGCCGCCGGCAACCCTTGGCCGACCTTGGCCAGCATGGCCGGCAAGCAGCCGGGGCCGTTGCTTGCCCATGACGACCGCTACTGGCATGACGGCCGTTGGCACGATCGTAGAGACGATTGGCGCCGAGACGACTGGCGCAGGGATCAGTGGCGTAGAGATCAGTGGCGTAGAGAGCAAGCCCGCCGAGAAGCCGAGCGCCATCGTGATTGGGAGCGCCACCGTTACGAGGACGATCGCCGTTACTATCGTCGCTAGTGCGAAGCCCCGGAACAATCCGGGGCGCAAGCCGCCCTTCGTGACAGGCCGCAATCGGCCAAGAAGGGACATTCGATAAGCCCAGAAAGCCCCGTTATCGCGGGGCTCAACACAAAGTGAAGAACGAGGTTAGAACGACTCGACTGGCTTCTTGGCTTGCTGAACCAGCTTGTTTTCGTCCAGTTTCGGGAAAGAAAACTTAATGATGATACTGGACTCGTCACCCTCGCCAGAGACAATCAAATCAGCGCCCCTGATGTTGGCAGGTGCTGAATTCATCAAACTATGGACGTTGGAGGCCCCCTTGGCCGGGGTGAGCCCTTCAACAAAGGAATAGGTCAAGTCGTTGGCGGTCAACGCAACATTCTCGTAGTTCGTGAGTTTGGCTGTGTATTCATCCTTGCTCTTTGCTTTACCCGCGAGCTCAATGAGATCCAGCACGGATTTCCCATCAGTGAGCGACACCAGAGTAAATGTCTTTGCAAGAGCGCCAATGGCGCGACCGAACAGGTCACGATCATAGGGTGCAAACAGCGAAACCAACATCAGTTTGTCACCACTAAAGACCAGGGCCGCGGTGAATTTCTGATCAAGAAAATCCACATCGTCCATGCATCTTGCAGTAGCCCCTACTTCAGTTGAGCAGTCGTAGTAGCCTGCCGCCTCGGTGTATTTGGCAATCGGCGTGTCATAAACGTAATTTTTGAACAGGTTGTCTTCCGCCAGCGCATTCTGCATGCCGGTAAAAATCCCCATGGCGGCCAGCGCTGCAGCAAAAACTTTCTTTGACATGGATTCCCTTCCTAAATGAGCATTGAGATTGATAGCTAGATGCTATCAGTCAGATCTGCCCTGCTCAATCCCATAATGATTCACGCCTGCCCAGTGTCATCAAGGGTGCCCTTACAGCTCGCAGAGATGAGTTGCGCCAATTGACGCCGAAAGCAGAAAGCCCGAGGCTGGGTAGCGCCCATGTACTCAACGGAAGTTGATTGATTGCCAACCTGGAAATCCATGAGTTCAAGAGTTATTCCTGACGCTCGAACCCAGCTTGAAGCGCATGCCTGTTCAACCAGAACGAAACACAATTTGACCTGACCAGTCACTTGCATTCGCTCCGACCACCGACTGCCTCGACCCTCAGGCACCGGCCCTTCTCATGCCGATTGTCTGCGCCAGGTGCCCGGTGATGTGCCGAACTGGCGTTTGAATGCGCGACTGAACGCCGCTTCGGATTCATAGCCCACTGCAAAGCCGATTTGCGCCACGTTACCGCGACCTTCGCGCAGGTGTTGAGCCGCCACGTGCATGCGCCAGAGCGTCAGGTATTGCATCGGTGGCTGTCCGACCAATGCCGTGAATCGCTCCGCGAATACCGAGCGCGACATGCCCACTTCAAGCGCCAGGGCTTCCGCCGTCCAGCCCTCGGTTGGACGGGCATGGAGCAGCGCCAGGGCGCGCCCGATATGCGGATCTCGCAGGCCCGCCAGCCACCCGCGCCGTTCAGGGGGGAGGTTCGCGACATACTGGCTGACGGCTTCGACGAACAGCAGTTCGGAGAGCTTGGCGATGACCGTTGTCGAGCCGACGCGCCCCGCCGCGATCTCACTGACGGCGAAACGGAATGAGCTTTCAATCCAGGCGCCCGAAGCCGTCGCGCGCACATCCAGCTTCAACAAGGATGGCAGCGACGAAAGCAACGGGCTGAACGGTGTTTCCGAGCCGAGGAATCCGCACAGTAACTGTGTGGCCTCGCCGCCCCCGCCGCACTTGATTCGTGATATGCCGCCGACCTCCGGCGGCTGAATGACTTCGCGCGCCGACATGGGCGCAACGCCTAGATCACTGCCAAAGGTATGAACGTCATTGCGCGGCAGCAGAATGAGTTCGCCTGCCCGCACGTCGAGGGTAGCACCATCGTCGACTCGCAATTGCATGTGCCCCGCCGCGACAAAATGCGAGGCAATGATGTGTCGAGGGGCGGCCAGGAACGGTTTGCAATCGTCGGCGGAGATTCTTCCGCTCAGACACCAGGGCGCAGTGAACTCCGCCTCGAGGAAGACCCCTCCAGACAGCCGAATCACCCGCAATACATCAGATAGCGCATCCAGCAATTGCCAGCCCTCCTTTCCGGAGTCCCGAGCATGTAATCAGGCGCACTGGTCATTCGCCGCCCGAACGGCGAGGCCTAGATTAGCACCAACGCGGACTCAGTGATCGAGACCATCCCCAGACGCTTCACCGATTTTCATTGACTCCCGCGTTAAGCGTAATTGGCCCATTCCAACTCGACCACGCAAGCCGGAGATCAGTATGAACACCGCCGCTACCCTGCCCCGCCCGGACTCGGGCAACGCCGTCCGCTATGCGCAACTTGTCAGATCCTCGAAGAAAGCGGAATGGCAGATCGATCGCGACTTGCTGCAGGACCGCAGCTTCGACTTCTCGCGCAAATTCTTGCCCGACGGCCTATCGCATATCGACCGCCTGACCTTCCTCGGCGCAGACGAGGCACGCCTGCTCAGCCAGATTCAGGGCCGAACCTATGCGTATATTTTTGGTCTGGTCGAGCGTTTTATCAGTGCCAAGATGCTCGATCAGGGTCGGGCCCATGTATTTGACGATCAACTCGCCCTCGAAGCGCTGGTGCGCTTTTCCAACGACGAGATCAAGCATCAGGAACTGTTCCGGCGTATCGAGACGATGATGGGTTCTCGATTGCCGGCGGGATATCGTCAGGTTGCCGATCCGAACGATGTGGCGCGCGCGGTCCTGGCGGCCAGCACCTGGGCGGTACTGGCGCTGACCTGTCATATCGAGCTGTTCGTTCAGACGCACTACGTGCAGAGCATCGCCCCGCGCGAGGAGTTGTGCCCACTGTTCAGGGACGTCTTCAAGTTTCACTGGAAGGATGAAAGCCGGCACGTCGTCCTCGATGAACTGGAGTGGGAGGCGGAGCACGCGAAACTCTCCCCGGCCGAGCGCGACCAGGCCGTGAACGATCTGATTGCCCTGGTGGCGGCCGTCGATGCGATCCTGCAGGCACAATCGGCAGCCGATGCCGACTACTTCATGGGAAATGCTTCACGATCGTTCAGTGTCGATGAGACCGCGCAAATCAAGGCCTGCGTGCTGAGCGCCTACCGTTGGCAATACATTGTCTCGGGCGTACAGCATCCACACTTTGGCCGGCTGCTTGCGCGCATGACAACCCCGGCACAGATGTCCAGGGTCCAGACCGCACTGGCACCGATCATGGGCCAGTGATCGACAAGGGGCGACCGACCGCGCGTCGGTCGCGCGACAGTGGGATGACGTGTTGAAAATGATTGATCGAGGATGGCAGCCATGACGACTCCGATGTGGATGCTGCTTGGCTTTGCGACCTGGACCTTGCTGCTGTTGATGGCAACCGTCGGGGTCTATCGCTGGGTCAGAATCCTGTTCTCGAATGTTCCGATCGCTTCTTTCCGAAGCGATCAGCTCGAAGGCGAGGATTGGTATCGCCGCGGGACAAGAGCACACGCCAACTGCGTGGAAAACCTGCCGGTCTTTGGCGTCATCGTGTTCGTGATTTCCGCCCTTGGTATCGACGGCCCTGGGGTGAGCTACTTGTCCATCATCGTCCTGATCGCTCGTGTGTGTCAGTCTCTGGTGCACGTATCCCATGTGCAGACCGATAGCTTCGTGGCGGTTCGATTTACTTTTTTTTGCCTACAATTGATCTGTTTTCTCGCACTCATTGTCATCGCCGCTGGTTACGGCGCAGGCATACTCGAATAGAGGTACGACTGTTCGGCAGGGAACGTCTCGACTGATCGCAGACGCCCCTGTCCAACCTCCTTCACCAGGACGAATCAGGAGAAGAACATGCGCACACTGACCGTTGCCGCGTTCGTCAGCCTGGACGGCGTCATGCAAGCGCCCGGCGGGCCTGAAGAGGACACTAGTGGCGGATTCCGCTTCGGTGGCTGGATCGTGCCCTACGCCGACCAGACAACCGGCCAGGCCGTACAGGACCTGTTCTCGCAACCGTTCGAGTTACTGCTGGGGCGTCGTACCTACGACATCTTCGCCGCCTATTGGCCGCACGCTTCGGCCGACTCCCCCCACCACACCATTGCCGACCTGTTCAACGGCGTGCCCAAGCACGTGGCCACCCATCGCGGCGATTCGCTGGAATGGCACAACAGTCATGCGCTGCAGGGCAATCTGGTCGACGCGATGACCTTGCTCAAGCGCCAGGACGGTCCTCGGCTACTGACCCAGGGCAGCGGCGACCTGGTGCGCCAACTGCTCGCCGCCGGCCTGGTGGACGAGATGCGGCTGATGATTCACCCCATCCTGCTGGGACGCGGCAAGCGCCTGTTCGACGACAACGCACAGGCGGCGGCCTTCACCTTGCTGAACTCGATCAGCTCGCCCGGGGGCGTGCTGATCGCCCGCTATACCCGCAGCGGCGAGGTGCGCACAGGTACGTTCTAACGTGGCGGGCGGCGATAGCCTCGCGGTTGGGGTATGCCTCACGCCACCTGCAGCAACTTCGCGTAAGCCCGCAAATGGTGATCGTCATCGCCAAACTGACGCGCCACCATCAGCAAATGCTTGGCGTGATGCGACAGCATGTATTCCCAGGTCAGGCCGATGCCGCCGTGCAACTGGATGCCCTGGTCGGCGACAAAGCGGCTGGCGCGACTGACGATGAACTTGGCGGCTGCCAGGATGCGGCTGCGTTCGTCACTGTCCGCCTGATCGGCCACGCAGGCCGCGAGCAGTGTCATGGACGTGGCCTGGTCCAGCTCGATGCGCATGTCCACCATACGGTGTTGCAGCACCTGGAACTTGCCAATGGGCTGACCGAACTGCTGGCGGGTTTTCAGGTAGTCGAGGGTCAACGCGCACGCCGCTTCCATGCTGCCGACGGCCTCGGCGCATTGCGCAGCGATGCAACGGCCCTGCTGATAACGCAGCGCCGGCAAGGCCTGCCCCACTGCGCCGAGTACCGCGCTGCTCTTGACGAACACGTCTTCCAGGTACAGCTCACAGGCCATCCGCCCGTCCATGGTGGCGAAATCGCGTCGACCGACACCGCGGTCTTGCGGGTCGACCAGAAACACCGTGATGCCCTTCTCGTCCCGAGCCCCGTGGCTGGTGCGCGCCGAGACAAGAATCAGCCCGGCGCTCTGACCGCCGATGATCACCGACTTGCGGCCATTGAGCTTCCAGCCGCCGCTGACCGCCTCGGCGGTCGTCTGAACGTCGTGCAACTGATAGTGACTCTGCGGCTCATCGAGGGCCACGGCCAGTTGCAAGCTGGCGCTGCCGACCTGCGGCAACAGCGTGTCTTTCTGGGCGGAGGTGCCCAACTGGTCGACCAGGCCACCGGCGAAAATCACCGAATGCAGGAATGGCTCCAGGCACAGGCCCCGGCCCAGCTCGGTCATGATCAGCATGTTCTCCACACCGCTGCCACCATAGCCGCCATAGGCTTCGGCAAAGGGCACGGCGCAGAGGCCGAGGTCGCCCAGTTGCTGCATGAACGGGTCGCTGAAGCCGTGTCTGCTCTGGCGATATTGCTCGCGATGCTCAAAACCATACACGTCCCGCACCAGGCGCGCGGCGGTTTCCTGCAGCATCAGTTGCTCTTCTGTCAGTTTGAAATCCATGATCGGGGCGCCTTACAGTTCGAGGATCATTTTCGCGATGATGTTCTTCTGGATCTCGTTGGCCCCGCCATAAATCGAGGCCTTGCGCGCATCCAGGTACTGGTAGGTGGCCGCGCTGCTGTAGTCGGTGTACAGCAAGGGTTCGCTGCCGTAACCCAGCTCATCCTCAATGAACGGCAACGCGTACGGCCCCACGGCCTTGCTGATCAGGTAGGTAATCGCCTGCCGGATCTCGGTGCCCTTGATCTTCAGGAACGAGCTTTCGGCACCGGGTACTTCGCCGTTTTGTGTCGCCGCCAGGGTTCGCAGGTTGCTCATTTCGGCCGCCATCAACTGCATCTCGACTTCAGCGATCTGCGTGCGGAACAGCGGGTCGTCGATCAGTGGCCGGCCATCGCGGACTTCCTGGCTGGCAATGCGCTTGAGCCGGGTGAGCAATGCCTTGTTCTGCGCAATCCCGCCGATGCTGGTGCGCTCGTGGGTCAACAGGTACTTGGCGCAGGTCCAACCCTCATTCTCCTGCCCGACCCGATTCGCCACCGGCACCCGCACGTTGTCGAAGAACACTTCGTTGACTTCATGCTCGCCGTCCAGGGTGATGATCGGCCGCACAGTGATACCGGGGGTTTTCATGTCGATCAGCAGGAACGAAATGCCCCGTTGCTGACGCGCATCGGGGTCGGTGCGCACCAGGCAGAACATCCAGTCGGCGA
The DNA here is from genome assembly GCF_019219225.1 of Pseudomonas sp. PDM32. Classification (NCBI taxonomy): domain Bacteria; kingdom Pseudomonadati; phylum Pseudomonadota; class Gammaproteobacteria; order Pseudomonadales; family Pseudomonadaceae; genus Pseudomonas; species Pseudomonas sp. PDM32. Next base: position 81,309 of record NZ_JAHUWE010000009.1, read on the forward strand.
AATGCGCCAGCGTGGTCCAGGTTTTCTGGCCGTTGACCACATAGTCATCGCCCTCGCGCACCGCACGGGTTTTCAAGGACGACAGATCAGAACCGGCACCCGGTTCGGAGTAACCCTGGCACCACCAGTCTTCACAGGAAAGAATCCGCGGCAGGAAGTGTGCTTTCTGCTCGGCGGTGCCGAACTTGATGATCACCGGGGCAACCATTTTCAACCCGAAAGAGGAGGCTTTCGGCGCCCCGGCCGCGAAGCATTCCTCGTCGAAAATATGCTTTTGCACATCGCTCCAACCGGTACCGCCGAACTCGACAGGCCAGCCCGGTGCGAGCCAGCCTTGCCGGTTGAGTGTGCGCATCCATTGCACCTGATGCGCTTTGCTCAGGCGCTTGCCCAGGGCGATCCGCTCGGCGAATTCAACGGGTAGGTGATCACGAAGAAATGCGCGCACATCCTCGCGAAACGCGCGCTCGTGCGCAGAGAATTCAATGTCCATCCATCCACTCCAAAAGCATTGGGGCTTACCCACAACCCCTTGTAGGAGCGAGCTTGCTCGCGATGGTCGCCAACGATAACGCTGGCTTCCTGACTCCCCGCGGCGTTCTCGGGTTTTTCGCGAGCAAGCTCGCTCCTACAAGGAAATAACGGGGCTTATCAGTCGAAAACAATCACCGAACGCGCCAATTCACCGCGACGCAGCTCATCGAACGCCTCGTTGATCTGGTCCAGACGGATGCGCTGGGAAATCATTTCATCGAGCTTGAGCTTGCCGGCCATGTAGAAATCGACCAGGCGCGGCATGTCGACCGGGAAGCGGTTGGAACCCATCAACGAACCCTGGATACGGCGTTCATGCAGCAGTTGCAGCGGGTCCAGCTCGATTTTCAGGCCGGGCTTGAGCATGCCGATCACGGTGGCGGTACCGCCGCGCGCCAACATGGCAAAGGCTTGCTCGGCGGTCTGCTTGAGGCCGATGCATTCGAAGGCGTGGTGCACACCGCCACGGGTCAGTTCCATCACTTGCCTGGCGGCATCGCCGTCCCGGCCGTTGATCAGGTCAGTGGCACCGAACTGTTTGGCCAGTTCCAGCTTCGTGTCGAGCATGTCGATGGCGATGATCCGCCCTGCCCCGGCCAGTGCCGCACCGTTGATGGCCGCCAGACCGATGCCACCGCAACCGATCACGGCCACGGTTTCGCCCGGCCGCACCTTGGCAGTGTTGAACACCGCGCCGGTGCCGGTCGTTACGGCACAACCGAGCAGCGCCGCACGGTCCAACGGCATGTCGCGACGGATCGCCACACAGGCGTTTTCGTGCACCAGCATCTGCTCGGCGAACCCGGACAGGTTGACGAATTGCGGCATCGGTTTGTGCACGTAGGTCAGGCGCGGCTCTTCGTCCTTGTCACGTTTGGTTTCCGGCGACACGCAACGCGCCAGGTGGCCGGTGACGCAGTGCTCGCAATGGCCGCAGAACACCGTCAGGCAGGTGACCACATGGTCGCCCGGCTTGACCGAACGCACTTCGGAGCCGACCTGCTCGACCACGCCGGCGGCTTCATGACCCAACACCATCGGGCCGGGATACGGAAACGAGCCGTCGATGACGTGCAGGTCCGAGTGGCACACCCCCACGGCTTTGGTGCGGATCAACACTTCACGCGGGCCCGGTTTGCTGATGCCCACTTCTTCAATGACCAGCGGGGCTCCAACCTGATGGAATACGGCAGCTTTCATGACAGTTCTCTCGACAATGATGTGGGGTTCAGGCCGGGTTGGCCGCTGTACGCAAAACGGCTTTGGCATGGCTGAAGGTGCGGAAGCCGTCGATGCCGTGATAGGCCCCCATGCCGCTCTGGCCGACGCCGCCGAAAGGCAGGGCTTCGGTGCTGGCATGGCTCATCACGCCGTTGAGGGTCACGCCGCCGGAACAGGTACGGGTCAGCACCAGGGCTTCTTCGGCGGCATCGTTGCCGAAGTAGTACAAGGCCAGCGGACGCGGCCGCGCATTGATCTGGGCGATGACTTCGCTGAGGGTTTCGTAGGGTTTGATCGGCAGCAGCGGACCGAAGATTTCGTCCTGCATTACCTGCAGGTCGTCGCCGGGATTGCGCAGCAGCGTCGGTACGATCTTGTTCAGCGGCGACTGGCTGAAGTCTTCAGCGCCGGCATTCAGTTCGATCAGCTCGACACCCGCGGCGCTGGCCTCGCTCAGGTAACCCTGCAAGCGTTCGAAATGACGGGTGTTGATGATGGAGGTGTAGTCGGGGTTGTCCTTGAGCGTCGGGAAGAACTTCGCCACCACGGCTTTGGCCACGGCGATGAAAGCCTCTACCGACTCTTGCGGGACAAACACGTAGTCCGGAGCCACGCACAACTGACCGGCATTGAGCAGCTTGCCGATCACGACCTTGGCCACCGCTTCGTTGAAGTTTGCCGAACGCGAGATGATCGTTGGCGACTTGCCACCCAGCTCCAGGGTCACCGGCACCAGGTTTTCCGCCGCGGCCCGTAGCACGTGCTTGCCGATGCTGGTGGCGCCAGTGAACAGCAAATGGTCGAACGGCTGGCCGCAGAACGCCTGCCCGACGTCCGCACCACCCAGGACCACCGCCACTTCGTCTTCGGCGTAGACCGAGCGGATCAGCCGCGCGATCAGCTCCGACGTATGCGGGGTGAATTCCGAGGGTTTGATCATTACCCGGTTGCCCGCCGCCAATGCGCCGGCCAGCCCGCTGAACACCATGTAGCCCGGCACGTTCCAGGCCGTGACGATGCCCACGACACCCAGCGGCTGGTACTGCACCCAGGCTTCGCCGGCGCGGGCCCGACGTTGTTCCGGGCGCATCCATTCGGCCAGTTCGGCCTTGGTCTGCTGCAGTGTCGCCAGTGGCGACAGCACTTCACTGCCCTTGGAGAAACCCGGGCTGCGATGGCCGAAATCGGCGGTCAGAGCCTCGATGATGTCCTGTTCGTGATTGACCAGCAAACCGATGGCCCGGTCGAGCAACTCACAGCGCTCTTCAAGGGTATAAGGTTCGCGGTCCTGGAAGGCCGCGCGTTGTTTTTCCAGGATCGTGCGGATGTCACAGCTCGTCGAACTCTCGATGGCGCTCATCACTACCTCTCTTGTTTTTGTGAGGCCGCGGCCACGGCCGGGCGGTAATGCACAGGGTCTGGCTGCATGGTTGATCATCGCGGGCGCCGCGCCGCCACCCGGATCAGGTGGGTGGTGTCACGGCGATGGATTCAGGCGAGGATGCCCATGGCCTTGGCGCTGTTGATGGCCTGGGTGCGACGGCAGGCGCCGAGCTTGACGTTGATGTTCTTGGCGTGGGTTTTCACGGTGTTTTCCGAGATGAACAAGCGGCTGCCCACTTCGCGTACCGACATGCCCTCGGCCAGTAACTTGAGCACCGACACCTCGCGGGGGGTCAGGTCATCCTGGTAATCCGGCACACCCGCAGAGAGACGAGTGACAGTTGCCTGGCCAGTTTCCGCCGGCTGTTCACGGGCCAGAATGCGGTTTTTCTGCCGGGCAATCGGTGCCTGATACAAGGCGTTGTCGATCTTGCCCCACTGCATGCGCCGCTCGGCCTCATGCAGCAGCAGATGAGCCTTTTGTGGGTCGTGGTTGCGCGAGGCAATCTCCGCGAGCAGCAGATAGGCATTGAGTACAAAGGGGGCGCAGCAATCGCGGACCTGCAGCAACCCCGCCTGGATCACCACTTCGGCTTCGCTGCAATGCCCTTGCTGCAGCAGCAACTCGCCGCGCAGGAACAGCAACCGACCGAGCAACGGATATGGCTGCGACGGGACCGGGGCCAACCGGTCCAGCTCAGTGCGCAACAGTGCCTGGGCAAAGCCCGATTGTCCCCTGAGCATCATCAGGCGGACCCGGTCGGCATTGACCAGCACTTCCGATTCATGACTGCCCTGGCGTCGGGCCAACTCCAGCGACTGATCCAGCAAGGTTTGCGCTTGTGCAAGATCGCCGGTCTCCATGGCAAGGCGCGCCAGGATGCAATGGCACAACAACACCGACAACCAGTCCTCTCCCCCAAGATAATCAAGGGCTGCACGGCAATGCAGGCGCGCCGCCCCGGTCTGTCCACGCAAGGCCTGCAAGGTGCCAAACAACGCCTGCCAGTTCGCCAGCAGGCGTTGAGTGCGTACCGGGTCGGGCAGCGGCAAAAAATGCCCCAGACGCGCCAGGCATTCGGCGGCTTCGTCCAGTCGCCCACTGAACAGCAAGGCCTTGGCGCACAGATAGATCAGACGCGGGCTGCTGTGCAATAACTGCGGCTCGATGCGCTCACGCCAATCCATCAGTTTGCTCAAGTGCCGTTCCCTGAGAATCCAGCTCAGCCACAGGCGCTCCATGTAGTTGGCAGCCACTTCAGGTTGATCGGCACACAGTGCCTGCTCCACCGCGTCGTCGACATGCCCGAGCACACTGAGCAGCTGACAGGCCCGCAAGCGCAGCCGGTTCAACGGCGCACCGCTCAATTGGCTTTGCAGGGCTTGCGCCACCGCGGGCAGCAGGCGGAACCAGCCGGGTTGTTGCTCGATCGGGAACACAAAGGCCTGGCATTGCAACAGACTGTTGAACACCTGTGCTGCTTGCCGGCCTTCCCATAACTGTTCGCAGAAGTCCGCACTGACGCGGGACAAATGTGCCAGCCCACCCATCACTTCGCGCTGCTCGTCACTCAAGCGCGATAACAATTCACGCTCCAGGTATTGGCCGAGCAATGGCGACGGCTGGGCATGATCCAGCGAAAGCGACAGGCGAACACCGGCGCACCACCCGCCTGTCTCATGCCAGAGACTTCCCCTGGCCAGCGCATCGGTGTGTGGCGCCAGGGCGTCAATCAGCGATTCGAACTCATCGGGGCGCAGGGCCAGTTGCCGGGCACCAAACTCCTGCAACTGACCGGTCAGCATCAGACGCGGCAGGTTCCAGTCCGGACGTTGGCGACAGGTGACCAGTACTTGCAGTTGCCGGTTGTTGAGGGCCAGGAGTTGATCGAACCAGTGGTTCAGGTCGGCGGGCATATCCACGGGAAGATCGTCGAACACCAAGCGAATCGGGCTGGATTCGTTTGTTTTTTTTGCCGACAGGAATTCGTTGGCTGCACGGGCCTCTTCGCGGGCAAGCCCGCTCCCACAGTTGATCCCGTTCCCCTGTGGGAGCGGGCTTGCTCGCGAAAGCGATAGGTCAGTCGCCGGATTACTGGAATCAAGAAACGCCAATACCCCATCCGGTGCAGTATCCACCGGCAACCCAAGCGCCCCCGCCAACCTGGCAATAAAGTGCTCCAGCGTCTGCCGCTGTCCGCCCAAAGCCATCCAGACCACCGCCCCCGACGGCGCAATGCCTTGAAAGTACTGCTGCAACAAGGACGTCTTTCCATACCCGGCAGGCGCACAAAGCAGTTGCAAGCGACACGGCTTGCCCTCAAGTGCATCGATCAGATGCGGCCGTGGCACAAACATGGCGGACCTCGCTGATGGGGAGTAAGCACCATCATTGAGCCCGACGCCGGAAAACGCGCCACCCGCATCAGGTGGTAGGCGCCGCACAACGCACAACGCCCTGCGAACAGGGCGTTGTGCGAAGCGGGACAAAGAGTCAGCGAATGCCGTCGTTGCGCAGCGCAGCCGGAGTGAAGTCGGTCATCTTCGCGGTCATGCCGTACGTCGTGGCATGCCTGGACTGGTTGGTCATCGCCAGGACGTTGTAGCGACCGGCAATCAGGTCGTAGATGCCGAGCATGGAGAAGTTCGACGAACCGCGCTCGTAATCGTTGACCGCATAACCTTCCGCCACTCGCCACAGCTGCCCGCGACCGTCGTAGTGATCGACCTCGGCCAGTTGCCAGGTGTCTTCGTCGAAGTACATGTCACGCTTGGCGTAGACGTGGCGTTGACCGGGTTTGAGCGTGGCCTGCACGTGCCACACGCGGTGCAACTCGTAACGGGTCAGGTCCTGGTTGATGTGCCCCGGTTTGATGATGTCGTCGTATTTGACCTTCGGCGACTGCAACTTGTAGTTGTTGTACGGGATGTACAGTTCCTGTTTGCCCACCAGTTTCCAGTCATAACGATCCGGCGCGCCGTTCATCATGTCGGTGTTGTCGGCGGTGCGCATGCCGTCGGAACCGTTGCCCGGGCCGTCATACGCCACTTGCGGTGCACGGCGCACGCGGCGCTGACCGGCGTTGTAGACCCATGCCAGGCGCGGCTCCTTGACCTGGTCGATAGTCTCGTGGATCAGGATCACACTGCCGGCCATGCGCGACGGCGCGGTGATTTCCTGCTTGTAGTAATACAGAACGTTATCGGCCTGCCCGGCATCGACGCCTTCCATCAACTGCGGGAAAGCCAGTTTGTCCTCGTACTCGACGATGGAATAGGAACCGTTGGTTTGCGGGGCCGCCTGGGCCGCGATACGTTCCATGTTGCCGCCGCGATAGCGGTTGGTGTGGTTCCAGTACACCTCCACACCGTTCTTCGGAATCGGGAACGGGTAATAGCGGGTCTGGGTGAAGTTCACCAAGCCGTTGCCGTCAGGGGTGAGTTCGGTGGTCACCGCACTCTTTTTGGCGATGTCATAGATGTTCTGTGGCGACGCGGCCGTGCGTTGGGTCTTGTACACCGGGATCCGGTAGCTGTCCGGATAGCGCTTGAACATCGCCAGTTGACCGGGGGTCAGCTTGTCCTTGTACTGCTCGACGTTGGCTGCCGTGATCACGAACTGCGGCTTGTCACTGGCAAACGGATCGCCAAGAAATCCATTGTCGAGTGGCGCCGCGCCGGGCTTCAGGCCACCGGTCCAGGCAGGAATGCTGCCGTTGGCATTGCCCTCTTTCTGCGCCCCCAACGGCGTCAGGGTGGTGCCCAGCTGGGCCGCTTCCTGCGGGGTGACGGCGGCCATGACCCCAGTGGCCAGCAACGACAGACTCAGTGCGCCGGCGCGCAGAATTAAACGTGCGTTCATGTTCAGTTTCCTCTGGCAGGGTTGCATCAGAAATTCACGCCGAAACTCAGCGCGGCGTAATCACGGTCGACGTTGGTATTGAAATCGCCACCGAAGTAGTTGGTGTAACTGAGGCTGGCGGTGTAGGTGTTCTGGTAGTCGGCATCGACACCGAGGCTGACCGCCTTGGAACCTTCATCGAAGTTCGGGCCGTAGCCCTGGACGTCGTGGGACCAGGCAAGGTTCGGCGAGAGGTTGATACCGGCGATCGCGTTCGGGTAATCGAGCTTGCCGCGCAGCCGATAGCCCCAGCTGCTGCTGGTGTAGAAGCCATCGTTGTTGCACTCCTGCGCCGGGTTGCTGGCGTTGGGCAGGCCCGCTGCGCTGCCACGGCAAGTGGCCGCACCGGCAGCACCCGGCAATTCGCCGGAACCGAAGGCCGGGCTGCGACCGAAGCGCAGGTCCGTACCGTCAGCCTTGCCCAGGCCGTTGATCTTGTTGTAACCCACCTCGCCCACCAGGGTCAGGCGACTGGCGCCGAACACCTGATCGAAGAACTGCGTCGCGGTCACCTGCGCCTGGGTCACCGGCATGCGCTTGTAGCCATTGACCTCGCCACCCAGGGTGCGCCCGGCGAAACCGGTGGTGATCAGGGGCGATGTGGCGCCGAAGGTCGCCGCGGACAACAGGTCGGCGGTGTTCAGTTGCAGCGGCATGTTCGGCCGGTAGCTGAGTTCCCCCCCCAGCGAAACGCCCGCGACGTTGGTCTGGAAGCTCAAGCCATACAGGCGAATGTCTTCCGGATAATCGATGAAGTAGCGGGCACTGCGCGCCGAAGCCACGCCCCCGGCCGGGTTGCTCATCTGGTTGATGCTCAGGAGCGGGTTGCGGCTGTGATAGTTCATCGCATAGGCGCCGAACTCGGTGTCGTTGGCTTCCGGCACGTACCAGCGCAGGGCCAGGCCATACTGGCCGCTGTCGCGTGCATCGTTATCGTTGAGGCGCGGGATAAAGGCGTCATCGGTGCCTGCGGCAATGGCCGCCAAACCACCGGTGTTCTTCGCCACGCCCGGTGGCAAGTCGAGACCGGCGATCACCAGGCGGTCGTCACAGCCTTGCGGTACGCCGTCATTGCCAAAGAAAGTGCCGCAGTTGTCCACCACCGACTTGTCCCATTGCAGCTGGTAAAACGCTTCGGCGGTGATGTTGTCGGCCAGGCCCTGGGACACGTACAGCAGGTTGACCGGAATCAGGCCTTCCTTCACTTCCGCACCGGGACGACGCAAGGCGGCGACGTCGATCGGGTTGATGCTGTTGATCGAGTTGCCGATGAAGGTACTCTCGCCCCAGCTCACCACTTGCTTACCCAAGCGCACGTTGCCGACCTGATCGCCAATCGAATAGTTGTGGTAGACGAAGCTGTCGAGGAACATCGCGCCGGAGGACTTGGCCGCGCGATCACGCCCCGAGTCGTTGATGTCATAGAAGGGGCGGCTCTCGTCCATCAGCTCGAAGTCGTACCAGTATTTACCGCGCACGAAGGCGCCGCTGTCACCGTACTTCAGCTCCAGGTCATGCACGCCCTTGAAGATCTTCGAGAAGGTTTCACCTTTCTTGAAATTCAGGCGGTTGTCGTCGGTGGTCCGGGACGCGGACTTTCCGCCGGTAACGCCCTGTGAGTTGAAGTTGGAGATGAATTGCTTGTCCGGATCAGCCGTCGACCAGCTCGCCCCTATCGACAGCGATGAATCGAAACTGCCCTGAACTTCCCCGATATTGAAATCAACAGCGTGAGCCTGATTGCTCGCGCAAGTGGCAATCATTACAGCGACGGCCAGCAGACTCGGCTGGAAGACTCCGCGCATTGTTTTTGTTGTCATGCGGTTTCTCCGGTTAAGGATTAAGTGTTGGAGCGCCCATGCTAGTGGGGCTCCGGCCCGTCCCTCACACCCGAACGGGTGATTTGAAGGGGTGTTGGTCGCGAGGTTTCGCGCGGTGTAACAGCCCGGTCCAAGCCGGGCGTTACGCTCGGTGACATTCACCCGGTAAAGCTCGGCACGCGTTTGTCGATAAAGGCCGCCACGGCTTCGCGGTGGTCGGCGGTCTGGTGCGACAGCACCTGGAACGTCGCGGACATTTCCAGCAGCGTGTCGAGTCGGGTGTGCAAGGCTTCGCGCAACAAACGCTTGGCCAGACGCACGGCGTGAGGCGGGTTGGCGGCAATCGACGCGGCGATGTCCCGTGCCGTGTCCAGCAACTGTTCGGCGGGAACAACGCGAGACACCAGGTTCCATTGCTCCGCTTGACGGGCGTCGATCATTTGCCCGGTCAACGTCAACTCGGTGGCACGGGACAGACCGATGATCCGTGGCAACAGCCAGGCGCCGCCGTCCCCTGGAATGATCCCCAACTTGACGAAGCTCTCGGCAAACTTCGCCTGCTCGGACGCCACGCGGATGTCGCACATGCACGCCAGATCCAGCCCCGCGCCGATGGCCGCGCCATTGACCGCGGCGATTACCGGGACTTCCAGATTGAACAGCGCCAGGGGCAGGCGCTGAATGCCGGTGCGATATTCCTGACGCAATTGCATGCCCGACATTTGCCCATAGCGGTCCATGTCGCGCACGTTGCCACCGGAGCAAAACGCGGTGCCGGCGCCGGTGATGATCACGGCACGCACGCTGCTGTCGCGCTCGATGCGCTCGATGGCTTCGAGGAACTCCGGCACGGCACTGTTGCCGGTCAACGGATTGCGTCGCTCGGGGTCATTCATCGTCAGGGTGACGACATGACCTTCCTGTTCGTATTTCAAAAACGGATTCATGGCTGATCCTCAAGCGGTTGGAGACGGGGTGACGTGACGCACGAATTCGCAGGCCGTGACGTTCGGCTGCGTCAGCAACGCCTGGCCGACAATCCCGTTCCAGTACGTTTCCGAACCTTCGCTGACGCGCCACTCGTGCAGGCGCCGGGTGAACAGTTGCAGGTCCAGTTCTTCGGTCACGCCAATGGCGCCGAACAATGCATGGGCGATGGCCGTGACTTGAGGCACCGCCATGCTGGTCCGCGCCTTGGCAATGGCCGTCGCCATCAGCGGCGGCACCTGCGAATCGCCGGCAAACGCCAGTTCAGCGGCGATGCGCGAAGCGGCAACCTGCTCGGCCATCACACTGAGCTGGTGTTGCACCGCCTGGAACTTGCCGATGGCCTTGCCGAACTGCACGCGGTCGTTGCAGTACTCCAGCGTCATGGCGAGTGCCTGCTCCATGGCGCCGGCGATGGCGGCGGCGTGGATAGCGGCGTTGAACACCCGTACTTCCTCGCCGTTATTGCCGATGGCACTGCCGACTGAGTCCTGCGACCAGTACAAGGTGGCGCATTGGCTGCCGTAAACGCCCGTGGGCTGACGGCGGGCCAGGCTGCAATCGAGCAGCAACAACTGGCCTTCCAGGTTGACCAGGGCGAAATCGGCCATCAAGCCAAACGCCACCCGTGGCACGCACAACAGGCCATCGGGCTGGCGATGGGCTGTACCGGCCAGGGTCAACATGCCGCTCGGTGGCGCGCTCGGGCAGTCACGCATCAACGCGCGAGCGGCCATGCTTTGCGCCGCCGGGACCGGCAGCGCGCAGCGACCGAAGGCGACAAAAATCGGCAGCAGTGCATCGAGCGCAAGGCCCGCGCCACCGGCGACTTCCGGTGTCAGCAATTCGAGAAAACCGCTGTCTTCCAGGGCGCTCCACAACGTCGTTGCGCTGTCTGCGCTTTCCACGGCACGGACCCGCGCCGGCGTGCACAAGTCGCTGAGGATCTTTTCAATGGCTTCAGTGAACATGAAGTATTTCCTGTTGGAGGTGCATCAGCGCAGGCCCAGGCCGCGGGCGATCATGCCGCGCAGGATTTCCCGGGTGCCGCCGCGCAACGAGAAGGTCGGCGCGACCTGGTTCAGATAGGCGACCGTGCTGTAGAGCGCCTCATCGACCGGTGCATCCGGATCGGCGCTGATCGCCGCGGCAATCGCTGCCGGGATCGCTTGCTCGAATTCGGTGCCGATGTCCTTGACCAGTGCGGCTTCCACCACCGGGCTTTGCCCCCGTGCGAGCAGTGCAGTCAGTGCCAGCGACAGATTGCGCAGGCAGGTGAGCTGGCTGAGAAAACTGCCGAGCAATGCGCTCTCCTGGGCCGTCGCGCCCGTGCGCCGCAACGTTTCGGCCCACAGGTCGAGCAACACGATGCTGGAGTAGAAACGTTCCGGCCCGCTGCGCTCGAACGCCAGTTCAGCGTTGACCTGTTTCCAGCCACTGCCCTCCTCGCCCACCAACGCGTCTTCGCCGAGCAAGACGTCGTCGAAGGCCACTTCGGAGAAATGCGCGTCACCGGCCAGGTCAACGATGGGACGCACGCTGATGCCTGGCTGCTTGAGGTCGATGATGAATTGCGACAGCCCGTTTTGACGGTCCTCGGGCGCACCGCTGGTGCGCACCAACGCGATCATGTAATCGGCGTGATGGGCGTTGGTGGTCCAGATCTTGCGCCCGCTCAGGCGCCAACCTTCAGGGCAACGGGTGGCACGGCTGCGCACGCTGGCCAGGTCCGAACCCGAGTTCGGTTCGCTCATGCCGATGCAGAAAAATGCCTGGCCGGCGCAGATGCGCGGCAGGAAAAAATCCTTCTGTGCATCGCTGCCGAACTTCAGGATCAACGGCCCGCTCTGGCGGTCGGCGATCCAGTGTGCCGCCACCGGAGCACCGGCAGACAGCAGCTCCTCCACCAGCACGAAGCGACTGAACGCATCCAGCCCGGCACCGCCATAAGCGGCGGGCAAGGTCAGGCCGACCCAGCCGCGCTGCGCCAGTTGCCGACTGAAACCTGCATCGAAGCCGGTCCAGCTGCGCGCTCGCACACTCGCCGAAACCCTTGGCAGATGCTCGGCCAGAAAAGCCTTGACCTCGGCACGAAAGGCTTCTGCGTGTGGCGGCAGCGCGGTCAAGCGAAAGGCGTCGAGCAAGCTGCTCACCGGGCACCTCCACTGACTTTGCCGTACAGCGTCACCACGCATGCACCGCCCAGCCCGAGGTTATGGGCCATGGCCAGGCGCGCACCGTCGACCTGCCGCTGCTCGGCATTGCCGCGCAATTGCTGGGTCAGCTCATAGCACTGCGCCAAACCCGTCGCGCCCAATGGATGCCCCTTGGAAAGCAGACCGCCGGACGGATTGATCACGATCTGCCCGCCGTAGGTGTTGTCACCGTCCATGACGAACTTCTCGGCCCCGCCCTCGGGGCAGAACCCCAACGACTCGTAGCAGATCACTTCGTTCTGGGCGAAGCAGTCGTGCAGTTCGCAGACGTCGATATCCTGTGGACCGACGCCGGCCTTCTCGTACACCTGGCCCACGGCGGCGTGGGTCATGTGGGTGCCGACCCAGTCGAGCATCGACGGTTTGTCGAAGTTGAAGGATTCGGGTGTGTCGGTAGTCATGGCCTGGGCGACAATTTCCACGTCGCGGCGCAGGCCATGTTTTTTCGCGAAACGCTCGGACACCAGGATCGCCGCCGCACCACCGCAGGTTGGCGGGCAGGCCATCAGGCGGGTCATCACGCCTGGCAGAATCACCGGGTCGTTCATCACGTCTTCGACGCTGAGCACCTTGCGAAACAATGCCAGCGGGTTGTTGGCGGCATGACGGCTGGCCTTGGCGCGCACTGCGGCGAAGGTTTCCATTCTGGTGCCGTATTTCTGTATGTATTCGCGCCCGGCACCACCGAAGGTACGGATGGCCTGGGCCATGCCATCCATATCGGCGGTCAAGCCGCGCAGGATCGGCAGGAAACGTTCACGGGTCGGCGGGCGGTCGTCCCAATGGGACTTCAATGCGCCGGCCTGCATCTGCTCGAAACCCACGGCCAGTACGCAATCGGCCGAGCCGGATTCGATAGCCTTGCGCGCCAGGTACAACGCGGTGGAGCCGGTCGAGCAGTTGTTGTTGACGTTGACCACCGGGATCCCGGTCATGCCGACTTCGTAGAGCACCGTCTGGCCACAGGTGGAATCACCGTAGACGTAACCGGCGTAAGCCTCCTGGACCAGGTTGTAATCGATCGCCGCATCGGCCAGGGCGCGACGCACCGCTTCGGCGCCCATCTGCACATAGGTCGGGCTCTCGCTGGGCTTGCGGAACGGGATCATGCCGACGCCGGCAACCAGTACTTTTTCGCTCATGGTGTCACCTGAAAAAATGCGGGAAAAGAAATCACAACTGGCGCGCGATGAGTTCGCGCAGCACTTCGCTGGTGCCACCGAAGACACGCGTCACGCGCATGTCGACGAAGGCGCGGGCGATCGGGTACTCCATCATGTAGCCGTAGCCGCCATGCAGCTGGACCATGTCGTCGATGCACTTCCACAGGGTTTCGGTGGCCAGGAGCTTGGCGATGGCCGACTCCTGCACCGTGAGGCGACGACGCATGTGCTCACTGATGTAGTGGTCGATGGTCAGGCGCACGGCCGTGGCCTGGGCCTTGATGTCCGCGAGCTTGAATTTGGTGTTCTGGAAGTCCCAGACGGTCTGATTGAACGCCTTGCGGTCCTTCACGTACTCGACGGTCTGTTCCAGCAGGCGTTCGAGCTTGGCGGCGCTGTACAGGGCGATCACCAGGCGCTCTTGCGGCAACTCTTCCATCAGGTGCATGAAGCCCTTGTTCTCTTCACCGAGCAGGTTGCCCACCGGCACACGGACATCGTCGAAGAACAGCTCGGCGGTGTCGGCGGCGTGCTGGCCGACCTTGTCCAGCTTGCGCCCGCGGCGGAACCCTTCACGGTCGCACTCGACCATGATCAGGCTGCAGCCCTTGGCCCCGGCACTCGGGTCGGTCTTGCACACGACCACCACCATGTCGCAGGTCAGGCCGTTGCTGATGAAGGTCTTGCTGCCGTTGATCACCCACTCGTCGCCGTCACGCACGGCGGTGGTACGGATCGCCTTGAGGTCGGAACCGGTGCCCGGCTCGGTCATCGCGACGGCCAGTACGGTTTCGCCGGTGCAGATTTTCGGCAGCCATTTCTGCTTCTGCTCTTCGGTGCCCAGACGCACGATGTAGGGCGCGACGATGTCCGAATGCACGCCCAGGCTCCAGCCCGAAACCCCGGCGCGGTACAGCTCTTCGATCAACACCGCCGAGTGACCGAAGTCGCCGCCGCCACCGCCATATTCGGTGGGCACGGTGAGGCACAGCAGATTGTGGCGGCCAGCCTTGAGCCAGGTTTCCCGGTCGACCTGCCCGGCCTCGTCCCACTGCGCCTGTTTGGGCAGGCACTCACGCTCGAAGAAACGCCGCGCGGTGTCGCGCAGCATTTCGTGGTCTTCACGGTAGACGGTACGGTTGATATGCATCGGGATCTCCAGTGGGTTGCCAGGCAAGGCTTGCGCCTGGTTCGTGAGTCCACTGTATTGACGCGGGTGGGTGGTGAAGCCACCCGGATCGGGTAGCGATCACCGCCGACCGTAGGAGCTGCCGCAGGCTGCGATCTTATGATCCTGATCTTCAAAAAATCAGGATCATAAGATCGCAGCCTGCGGCAGCTCCTACGGGGGCGGTTATGGGGGTTATTGGCGCAGTTCGCGCTTGAGGACTTTGCCGGCGGCCGACAGCGGCAGTTCGTCGCGGAACTCAACGGTTTTCGGGCATTTGTAAGGTGCGATGAACTCGCGGCAGTACCTGCGTAATTGCTCGGCATCGACCTGGGCACCGGGTTTGCGCACCACCACCGCGTGCACCGCCTCGCCCCACTGTTCATGGGGAACGCCGATCACCGCGCACAGCGCCACGGCCGGGTGCCGCGCCAGGACGTTTTCGACTTCCGCCGAGTAAACATTTTCGCCACCGCTGACGATCATGTCCTTCAAGCGGTCGACGATGAACAGGTATCCCTGCTCATCCATCCACGCGGCATCGCCGGTGTACAACCAGCCATCGCGCAATGCCTTGGCGGTTTCCTCGGGCTTGTTCCAGTACCCCTGCATGATGTTCGGCCCGCGCACGATGATCTCGCCCACCGTGCCACGCGCAACTTCCTGACCTTGCGGGTCGACGATCTTCACGTTGACCCCCAACCCGCCGCGCCCGACCGAACGCGACAGACCACTCTTGCGTGCCTGCGGCGTGTGATTGCACGGCAGATTGCTCGACACCACCGGACAGGCTTCGGTCAGCCCGTAGGAATGAGAAAGCTCGAGATCCGGAAGCCGGGCCAACACCTGTTCCACCATTTCGCCCGCGCTGGGCGATGCACCGTAGGTCAGGCGTTTCAGGCTACTGAGGTCATGGTGATCGAAGTCCGGATGGGCCAGCAGCGCCAGGATCATGGTCGGCACCAGCAGCGTCTCGGTGATCCGTTCCCGCTCGATCACCTGCAGCACTTGGGCCGCGTCGAAACTCGACAGCAGCACATGACTTTCACCGGCCATGAACTGAATCAGTGCCCGAGCCATGCCGGCGACATGGAACAGCGGCGCCACGTGCAACAGTCGACCGTCATGGATAGGCGGCATGTCGACCATGCGCGGCATGCACGCCGACCACAGGTTCAAGTGCGACTGCATCACGCCCTTGGGAAAGCCGGTGGTTCCGCCGGTGTACATGATGCAGGCAAGGTCTTCACCACCCCGCCCGGCGTCTTCGACCGGCGTGGCCTGGGCAATCAGTTGCTCGAAACCCAGCATGCCCACCGGCACTTCGCCCTCGCCGGCATAGATAAATCGTGGCACATGGCGGGCACTGATGCGGATCTTCTCGGCCAGTGGTGCAAAGTGTTCGTCGACGATAAGGATGCCGGTACTGCAATCGTCCAGCGAGTAGACGATCTCCGGCACGCTCCAGCGGATGTTCACCGGGTTGAGCACCCCGCCGCCCCACCACACGCCCATGATGTATTCCAGGTAGCGGTCGGAATTGAGCGCCAGCATGCCGACCCGATCGCCGGCCGCCATGCCCAGACTCTGCAAGGCACCCGCCAGGCGAGCGACGCGGTCACCAAACTGGCGATAGGTCCGACGGCGATCACCGAAAACCGTCGCGAGCTGATCCGGGTTCTGTTGCAGTGTGCGTTGCAGGCATTGGGTCATGTACATGGCGTCTGGCCCTTCCAGGGGGTGAAGACGCCGTTGGCACGTAACACCAGGCGCTCGCCGACCTTCAACAGGCAGCTGGCGCTGATGAAGGTGCCGCCGCTCTTGAGCACTTGCACATGCGCCTCCAGCCAGTCTCCTTCGCGCACCGGACCGAGGTAATCGACGTTCAGATTGACCGTCACCGCCACCGACTGCGACACCGAAAGGCGCCGCAAAATGACGCCGAACGCGCTGTCCGCCACCGTGGCGAGAAAGCCGCCGTGGGCGATGCGCACGTAATTGAGATGCTGGGGCTCGAGGCGCACCGCCAGGATCGGCAGCGTTTCATGCACATAAAAGTCGCCGCAACAGCGCAAAAAACCCGAACGTTGTTCCAGCGCGCAGAAGCCCTCGGGAATCAATGCGCCACCGTTCACTTGTGGCATCAGCTGACTCCCCGATCCTTGCCGGCCCAAAACGGTTCGCGCAGATCGCGCTTGAGCACCTTGCCAGCGCCAGACAGCGGCAACGCGGTGCGGAACTCGACCGACTTCGGCGTCTTATAGCCCGCGATCTGCCGCCGGCAATGCTCGATGATCGCGGCGCCCGCGGCTTCGTGATCGGGCTTGAGCACGATCACCGCATGCACCGCTTCGCCCCACTGCGCGCAGGGAATGCCGATCACTGCGCAGGCGGCGACGGCCGGGTGACTGGAAATCGCGCTTTCGACTTCACCCGAATAAACGTTTTCGCCACCGCTGACGATCATGTCCTTGAAGCGGTCGACGATGTAGATATAGCCGTCGTCGTCCATGTAGGCGCCGTCACCGGTGTGCATCCAGCCGCCACGCAGGGCCTGGGCGGTTTCTTCGGGTTTGTTCCAGTAGCCGAGCATGATGTTCGGGCCACGGACCAGCACTTCGCCGACCGTGCCGCGCGGCACCTCGTTGTCGTGTTCGTCGACGATGCGCACCGTAACGCCCAGCCCTGGCCGCCCGGCCGAGCGCAGACGACCATTGGCAATGCCTTCGGCGCTGTGGTTTTCCGGACCGTTGGCGCTGATCGGCGGCGCCGCTTCGGTCATGCCGTACCCTTGGGTGAACTCGACATTGGGCAACGCCTTGAGCGCCAGTTCGAGCAAGGGCACGGCAATCGGCGAGGCGCCGTAGGTGAGACTGCGCAGGCAGCTCAGGTCATGTCTGGCGAATTCCGGGTGCATGATCAATGCCTGAAGCATGGTCGGCACGATCAGGATGTCGGTGATGCGCTCGCGCTCGATGGTACGCATCACGTCCAGGGCATCGAAGGCCGGGACGAAAATGCTCGGCAGACCGAGCAGCGAGATCAGGATGACCCGCGACAGCGCCGCCAGGTGGAACATCGGCGCGATATGCAGGGTCAGGGCATCCGCCGGCACCGGCACATCGGCCGCACGGGCCACGGCAGCGGTCCACAGGTTCATGTGCGACTGCATCACACCCTTCGGCCGGCCGGTCGTACCGCCGGTGTACATGATGCTCGCCAGGTCATCACCGCCGCGAAAGGCGTCGTCCACCGGCGTAGCTTCACGAATCAGTTGCTCATAGGACAGCATGCCTTGGGGTAATGGCCCGTCGCCGATGTGAATCAGCAATGGCCGTACCTTGGCGCTGCCGGCGATGTCTTCGGCCATGGGCAGGAAGGTGTCGTCGATCAGCAGGATGCGCGTGTCACAGTCGTCCAGCGAGTAGACGATTTCCGGCACGCTCCAGCGAATATTCACCGGGTTGACCACGCCGCCGCCCCACCAGGTCGCCAGGAAATACTCAAGGAATCGGTCGGAATTCAGGCCCAGCAGGCCGACGCGGTCGCCGGTCTGCATCCCCAGTTGCTGCAACGCCCCGGCCAGACGAGCCACCCGCTCGGCCAGTTCGGCATAGGTGCGGCGGCGGTCGCGAAAGACTGTCGCCACGGCATGGGGACGTTGCTGCAACACGCGGTGCAGGCCTTGGGTCAAATACATGGGGTTCTCCTGTGAATTATTGTTGTCAGGTCAGGACGAATGCGGCGCTTGCCTGTTGCGTCAGGTGCCGGTGTACTTCGGTGAACGCTGCTCGGCCTGGGCCATGCGCCCTTCGGCGTGATCTTCGCTGTCGCGCAGCAACCCCCAGTGCAGATGGGCCTGGGTGACGAAATCCCGGGGTGCGAGGTGGGCGGTCTGCAAGGCCAGGCGCTTGATCGACTGCACTGCCAGCGGGCCATTGGCGGCAATGCGCCCGGCCAGATCGAGCGCCGCCGGCAGCAGACGGTCCTGGGGCAGCAGCTCTATGATCAAACCGATGTCCAAAGCCTCCTGCGCGCCGATCGACTCCCCGGTCAGGGCCATTTTCATCGCGTGTGCCGCCGGGATCGCACGCAGCAGGTACTGCACGCCGCCGGCCGCTGGAATGGTCGCGTCGCATACTTCAGGCAAGCCGAAGGTAGCGCCGCACGAAGCGATGCGCAGATCGCATTGCAGCGCCAGCTCAAGACCGCCGCCCAGGCAGGCACCATTGATGGCGGCAACCACCGGTTTCCAGATGTCCAGGTCGCTGAGGTCGAACAGTCGGCTGTAGCCGCCCTCCTCGGCTTCGGTTTCGCGACTCTTGAGGGTGCCGGCGACGAACCCCGAAGCGGCCAGCAGCGACTCCTTGTGGCTCGCGCCGCTGCAAAATGCACGTTCGCCGGCACCGGTCAGGACGATGACCCGCACCTGTTCGTCATCCTGGCAGGCGCCCAGTGTCTTGCGCAGGTGCATCAAATCGCTGAGGATCAGCGCGTTGTTCGACTGTTGCGCATCGAGCGTGACAAGTGCCACGTGATCGATGATCTTGAACTGAATGGCCATGGGTGACTCCTGCGCTGCACGGATCTTTATGTTTTTTCGGGGCGAACGCGCTCAGGCGCGCCATCCCAGACCCAGCGCACGCAAGCGCTCGATGGCCGCTGTGTCGTAGCCCCAGTCGCGCAGTGCGTCGCCGCCGTGTTCGCCACGCTCGGGAGCGGGTTGCGGTTGCGCCGATGGCGTGCCAAGGAAACGCGGAGCCGGGACCGGTTGCACCACCCCGTCAACCTCTATGAAGCTGCCACGGGCAACGCCATGGGGATGCCGGGCGGCTTCGACAAGCCCCAGCACCGGTGCAACGCAAGCGTCGCTGCCTTCGAACGCGGCGACCCACTGCTCGCGGGTGCGGCCCAGGAACGCAGCGGTGAAGGCCTCACGCAGCCGCGGCCAGCCAGCCCGGTCGTGCTGATTGGGCAGGTCGGCGTTGGACAGTCCGAGAATTTCCAGCATCTGCGCATAGAAGCGCGACTCGATCGGCCCGATTGCCATGTACTGGCCGTCGCGGGTTTCGTAGGTGTCGTACCAGGGCGCGCCGCCGTCGAGCAGGTTGCTGCCGCGCTGTTCTGTCCAGTGCCCGCCGGCGAGCAGGCCCCAGATCACCGAGCCCAGTTGCGCCGCACCTTCGGTCATGGCCGCGTCGACCACCTGGCCGGCGCCGCCGCGCTGCACGTTGACCAGCGCCGCCAGCACGCCCATCGCCAGCAGCATGCCGCCACCGCCGTAGTCGCCCACCAGGTTCAGCGGCGGTACTGGTCGCCCACCGGCCGGGCCGATGCTCGACAACACACCTGACAAGGCGATGTAGTTCAGGTCATGCCCGGCGCGGTCGGCCATCGGGCCGGTCTGGCCCCAACCGGTCATCCGCGCGTAGACCAGGCGCGGATTGCGTTCGAGCGCGATGTCAGGGCCAAGACCCAGGCGCTCCATCGTGCCGGGGCGAAACCCTTCAATCACCACATCGGCACGTTCGATCAGTTCCAGCGCAGCGGCGACACTGTCCGGGCGCTTCAGGTCGAGGGTGACCGAACGCCGATTGCGCCCGGTAATATCGGCACGCTTGCCTTCCAGCTTCGGCCCCAGGTCACTGGCCTTCTGCGGGCGGTCGATGCGCACCACGTCGGCGCCCATGTCGGCCAACAGCATGGTGCCAAACGGCGCCGGCCCGATTGCCTCAAACTCCACCACCCGAATGCCACTCAGTACGCCCATTGCCAACGCTCCACTGTTCTGACGGAGCGCCACAGCACTCCTATTCTTGTGCCTTCCAGTAGATCAATCCGTTGATCGACGACCACCACCCACATCGGGTGGTGGCCGCCAAAGACAGGGTCATGCCACCCATGCCCTGGGTTACACTCGATGAGATTCGACGCACCCACAAAACAAGAAAGAATCGGACAGCCCCATGGACAAACACCGCAAGTCCAATGCATCGGACCCCCATGCCAGCCAGGTCTTCAATCCGGTTCAGTCCCCGATCGTCAGCACCAAACTGATTCCGCCGCGCAGCACCGGGCGCCTGATTTCCCGCGAACGCCTGCAGGATCAGATGCTCAAGGCCCGACGCCTGCGCTGCATCGTGCTCAAGGGGCCGGCCGGCTGCGGCAAGACCTCGACCCTGATCGCCTGGCGCCAGGCGCTGTTGCCGTTGGGATTCGACGTGGCGTGGCTGACGCTGTCGGCGGACGACAACGAACTGACGCGTGTTCTTGACTACCTGCTGGCGAGCCTCGGCCAAATCGACCCGGCGCTGGTGCGGGACGCGACTCAACTGGAAGGTCGCGGCATCGACAGCGAAGCCGTTGAGCGCACCGTCATCACCCTGGTGCGCAGCATTGCCAGCCGTGGCCGTGAACTGGTGCTGGTACTCGACGACCTGCACCACCTGACCGACGTGGGCATTCACCAGGCCCTGCAATGGCTGATCGACTACGCCCCGGCCAACCTGCACCTGGCGCTGGTATCGCGCAGTGCCGTGCCGTTGTCCCTGGCGCGGTTGCGCAGCCAGGAACTGGTGCTTGAGCTGAACCTGCGGGACTTGCGCTTTACGGCGCTCGAGTCCGAACAGTTCCTAAAGGCGCAGTTGGGCGTGATCAATGCCCGCGACGCCAGGATGATGCATGAGCTGACCGATGGCTGGGTCGCCGGCCTGCAACTGCTCGCCGTCAGCCGCAAAAAGAACCGCCCGCCTGCCACCCCGGACGCCACGTCAGTGCACACGCAACTGCGGGACGATCAAGCCTTCGCCAAGTTTTTCGAAGTCGAAGTGCTGTCTCACCTGTCGCCGACCGACCTCGACCTGCTGCTGCTCATGGCCGTGTGCAACCGATTCTGCGCCTCGTTGTGCGCCGCTCTCAGCGGCCACCCGCAGGCGGTTGCCGAAGCGAATGCGCTACTGACGCGCATGGAGCGGGACAACCTGTTCCTGATCCCGGTGGACAGCGCCGAACGTGAAACCTGGTATCGCCTGCACCCACTGTTGCGCGAAACCCTGCTCAAGTATTTCGACTCCCGCAGCCAGGCCGAGCAACATGCGGTGCACGTGCGGGCGTGGCACTGGTTCCGTGACCACAATCACCTGGATGAAGCGGTGCACCATGCGGTCATGGGCGGCGACCCGGCTGCCGCCGCCGACCTGGTGGAGCAACACGCCGAGGCGCTCTACGCCCATGGCGACCTGCGCATGTTGATCGAGCTGGTACGGCTGTTGCCGGTCGAACAGGTACAGGCCCGGGTCAAGCTGCGCATCCTCAAGGCGCGGATGCAGCTGTATGCCCGGGACTTCGTGGCCTGCAGCGCCAGTCTCGAACAACTGTTTCGCGACGTACCCGAGAGCGAAGTCCATGACCACTTCATGATCTCGCTGCTGCGCGCCTCCCTGGCCCTGCAACGCGATGACACCGACGCGGCCATGACGGTCCTTCCGCAACTGCTCAACCCACCGCCGGGCAGCAACAGCGTGGCCATCGGCTCCTGCGCCAACATCCTGTCCTGGCTGTACATGCACCGCGGCGAATACGAAAAGGCCCGGCAGGTGCAACTCGACCGGCCGAACCTGCTGATTAATGGCGAACCGCTGCTGGGGACCACGGCCGGCAGCCTTCAGGGTCGTTGCATGATTGGCTTGAGCCTGGCCCTTGAAGGCCAGATGACTCAGGCGGAAAGGGTTTACCGCGACGTGCTGCATGAGGCTGGCCAATGCGGCAAGGCCGGTGCCGACGCGACTTATCTCTCCGCCGCGCTGCTCGGTGAGGTGCTGTACGAAACCAACGATGTCGACGCCGCGTTCAAAATGCTCTCGGGCTGGATCGACCTGCTCGAACGGATTTCCATTCCCGATTCCGTCCTGCGTGTGCTGCAGGTGTTATGGAACGTGCAATGGCTGGCAGGTAACCATCAAGAAGCCCTGGCGTTTGTCGAGCGGCTGGATGAGTACGCGATCAAACTCGGTCTGGAGCGCCTGCAAGCCTACTGCCTGACCTGGCAAGTGCGCTGGTTGCTGATTCTCGGGGAGACGGCACAAGCCCAGGCCAAACTGGCGCGCCTGGAAGCCATCGACGCGCGTCACCCGGATGCCGGGCACACGGCCCTGAAGGAAATCCACATCCTGGCCGAGAATGCCCGCGCTCGCTGGCAACTGGTCCAGGGTGATCTGGACGGGGCTTGCGATCGCATCGAACGATTGATCGAAACCTGCGATCGGCATCGTCGCCAACTCGGGACAACGCGCCTGCTGGTGCTCAGCGCCGTGATCGAGTCCGAACGCGGCAACCATGAACGGGCACGGATCAAAGTCATCGAAGCCTTGCGCCGAGGTCAACGCTTTGGCCTGGTGCGCAGCCTCCTCGACGCCCATCCGGATGGCTTGAAACTGATCTGCGATATCGCCGCCCGCGAAGCCCTGGACCCGGTGCTGGCGTTTTATGTCGAGCGCTTGCAGGCGGCCGAGGCCACGACCCCGGCGATCTCGAAGGCCAAACCTGCGACAACGGCCACCAGCAAACCGTTGACGGCCGGGATCGAACCGTTGAGCGAGCGGGAAATCGAAGTCGTGCGCCTGCTGGCCCAGGCCCTGCCCAACAAGAAAATCGCCCGTGCCCTGGGCCTGTCCCCGGAAACCGTGAAATGGCACCTGAGCCATATCTACAGCAAGCTCGGCGTCAGCAGCCGCGATGAAGCAGTGGCGCGGGTGCGCGATCTGGAATCCCAAGATGGCAGCAACGTCCACCCCTGAAACCCTGTAGGAGCTGCCGCAGGCTGCGATCTTTTGACTTTGTTTTTTAAGAACAAGATCAAAAGATCGCAGCCTGCGGCAGCTCCTACATGGATTGTTTTTTTCCCTGCCACCCGGCTCGGGTGGCGTTCGTATCAGCCCCCCAACCTATCGTAACCCTCAGATCACAGGCGCAGTCCGCGCCTTGCGTAAGCGCTCGGCCCAAGGCCGGCCTGCCATGTTTGAGGAGTCTTGCGTGCACATCGCCCGAACCGTTTTCCGCGACGACCATGAGATGTTCCGCACCACCGTGCGGCGCTTTTTCGAACGCGAATGCCTGCCGCGCCAGGCCGCCTGGGACAAGGCCGGCCAGGTCGACCGCGAAACCTGGCTCAAGGCCGGCCGCGAAGGCTTGCTCGGCATCACCCTGCCCATCGAATACGGTGGCGGCGGCGGTGATTTCGGTCATTGCGCGGTGTTCAACGAGGAGTTCGCCCGGGCCGGCGTGAGTGGCGCCTACTTCGGCATGCATTCGGACGTCATCGCTCCGTACATCAATCGCTGCGGTAACGAAGAGCAGAAACAGAAGTGGCTGCCGGGCATTTGCTCGGGCGAGATCATCCTGGCCATCGCCATGACCGAGCCCGGCACCGGCAGCGACCTCAAGGCCGTGCGCACCACCGCCGTGCGCGATGGCGACGAATACGTGATCAACGGCAGCAAGACCTTCATCAGCAACGGCCTGACCGCCGACCTGGTCATTGTCGTGTGCAAGACCGATCCGGCTGCCGGCGCCAAGGGCATCAGCCTGATCGCCGTGGAAGCCAGCCGCGCCGGTTTCAAGCGCGGGCGCAAACTGGAGAAAGTCGGCCAGGCCGCCGCCGACACGTCCGAGCTGTTCTTCGACAACGTCCGCGTGCCCGTCGGCAACCGCCTCGGCGAGGAAGGCCTGGGCTTTACCTACCTGATGGGCGAACTGCCCCAGGAGCGCTTCTCGATTGCGGTGTCCGCCGCCGCGAAGCTGGAGCGCCTGCTGGAGCAGACCCTCGAGTACGTGAAGGACCGCAAGGCCTTCAACCAGACCGTCTGGGACTTCCAGAACAGCAAATTCAAGCTCGCCGACATCAAGGCCCAGGCCACCGCCATGCGGGTGATGGTCGACTACTACCTGGGCGAGCACATGCGCCGGCGCCTGACCCTGGAAGAAGCGGCCATCGCCAAGCTCTTCACCACCGAGACCCTGTGGAAATGCATCGACGACATGGTCCAGCTGCACGGTGGCTACGGCTACATGATGGAGTACCCGATCGCCCGCGCTTTCGTCGACTCACGGGTCAATCGCATCTACGGCGGCACCAGTGAAGTCATGCGCGAAATGATCGCGCGCAAGCTCTGAACCTCTCAAACAAAAAGGAAAACAACGATGAGCAATAAAGTGTTCGTTGCTGGCGTCGGCATGATCCAGTTCAAGAAACCGGGGACCAACGAGCCCTACGACGTCATGGGTGAACAGGCGATCCGCCAGGCCCTGGCCGATTCGGGTGTAGATTTCAATGACATCCAGCAGGCCTACGCCGGTTATGTCTACGGCGACTCCACCTGCGGCCAGAAAGCCTTGTACCGCGTGGGCATGACGGGCATTCCGCTGATCAACGTCAACAACAACTGCGCCACCGGTTCCAGCGCCCTGTTCCTCGCTCGCCAGGCGGTACAAAGCGGCGCGGTGGACTGCGCCCTGGCGTTTGGCTTCGAACACATGAACCCGGGCGCCTTGAAATCCGCCTGGACCGATCGCGCACCGGCCACCGAACGTGCCCTGGTGCTGGCCAACGAACTGATCGGCATGCCTGACCTGCCCAATGCCATCCGCCAGTTCGGCGGCGCCGGCTACGCGCACATGCAGAAGTACGGTACCCGACTGGAAACCTTCGCCAAGATCCGCGCCAAGGCCAGCCGTCACGCCGCCAATAACCCGCTGGCGGTGTTCCGCAACGTGGTGAGCAGCGAAGAAGTCATGGCCGCCCCGATGTTGTGGGAAGGCGTGATGACGCGCTTGATGGCCTGCCCGCCGACCTGTGGCGCTGCCGCGGCCATCGTAGTGTCCGAAGCGTTCGCGAAAAAGCACGGTCTGCGCACCGACGTATTGATAGCGGGCCAGGCGCTGACCACCGACCTGCCGAGCACCTACGACGCCAGGGACATGATCCGCGTGGTCGGTTTCGACATGACCCGCATGGCTGCGGATATCGCCTACAACCAGGCCGGTATCGGCCCGCAGGACGTCGACGTCATCGAACTGCACGACTGCTTCGCGCAGAACGAACTGTTGACCTATGAAGGCCTGGGCCTGTGCGCCGAAGGCGGCGGTGAGCGACTGGTCAACGATGGCGACAACACCTATGGCGGCAAATGGGTGACCAATCCGTCCGGCGGCCTGCTCTCCAAGGGCCACCCGCTGGGCGCCACCGGCCTGGCCCAGTGCTTTGAACTGACCCACCAACTGCGCGGCACCGCCGAACAACGCCAGGTGCAGGACGCGCGCATTGCGGTGCAGCACAACCTCGGCCTGGGCGGCGCCTGCGTGGTCACCGTTTACCAGAAAAACTGACGCGCCCGCAGAGCAAAGGAGCCATTTCGATGATCGACAAGAAACACATCGGCAGACAACTGCCCACTTTCCTCGTGACCGCCGAAGCCGGGCAACTGCGCTTCTTCGCCAAGGCCACCGGTGAAACCAACCCGGTTTACTTTGACGAACAGGCCGCACGCGATGCCGGGTATCCCAACCTGCCGCTGCCGCCGACCTTTCTGTTCTCGCTGGAGTTCCAGATTCCTTCGAACGCCTGGCGTGACGAACTGGGCATCGTCACCGCGCGCATTTTGCACGGCGAAGAATCCTTCCGTTATCACCGCATGGCCCATGCCGGCGACACGTTGCGCTTCGATGTGCGCATCGCCGACATCTACGACAAGAAAGGCGGCGCCCTGGAATTCGTGGTGCGCGAAACCCGAGTCACCAATCAGCACGGTGAGCACGTTGCGGACCTGCGCAGCGTGCTTGTGCAGCGCAACAGCTGAAGCGGAGAACACTGATGAACGCGATTAGCCTGGAAAAAATCAACGTCGGCGACACCCTGCCATCACTGGCCCTGCCGCCGATCAACCGCACCACCCTGGCCCTGTTCGCCGGTGCGTCGGGTGATCACAACGCTATTCACATCGACACCGATTACGCCCGCCGGGCCGGCATGCCCGACGTGTTCGCCCACGGCATGCTGTCGATGGCCTACCTCGGTCGCCTACTGACCCAATGGGTCGATCAGCGCCAGTTGCGCGAGTTCGGCGTGCGCTTTCTCGGCATCACCCACCTGGGTCACCAGATCACCTGCACCGGCACTGTCGTCGAGCGCTTCGAGGTCGAGGGCGAGCAACGGATCAAGGTCGAAGTGCGCACCACCAATCAATACGGCGAGACCAAGATCGTTGGCGACGCCGTGATCGCCCTGTAAACAAAACTGATCACTGAGGAGCAACACCCCATGGCAAAACTCGAAGGCAAAGTCGCACTGGTCACCGGTTCCGGTCGTGGCATCGGTCAACAGATCGCCCTGAAACTGGCGAGCGAAGGCGCGCGTATCGTCATCAACGACCTGGACGCCGACCCGGCGCACGAGACCGCTGAAATGATCCGCAAGCTGGGTGGCGAAGCCGCCGTCTGCCACGGCAACGTCAGCGCCCCGGACTTCGGCGACCGCTACGTCAAGACCGCGATGGACAACTTCGGCGCCATCGACATCATCGTCAACAACGCCGGCTATACCTGGGACGACGTGATCCAGAAGATGAGCGATGAGCAGTGGTACGCCATTCTCGATTGCCACATGACCGCGCCCTTCCGCATCCTGCGGGCGGCCTACCCGATCATCAAGGCCCAGGCCCAGGCCGATGCGGCGGCCGAGCGCGAGGTGTTCCGCAAAGTGGTGAACATTTCTTCGGTGTCGGCCCTCAACGGCAATGCCGGGCAGATGAACTACTCCTCGGCCAAGGCCGGCGTGATCGGCATGACCCGTGCGCTGGCGCGCGAATGGGGTCGTTTCAAGGTCAACGTCAATGCCGTGGCCTTCGGTTTCATCGAAACCCGCATGACCAAGGCCGACGCCCATGCCGGCGCCACGGTGAACATCGAAGGCCGTGACATCCGTGTCGGCATCAGCCCGGAAGCCGCCAAGTCGTTCGCCCAGCGCAACCCGCTGGGTCGTCCGGGCACCGTGCAGGAAGCGGCCGATGCGGTGTACCTGTTCTGCTCGCCGGAGTCGAACTACATCACGGCGCAGACCATCGCGGTGGCCGGCAATCTGCAATAAGCGAAACCGTAGGAGCGAGCTTGTTGTGGGAGCGAGCCTGCTCGCGATGTACGTCAACGATAACGCGCTTCATCTGATTGACCGGCGTTGTCGGGGCATTTTTCGCGAGCAGGCTCGCTCCCACAACAGCTCCCTTGCCACGCAATCCGTGTTTGAGTTTTGATGACCGCAGGACCACCCCATGAACATGACTGAAAGCAACATCCGCCTGGCCGCCATCAAACTGATCTCGCGCAACGGCTTCGGCTCGATGAGCCTGCGCCAGCTCGCCACTGAAGCTGGCATCAACGCCTCGACGCTGTACCTCTACTACAAAGGCAAAAACGAACTGCTGCTGGAGCTGATTCTCGAGTATTTCCAGGGGGTGTCCCGGGAGTGGGCACGGCGTCGCCCCAAAAAGTGCGCGACCGCCAATATCAAACTGCTCGCCTTCATCGCCTGCCACGTGCGTTATCACCTGGAACACCAGGACGAGGCCATGCTCGGCAATCTGGAGTTCAGAAGCCTCGGCGAAGAGGATCTGGAGCAGGTCCGCCAAGCCCGGCGTCAGTATCTGAACGCCCTGCAGGAACTGCTGGAACAAGGGGTCAAGGAAGGTTCGCTGAGCTGCGCCGAACCCAAATTGATGGCCCGCACCCTGTTCAACATGCTCACCCATGCCTGCGTCTGGTACCAGGCCGATGGTCGCTGGAGCATTGATGCCGTCATCCGCCATTACTCGGAACTGGTGTTGAAAATGCTCGGCGCCGCGCCTGTTCCGTCGCACGGGATACCGGCCCCACGAGCCTTGGTCACCCGCCGCCCGATGACCGCGGAGGCACGCCCATGAGCGATCTCATGCAACCGTTTTCCATGGCCGGCAAGACCGTCCTGGTGGCCGATGCCAGCACCCGACTGGGCGCGCATTTCGCCCGCCTGATCAGCCTCGCTGGAGCCCGTGTGGCCCTCGGCGGCCAGCACCCTTCGCAGTTGGAGCAACTGGCGGCCGACCTGCATTGGGAAGGTGGCGAAGTCATGGTCGTCAGCCTCGACAGCGCCCGCAGACCGAGCATCGAAGCCGCCCTGGATACCGTGCAGGCGCGATTCGGCAGCGTCGATGTGCTGATCAACAACAGCGCCGAGCGCGAGCATGTTGCCTTGAACAATCACATCGTCCATTGCACCAGCCTGCACATGATCAAGGCCGAACGCGGTGGCAGCATCGTCAATATCGACCCGCCGCCGCGCCCCATCAGCGAGCCGAACCCGTGCCTGCGCGCCAATAGCAGCCTGATCCGCATGAGCCGCGCCATGGCCCAGTCGCTGACACCCCACCGCATTCGCGTCAACGTCATCGCCGCCGGTCGAGGCAAGGACGCCGGCCTGCAAGAACTCAACGGCCCCTTGTTACTGCTGGCCAGCGGTGCCGGCGCCAGCGTCACCGGCGCGGTACTGCATATCTGACACGGCGCACTTCCCTGTAGGAGCTGCCGCAGGCTGCGATCTTTTGACGTTGATTTTCAAGATCAAGAGATCGCAGCCTGCGGCAGCTCCTACAGGTCAGCGCCACCTGATACGGGTGGCGCGAACCTTTTGACGACGTTCGAACATGGCCGCTGGTCGCCCTGCGCGACGCCCGTCAACAAGGAGCCAGTCAGATGACTCGCATAAAAAAGTGGCTGCCGAAACTCGCCCTGGTGGCGACAACGGTCATGGCAATGGCGGCGAATGCCGCTGACAAACCCAACATTCTGGTGATTTTCGGCGATGACATCGGCCAGACCAACATCAGCGCCTATTCCATGGGCGTGGTCGGCTACAAGACGCCGAACATCGACCGCATCGCCCACGAAGGCATGCTGTTCACCGACTACTACGCGGAGAACAGCTGCACCGCCGGGCGCTCGTCGTTCATCACCGGCCAGTCACCGCTGCGCACCGGCCTGACCAAGGTGGGCGTGCCGGGCGCGCCGATCGGCCTGCAAAAACGCGACATCACCATCGCCCAGGCGCTCAAGTCCCAGGGTTATGCAACCGGCCAGTTCGGCAAGAACCACCTGGGTGACAAGGACGAGTTCCTGCCGACCAACCACGGTTTCGACGAGTTCTTCGGCAACCTCTATCACCTCAACGCCGAAGAGGAACCCGAGCGCCCTTACTGGCCCAAGGATGACCCTGACTTCGTCAAGACCAGGACGCCACGCGGCGTGATCCACAGCTACGCCGACGGCAAGATCGAAGACACCGGCGCGCTGACCGCCAAGCGCATGGAAACCATCGACGACGAAACCACGGCTGCCGCTCAATCCTTCATCGAGAAACAGGCCAAGGCCGACAAGCCGTTCTTCGTCTGGATGAACACCACGCGCATGCATCTGTTCACCCACGTACGCGACTCGATGAAGGGCCAGAGCGGCATGCCCGGCAACGATTACGCCGATGGCATGCTGGAACACGACGGCGATGTCGGCAAACTGCTGAAGACCCTCGACGACCTGAAGATCGCCGACAACACCATTGTCGTCTACACCACCGACAACGGCCCGAACCAGTTCTCCTGGCCGGACGCAGCCACCACGCCGTTCCGTAACGAGAAGAACTCCAACTGGGAAGGCGCCTACCGCGTGCCGGCGATCATTCGTTGGCCGGGCAAGATCAAGGCCGGTGAAGTCTCCAACGAGTTGTTCTCGGGCATGGACTGGTTCCCGACCCTGCTCGCCGCAGCGGGTGAAACCGACGTGAAGAACAAGTTGCTCAAAGGCTGGGCACCGACCTCGGGTGGCAATAACTTCAAAGTGCACCTGGACGGTTTCAACCAACTGCCCTACCTGACTGGCCAACAGCCTAAAGGCGAGCGCAAGGAGTTCTACTACTTCAACGACGACGGCGTGCTGGTATCGATGCGCTTCGAAAACTGGAAAGTGGTCTTCGCCGAACAGCGCGAACCCGGTGGCTTTGCGGTGTGGAGCAGCCCGTTCGTGCCACTGCGCGTGCCGAAGCTGTTCAACCTGCGCATGGACCAGTATGAGCGGGCTGACCTGGTCTCGGACCAGTACAACGACTGGCTGGTGAAAAACTCTTACCTGATGGCCGCGGGTGTGGCCAAGGCGGCGCGCTTCCTGCAGACCTTCATCGAGTACCCGCCGAGCCAGAAGCCTGCCAGTTTCAGCGTTGACCAGATTCGTGCTGCGGTCGATGCGAAAATTGAAGAGAAGCAGAAAAACCAGGCCAAACCCTAGGCGTATCGAGGCCGCCTGAATGCCAACGGCCAACCCGCCCAGGTGAAATTAAGCTTGGGCTAAGGTTGCCTGTTTAGTCTTCGAAGCTTTCAGGTAGTCGAGCATTTCGAAGATGGCCCGTGTCGATACAAGCGCCAAACCGCCGTTCAGCATCGTGCTGGTGAATTACAAAACCCTCGATCTGACCAGGATCTGCCTGGACCTTTTGCGTGAGCCTGCACGCAAAGCCGGCATACCCGTCTGTGTGGTGGACAACGATTCGGCGGACGCCAGCGTCGAGTATCTGCGCTCACTGGACTGGATCAACCTGATCGAACGCGATGCCCCCACCAAAGAACCCGGCCACATTGCCCATGGCAAGGCACTGGACATGGCGCTGTCCAGGGTCGATACCGACCATCTGTTCCTGATGCACACCGACACTTTCGTCTTCGATGCCAACATCTTTACGGTGATGATGGAGCACTGCACCAGGGACCAAAATGTCATCGCGGTCGGCTGCACCGAGCAACTCAATCGCGGGTTGCCAAGGACTGTCTGGCGCTTCACCTCACGCTTCGCAAAGCACCATTTGCGCCGCTTGAAACTGTCCCTGGGCCTGCGTTCAAGAGAACCGAAGCCCTACACCGAAACCCACCTGAAAAGCTTTTGCACGCTATGGAATTGCAGGCTGATGAAGCAGCAGGGTCTGCATTTCCAGATCGATGACCGGGTGCCCGGTTATGAGCTGCAGGACCGCGCGATCGGCCTCGGCTACAAGGTGGTGTTTCTGTCCCCCGGCAAAATCTTCAAGTACCTGGACCACGTCCAGGCCGGCACCGTCGCCGCCGCTGGCGGATATGGCCGGGATCACCGGCGGACCAAAATGTACCAGGACATTCTCAAGCGCTTCAGTGCCGCCAATCCCTAGATGGATTGAACAAATCGCACTCACAGAAAAGCCCACTGACCGTCGCCGGTTCAGTGGGCGGAATCCCGGGGGACACAGATAACGAAATATCTGTAGGAGCTGCCGAAGGCTGCGATCTTTTGATCTTGCTTTTGCGATCTGGAGATTGCTGAAGATCAGATCAAAAGATCGCAGCCTCCGGCAGCTCCTACAGGGGAACAGGTGCTCCACCCAACTGGCGACCATTGCCAGCTACCTGGACGGCGGACTCACTGGCTCATGATGAACGTCGCCAGGCTTTTCAGGTCGTCCGGGCCCAATTGTGCGAAGGGTGGCATGGGCACATCCCCCCACTTCCCGCTGCCGCCATGCTGAATGCTGGACATTACCTGGGCCAGCGCCTGGGGGTCATTGGCATATTTGGCCGCCACATCGTGATAGGCCGGGCCAACGACCTTATGGTCGATTGCGTGGCAGGACAGGCAAGCGTTGTCCTTGAGCAAGGCTGAAGCCACTTTTGCCACCGACACCGTCCGGGGCGGCTCCAGCGGTGGGTTCGAGGCCGTCTGGACATCGGCGTCAGTGGCCTTGGCACTGCCGTAGGTCGCCGCCAGGTACGCGCCGATCACACTCACGTCCCGGTCGCTGATCGGAGCACCGTACACGTGCTGCATCTTGCCCGCTTCGGCAGTCCACTGCGCCAGGCTCATGCCGGGCGGCTGGAAATTGATGTAGTCGGCCGAATGGCAGGTGGAGCACTTCTGCTGCGCCAAGGGGTAACCAGGCAGCGAACTGGGCTTGAACGCTGCCGTTTCGGGCGGCAAGGTGATCGAGAGTGGCGCGGCGTCAGCCTGGGTCATCAGGCAAACCTGAGCGGCGCACAGCAGGGAGGTCAAAAATTTCATGCAGCCCTCCTCAGGCGACGGTCACGTGGCGGGTTTCGACGACGTGGCGGCGGTAGCCACCGGGGTTCCAGTCCGCTTGCAGCGGCTGCGTCTCGCCGGCCCTGTTGCTGGCGCGCACCATCAACTGAGTGGCGCCCTTGCGGGTAAAGGTGATCGGCAGCGTCCACTCACGAAAGGAGAAACGGCCCAGGTCCTGCCCGAGGGTGGATTCGCGCCAGGTGGCTCCGCCATCGATCGACACCTCGACCTTGTTGACCCCGACGCCGCCATCGAACGCGATGCCCTTGAGCACCAGGCTCTGGTTCAGCGGCAATACATCGCCGTGTTTGACGCTGGTGATGAAACTGCGCACCGGCAGTCTGGAAATCGGTTGGGTGTTCGCCGCCGTGGTGCCGGGGGCAATGCACAGGCAATCGTTATCCGGGACCCGGTACCCCTTGGCCATGAAGAAGCCGTCGTAGGTATGGTCGACGACTTCGATCTCACTCAGGTGCTTGACCCAGTACGTGCCGAAATAACCGGGCACCACCAGACGAATCGGGTAACCGTTGAGAAATGGCAGGTCGGTGCCATTCATCGACCAGGCGATCATCGGCTCGCCGTCCATGGCATGGCTGATGTCCAGCGCCTTGATGAACTCCGGCGTGCTCGGCAGCACCGGCTTATCGAGCCCACGGAAGGTCACTTGCATGGCTCCGGCCTTCACCCCCGCCTTTTCCAGTACCGCCTTGAGCGGTACACCCAGCCACCGCGCATTGCCCATCGAGCCATTGCCCAACTGAGCCCCGAACACCCGCGGCATCGAGAAGCCTCGGCTGTTGCCCGAACACTGATTGACGGCCACCACCTCCACCGGCTCGGCAAGCGCCTTGAGTTCGGCAAGGGAAAGCGACAGCGGCGTGTCGACCAAGCCCCTGATCGTCAGGCGGTAGCTGTCCGGATCGATACTGGTCGGAAAATTGGCCAAGTGGTAACGCACGAAAAAAGCGTCATTGGGCGTGATGACCCCTTCATTGAAGACAGAAAACGGCGTCTCCAGGTGCGGCGGGCGCGTGGTCACCAGGGTCAACGGACGTTTTTGCGGGTATTGGACTAACGGTCGTGGGCCCGCGGCAAAGGTCACTTCTTCAGTGTTTTCCTCGGCGGCCCTGGCCAGATTTGCCACCGGCGAAGCCGCCAACGCCAACGTGAAAGCATCGCGTAAAACCCGCCGGCGGCTCGGCTGGCGGCTGTCTATAAAACTGAACTTCATTCTGCGCTCTCTATGATTGTTTTATCGAGATGCAACTGACTACTGTGGGAGCGAGCCTGCTCGCGATGGACGTTAACGAAAACACATGCTTACTGACTAAACGCAGCGCACTTGAGTCCATCGTCGGAACGCCGCCCAGAGCAAGCTCGCCCCTACAAATTCCCGCCAGGGCGAAGAGATATCAGACTTACCGTTTCGCGTTACCCAGGTCGGTAAACAAACCAGTATCCTCAGGGCCAAACTGTCTGCTTCTCATTGGGCGTCAGCGACTTGACAATTGATGACAGGAATCCCTGTAAAGGCCGGCGTAGACACTCCGAGCTCAACGCATTGCCTACCATCGCCCACAAAAAAGCCCACTGACCGTCGCCGGCTCAGTGGGCTTTTTTTGCATCAGGCTCATTGGCAACCAGGCAGCGAACGGGGCTTGAATGCCAAGTCACGGCTTTGCTGGCGGCAACCATGGAGTTGTCGGCATGGCTGATGACCGCGCCGTGGGTTGGGCGTGACTACCGCACCTACGAGCAGACCGTCGAGGCAGAAGTGACCGCTTCACTGTCGTGCAAATCCGACTTTGTGCACGGCCCCTCATTGCCAGACACGATAGCGAGCAGGCATCGCAAGTGAGGTTTGTGGTGCACGAGGAGCAACTGCTCACGACGCGCAGGCCCAGAGATTGCCATCGATTCGCCGCGGAATGGGTTGCCATGCTGCAAGCGCACGATCGGCAGGTTGAATGACGAACCTCCCCCTGTAGGAGCCGTCGCAGGTTGCGATCTTTTGATTCTCAAGAGGACAAGAGAGAACGGCAACAGCCGATAACCCGCTCTCGCCGCCAGCAACACGATCAGACTCATTACGCACCAGCTTCAGATCGAGGAACAAGGTGCTGACAGTAGTCAGCACCTTGTTCCCGTGTATTAAAAACAATCCACCAGACCAATCGCCCCATGCACATTAAAGTTATTTCGACGAGTGCAACAAAGTATATTTCAACAACAAAAACAACCAATAAATATTTCGACACTTTTTAAAACAACCTGAAATCCAATATAAAAAACCCAGAACGCACAATGTTTTATATTTCCCAACAACTTCACAACCAGTCACACCCAACGACTGACCGCTGCATTACATCAACCGAGAACAGAAGAAATCTATATGGACATTAGCCGTAACCTGTTTGCCACTGGCCCTGCATCAGCCGATGAAACAGAGCGCCTGAAGATAGCCAGGGCGTTGGAGAACAGAAACTTCCTTCTGCAAACATTTCACGTCAATGAAGACTTCATGCAACTCGCCACAGAGGTAGTTTCGGGAAGCCATTTTGACAGTGAACACCACGCCGGCAAATTGCTGTTACGGACACTAGGCAAGCATCCAGATTACATTAAACTGGCTGACGCCCTGAACCTCCATGAAGACCACTGGATCATGGTTCTAAGCAATGGAGAAGTTTACGCAACCTATGAAGAAATCGGCTCTACGGGCATTTATATTCACTACACCATCATTACCGATGAACTTTACGAAATCGAATCCTTGCGGGCCGACATTGAACTTCTGTCTGCGACAGCATGGCGTACAGGCGGAATTATTTCCTCCAGCGCCACAATACCGTTGCGCAACTGGCTGGCCTTTAAGGAAATCGATACGCCTCAAGACAACACAGGCATTGCGAACCTGATCGACTGCCTGAACTTCAACATGCCGGCAGCGCCAAAATTCGGCAACTACTGGGGTATTTCCGAGGCGACTCAGGATGTCGCCCTGATTGTCGAGCCAGAGCAATACCCTGTGATCATGCAGGAAGTGCGAAAGCTGATGGCCGATTTGGGCCGGCATGCCGAGCCGTTGATCAACTACCTGACGGATGTGCTGCTCGAGAAGTGGAGCGGCGCGCTGGTGCAAGAGGATCCGCGACTGGCGTGGGAACACCTGATGAAAACGAACGGAGCGCAGCGTTTTGCGCAGACCTGTTTCGACGCACTGCAGACCCAAGGCACGGGACAGACAATGACGGAGGTCGCCCGTAGCCGGTTGCTGCTCGCCGCTGTTGTGCTGGACCTGGACATGGGCTCGGAGGAACGGGTCGAGTCTCATCGTGGATTGCGTTATGCACCGCTGTATGTACACGAAAGCCCGGCGCAGGCGCGCACTCGTCTCAAAGACCACTTTGAACAGATCAATCGTGCCAGTCCGTTCGCTGCGCTCCTGGCGGTGGAACTGGTTCTGGCGGGCCAATCCCCGGAATTTCTGGTGGTTACCCCACCGGCACTGCAGATCAGTTCACCCGGCTGGGTCATGTTGCGCAAAGCGGTAATGCTGACTGAAAGGATCGCTCCCGGGTTATCCCTGAAATTGTCTTATGACCAACTGATGAAATTTGCCGCACTCGCGCCGCTCAGCGATGCCCAACGATCACTGCATCAGGTAATCAACCTGCAATGCGTGATGGAGTGGGCAAATATCAACGAACTGACGCCCCGCGACGACGCGGCACTGTCAGTAGAACAAGTCGCAACAGCGGCAATGAATCATTACACCACTTATGCCAATGAACTGGAGGATGCGCTGAAGGCAATAACCGCTGCACCGGTCAGCCGGCGGAAACTGGCAAGGCAAACGCTGTTCGATGCCGGTATCGATAGTCATCAGGAAGTGTTTTCTGCACCGGACCTTTTCAGCGACACACGGTCCGATGCTGGCATCGGAAATCAGTTTGAAGACCTTTCTTCGCTGCTCGATCCAGGTGGTCCTTTTAGCGACACGCTGATCAATACCTATCTCGCCAGCCAGTTACACCGTAAAAATCTCACCAGCAAATCGAGCAAGCGCAATCTGCATGACGTGCATCCAGGACTGGCGAGTCTTGCGCCAATTAATCAGCTATATGCAGAAAAGCTCAAGCCGCAGCACGAAAACTTCAAGTCGGGTATCAGCACAATGATCCGGCTGGCATTCTCCAGCCTGCCCATGAGTGATCGAGAAGCCCTGACACAGGGTGCGTCAACCCTCTACCTCGTGCGCGGGAACCGCAATATCGCCGGGCACAGCGCCGACCACTTCTCCCCGCACGGCGTAGTCATCCTGTGTCGTTTCAAGTCGAAAAACCATTGCTTCGAATTGTTCCCGTTACAGGGACTTTGCCGCAAAAGTGATCGACTGGCCGAGGCTTACTTCAATGCTCCCCCATTTAACGAAAGCACTGGTGAATTCGACGAAACGACCAACGAAGAAACTGGAAAATTTCCACGCCTCACCTACCTGGAAGGCATCATTACCGAGCACGATGCTTACTTCCGGGGGGCAACGCCTCATCAAAGTGAACAGGCGGACATCAACAAATTACTTCCGCGCCAACACTGGCGACTTGAAGAATATGCGCATATCAGCGAATTCGGCATGCTGCTTGATCGGTTTGGTGAGTTTGCGGAACACGACGAACATGCACGCTGGTACATCTCGCCAATGGACAGCTTTTACTCGCCGAGGCTAAAGAACATTGCCGACTTCATTGCACAAGAGAACCCGCCCATCACTTACGACGAATTCTACCGGCTTGGCTATGACCAGACCGAGTACGAAGAAAAGCAGGAAGAATTCAAACGCATTGCCAACATCGTTCTGAATATCTTCATTCCATTCAGAGGCTGTATCCAA
This sequence comes from Pseudomonas sp. PDM32, assembly GCF_019219225.1. Taxonomy (NCBI): domain Bacteria; kingdom Pseudomonadati; phylum Pseudomonadota; class Gammaproteobacteria; order Pseudomonadales; family Pseudomonadaceae; genus Pseudomonas; species Pseudomonas sp. PDM32. The sequence goes on from NZ_JAHUWE010000009.1 coordinate 118,767, forward strand.
CAACTGACTTCGAAGGATCCGGAGCAACGCAGCGGAGCTGCCTTCACCTGTATTATCGATACCCTCGCCGTTGCCTTTGTCTTTATCGGGGCTGCCGGAGCGCTGGCAAAGGCAGTGGCCAGCAGTACCAAGCTGTTAAGTCTCGGTCGCGTAGCAGGCAGAATCCTGGTCTCCATCTTCAACCCGCTCGACGGGGTTCCCCAACTGGTCATCGGTGCCGGGAAGCTGGCAGGCAGAGGCGTGTTGAAACTCAGTCACTACGGTAGTTCCATCAGCAAGTCCGGAGCCCGTCAATTGCGTCGTTTGACCAACACTGGCAGCGGTTCGTACGACCTGGTCAAGGCGTTGAGCAAGACCGGGGCTGCCAGCGAAATTCGAATGACACTGCCGACAGTGGCTCATGCCCGGGCATTGTTCAAAGATGATGCACTGGAAACTGTCGAGCAGATCGTGGCACGACTGAGCCAGGACGTCGTTTCCGTCCCGAAAGGAACCAATACGACGGAACTGCAGCATCTGTTCAACAATGCAACGAGAGAAGCGACTCAGTCCTCAAAAGGTTTCCGGGAACTGGAGTCATTGATAGGTCATGCCGCAGCGAACGACGTACTGATTGCGTTCACAAAAAGCAGGGGGCCTCGGTTCAACGGAACAAAGTTCACTACAAACGCTCATGACTACTCTGAAACACTTGGACACTTGGCCGAGCTTGAAACAAAGAAAATCAACTACCTCAAGAATCATCAGCAAAACGTATTGAAGCTGGATCTGGGCAAGCCGCCCTACACCGATGTAATGCCTGAATCTGCCTTCAACCCCCAGGGCTTTACCGACAATGCGCAGAGAGCCGGAGCCTGGATGGTCAAGGGTTCGACCTCAGATAACGAACTGGAGCACATCGTTGCGATCCTGCGTGAATACTCGGTCAACAACAAATCACTCACCGACGCGACCGTTGTCAAAGAGATCCACAGCCGACTGGTTCCTCAACTTGCAGGTACTGTGCGCAATGCAGGGGGACCATCAAAATATGGCGGCAGCATCAGCGGTTTTGCTTTGCTGGAGCAACATCTGAAGAAGCTTGATGCCGCCCATGAGCACTTCGACAAACACTTGCTGGCGGCTATCGCAGGTTTTCAGGGCTTTGGCGACGGCAATGGCCGTACCGCCAGCGCGGTGTATTCGATCAGCCAGCTACGCAATAACCGATTCGTACCGATGCCGAAACACGTATTCATGTCGTTGAGCGATCTGGGCTAATCGCTCAAAATCCGTGCCCCGCTTGGCGAGGCACGGACTTATCCATTCTCCGGCAACTATCACCGGCACCGCAAACCGAAACTCCGTCCCTGCCCCGACCGCTTTGCGGGACACGAACTCAGTATCGGAATCTGACGAACCTGGGGTTTCTGATGAATTAGCGTTTTCGTTGAGCATTTGGACCTCCAATGGATTGGGCTCCGAGTCTCCAGACCGAAAAAAACCCACTGACCGTCGCCGGTTCAGTGGGCTTTTTTTGATCCGGCGTCTAGTTACAGAGCCATATCACTCGCAGCACTAGCCTTCGGTGCCTTCGCATCCGTGTCGACAGTCACTGGCTTCACAGCCGGCGCGATCACCGCTGGTGGCGGAGTCAGTTCCAGCACCTTGGCGGTGTAGGCCCACTCTTCAGCAACCTTCTCGGGGCTGTTGTTCAGCTGGGTGCCGTAGCTCGGTACGATCTGGTGCAGTTTTGCCTGCCACTCAGGGCTCGCGACCTTGTCCTTGAACACTTTCTGCAGCACGGTCAGCATGATCGGTGCGGCGGTCGATGCGCCTGGGGAGGCGCCCAGCAGGCCGGCGATGCTGCCGTCTTGCGAAGCGACGATTTCGGTGCCCAGTTTCAGCACGCCACCGGCGGCTTCGTCACGCTTGATGATCTGCACGCGCTGGCCGGCTTGCCACAGGCGCCAGTCTTCAGCCTTGGCGTTCGGGAAGTATTCCTTCAGGGCGTTGAGGCGGTCTTCATCCGACAGCATCAGTTGGCCGGCGAGGTACTCGACCAGCGGGTATTCCTTGATGCCGACCTTGGTCATTGGCCACACGTTGTGGGTGGTCGTGGTGGTCAGCAGGTCCAGGTACGAACCTTCTTTCAGGAACTTGGTGCTAAAGGTCGCGAACGGGCCAAACAGGATCACGCGCTTGCCGTCCAGCACGCGGGTGTCCAGGTGCGGAACCGACATCGGCGGTGCGCCTACCGAAGCCTTGCCGTAGGCCTTGGCCAGGTGTTGTTCGGCGATGGTCGGGTTCTCGGTCACCAGGAACGAGCCACCTACCGGGAAGCCTGCGTATTCCTGGGCTTCAGGAATGCCGGACTTCTGCAGCAGGTGCAGGGCACCGCCGCCGGCGCCGATGAACACGAACTTGGCGTCGGTTTCGGTCTTGCTGCCGTCTTTCAGGTTTTTGTAGCTGACGCGCCAGCTGCCGTCGGCGTTCTTGGTGATGTCCTGTACTTCGCTGGACAGCTTCAAGTCGAACTTCGGCGTGGTTTGCAGGTGTGCAACAAACTGACGCGTGATTTCGCCGAAGTTCACGTCGGTGCCGATCGGGCTCCAGGTGGCCGCGATTTTCTGGTTCGGGTCACGCCCTTCCATCATCAGCGGCACCCACTGCTTGATCACAGCCGGGTCTTCGGAGTACTGCATGCCGGCGAACAGCGGGCTCGCCTGCAGGGCGTCGTAGCGTTTTTTCAGGAACTTGATGTTGTCATCGCCCCACACGAAGCTCATGTGCGGCGTGGAGTTGATGAACGAACGCGGGTTCTTCAGCACGCCTTGCTGAACCTGCCAGGCCCAGAACTGACGGGAAATCTGGAAGGCTTCGTTGATTTCAACGGCCTTCGGGATCGAGACCTTGCCGTTCTCGTCTTCCGGGGTGTAGTTCAGCTCGGCCAGGGCGGAGTGACCGGTACCGGCGTTGTTCCAGCCGTTGGAGCTTTCCTGGGCGACGCCGTCGAGGCGCTCGATCATTTCCATCGAAGTGCCAGGTTCCAGCTCGTTGAGCCAGACACCCAGGGTCGCGCTCATGATGCCGCCGCCAATGAGCAGTACGTCGACTTTCTTGGCTTCTTCAGCCTGGGCTGTCGTCATCCCCAACGACAAGGCCAGCCCCAGCAGGGCTGTGTTCACTTTCTTAAACATCTGTAGCACCTATGATAAAACGCCATCCGCCCTTCCATCCTCATGCGCACAGCCCCCGTGTTTCACGGCAGTCACGGATGCGGCACTCAAGGATTGCAGGGTGGGCACACAAGGCCGACTGACTGCATCGACCCCAGTTATATGTCCCTTCTGAACTGACTTCTTATCTTTTTTGGCTTCAGCTACTTGAGCGACAGTGATTCCGTCGGCACGTCTCGAGGACACGCCAACTGAATAGGTCAAACCAAGTTGGGGCGAAGAATATCACGACATGGCTAACCCGCGCGTCTGTTCCCGACTCTATGGTCCGGTCACTGATTGAGCCGTAGCAGCCGGTGCACGAGGTGACGGCGGATCGGCGACTATACTCAGTGGTCTTCAGATGAGCCGGTGAGGACAAGTCATGAGCGACAAAGACGATCTGCGCAAGTACTCCTCTCAAGTGATCGACGGCGTGGAAGCCGCACCGGCCCGCGCCATGCTGCGGGCCGTGGGCTTTACCGATGCAGACTTCAAAAAGCCGCAGATCGGCATCGCCTCGACCTGGGCCATGGTCACGCCCTGCAACATGCATATCGACAAGCTGGCGCTCGAGGCCGAAAAAGGCGCGAATGCCGCCGGCGCCAAGGGCGTCATCTTCAATACCATCACCATTTCCGACGGCATCGCCAACGGCACCGAAGGCATGAAGTATTCCCTGGTATCGCGCGAAGTGATCGCCGACTCCATCGAAGTGGTCACCGGTTGCGAGGGTTTCGACGGCCTGGTGACCATCGGCGGCTGCGACAAGAACATGCCGGGCTGCCTGATCGGCATGGCGCGGCTCAATCGCCCGTCGATCTTTGTCTATGGCGGCACCATCCAGCCGGGGGCCGGGCATACCGACATCATTTCCGTGTTCGAGGCCGTGGGCCAGCACGCGCGGGGCGACATCAGCGAGATCCAGGTCAAGCAGATCGAGGAAGTGGCGATTCCCGGCCCCGGCTCCTGTGGCGGCATGTACACCGCCAACACCATGGCCTCGGCCATCGAGGCGCTGGGCATGAGCTTGCCCGGTTCCAGCTCCCAGGACGCCATTGGCGGCGACAAGGCCTCGGACAGTTTCCGCGCCGGGCAGCAGGTCATGGAGTTGCTCAAGCTCGACCTCAAACCCCGGGACATCATGACCCGCAAAGCCTTCGAGAATGCGATCCGCGTGGTGATCGCCCTCGCCGGCTCGACCAACGCCGTGCTGCATCTGCTGGCCATGGCCAACGCGGTGGATGTCGAGCTGACCCTGGATGACTTCGTCGAGCTGGGCAAGATCTCCCCGGTGCTCGCCGACCTGCGCCCCAGCGGCAAGTACATGATGAGCGAACTGGTGGCCATCGGCGGCATTCAACCGCTGATGAAACGCATGCTCGATGCCGGCATGCTGCACGGCGATGTGCTGACCGTCACCGGCCAGACCCTGGCGGAAAACCTCGCCGGCGTGCCCGACTATCCGGCCGGACAGGACGTGATCCGGCCCTTCGACCAGCCGATCAAGAAGGACTCGCACCTGGTCATCCTGCGCGGCAACCTCTCGCCCACCGGCGCCGTGGCCAAGATCACCGGCAAGGAAGGCCTGCGCTTTGAAGGCACGGCGCGGGTCTATCACGGCGAGGAAGGTGCGCTGGCCGGCATTCTCAACGGCGAGGTGCAGCCCGGCGAAGTGATCGTGATCCGCTACGAAGGGCCCAAGGGCGGGCCGGGCATGCGCGAAATGCTGTCGCCGACGTCAGCGGTCATGGGCAAGGGCCTGGGCAAGGATGTGGCGCTGATCACCGACGGGCGCTTCTCTGGTGGCTCGCATGGTTTTGTGGTGGGGCATATCACGCCTGAGGCGTTTGAGGGCGGGCCGATTGCCCTGGTGGAAAACGGTGACAGGATTACCATCGACGCTGAAACCCGGCAGATTACCGTGGATGTCTCCGATGCCGTGCTGGCCGAGCGCAAGTCGCGTTGGGTGCGCCCGGAATCCAAGTACAAGCGCGGGGTGCTGGCCAAGTATGCGAAGACGGTGTCCAGTGCTTCGGAGGGGGCGGTGACGGATAAGTATCTTTAAAGTCAAAAGATCGCAGCCTGCGGCAGCTCCTACAGAGGTACGCGATCCATGTAGGAGCTGCCGCAGGCTGCGATCTTTTAAAGCCTGAACCGATCCACCGACTGCGACAGCTGCCCCGCCAGGCTCGACAACTCATCCGTGGTCGAAGCCGTCTGCCCGATCACCTTGCTGTTGCCTTCGGACATGCCGGCAATCATCTCCACCTGATGGGCGATCTCGTTGCTGGCCAGGCTTTGCTCACCGATGGTGCGGCTGATGTCATTGACCAGTTGCGTGGTGTGCAGCGTGGCATCGAGAATCTCGCGGATGGCGCGCTCGACATCGGCCGTCACCGCCATGCCTTTGTCGACCTGGGCCACGCCCTCCTCCATGCTGATCACCGCCTCGCGAGTGCTTTGCTGAATGCGCGCGACCATGCTGGCGATTTCCTGGGTGGAAGCGCTGGTGCGCCCCGCCAGGCTGCGGACCTCATCGGCCACCACGGCAAAACCGCGCCCCTGCTCGCCGGCGCGGGCGGCTTCGATGGCGGCGTTGAGTGCCAGCAGGTTGGTCTGGTCGGCAATGCCCTTGATCACCTGGATGATGTTGAAAATCCCCTCGGACTCCTTGTCCAGCGTGCGGATCACCTGCGCCGACTGCTGCGCCGAACGCGCGATGCCGTCCATGTCGCTGACCACCTTGTGGATCACCCGGCCACCATCCTTGGCCAGGTTTTCTGCCTGATTGGCCATATTCAGTGCCCGTTCGGCATGCCGGGTGATTTCCTCGATGCTCGCGGTCATTTCGCTGGCGGCCGCAGCCATGGTGCTGGCCGCCGCGCTTTGCTGCTGGCTGCTGCCGGCCACCTCATGGCAGCCGTGGCTCAGCAGTTCGCTCATGCCGCTGACGCCGTGGGCGTTGCTGCGCACGACCTCGATCATGCCGCGCAAATCCCGCTGCATGGTTGCCAGGCTACGAATCAAGGCGCTGGCTTCGTCCTTGCGAGTGGGCTCGACAATCGGCTCGCTGAGGTTGCCATGGGTGATGCTCTCGGCAATGCGGCTGGCGGTTTGCAACGGGCCCATGATGCTCAGGATCGCCGAGCGCCCCAGGGCCAGCAGCAACAACAGGCTGGCAATCAGCACACCGCCCAGGGTCAGGTTGGCGTTGCTGATGGCAAGCACTGTGCCCTGGCTGGTCTGTTGCGTGTTGCTTTCGATCAACTCGCTGAGGGCCTCCATCTGGTCTTCCAGTTGGCTGAAGACGTTGTTGAACGTGCCCAGCTCCTGTTGCGCAGCCTCCGGGTTTTCCAGGGCCAGACCGACGATGCGTTCGGCGGCGCTGATATAGGTGTCGAGGCTGGGCTTGATCTTGTTCAGGCCGGCCTTGATGGTGTCGTTGACCGGCAGCTTGAGGTTTTCCCCGAGCACTTCGCGAAAGCGCCCAGTGTGTTCTTCGACGGAACTGCGCACCTCGGCTTTGCTGCTGGTGCTCTTGTTCAAGCCCACCAACATGGCCGACAGCACGTCGGCGCGCAACGCGTCGTGCATCATATCGGCTTCGAGGTGGTTGCGCAGCGCGACCATGCTGACGTTGTCGTCGTCCACGGCCTCGGCCATCCGGGCGTTCCCCAGGTAACTGACCAGGCTCATGATCAATGCAGTCAGTAATCCGGTGCCGATCAGCAACATTAAACGCAGTTTTATGGACACTCTGTGGTTCCTCTCTGGCACGTTAGGCGACGGGGTTGCCCCCCGCGGATGGCACGCTTGAAGAGGTTATCGACGGGGCCACGCAGTAATTGAATCCTATCCCCACAGATTGTGGTTTTTGCGACACGCGGTCGTCACCGGTTGCTTTTTCAGCATGCCGCGCAGGGACACCAGCGACAGGCTGGCCATCGCACCGGCGACCGCGATGGCCATGTCCTTTTGCGAATCCCACGGATCGTTTTGCGCGCCGACGAAGGCCTTCGCCGTGTCATTACCCAGGAAGGCACCGCCGATCCACTCCACCAGTTCGTACAGGGCGGAGGTCGACAGCATGATGTTCAGGGTCACGAAAAACAGCCAGAACCCGCGCAGCGGCGTCAGCCGCCACAGGACTTCGCGCACCGGATAAGCCAGCAGCAGCCCGTAGCTCAGATGGACCAATCGGTCGTAGTGATTGCGGTGAGCACCTGCCGCCTGGTCGAAACTGAAGCCCAACCACGCCGAAGACCAACGATCGTAAGGCACCAGGGAATAGGTGTAATGGGCGCCCAGTTCATGCACGCACAGAAACGCAAACACCAGGGTGACGGACATCGTCGACAAGCGGAATCGCCGAGAAACCGCGACCAGCGTCCCCACCAGCAACAGCACCAGCAGGTTTTCCAGTGCCCAGTCCACCCGGCTGCGGGGAGAAAAACCCGACACCACGACGATCACCAGGAACACCATCAGCAACGTCAGGTCATGCCGTATACGTTGGTTCGGCTGCATGGCTGCAATACCTCGAAGTCAGGACATCGCCCTTTTAACTTCGAGGCAAGGTCGCCGGGCAAGTTCGCTTTTTCCCTCCAGCGCATGATAAGTTGTACGATGACTGATGAATACTCATCCATTCATCGCGTCATCCCTACAACAACAAGGAAACACCCATGAAAAAAGCAAAAGTGCTGATTGGTTTTCTGTGCCTGTTCACCGGCTACGTCGCCGCCACCCCGGCCGCCGCGGACAAGGACGTGGCCCAGGCCGTCGACCACCTGACCCAGGCCATGCTGCACAAGGATATCCCGGAACTGAAAGCCTTGACCGCCGAGAACCTGGCCTACGGGCATTCCAGCGGCAAGATCCAGGACAAGCAGGCCTTCATCGCCGACATCGAAACCGGCAAAAGCGCGTTCAAGACCCTTGAGATGCAAAACCAGACCATCACCGTCTCGGGCGATGTCGCACTGGTCCGCCACCATTTTTCGGCACAAGCGCTCAAAGGCACCGAAGTGGTGCCCACTGAAATAGAGAACTTCCAGATCTGGCAAAAGCAGGACGGTAAATGGCTGTTGGTTGGACGGCAGGCGTTCAAGTTCTGATGCACTGCTGAGGCCACTACAAAACCTGTGGGAGCGGGCTTGCTCGCGAAAGCGGAGTGTCAGTCGACATCATAGGTGTCTGACACACCGCCTTCGCGAGCAAGCCCGCTCCCACAGGGGGATTTGCGGTGGTCAGTTGCCCTTCCACTCCCGCGGGCTCAGCCCGGTCTTGCGCCGGAACGCCCGGGCCAGCGCCGAGGGGCTCTCATAACCCACTTCCTCGGCGATCAGCGCTATCGGCCGGCCCTCGCGCAGGCGCTTCTGCGCCAGGCTGATGCGCCAGCTCACCAGGTAATCCACCGGCGTCTGCCCGACCACCCGGCGAAAGTGTTCGGCGAAACTGGCCCGCGACATGTTGGCGGCGACCGAGAGTTCGGCCACGCTCCAGGCCTTGGCCGGGCTTTGATGCATCAGGCTCAGGGGCCGCGCCAGGCGCGCATCGGCAAGGCCCGCCATCATGCCCGGTTGCTGGCCCGTGGTGCTCAGGATGTGCCGCAGCAACAGAATCACCAACAGCTCGAACAGGCGATCCATCACCGCTTCACGCCCGCACGTACCGTCGAACGCCTCCTTGAACAGCCATTCCAGGGTCCCGGCCAGGGTCGGGATTTCATCGAGCTTGAGCACCAGGTAATCCGGCAGCGCCGCCGCCAGGGCATTGCCCGCACCGCCGTCGAAATCCAGGGTCGCGCACACCAGTTGCGTGCCGGATGCTTCAGACGCAAACAGACGATGTCGATAGGGCCGGGGGAAAAAGATCAGGCTCGGCTCGGTCAGTTGCAGGTCCGGCTGGTCGCCCATTTTGAGCAGCAACTCCCCCGCCTGGAGCAGGTGCAAATGACCGCTGGCCTGTTGGCCGTCGTAGGCGACGGTGCCGCAGAACATACCGCTATGGAAAGTGCCGGCATTGACGCCGAAATGGGTGAGCAACGTGGACAAGCGATCCATGACAAGGCTCCCGAAGGCAGTTCTGGACGATCTGTCGCATATCCTCGACGATTTGCATCCAATACACCAGACCTTCTCCCTAACATGAGCTCCGTACCCAGCGCATTCCGCGCCTCACATTACGGAGTATCACCATGACCCGCATTGCCCCGATCAGCCTGGAAAACGCCACCGACACCACCCGCCCCCTGCTGGAAGGCGTGCAGAAGAAAATCGGTTTTCTGCCCAACGTCTTCAAAGTCCTGGCCCGCGCACCGGCCGTGCTGGCCTCGTACCTGCAAAACTCGGCCGCACTGGGCAAGACGTCCCTGAGCGCCACGGAAAAGGAAGCGGTGTTCCTCGCCACTTCGCAAGTCAACGGCTGCGACTACTGCCTGGCGGCTCACACGCTGTTTGCCGGCAAGGCCGGGCTGTCCAGGCAAGAGATCCTCAGCGCACGACACGGCGAGCTCAACGCCATTGCCACCCTCGCCCGCCAGGTCACCGAAAGCCGTGGCCACCTGAGCGTCGAGCAGATCGCCGCTGCCCGTAACGCGGGTATCGACGACGGCAAGATCATCGAAGTGATCGCCCATGTGGCTTCGCAAACGTTGACCAACTACCTGAACAACACGGCCCTGACCGACATCGACTTCCCGGCCATTGACGCCTGAACCACTTGAACGACGGAGTACCCACCATGAACACCGTGACCCTGTACACCACCGACACCTGCCCTTACTGCCGCAACGCCAAGGCCTTGCTGGCGAGTAAAGGCGTAACGATCGAAGAGATCAACATTCAGCGCGAAGCCGGGAAGTTCGAGGTAATGCTCAGCCGCAGCCAGCGCCGCAGCGTGCCGCAGATTTTCATCGGCGACACGCACATCGGCGGCTTCGACGACCTCGCCAAGCTGGATCGTCAGGGCGCACTGATGTCGATGCTGGCCTGAACCGGTCAGGTATTGGTTTTCAGCTTGGTCCACAAGCGCGTGCTGAGGCGTGCGATGGCCGCGGGCAAGTCCTCGACGGTAAACAGCTTGTCCATCACGGTTTTCGGCGGGTAGATCGCCAGGTCCTGCTTCACCGCCGGGTCGACGAAGGCATCCGCCGCGCTGTTGGGGTTGGCGTAGTGGATGCTGTTGCTGATGTTGGCAATCACCTTCGGCTCCAGCAGGTAGTTCATGTAGGCGTAGCCGTTCTTCTCGTGTGGCGCGCTCTTGGGCATGACCACCATGTCCAGCCACAAGGTGGAACCTTCGTCCGGGATCGAGTAGGCAATGTCGATCCCGTTCTTGGCTTCCCTGGCGCTGGCGGCGGCCTGCACGATGTCGCCGTTGAAACCGATCACCGCGCAGACGTTGCCGTTGGCCAGGTCGCTGATGTACTTGGACGCGTGGAAATACTGGACGTAAGGCCGGATCTTCAGCAGTGCCTGCTCGGCTTTCTTGTAATCGGCCGGCTCGTGGCTATGAGGCGGCAGCCCCAGGTAGTTGAGGGTGATCGGCAGGATCTGCGTAGGGTTGTCGATGATCGCCACGCCGCACTCGCTGAGTTTCTTGATGTTGTTCTCGTCGAAGAACAGCTTCCAGGAATGGGTGACGTCGGTATTGCCGAAGATCGCCTTGATCTTCTCGACGTTGTAGCCGATGCCCGCCGTGCCCCACATGTAAGGGAAGCCGTACTGGTTGCCCGGGTCGTTGACCTCAAGCTTCTTCATCAGCGCCGGATCGAGGTTTTTCCAGTTGGGCAACTGGCTCCTGTCGAGTTTCTGGATGGCGCCGGCCTTGATCAGGCGCGACAGGAAGTGGTTTGACGGGCTGACCACGTCATAACCGGTATTGCCGGTCATCAGTTTCGATTCCAGCACTTCGTTGCTGTCGTGGATGTCGTAGGTCGCCTTGATCCCGGTTGCCTTGGTGAAGTCGGGCAAGGTGTCGTCGGCGATGTAACCGTTCCAGTTGGAAATATTGACGGTTTCGTCGGCGCAGGCGACGGCGGAAAAGGTCGAGATCAGGGCCACAAGGGAAAGCGTATTGACGCGCATGTTGAATCACCTTCGATGGGAAGTGCTGTTGTTCTTGTTGTGAAGTTCGTGTTGTTCAGACTTCGCTTCTGGCCCGGACCGTTTCCACGCGCATACGCAGCATGGCACCGATGTCGAGCAACGGCTTGGGCGGCAGCCAGCCGGGTTGTGCCCGCGAGATGACCGATTGCAGCAGCGGTGAATCACCGCCCGAGGCCCACTCCGCGAGCAAGCGCCCCCACAACGTGCCCCGCGCCACGCCGGAACCGTTGCACCCGGCCACGGCGAACACGCCCTCCTCGACCTTGGCAAAGTACGGTTGCCCGGAGCGCGAAGCGCTGAGATGACCGGTCCAGGTGTATTCGATGTCCTGCTCGCCGAGCATCGGGAAACGTCGTTGCAACCCCAGCACGTGGTGTTGGCGACGGGTCGACAGCTCGCTCAATGACAAATCCCGGGAACGGTATTCCGCGGTATTGCGGATCATCACCCGGCGATCCGGCGTCAGGCGCACCGTGGCGCCCAACGGACGGGTCGACAGCACACCCCAGGACGCTGGCGCGCCCAGGGCTTGAAACTCTTGGTCGCTGAGGGGCCGCGTGAGGCTGGCGCTGAGCTCCATCGCGAAGGTGCCGCTGTCGTCGATCCCTGAACGAGGAATGAAGGCGTTCAGGCAGACCAACACCTGTTTGGCCTCAACGCAGCCATCTTGGCCCCGGGCACGGATCCGGCCGTCGCCGAGGCGCTCAAGACCTGCGATATCGCTGTTCTCATAGACCGTCACTGTCGGCGGCAAGGCATCGAGCAGGCCCTTCACGTACTTGGCCGGTTGCAGCAGCGCATTGCCATTGCCGCACCAGATTCCGGCACGGTAGTGGCGGGTGCCGAGTTTCTCGATCAGTTGCTCGCCTTGCAGGAACTGCGCGCTGGCGCCAACGGCCCGCAAGGTCTGCAACTTGGCCTCGACCTGGGTCAACTTGCGAGGATCGCTGACGGCAAAGAAATAGCCCGATTCCCTGAAGTCGCATTCGATACCCAGCCGGGCGATCTGCTTGCGCACTTCATCGGCAGCGGCGCGGCCGATCGCCGTATCCACTTGATAACCGGCGAACCCGGCGCTGCCCAACAGTTCGCTGGCGACGGGATGTTCGTGGGCCACCACAAACCCGGAATTACGCGCCGATGCCCCCTGCGCAGCCCGCTGGCGGTCAACGACCACAATGCGTGCCTGGGGGTGCATGTGCGCCAGGGCGTGCGCCGCACTGAGGCCGGTAATGCCGGCGCCGATCACCAGCCAGTCGGCGTGCTGCGTGCCTTTGAGCGGGTCGCGCAACGGAGAACTCCCCGCTTGCGCAATCCAGCCACAGATATTTTCCATGCGTCACCTCAGGTTCTTGTTCTGCGAACCGTCTCGATCAGCGCTTTATGCAAGATTCGCATAATTGGTTTTCGTGAACGGCGTCAATGACTAGAATCTAAAGGCTGATAACGCGGACAACCAACGTTATTAAATCATCGAGGCATTCTGAAAACGCATGGATAAAGTACGCCACGTGCCCTCGCTGCAGGGCTTGCAGGCCCTGGTCGAGGTCGCCGGGTCGGGCAGCTTCACCCAGGCGGCGCAAAAGCTCTGCCTGACCCAAAGCGCCGTGAGCCGACAGATCCAGCAACTGGAGAGCCACTTCGGTGTCGCGCTGTTCGTGCGCAGCAGCCGCAGCCTGCAACTGACCCCGGAAGGCGACCAGGTGCTGGCCAGCGCTCGCACCATCCTTGAACAATTGAGGTCGCTCGAAGACCGGCTCGCGCCAAAGCAACGCCCGTTCCGCATTCGCATGCACGTGTCACTGGCGGTGCGCTGGCTGCTGCCCAAGCTGAGCGATTTCTACCGGCATCACCCGGACGTATCCCTGGCCATTGAAACCGTGGCCACCGAAGTCGTGGAACCTGCCAGTGACAGCGACGCCTACATTCTCTATCTGCCAGAGCCGTCCACGGCGCCCGATTGCCTGACGCTGTTCGAGGAAGCACTGGTGCCGGTGTGCGCGCCTGGGCTGGGCAACCCGACCCGGCCATTGGCTTCGCTGGAAGATCTGTCGGGGTTCGCGTTGCTGCACCGCTCCTGCGATCAAAATGACTGGCAGGTATGGCTGTCGGCCAATGGCGGCAAGGCGTTGCAGGAGTATCGGCATATCCCCTTCAACCTCGACGAACTGGCACTCGATGCCGCCGCGCGAGGGCTGGGGGTGGCGATGACTGACATGACGCTGGCAGGCGAGTCGATCCAGCGCGGTGAACTGGTGATTCCGTTTGGTGAGCCCTTGAAGACCCGGGGGATTTACTCGTTGTGCCTGCAACCCTCGGCGGCCTCCCATCCGGCGTGCGCACCGGTCATGCAGTGGTTCACCGCACAGACCACCGCATGACCGCCTTCAATGTCGACTGACCCTACGCCTTCGCGGGCAAGCCCGCTCCCACAGTATCTTCGGTCGTTCACGAATACTGCGTACACCCACTAACCCTGTGGGAGCGGGCTTGCCCGCGAAGGCGTCGGGTCAGGTGACCATTATTTCTCTGACACTCCGTCTTCGCGAGCAGGCTCGCTCCTACAGTCAATCATCCTCATGCAACTTGATCCCGCGCTTATGCAACACATAAGGCACCACCAGCACCAGCAGCGTCAGGGCGAGAAAGAATGCCGAGATCGGTTGCGTGACGAACACCGTCCAGTCGCCCTGGCCGATGGACAAGGCATTGCGCAGTTGTTTCTCGGCCATCGGCCCCAGCAGCATGCCGACGATCACCGGGGCGACGGGGAAGTCGAACCGCCGCATCAGCACCCCGCCCCAGCCAATCGCCAACATCAGCAGCAGGTCGAAGGATGAGTGGCGCATGCCATACACGCCGATGGTGGCGAATACCAGGATGCCGGCATTCAGGTACGGCCTGGGGATCTGCAGCAGTTTGACCCACAGCCCCACCAGCGGCAGGTTCAACACCAGCAGGATGACGTTGCCGATGTACAGCGAGGCCACCAGCGTCCAGACCAGGTCAGCGGAGGTTTCGAACAGCATCGGCCCCGGTTGCAGGTTGTAGTTCTGGAACGCGGCCAGGAGGATCGCCGCGGTCGCGGACGTTGGGATGCCCAGGGTCAGCAACGGCACCAGGGACCCGGTCGCGCTGGCATTGTTGGCCGCTTCGGGGCCGGCGACGCCTTCGATGGCGCCCTCGCCCTTGTTGGCGGAAAACTCCTTGGGGTATTTGCTGAGCTTGCGCTCGGTCGAATAGGACAAAAAGGTCGGAATCTCCGCGCCGCCGGCCGGAATCGAACCAAACGGAAAGCCGATCAGCGTGCCGCGAAGCCACGCGGGCACCGAACGCTTCCAGTCGGCACGGGTCATCCACAACGAGGTCAGGCGATGCCGCCCTTCGTTCGATTCCTTTTGATAGAGCAAGCTGTACAAGGCCTCGCCCACCGCGAACAAGCCGACCGCCACCAGCACCACCTCGATACCGTCCACCAGTTCGGGAACACCCAGGGTGTAGCGGGCAATGCCCGAGGTCGAGTCCAGGCCGATCAAACCGATGGTCAACCCGACACCCAGCGAAGCGAATCCTCGCAGCATGGAAGCGCCAAGCACCGCCGACACGGTGGTGAACGACAGCACCAGGATGGCGAAATATTCGGTCGGGCCGAAATTCAGCGCCAGTCTGGCCACAACCGGAGCAAACAGCGTCAGCAACACCGTGGCGATGGTGCCGGCGACGAAGGAGCCTATCGCCGCCGTTGCCAGCGCAGGGCCGGCGCGGCCGTTGCGCGCCATCAGGTTGCCCTCCAGGGCCGTGACCATGGAAGACGATTCACCCGGGGTGTTGAGCAGGATCGAGGTGGTGGAACCGCCGAACTGCGCACCGTAGTAGATACCGGCGAACATGATCAGCGCGCCGGTGGGGTCGACCTTGGCGGTGATCGGCAACAGCAGGGCCACCGTCAGCGCCGGACCGATCCCCGGCAACACGCCGATGGCGGTGCCGAGCAGGCAGCCGATGAACCCCCACATCAGGTTGATCGGCGTCAGTGCCGAGGAAAACCCCATCGCCAGGCTTGAAAGAATGTCCACGGTGTCGATCTCCTTTCAAAGCCAGATGTTGATCAGCGACGGCAAGGAAACCCCCAGCCCGGCGTTGAACAGCCAGTAGATCGGCAGGGTCAGGGCAATGCCGATGGCCAGGTCCCGCAGCGGATGACGGCTGCCGAACCCCCGCGCCGAACAGGCGAACAACAACCCGGCGGCCAGCACAAAACCGATGAGGTTGATCAATAGCGCCACCCCGACAAGCCCGGCGGTCACCCAGGCGGCGCCGGTTTTTCCACCGGGCACCGTGCCTGCGTCGTCGTTATCCAGCTCGCGAAAACCTCCGCTGAGCGCCTGATAGCTCAGCAACAGGCCCACACCGCCGAGAAACGCCGCCACCACATAGGGGTAAACGTAGGCCGGGAGGATGACAAAACCCATTTCCGGCGGAAACCGGTAGGCCCCCATCGCCAACACGACGCTGATGGCGATCAGGCCGATGCCGACCGCCAATTGCGTCGGCACCACTGTGCGCAGTGTGGCCATCTCAAAGCAGCCCGACCTTGACCAGCATGGCGTGCAACCGCACGTGTTCTTCGTCGACGAACTTGCCGAACTCATCGCCGGTCAACACGCTGGGCGTCCAGGCGTTGGTCTGGATATTTTCCTGCCAGACCTTGCTGTTGGTGGCGGCCACCACAGCATCGATCACCTCTTTACGCTGCTCCGGGGTGAGGCCCGCCGCACCGTAAACGCCGCGCCAGTTGCCGATCGTCACGTCATAGCCGCTCTCCTTGAGGGTCGGCGCGTCAATGCCGGGAACACGCTCCGGCGCGCCGATGGCCAGGACACGGAACTGGCCGTTCTTGATGTACTGGCCCAGCTCGGCGAAACCGCCGGTGATCACCTTGAGCTGGCCGCCCAGCGCCTGGGCGACCACCTCGCCGCCGCCACCAAACGCCACGTAGTTCACCTTGTTGACCGGCACGTCCAGCTTGCCCGCCAACTCGGCAATGCCGATGTGATCCACCGAGCCCTTGGAACCGCCGCCCCAGGTGATGCTCGTCGGGTTGGCCTTGAAGGCCTTGATCAGGTCATCGAGGGTCTTGTATTCCGATTCCTTGCGCACGGCGATCACGTTGTACTCGGTGAACAACCGGGCAATGGGCGTCACATCCTTCAGGCTGATCTGCGATTTGTTCTGTTCGATGCCCGCGACCATGATCGCCCCGACCACCAGCAACGCATTCGGATCGCCCTTGGTGCTGTTGGCAAATTGCGCCAGCCCCAAGGTCCCGCCCGCCCCGCCCTTGTTCTCGAAGGTCACGGCCTTGGCCGTATTGGCTTCGACCATGGCCTTGCCCAGCACACGGGCAGTCTGGTCATAACCACCGCCCACCGAGCCCGGGGCCATGAACTTCACGGTATCGAGCGCGAAGGCGGGTGCGACAAGCACGGCAGCGGTCAAACCGGCGGCCATGCAGCGACTGAAACGACGGATCAAAGCGGACATGGGCATCTCCTGATTGCATTGTTTTTATAGGTGCCGCTTGCCCATCGAGGTGCTCGATGAACACGGGCCTGCAAACAAGCTTAGGCCATGGATCCGCGGGTTGCTGCTGCCCCCCCTGTAGGAGCGAGCCTGCTCGCGATGGTCGTTAACGATTACGCGGGTCATCTGTGTAAACGCGGTGTCTGTACGTCCATCGCGAGCAAGCTCGCTCCCACAGGGGATTGCGGTGTTGCAGGGGCGTTTCATTACAACTTTGTCATCAAGTTGTTGGTCGGCTGTCCGGATCACCTCGTTAGCCTGAACTCACTGTCAGGCCAGACCCGACAGCCACCCAGCCCTTGCAGAGAGAGATTCGTCATGAAACTGTTGATCGCGGGTTTTGCCACCCTGCTCGCCACCGGCTCGGCGTTTGCCGCCACCCAGTCCACCTCGCCAATCATCCACGACCAGGACGGCTTCTATGTTCCGGTGCAAGTGGCCAAGGTCCTGTCCATGACCGACCTCAACGGCAAGTGCGGCGTCGTGCCCGCGCAGTTCAACTACCTCGACCACCAGGGTCGTGAGCATCAACTGGACTATCAGGTTCAGGGCGTGAACTGCCTTGGCGAGAACTGACCAGATGCCTGCCATCACCGCCGATCGGGCTACACTTGCGCCACTGATGCGCCCCCGTAGCCCGACCGAACCAGGCAGGTTTGCCATGAACATCCTCGTAGTCGAAGACGAACCCAAGGCCGGCAATTACCTGCTCAACGGCCTGCAGGAACTCGGATACACCGTGAACCTGGCGCGCGACGGCGTCGATGGCCTGCACCTGGCCCTGGAACACGACTTCGATGTGATCGTGCTGGACGTCATGATGCCGAAGATGGATGGCTGGGAAGTGCTGCGCCGCCTGCGCAAGGAAGCCGACACACCGGTGCTGTTCCTCACCGCCCGGGATGACATCGCCGACCGCATCAAAGGCCTCGAACTGGGCGCCGACGATTACCTGATCAAACCGTTTTCCTTCGCCGAGCTGGTGGCGCGCCTGCGCACCCTGACCCGCCGCGGCCCTACCCGGGAAGACGAACACCTGCACGTCGACGACCTGCAGATCGACGTGCTCAAGCGTCGCGTCAGCCGCGCCGGCAACCGCATCACCCTGACCAACAAGGAATTTGCCCTGCTGCACCTGTTCGCCACGCATCAGGGCGAAGTGCTGTCACGCTCGATGATCGCCTCGCGGGTCTGGGACATGAATTTCGACAGCGACACCAATGTCGTCGATGTCGCGGTGCGCCGCCTGCGCCTGAAAATCGACGACCCGTTTCAGCTCAAGCTGATCCACAGCGTACGCGGCATCGGCTATCGCTTCGACACTCAACCTTGAATGCCCCCATGAATGCCATGACGCCGCTGCGATCCGCCTCTCGTCTGAGCCACTCCCTGACCCTGCGCCTGGCGCTGGTGTTTGCCCTGCTGGCCTTTGTTTCGCTGGCGCTGCTGGGCGTGGCGCTGTACCGCGACCTGGAACGCGAGTTGATCCATCGCGACGACATTGCCCTGATCACCCGCATCGACCAGTTGCGTACCTTCCTCAACGACAGCAACACCCTGGACCTGATCAAGGCCAAGCCCGCGCTGTTCCAGAACATGATGGGCAACCGCGAGGCCCTGTTGACCATCGGCACCCCGGGCCAACCGCCGTTGTTGGTGGTCAATCCGGGCAACCTGACAATGCCGGTGCTGACGCCGGTGGCGATGGATCATCGACTGACCCTGGACGACGTGCAGCATTTGCCCAACGTCAACGGCGTGCCGTTTTCCGCCCTGGCGGCGACCATCGACTCCGGAGACCTGGGCAGCCTGCAAGTGGTGACCGGGCGCCTGATGACCGAACGCACCGCCGTGCTCGCCGATTACCGGCTCAACGTCTACCTGTTCGCCACCGTGGCCGCGATTCTGCTGGCGTTATCCGGTTATGTACTGGTGCATCGCGGCCTGTTGCCGGTGCGGCGCCTGGCCCGCCACACCCAGAGCATCGACGTCGGCAACCTCAACGAGCGCCTCGACAGCCAGGGTGCACCGCTGGAGCTGCTGCCGATGATCGACGCCTTCAACGCCATGCTCGACCGCCTGGACAAAGGCTTTGTGCAATTGGGTCAAGTATCGACCGACATGGCCCACGAGCTGCGCACGCCGATCAACAACCTGCTCGGCGAAACCCAGGTGGCCTTGCAGCAGAACCGCAGCACCGACGCCTATCAGCAGTTGCTGGCCTCCAATGTCGAAGAGCTTGAACGCCTGGCGCGCATGCTCGACAACATGCTGTTCCTGGCCCGCACCGATCCGCGCAGCGCCTTGCGCCAGCGCCAGGAACTGGATGCCGCTGACGAAATGCAACGCATGGCCGACTATTTCGAAGGCCCGGCGACCGACGTTGGCATCAGCATCAATGCCCATGGCAGCGGCTTGATCTGGGCCGAGCCCATGTTGCTGCGTCGCGCCCTGGCCAACCTGTGCGCCAACGCCATCAAGTACGGCGCCCCGCATTCCGAGCTGTGCATTCACGCCAAGCCGATCGCCGACGGCATCCAGGTGCAAGTGCGCAACCACGGCCAGACCATCCCGGCGCAGCATCTGCCACGGCTGTTCGAACGCTTCTACCGGGTCGACGAATCCCGCGAACGCTCGGCCCAGTCCAATGGCCTGGGCCTGTCGATCGTGGCGACGATCATGCATCTGCACAACGGCGCCTGCCATGTCAGCAGTGCCGACGGCATCACCTGTTTCGAACTGTTTTTCCCGGCGCGGCAACAGCATGAGTAGCGCCCGGGCGAAAACCGGCCGGACACTTTCGACAAAACATCGCCCGAGGGTGCGAGTCATGGCCTAACCTCATTGGCTAAGTGACTAACAACCCGTCGAGCTCGCCGATGTGCAATGTATGGAAGTCAATGATTTACGTCGCCTTCGCACTGCTGGTGGCGACCCCGGGATGGCTGTCGGCGGAGACCATGGCCGACACCCTTGCTCCCGCCCCCACAGCCCCGGTCATCAGCATCTCCGACAGCGAATTGCTGGGGTTGCAAAGCCAGCTGAACAGCCTCAAGCAGCAGGTTTCCCAGGCCAGCACCTACACCCAGCTGGAAAGCTCACAGGACCTGGTGCTGGCACTGATCCAGAATATTGAACGCCTCTCCACATCGCTGCTGCCTGGACAGGCGCAGTTGCAGGCGCAACTCAACGTGCTGGGGCCAGTGCCGCTCGACGAGAGCGCACAGGTGACGTCTGCCATTACCACCCAACGAGACACCCTGGGCGAGCAAAAAGACAGGATCGACAACCAGCTCAAAACCCTGGCAGCGCTGAAAGTCAGTGCCGCCGAGCTGATCACCCAGATTGCCAGTATTCGCCGCAGCCTGCTGGAGGCGGAGGTGACCCAGCAGACCAACAGCATCCTGAACCCGCGGTTCTGGTCGCCATTGTTCGATCTTCCGCTCGATGACCGCCAACGTTTCAGCGCCCTCGTCCAGCAACTCAATGTCACGCACCAGGCGGCCTGGCAACCCGGTCAACGCGCAATCACGGCCTCCCTGCTGGTTCTGGCCCTGGTCATCTGGAGCCTGGGGCGAAAACTCGCCGGTCGGGGTCTGGCGTGGCTGTGCATTCATCGAATGCCCGAAGGCCGGTTACGGCGCAGCTCCCTGGCATTGGCCTCGGTACTGGCGACGGTGCTGAGCGCCGGCATCGCCCTGCAATTGCTGCACTTTGCCGCGACCCGGCAACTGCCCTACACCCCGCTGCTGGCCGACCTGGCGCAATACCTGGAAAAGCTGGCCTATACCTGCGTGATGATCACCGGGTTGAGCCGTGCGTTGCTGTCGACCAAACATCCTTCATGGCGCCTGCCCGATATCGCCGATCCGGTGGCGCTGGCGATGGAGCCCTACCCCAGGCGGCTGGCCAGCCTGCTGCTGGTGCTGGTCACACTGGTGCAGATGAGCAACGTCACCGGCATGAGCGCCGAAGTGGTGTTGTTCGGCCGGGGAATCGTGGCGTTGGTCGTGGCACTGGTGATCGGCGCGCTGCTGTTGCGCGTCAGCAAGACCCGACGGGCGCTGATCGTTGCCGGAGAGACTCCCGAAGGCGTCACCACGTCCGCCGGCCTGATTTATGTGTTTGCCGGCATTGCCGTGGTGGTATCCCTGTTCGCCCTGGTGATCGGTTACGTGACGATGGCACGGTTCATCACCTATGAAATGGTGTGGATTTTCATCGTCTTCGCCGCGTTCTACCTGCTCACGCAGGTGTACCAGGACACCTGCGAATCGCTTTTTTCACCCAGGCAACCAACCGGCAAGGCGATCAAACAGCTGCTGGGCATCGGTAATCCACGCCTGGAGCAGATATGCACGGTGTTTTCCGGGGCGGGCCGCGCCATCCTGATGCTGGTCGGCGTCATTGCGTTGTTTGTCGGCGGGGTCGGTACGACGTTCGGGCAACTGGTCACCAGCACCGCGGCCATTCTCGGTGGCGAAGGGCTGCGCAAGCTGAACATCGTCCCGGACAACTTGATGCGTGCCTTCCTGACACTGCTGATCGGTGTCTACCTGATTCGCACACTACGCCGCTGGCTGGACGCCGAGTTCCTGCCGAAAACCGAGATGGACCCGGGCATGTGCGCCTCGCTCAGCACCCTGTTCGCCAACATCGGATACGCGTTGGTCGTGCTGCTCACGCTGTCGTCGCTGGGGATCAAGTGGACCAACCTGGCCTGGATCGTCAGCGCCTTGTCGGTGGGCATCGGCTTCGGCCTGCAGGAGATCGTGAAGAATTTCATCTCCGGCTTGATCCTGCTGACCGAGCGCCCGGTGAAGGTCGGCGACCTGATCAGCATCAGTGGCGTCGAAGGCGACATACGACGGATCAACGTGCGGGCCACGGAAATACAACTCGCCGACCGCTCGATCATGATCGTGCCCAACTCCCACCTGATTTCGCAGAACCTGCGCAACGTCACCCTCGGCGGCAGCGCCCAGGGCGTGGTGATACTCGAACTGATGTTCCCACTGGATATCGATCCGGAACTGGTGCAAAACCTGCTGATGGACAGCTACACCGAGCACGAATCCATTCTGGATAAACCGACGCCGTTCTTGCGCTTCAGCCAGTTGAAGCCGGAAGGCATCACCTTGACCATCACCGGCTACGTCGGCAGCCCACGCACGGTCGGGGCGATCAAGAGCGAGTTGCTCTTCGAGATACTCAAACGCCTGGGTGCCGCCGGCATTGAACTGGCGAAACCGCCGGTTGCGTGACGCAATCAAAGTGTTAACGATGTGAGCGCAGCATTAAGCGGACAACTGGCGCTTGAGATGGACGTCGCTATCCAGTTGTATCGCCTGCAAAAAAGCAGGGTCGTGAGAGACCACGATCAATGCCCCTTGATATTGATTGAGCATCTGCTCCAGCGCGATTCTACTGGGCAGATCCAAATGGTTATCCGGTTCGTCCAGCAACAGCAATTGCGGTGGACGCTGTGCATACAACTGCGCAGCGAGCGCTATTTTCAGGCGTTCGCCGCCACTCAACTGGCAGGTCTTGAGCACCGCACGGTCTGCATCAATTCCCATCTGGGCCAGGCGGGTCCGCGCCTCGGCCTCAGGCAACTCAGGATTGCTCTCGTGGAGCCATTGCACCGCCGTGCGTTCGGGGTGCTGCAACCCGGCGTGTTGATCCAGCCAGCCGACATGGCAACTGCGCATGAGTTCGCCTTCGCGCACCGGCAGTTGGCCGGCGATCACTCGCAACAGCGTCGACTTGCCGCTGCCGTTGGCCCCCAGGATCGCCATGCGCATAGGCCCGGTCAGCGTCAGATTGATCGGTGCTGCGTAACCGTACGGGAGAATGACGTCGTTGAGTTGCACAACCAGCTTGCCATTGGGCACTACGCTTTCCGGAGACAGCATCATGCGTTGAATGTCGGGCGCACACCGCGCCCTGGCCTCGGTGATTCGTTGTTGCTGCTGTTCCCGGGCCAACTGCTGGTTCAAGCGCAACTTGCCCTGGCTGTTTTCGCTGCGTTCTTTCTGGGCGTTGGTGATGAGCTTGGTCTGGTTACCATCGCGAGCCTGACGGTCGCCACGGGCATTGCGTCGCTGCTGACGCTCCATCTGTATGACCATCTCGCGTTGCTCGCGTTTGGCCTGCGCCCGCTCACCTTGCAATGTCGACTGGAACGCCTGCTGCTCCTGCTCGCGCGCCGCCGCATACTGACTGTAGTTGCCGCCATAAGCCGCCAGCCCCAATGGCGACAGCTCGACGATTTCGTCCATGTGCTCCAAAAGCCCTCGGTCGTGACTGATCAACACCAGGCCGCTCGGCCAGCGATCGATCTGCTGCGCGAGCTTGTGTTGCTGATCCCTATCGAGGTGGTTGCTGGGTTCATCGAGAATGAGCCAATCGGCTCTGGAGAGCCATGCCCCCAGTAGTGCCACCCGCTGTCGCTCGCCACCACTGAGTGCGTTGGTACGGGAGTCGGCGTTCAAATGACCCAGCCCGATCTGCGCAAGCTGCGCGTCAAGACGAGTGGCACAGTCCCATTGGTCGACCGCTAGCGCATGGTCGTCATCGTCGACGCTGCCTTGGGCAATGCGATCCAGCGCCGCCAGAATAGGGGCAACCCCGGCCAGCGCGGCAACGCTGGGATAACGCTCCGGTTCCAGTAACTGCGCCACGGCGTAAACCCGCCCTTCGCGACGGACGATGCCGCTGGTGGGCTGTTGCTCCCCAGTCAGGAGCCGGCCAAGCAAGGACTTGCCACAGCCATTGGCGCCGACGATCCCCGTGGCCCTGGGACTGAAGGTGTGGTTCAAGTTATCAAACAATACGCGCCCGTCGGGCAGGTTGAATGACACTTGATCAAGTTGGAGTAACCGTTGAGTCATGACGCCCATACAACCAACAAACCGCATTGATCGCAACAGCAGCCATGATTTTCAGAAAGATCCGTCAGACTCATGCTGAAAATTCATTGCCACCCCAGACAATAATCATTCACTTAGCCTTCTGAACGGATGGCATGAGCCGATTTAGATGTTTTGCCTGCGCCGCAATGGCATTGGTAGCGCAGACCCTGTAGTAGCTGGCGCATCCGAACGTAAGCTGCGCCGGCTGCTCGATGTAACTCAATGCGCGATACACACCGACTTGGGCTCGGTGAAGCCTCAATCACCGCACGACCAAACTCGCGCCCCATGCCCGATTGCTTGACGCCACCGAACGGCATCGTCGGGTCGAACAACATGTGAGCGTTGCCCCATACTGTGCCGGCTCCAACTCGCGAAACCGCCACCTACAGCGCCCCCCAATCCGTAGGAGCTGCCGAAGGCTGCGATCTTTTGATCCTGATTTTTAAGATCGCAGCCTTCGGCAGCTCCCACAGGTTCATCAGTGGGCGATACACACCGACTTGAGCTCGGTGTACGCCTCGATCACCGCACGACCGAACTCTCGGCCCATGCCCGATTGCTTGACGCCACCGAACGGCATTGCCGGATCGAGCAGTACGTGGGCGTTGACCCACACCGTGCCGGCTTCAATGCGTGGCACCAGGTTCATGGCTTTGCCCAGGTCGTTGGTCCACAGGCTGGCGGCCAGGCCGTAGCGGTTGTCGTTGGCCAGTTCGATCACGGCGTCTTCGTCGTCGAACGGCATCACGCCCAGTACCGGGCCGAACACTTCTTCGCGGGCCACGGCCATGCTGTGGTCGATGTCCGCCAGGATGGTCGGCTGCACGAAGAAGCCGTCGCCCTCCAGCAACTCACCGCCAGCGACCACCCGCGCACCTTCCTGGCGGGCCAGTTCGATATGCCTGAGCACGCTTTGTTGTTGCTTGCGCGACACCAGCGGGTTGATCGCCGCGTCACCGTTCATGCCCGCGCCAATCGGCATCGCCGAGACCGCGGCGGCCAGGGCCTCGACGAATTTGTCGTGGATCGAGCGGTGCACATAGAAGCGCGATGCCGCGGCGCAGACCTGGCCGTTGTTCAGCAGGCCACCGAGGATCGCGCCTTGCACGGCTTTTTCGATGTCGGCATCGGCGAGCACGATCATCGGGTTCTTGCCGCCCAGTTCCAGGGAGAAGCGCGTCATGTTTTCCATGCACGCCACGCCGACGCTCTTGCCCACGGCGGTGGAACCGGTGAACGACACCTTGCTCACCAGTGGATGCGAGGTCAGCACACCGCCGACCGAGGCACCGCCACCGGTGACCACGTTGAACACGCCGGCCGGGATACCCGCTTCCAGCGCGAGTTCGGCCAGGCGCATGGCGGTCAACGGGGTTTCCATCGCCGGCTTGATGATCACCGTGCAACCAGTGGCCAGGGCGGGCATCAGCTTCCAGGCGGCGATCAGCAGCGGGAAGTTCCACGGCACGATGCCGACCACCACGCCCACAGGCTCTCGTTTGGTGAACGCGGTGAATTTGGCACCCGGTGGCAACGGAATCGACACGTCGAAGGTCTGCCCTTCGATCTTGGTCGCCCAGCCGGACATGTAGCGCATGAACTCCACGGTTGCATTCAGGTCCAGCGCTCGGGCCATGTTGATCGACTTGCCCTGGCTCAGGGTTTCCAGTTGGGCCAGTTCTTCGGCGTGTTCTTCGACCAGGCGGGTGAAGTTCAGCAGGATGCGCTCACGGTCGGCCGGGCGCAGGCTCGACCACACGCCGGATTTGAACGCCTTGTGCGACGACTGTACGGCGCGCTCGACGATCTCCAGCGGCGCATCCAGGGTTTCGCACAGGGTTTGCCCGGTGGCCGGGTTGACCACGGCGATGCTGTCGCCCTCGGCAAATACCCACTGGCCGTCAATGAAGCAGCCGTGACGACGTTCGAGGAATGCAGCCACCTGGGGCAGGATTTCAACGTTGCTCATAATTCACCTTTCATTCAGACGATTTGTTCAGGCGTAAATGCGGCCTGATCAGTGTTGTTCTTTGAGGAAACACGCGACCGCCTGGCGGTCGTCGGCGGAAGCCAGGCCCATGTACGGCATGTAGGTACCCGGTACGTAGGCCTGGGGCTGGGTGATCAATTGCGTGATGTTCTCGGCTTGCCAGCTGACGTCTTTGTCGCGCATGGCCTGGGAGTAGCTGAAGCCCGGCAGCGAGCCGGACTTGCGCCCGTACACGCCGAACAGGTTCGGCCCCATCATCCCGGTCGTACCCTTGGTCACCGCGTGGCAGACGCTGCACTCAGTGGCAAACACTTCGGCACCACGCTGGGTATCCGTGGCGCACTCGGCGGCAGACACCGCCTGAACCAGGGTGAAGGACAGCAAGCCGATGAGGGGCAAACGCAACGAAGTGAACATAAGAAAACGCCCTTGAAAATCCACGCGCTCGCCAGCAGGCGAACACAACACCAAAAAATGCCGAGGCCAGGGTGCTTCGGCAGCTTGGTGGGGATTGTCGGCGGTCGTCGGCACGCAGGTTTTGCCCTGCGTGCCAGTTATGTTGGCCCGGCTGCCAAACCGGACAATCTGGCATGCACAACCAACTAATTGGCAAACAGGGAAAAGGGCAAACGAAAGCCGCGACTTAGTATCCGGGCAGACCGCAAACCTGCGCTCAAGAACAAGAACGGATGCCACACCATGCTCAAGTCCCCCTTGCTTCGTCTCTCGACGCTCGCGCTGATGATCAGTGCCGGCCAGGCCAATGCCTATGAGCTGTACGCCGATGACGACAGCCATCTGAACGCCACCCTCGAAGCCGCGTTCGGCATTTTCCACAGCCAGGAAAACTACGCCCTGTCCGGCCGTCTCGACGAAGGTTCCTCGTCGTGGCGCGAGGGCTACATCAAATACGGTTTGAGTTTCGACAAGGGCCTTGGCGGCGCGGGCACGGCGTACGGCGCAGGCAACCTGCTCAGCTCCGGCACCTGGGGCGACGGCGATGCCGCCGGTTTCAGCGATGGCACCGAACGCACCACCAAGTTCGAAGACGCCTACCTCGGCTGGCGTTCGGCCGATCTGTTTGGCGCCTTGGGCAAGGACGGTGTGGACCTGTCCTTCGGCCGCCAGAACATCGTGGTCGGCGATGGCTTCCTGATCGACGGCGACGCCCTGAACATGGGCAAGGGCCTGGCCGACGGCGAGTTCAACCGTGGCGGCGCCTACTACCTGGCCGCCCGCAAAGCCTTCGACGAAACCGCCGTATTGCGTCTGGGTGGCAAGGAAGGCTGGCGCAGCGACCTGATGTGGCTCAAGTCCGACAACCGCGCCCAGGCCAAGACCGAAATGTACGTCGGCACCCTGGAGCACGTGGCCGAGGCCGGCACGGTGGGCCTGACCTACATCAAGACCACCGACATCGACGAGCAGTACGCCTCGCCGATCCAGCTCGAACGCGACGGCATGAAGACCTACAGCCTGCGCGCGGCGGGCAATGCCGGGGTGAAAGACCTGTTCCTGTCCGGTGAGTACGCCAAGCAGGACAAACCCCACGCCGCCACCGAAGACGCCTGGTACCTGGAAGCGGGCTGGACCTTCTCCGACGCGATCTGGACCCCGAACGTCAGCTACCGCTACAGCCGCTTCTCGGAAGGCTACGACACCTTGTTCTACGGTATGAGCCGTGGTTATGGCACCTGGTTCCAGGGTGAAGTGGCGGGCAACTACGCCGGGCCGTTCAACAGCAACTCGCGGATTCAGAACGTCGGGCTGAAAGTCTCGCCCCTGGAAAACCTCAACCTGGGCGCGCTGTACTTCAACTTCGACACCATCGACCGCAGCCTGGGCAATACCGACGGCCACGAAGTCGACCTGTATGCCGAATGGCACGTCAATGACCACCTGACCGTGATGCCGCTGGTGGGCATCTTCCAGCCGGACAAGAGCGCCGAAAACGGCGGCACGCAACTGGGCAACAACGACCGGAACGTCTATGCCCAACTGCTGTTCGTCACCGGTTTCTAACCTCGGTCGTGGGCAATGGCAGCGTCATTGCCCACGTGGAAAAAGGTATTTCCAATGCACAAGAAACTCCTGACGATCCAGAGCAAGATCGCCCTCCTCGCCGGGCTCTGCCTGCTGCTGGTCGTCGGCTTGTTGATGGGCTTGTCGCTCTATCAGACCCACAAGAGCAGCCGGCAGGTTGCACAAGCCAGCGGTGACATGCTCGCCAATGCGGCCAGGGAGCACATGCAGGCCCTGGGCACAGTGCAGGCCATGCAAGTGCAACGCACCTTCATGCAGACCCACGAATATGGCCAGGGCTTATCGCGCTACCTGTTGTACCTGCGACAGCTGCAACAACAGGGCAGCCTGACCCGCCAGCAACTGCGCCGGGAGCTGAGCACCCAGCTTCACCAGGCCTTGATCGACAAGCCCGACCTGCTCGGGCTTTATGTCATTTTCGAACCCGGTGGACTCGATGGCGACGACGCCGCTTTCGCCCATCAGGCGGACATTGGCAGCAACGAAACCGGGCGCTTCGCCCTGTATTGGGTGCAGAGCAAACCCGGCGAACTGCAAGCGGTGATCGGCGACGAAGGCCTGCTCGCCAACACCGAGCCGGGGCCGAGCGGTGCGCCCTACAACGCCTTCTATACCTGCGCCCGCGACACCCGTCAGGCCTGTGTGCTCGAGCCCTATTTCGACGAGGCGTCCGGCAGCCGCAAACTGGTGACCAGCGTGGCCTTCCCGTTGCTGGAAAACGGCAAGGTGATCGCCGTGGTCGGGCTCGACATCAACCTCGCCGCCCTGCAACAGAACAGTCAGGCCAGCGCCCGTGAATTGTTCGAAGGCAACGGTCGGATCAGCATCGTCAGCCCGCGCGGGGTGATCTCCGCCAACAGCCAGGACTTCAGCCGCCTCGGCCAGCCGATGGACAGTGCCGAGGTGATGGACGCCTTGCGCCAGGGCGAACCCAAGGTGTTTGTCGACACCCGGCAGATCAAGGTGCTTGAGCCGCTGTCACCGATTGCCGGCGCCGCACCGTGGGGCGTGCTGGTCGGCGTGCCGCAAGAGGTTTTGCTGGCGCCGGTGACCACCTTGCAGAAGGAACTCGATGCCCAGGGCGTGCAAAGCACCGCGCTGGAGTTGCTCCTCGGTGGCGGTTCGGCCCTGCTCGGTCTTCTGTTGATCGGCTACACGGCGCGGCGCATTACCCGGCCGCTGCAAGTGCTGACCCGCGTGATGGAGGACATCTCCCTCGGCGAAGGCGACCTGACCCGGCGCCTGCAGGTGCAATCGCGGGATGAAATCGGTCAACTGGCGACCGCCTTCAACCGCTTTGTCGAACGCATCCACCAGTCGATGCGCGAGGTGTCCTCGGCAGCCCTCGGCGTCAATGAGGGTGCCCGGCGCGTGCTGAATGCATCGAACGCTTCGCTGAGCAATTTCGACGATCAATCCACCCGCACTGGCAGCGTGGCGGCGGCGATCAACCAGTTGGGCGCGGCCGCCCAGGAGATCGCCCACAACGCCAGCGATGCCTCGCACCAGGCGTCCAGTGCCCGACAACAGGCCGAGGACGGACGCCAGGTGGTGCAACGCACGATCGAGGTGATGCACGAACTGTCGGGCAAGATCAGTGCCTCGTGCGCCAACATCGAAGTGCTCAACGACAAGACCGTGAACATCGGGCAGATCCTCGAAGTGATCAAGGGCATCTCCCAGCAGACCAACCTGCTGGCGCTCAATGCGGCCATTGAAGCGGCGCGGGCCGGTGAAGCGGGCCGTGGCTTTGCGGTAGTGGCGGACGAAGTGCGCAGCCTGGCCGGACGCACCCAGACCTCGGCGCTGGAGATCCAGCAGATGATCGAAGAGCTGCAAGTGGGCGCACGCGAATCGGTCACCACCATGACCGAGAGCCAGCGCCACAGCGAAGAAAGCGTCACCATCGCCAACCTCGCCGGCTCCCGCCTGGGCAGCGTGACCCAGCGCATCGGCGAGATCGACAACGTCAACCAGTCCGTCGCCGCCGCCACAGAAGAACAGACGGCGGTGGTCGAGGCCCTTAATGTCGACATCACCCGGATCAACACCTTGAACCAGCAAGGGGTGGAGAACCTGCAAGCGACGTTGCGCGCCTGTACCGAGCTGGAGCAACAGGCCGGACGGTTGAATCAGTTGGTGGGGAGTTTTCGGATCTGAGAGTTGTGTTGCCTGACACTCCGTCTTCGCGAGCAAGCCCGCTCCCACATTTGGATTTCTGCCATGCACAACATTTGTGTACACCGCAGTCCCCTGTGGGAGCGGGCTTGCCCGCGATGAGGCCAGCACATCCAACATCACCGTCGCCTGACACCCCGCCTTCGCGAGCAAGCCCGCTCCCACATTTGGATTTCTGCCATGCACAACATTTGTGTACACCGCAGTCCCCTGTGGGAGCGGGCTTGCCCGCGATGAGGCCAGCACGGCCAACATCATCATCGACTGACACCCCGCCTTCGCGAGCAAGCCCGCTCCCACATTTGGATTTCTGCCATGCACAACATTTGTGTACACCGCAGTCCCCTGTGGGAGCGGGCTTGCCCGCGAAGAGGCCAGCACATCCAACATCCTTGCCGACTGACACCCCGCCTTCGCGAGCAAGCCCGCTCCCACATTTGGATTTCTGCCATGCACAACATTTGTGTACACCGCAGTCCCCTGTGGGAGCGGGCTTGCCCGCGATGAGGCCAGCACATCCAACATCACCGTCGCCTGACACCCCGCCTTCGCGAGCAAGCCCGCTCCCACATTTGGATTTCTGCCATGCACAACATTTGTGTACACCGCAGTCCCCTGTGGGAGCGGGCTTGCCCGCGATGAGGCCAGCACGGCCAACATCATCATCGACTGACACTCCGCCTTCGCGAGCAAGCCCGCTCCCACAGAATTCGCCTGCGGATACACACCAAAATCTGGCACCCACAACCAACCACATGGCACACACGCACACCTGCCGCGCCACACCCCCGGCGTAGTATCGAAGCCGACCTCTGGGGCACAACCCGCTCCAAAGTGCCCTGCAATGCAACGCTGAACCCCTCCACATCTCACTAAAACAATAAATCGACCTTCGGGTCGCGGGAGATTTCTGTGCTCAAGAAAAGTGCGCTGGGCTGGCCAAAGATTGCCGGCCTCGGAATTGCGTTGGTGGTGGCCGGGCAGTTTTCCGGCTGGAACTTCGGGCTGGCGGCCGGTGGCTGGCTGAACATGTTGATCGCCACGTTGTTGATGGCCCTGCTTTGTGGCGGCCTGGCCTTGTGCGTGGCGGAACTGTCCACGGCGTTGCCCAGCGCTGGCGGCGTGTTCGTGTATGCGCAAAGTGCGTTCGGGCCGTTCGTGGGGTATCTGGTCGGCGTCGCCTGTGCCTTGGCACTGACCATCGGCACCGGCGCAGCGGCGACGTTCATCTGCGCCTACACCGAATCGATTTTCGGCCTCGGTGGCTGGCCGGTGAAGATCGCCCTGTTCGCGGTGATCATCGGCATTCACATGCGCGGCGTCGGTGAGGCCATGGGCCTGACCTTCATTGCCGGCGTGATCGCCGTGGTCGCCCTGCTCACCTTTGGCGTGGCCATGGCGCCCCATGTCGAACTGGCCAACTTGCTGAAACTGCCCGCCAACGTCGTCACCCCGGTCAGCCTCGGCGGCATCTTCGCCTGCGTACCCTTCGCGATCTGGTTGTTCATCACGGTCGAGCAAACCGGTTCGGCAGCCGAAGAAGCGCACAACCCCGGTCGTACCATGCCGCGGGGCATTCTGGCGGCGATCGGCACCTTGCTGGTGACGGCGCTGGTGGTGCTGGTTTGCGCACCCGGTGCCGGTGGCGTCGAGCTGGTCGGTTCGGCAGGTGATCCGCTGTACGCCGCGATGTCCGGCAACAGCGCCTTCGGTGACGGTTCGTGGCTGGCCAAGGTGATTGGCTGCGGCGCAGTGTTCGGCCTGATCGCTACCTTCTTTTCACTGGTGTTCGCCGCGTCCCGGCAGTTGTTCGCCATGGCTCGCGACGGCCTGTTCCCGCAATGGCTGGGCAAGACCGGCAAACGCGGTACGCCCTGGCCGGCGCTGTTGCTGATTGGCGCCATCGGTCTGCCGTTGTCCGAAGTGGACCCGGCCACGGTGATGCTCGCGGTCGTGTTGCTGCTCAACGTTGGCTACCTGTTCATTTTCGCCGCGTACCTGCGCATCAAGACCGGCCAGCCTGACCTGCCACGGCCCTTCACCTTGCCCGGCGGCAAACTGGTTGCCTGGCTGGGCCTGGCCCTGACGCTGGTGGTGATCGCCGCCTGCTTCCAGCTCGACCTGCTGATGCTGATCGCCCTCGCCGTGACCTTCAGCCTGTGCATTTTCAACTACCTGCTGCGCAACCGTCGCGCCACCGTCATTGAGGTTCCGGACCATGCCTGAAGACACTCTGCTGCAACGCCGCCATCGCGTACTGGGCAGCGCCTCACCGCTGTTCTACGACAACCCCTTGCACCTGGTGCGTGGCGAAGGTGTCTGGCTGTTCGACGTCGACGGTCGTCGCTACCTCGACGTCTACAACAACGTGCCCTGTGTCGGTCACTGCAACCCTCACGTGACCGAGGCCATGCACCGCCAGGCCACCACGCTGAACATCCACACCCGCTACCTCGACGAGCAAGTGGTGCGCTATGCCGAACGCCTGACCGCGACCTTCGGCGAACCGCTGGACACCGCGATGTTCACCTGCACCGGCAGCGAGGCCAATGAGCTGGCGCTGCGACTGGCGCGCTTTGCCAGTGGCGGCGCCGGCATCATCGTCAGTGACTACAACTACCACGGCAACTCGGCGTCGCTGGCGCAAGTCACCACCGCCCTGCCCTCGCCGGAACCCTTCGCCGCCCATGCCCGGGCCGTGCCGATTCCGTGCCTGTACCGCGCGCCGGCCGGCACCACCGAGGCGCAACTGGCCGAGCAATACGCGGCCAACATCGCCGCGGCAATTGCCTCAATGCAGGCCCAAGGCATTCGCCCGGCCGCGTTGCTGATCGACACCCTGTTCGCCAACGAAGGCCTGCCACGGGTGCCGGCCAGTTTCGTCAACAAGGCCGCCGCGCTGATCCGCGCCGCCGGTGGTCTGTTCATCGCCGACGAAGTGCAGTCCGGCTTCGGCCGTACCGGTGATCACCTGTGGGGTCATCAGGCCCACGGCGTGGTACCGGACATCGTCACCCTCGGCAAACCCATGGGTAACGGCTATCCACTGGCCGGCTTGATCACCCACAAGGCCCTGGTCGAATCCTTCGGGCGCCATGCGATGTACTTCAACACCTTCGGTGGCTCGCCCGTGGCGGCAGCGGTCGGCATGGCGGTGCTGGACGTGATCGAGCAACAACAACTGCTGAAAAACGCGCAAAACGTCGGCGCTTACGTGCAACAACGCCTGCGAGAGCTGGCCGCCAGGCACTCGATCATCGGCGACGTGCGCGGCAAGGGCCTGTTCTTCGCCATGGAACTGGTGCGCGACCATGCCAGCAAGGAACCGGCCGGCCTGGAGGCGCGCAAGGTAGTCAACGACATGCGCGAGAACGGCGTGCTGATCAGCAAGATCGGCGCCGGCGACAACATTCTGAAGCTACGCCCGCCGCTGGTGTTCGGCCGCGATCACGCCGACCTGTTTGTCGACACCCTGGACCACGCCCTGAGCGCGATTTGAGGCCCTGCCATGACCGAATTCCACACCCTGCCACACGATCAGCAAGTGGTCCGTCTGCACGAACTGGCGCGCCATGCCCTGCAACAGTGGGACGGCGAGTTCGCTGACATCGAACTGGTGAAGTTTCGCGAGAACGCGGTGTTCTCCGCCCACCGCCACGATGGCCAGCGGGTCGCCTTGCGCATCCACCGCAATGGCTATCACGGCGAAGCCGCGCTGCGTTCCGAGCTGCAATGGATGGAGGCACTGGCCGGCGCCGGCATCACCGTGCCGCAAATCATCCGGGCGCAGAATCAAAGCCACCTGGTCGAAGTCACCCATCAAGCCATCGGCGAGCCGCGCCACATCGACATGCTCGCCTGGCTGCCGGGCGCCACCGCCGGCACCTCGGAGAACGGGGTGCAGGCCGATACCGAAATCGATTTTCTGTTCCGGGAGGCCGGCGCGATTGCCGCGCGCATTCACCTGCATTCGGCGGATTGGCAGCAGCCGGACGAGTTTGTCCGGCACGCCTGGGATGAAGAAGGCCTGATCGGCGCCAACCCGTTCTGGGGGCGTTTCTGGGAGCTGGAACAGCTCAGCGATGAGCAACGGGAGCTGCTGCAACAGGCGCGACGCACGGCGCGCAAGGACTTGCGCCAATACGGTCGGCACCTGGGCAACTTCGGCATGATCCACGCCGACCTGGTGCCCGAAAACCTGCTGATCGAAGGCCCGCGCCTGCGTCTGATCGACTTCGACGATGCCGGGTTTGGCTGGCACATGTTCGAGTTGGCCACCGCGCTGTACTTCTGCCTGGATGACCCGCGCTTTGATCAGATCAAGACCGCGCTGCTCGACGGCTACCACGCGGTCAAGCCGCTGACCGAGGCTGATCGCAAGACCCTGGCGCTGTTCCTGATGCTGCGCGGCACCACGTACCTGGGCTGGATTCACACCCGCCAGGGCACGCCGACAGCGATTGAAATGGCGCCGATGTTGATTGAGCGGGCTTGCTGGTTGGCTCGGGAATATCTTCAGCAGTAACTGCAAACACAAAAACACTTGTGGCGAGGGGGCTTGTCGGAACGCCGCACCGCCCCGTTGGGTTGCGAAGCAGCCCCGAAATCAGCAATCTCGGTTCCTCAGATGTACCGCATCGGCAGGATTTACGACTGCTGCGCAGCCGAACGGGGGCAAGCCCCCTCGCCACAGGATTACCTTCTGCCTCAAGAGTCGCTATAGCGGCGGATCAAAGTTATCCAGCGCCCGATTCACCGCCAACTCCCCCAGCATGATCACTTGCGCGATGCCCAGCAGGGTGTTGCGGTGCGAGCCTTCCAGGAAGCCCGCAAGGTCATTGGCCATGACACTCGCCGAGGCCAGCGATTCGCAGGCGTGGGCCAGCAGGGTTTCGGTGTCGATGTCGGGGTTGATGGTGAACAGTGTGGAGGGTTTGTGCGGGGTGGCCATGATGTGCAGGGCCGGGTTTGGGCAGGAATCGTTGTCTGGTGGATCAGGTGTAACCTTGAGCATGACTTTCATTTCCGTCGTGATGCTGCCACGTCGTCGCTGCTAAACGAGGGGTGGCGGCTGTACGCAGGTTAGCAGACCGGGGAAATGAAGAAAGCCGGCGCGCCCGGGGGCGCCCTGCGCACAGCTGCCATCAAATGCAGGTATGGAATACCTGCCTGACGGACACTCGTACGATCTTCAAATACCACGGGCTGCTAAACCCGATCACTGGAAATCAGTGACGCGAATCAAGTTACCGATGGACCTCAAGGCGCACAAGCCGGCGGATTCTGGCGTAGCTGTAGGCAACGCCGCAAGGTCTTGTAGCTTGCAGGAAGTTACTCCTACAGCCGTTAAACAACCCTCCAGACACCAACGTACTGTAGGAGCTGCCGGAGGCTGCGATCTTTTGATCTTGATCTTAAAGATCGCAGCCTTCGGCAGCTCCTACAGAGGGCGTGGTGGATCTCAGCAATGTGCGCCGGCATGTTCCAGGCGATGGAACAAGCGGTTGAAATACACCAGGCTGTCGCGTGGTTCGCGCACGCCGACCTTCGTCAGTTCCACGAACATCACCGAGTGCGAGCCCACTTCCTTGCACTCGCTGATGCGCCCTTCCAACTGCACCAGGGCATCGCGCAGCACCGGCACGTCGGCCGCGCCGTCGTCCCACAGGTCCCAGGCGAAACGCTCGGCCATCGGCACCTTCGTCATGCCGGCGAAGTGTCGGGCCAGCTCTTCCTGCTCGCCGCACAGCACGTTGACGCACAAGTGGCCGTTGGTGCGGAACACGTCGTGGGTGGCGCTGTTGCGGTTGACGCACACCAGCACGGTGGGCGGCGAGTCGGTCACCGAGCACACGGCGCTGGCGGTGATGCCGCAGCGCCCGCCGGGGCCGTTGGTGGTGATGATGTTCACCGCCGCAGGCAGCTGCGCCATGGCGTTGCGAAAGTCGATTTGCTGCTGGCTCAGGTCGGCCATGTCAATGCCCCTTCCTTCAGGAGGACCGCCATCTTGCGGCCCGTAGGTGATGGAACAAGACTAAGGCTGCGGGCGCGACACAACCATTCTGACGATCACCATGGCGAGGTTGGGTTTCCGCTAGTCGACTAGGTGGTTTCTTTATCGCAAGGGCCGGCCACAGTGGGTATTCTGCTTACTGGCTCCAGAAAAACGAGCCGATGCGTGCCGCGCGTTCGCGTGCGAAAACAATAATTAGAAAACTTTCGTGGCAGCCCCGATGGAAACCCGCAAACCGATTGTTTATATCGTTGACGACGACAAGGACCTGC
Organism: Pseudomonas sp. PDM32; assembly: GCF_019219225.1. NCBI lineage: Bacteria > Pseudomonadati > Pseudomonadota > Gammaproteobacteria > Pseudomonadales > Pseudomonadaceae > Pseudomonas > Pseudomonas sp. PDM32. Next base: position 155,074 of record NZ_JAHUWE010000009.1, read on the forward strand.
GCACTTCCCTGGCCTGGTTGCTGGAGTCGGTCAGCGTGCAGGCGCAGTGCTTTGCCGGCGCCGAAGAGTTCCTCAGCCAGTACGACCCCAGGCAGCCCGCCTGCCTGGTGCTCGACGTGCGCATGCCGGAGACCAGCGGTTTCCAGTTGCAGGAAATCCTCAACCAGCGCGGCAGCACCCTGCCGACCATCTTCGTCTCGGCCCATGGCGACATTCCGATGTCGGTCACGGCGATGAAGAACGGCGCGCTGGACTTCGTCGAGAAGCCCTACAACCCGCAGCAGATGATCGACCGCATCCAGGCCGCGCTGAAGACCGCCGTGCACGCCCAGGCCGATCAGCAACAGCGTCAGAACCTGCAGGGCAAACTGGCGTTGCTGACCAGTCGGGAACGGGAAGTGTTGATGCTGGTGATCGATGGCAAGGCCAGCAAGGTGATCGCGCGGGAGCTGAACATCAGCGTGAAGACCGTTGACGTGCACCGCACCAAGATCAAGGAAAAGATGGGCGTGACCAGCATCGCCATGCTGGTGCGCGAGGTGCTGCATTTGCCGGTGGATGAGCCGGTGCGGCATTGAGCATTTCTGTATTCGCTGAAGATCCCTGTAGGAGCTGCCGAAGGCTGCGATCTTTTGATTTTGATCTTTTAAAAAGCAAGATCAAAAGATCGCAGCCTTCGGCAGCTCCTACAGGGGGGGCGGTGTCAGTTGTGGCTGTAGCGCTTGCGATAAGCACCCGGTGACACGCCGAAGCGCGATTTGAAGGCCGAGGAGAAGTAGCTCGAATCCGAGAAGCCCCAGGCGTAACACAGCGCCGACAGCTTCTGCTCGACATCGGCACGGCGCAGGTTTTCCGCGCAGAAGTCCAGGCGACGGTGCTTGATGTACTGCGCCACCACCAGCCCGCGCTTGGAGAACATCCGGTACAGGCCGCGCACGGAAATCCCGACTTCACGGGCGATCAACTCGGGGCACAGTTCCTCGTCGCTCAGATGTGCGTCAATGAACGCGATGATCTTGCGGAACTGCCGCTCATGGGGATCGGCCGCGCTGTCCCGGGCGCTGATGCCCGGCAGCAACAAACTGGCCAGGGCATCGAGCACGGCCTCGCTTTCCTGCATGTCCAGCCCTTCCTGCTGGCGAGTCTCCAGCACCAGCTTGTTGGCCATCGCTGCCAGGGGGTTGCTGGCCGCGATACGCGTAGCGCAGTTGACGGCATTGAAGTGTGATCCACGTTCCACGACCTGGCGCGGAAGAATCAGCGACAGCTGTCGGCAATCGTCGTGGTAGGTCATGTCGCTCGGACGGCTGGCGTCGATCAGCGCGATGTCGCCACAACCCAGTTGCGCGCGGTTGTCGCCCTGCTCCAGCTGTGAACTGCCACGCATCTGGAACACGGCGTAGTAGTGGCCGTCGCAGCTGGTGCTGACGTCCTTGCTGGTGCGATACAAATGCACGTGCGCCATGTCGACCACACTGAGGTTGATCACACCGCTGCGAAATTCCGCCAGTTCGCCGTAGAAATCAGTGTCCAGTGCCCGCGCGTCGAAACGCCCGCAGGCCTGGTTCACCTGGCTCAACCAACTTTCGAACGCCTCGTTGCGCACCGTCGATGCTGTAATCATGTCCGCAAAGCCTCACGTTTTTGTTGTTATTTTTCGACCGCTTCATCGAGCGGTTCGTCAAAACCGTTGTTTCTGTAGCCATCGCCTCCCTCGACGGCCGCCGGGCGCCCATTCAACAGGCTCCGGCGCACGCTTTCCAGCCTTCCCGAGGCTTAAATGTCCAATACCAGACGAGCGGAAAGCGCCCGTGATACACAGGCGCAGATCTGCTTGTTGGACGCTTTTTCCTTGTTCGACAGGCAGTTGTCGCGGTGCTCCGGTACGCCGTCCAGCACTTCGACGATGCAGGTGCCGCAAATACCTTCGCGGCATTCGGTGTCGATGTCGCAACCGTGGGCCTGCAACACGTCGACCAGACTGGCATCGGCCGGCACGTGCAGCACCACGCCGGAACTGGCCAGCTCCACTTCGAAACCGCCGGCCGGGGCGCTGTTGGCCGTAGGGTCCGCCGCGAAGTGTTCGAGGTGAATGGCCTCATCCGGGCGACTGCGCGAAGCCACTTTCACCACTGTGTTCATGAAGGGTGCCGGGCCGCAGGTGTAGACATGGGCGGCGCTGCCGGCACGCTCCAGGCATGCGCTCAATGCGCCGTCCAGGTCCGCGGGCTCCACGCCGTAGTGAAACTCCACGTGATCGGCAAAACGGGTCGCCAACAGCTCGGTAAACGCGGCGTAATGCGCCGAACGGGCGAAATAATGCAGGCGATACGGCTGGCCGCTTTCCGCCAGTTTGTAGGCCATGCTCAGCAGCGGCGTGACACCGATACCGGCGGCGAACAGCAGGTGTTCGCCGGCACTTTCATCGAGACGGAACAGGTTGCGCGGCGCGCCCATTTCCAGCTCCATGCCCTCCTCGACCTGCTCGTGCAACGCCAGCGAACCGCCGCGCGACTGCGCTTCTTTCTTCACCGCCACCAGGTAGGCACGGCGATCCTGCGGCGGGCTGCACAGCGAATACTGGCGGGTCACCCCGGTCGGCCCGGTCAGGTCGACGTGGGCACCCGGTTCATAGGTGTCGAGCGGCTGGCCGTCACTGCGCACGAGGCGAAAGGAGCGGATATCCAGCGCTTCGTCGACGATCCTTTCGATCTTCACCTTCATCATTGCATCACCTGAATACTGTTGTTTCGGTTAGGTCTTGGGTCTGGCATAGCTTTTGTTGCGAGGGAGCTTGCTCCCGTTCGGCTGCGCAGCAGTCGCAAAAATACTGGGTGCTGCTGAGATCCTTGGGGCTGCTTCGCAACCCAGCGCGAGCAAGCTCGCTCGCCACAGTTGATGGCGTCGCGGCGAAAATATCAGCGCATGAACAAGCCGCCGTTGATGTCCCAGCACGCGCCCGTGACGGAGGCGGCGTTGTCGGCGATCAGCAGCAACACGCTGTCGGCGATGTACGACGGGTCGCCGAGGGTGCCGGCCGGGATCATTTTCAGGATCTGCTCCAGACGCTCCGGCGCCACGGTTTCGCGCACCACCGGCAAGTCCAGCGGACCCGGCGAGATGCTGTTGACCGTCACGCCTTGCGGCGCCAGTTCACGGGCGAAGACCTTGGTCAGGGTCGCCACGCCGCCCTTGGCCGCCGCGTAGTGCGCGCCGGTGGCGGTACCGCCGTTCTGCCCGGCCAGCGACGCGATGTTGACGATGCGCCCGAAGCCACGCTCGGCAAAGTGCGCGCCGAACACCTGACAGGCCACGAAGGTGCCGCGCAGGTTGATCGCCATCGACTCGTCGAACTCTTCTGGCGTGATGTCCATCAGCGCCGCGACTTTCGACACGCCGGCGTTGTTCACCAGAATGTCGGTGCCGCCCCACTGCTCAACGAGCAGGTCGCGGGCACGCTGGAAGTCGGCCTTGCTGCGCACATCCAGCTCGATGGCCATGGCGCTGGCGCCGCTGCCATCGAGTTGCAAAGCCAGTTGCTGCACGCCGTCGAGGCGCACATCCGCCAGGGCGACGCGATAACCTGCCGCGTGCAGACGGCGGGCGATGCACTCGCCCAGCCCGCGCGAGGCACCCGTTACGAGGGCTACTCGACTCATGATGGTGCCCTCACAGAAGGAAGCCGAGCGCACTCAGGCTGTCGGTGGAGTTGATCAGGCGCACCACCTTGCGTTCCAGGGTCGGCACGCCGTCGGTGAAGCGGATGCGGTGGTTCAGGTCGGCCACGAATGGCGTGTGCACGCCGCGCTTGTAGGCGTACAGCAACTGCGCGGAATTCACTTCGACGATGTCACCGGCCGCTTCCACCAGACGGAAACGCGAGACGGTACGAATGGTTTTCGCCGCGTCCACCGCCGACGGCGAGAAGCCGGCGCTCAGGCGCTCGATGCGCAGGGCACGCATGCGCGCATCGTCGTAGGCGTAGTTGAGGGTCGCTTCGAAGTCTTCGGTGTCCGGGTCGATCGGCACGATGTACTTGCCGCTGTCGCTCCACAGGGTCGCCCATTCGGCATAGTTCTTGTGGTCGAGCAGTTCGGCTTCGCGCCAGATGAATTCGATGGCCTGGGCCAGGGGACCTGCAAAACCGTTCAGGGTGTCGTGATTGCTCATTGGCTCATCATCCTTTTCCACATGTCGTAGGCACCGCGCATGCCGCCTTCGTCGGTGGCGTGGCTGACCTTGTCGCCGTTTTCAGCGGTGATTTCGCGGTTCAGGCCGCGGTTAACCAGGATCGGCGCGTCGACGCCGGCATACGAGCCGCGCTGCACGCGGTCCCAGGCTTCGGCATCGTCAGGGCTGCCGAAACCGAACGGCCCCTGGAAGTGTTCGTGGATGCGCATGCGTTCGCGGTTGGCGATTTCCGGGCCGCCGTCCATGCCGAGGGCCACGTGACGGATCTCGGTTTCGGTGACCGACACCGGGCGCAGCACGCGGAAGAACGACATCGACATCGCCACATTGGGGAACAGGTTCAGGTTGAAACCGGCGCCGTGCAGCGAGCGCACGATGCGACGCACCTGATCGGCCGGCAGGGTTTTCGACAGCTCTTCGGTGACGTGGGCGAAGCGTTCCTGCAACTGTTCGGTGCCGTCGTCGTGATCCAGGTCGACGTGCTCCGGCACCATCACCATCACGCTGTGGCCATTGCCCAGGGAGTGGGTCACGGCTTGTTCGTCGGTCATGAACGAGAGCATTTCCGAGGTTTCTTCGTCCACCGACGACATGAACGACTTATGCACGATCGGGAAGTGATAACCGTCGGTGGTGTTTTCCAGCTGGATCTTCCAGTTGCCCTTGAAGCTGAACTTGTGTTCGCCCTGGGTCTTGATCGGGTAGCCGGCGCCCTGCTTCATGAACAGGTCCATCCAGTGTTTGGCGCCGCCGAGGAAGTCTTCCAGCGGTTCGATTTCGTCGTTGTAGCTGGCGAAGACCATGCCGGCGTAGCTTTCGACGCGCAGGCTGGTCAGCGGCAGTTCGGACTTTTCCAGGATGCCTTCGTAACCGTCCGGATACGGCAACGCCCGCAGCTTGCCGTCCAGGCCATAGGACCAGCTGTGGTACGGGCAGGTGAAACCGGTGGCGTTGCCCTTGTGCTTCTCGCACACGGTGGCGCCACGGTGCCGGCAACGGTTTTCCAGTACGTTGATGTTATTTTTCTTGTCGCGCACGACGATCACCGGGCGACGGCCGATGGTGGCGGTCTTGAAGTCGCCGCTGTTGCGCACTTCGCTTTCGTGGGCCACCCACACCCAGGTGCGGTAGAAAATCTTTTCCAGCTCGGCTTCGAACAGCGCCGGGTCGTTGTACAGCGAGACGTCGACGCGGTCGTGACTGACCAGGTCTTCGGGGCTTTTCGACGTTGCGATCAGCCGGTATTCATGAGTGCTCATGCGGTTCTCCTCATGGCTTCTTTTTAGATTTGGGTTGTAGAGGCTTGAAGTTGCGCACCAAAGGCGCAGACCAGCTCGTCCTGACCTTTGCGGCCGACGATTTGCAGGCCGACTTTCAATCCGCCGCAATCGAGTTCCACCGGCACCGTCAGCGCCGGGTGGCCGCTGAGGTTGAAAGGCCGCACCAGCGGGGTCATGCCAGCCACGGCCTTGCTGCCGGCGCGGGCTTCGCTGAGGGTTGGCGGCAGGCTTGGCAGCGTCGGCAGCAACAGCACGGCGAACTCTTCCAGCGCCGCATCCACCTGTTGCGTGAAGCGCGTGCGTACGGCTTCGGCCTGGGCCAGTTCTTCACGGGTGGTGCGGCTGGCCGCCAACAGGCGTGTCTCGACATCGGCGCCGATCAGGCCTTTGCCGGTGAGATGACCGAACGCGGCCCAGTTTTCAAAATTGATCACGGTCAGGCCGGCGGCGAACGCGGCTTCGAATTCGCTCAGGTGCAGGTGGCTGCGACGCCATCCCGCGCGGTCGGCCGCGGCACCGAGACTGGCTTGCAGATGCGCGTCACAGGCCACGTCGAGGAAGCCGACTTTCGCACCGTCTGCGGGCAGTCCCTGCACCTCAAAGCCTGGGCAAATCACCTGCATGGCAGCGATCAGATCGTCCATGCTTTTGGCGAACGGCCCGACGCAATCGAGGCTGGATTCCAGCGGATGGGCACCGACACGGCTGACTCGTCCATAGGTCGGCTTGAGCCCGGCGATACCGCAGCACGCCGCCGGCACCCGCACCGAACCTCCGGTGTCGGTGCCGATGGCAATGTCTGCCAGGCCGGCGGCGACGGCCGAGGCCGAGCCGCTGGAGGAACCACCCGGCACCCGGTCCGGCGCCTGCGGGTTCACCGGTGTGCCGGTCCAGTCGTTGATGCCGGTGACGCCGAAGGCCAGTTCATGCAGATTGGTCTTGCCGACGATCTGCCAGCCGGCGTCGAGGATCGCGTCGACCACTTCGGCGTTTTTCGTTGCAGCGGGTGCATCGGCGAAGGCACGGCTGCCCGAGCGGGTCGGGTGGCCGGCGATGTCGATGGAGTCCTTGATGGCGACGCGCTTGCCGTTGCCACCGAGGAGGAATTCGCTGATGAAAGTACTCATGCATTCAGCTCCGTGTTGAACAGCCGTTGCGTGCGGAAATGGGCGATCAGCCAGGTGCCGTCGACGCAGCGGAAATCGATGTTCAGGCGCGTGCCGAACAACTCGCTGCGACCGTCGGCGTAGGTGGAAATCTGCTGCATGATCCACTGCCCCTGAGCCCGATCACCGTCGACCACAATCGACTCGCTGGTGAGATAGTGCAGGTTCAGGCGAAAGTGCTCCGAAGGCGGCAGGTAACCGCCGACAAACGCGGCGACGGCCTCGCGTCCACGGTGTTGGCCGAAGGTCTGCGCGGTCTGGCTGCCGATGCCTTCCCAGATCGCATCGATGCAGAACAGCTCAGCCAATTCGCTGACATGGGTAAGCGCCCTCGGCACATCGCACAGGTCCATGTAGCGCGCCATCAGACGACGCACCGCGCTTTCCCCTTCGAGCGTCTGAAGACGCTGCAGCAAGGCCTCGTTCATGGCTTACACCCTGGCCGCGTCAGGGATGGTCAGCGGGCGACCGATGCGCGCTTCGACCTTGGCGTAGCGCCACAGGCTGTACTCGCCCACCGGCGTGGTGCGGAACAGGTTGCAGGCGTCGATCACCGACTGGTGGCAGTCGACGTCGGCCATGATGTACACGGTCCAGGGCGAGGTGGTCGACGGGCCGACCATCAGGCGGTCGTCGTCCATGGCGCCGAGCACGGTGATGCCGGGCATGGCGCCGAGGGAGCCCATCATCTGGCTGAAGCCCTTCCACACGCTCAGGCCTTCGCCGGTGGGCAGGTCGAAAAAGTTCTGGGTAATGCCGATGCAGAAGACGACGCGCAACGGTTCCTGGGTAGCTTGGGACATGGTGTTGATCCTTGAAAAAGTAATGAAAAATCAGATGTAGCCCGGGAACGGCGGCACGCCGAGGAACACCGAGCCGGCGCCGTCGTACAGCCCTTCGCTGAGGAAGGCGTGCTGGGTCACCACCATCGAGTCGCGCAGGTAGCGTTGCAGCGGATGACGCAGGTAAATGGCGGTGGTCCCGGCCAGGCTATAGGCGCTCTGCACCACCTCGGCACCCGCCTGGGAGACATGGATCGCCGACAGACGCAGCAGGCTGGTCTGCTCCGGCGTGACCGGGTTGCCGGCCAGGATCGAGTTCCACACCTGTTCGGTGGCGTTGTAGAAGAACCCCCGCGCGGCCATCAGCTTGGCTTCGGCCTTGGCGATCTCGATGCGCACGTAAGCGCGGTCGGCCATTTTCGGCGCACCGGTAATGCCGCCGGCGCCGGCCATGCGGCTGATTTCGTCCAGCGCTGCACGGGCCAGGCCGAGGTTGACCACCGCCAGCACTTGCGCGGCGTAGGCGATGGATGGGTAGCGAAACAGCGGTTCGTCGATGGTTGCAGCCCCGCCACGGATGAAGGTCCAGCGGTCCTCGACGAATTTGTCGGTGACGCGCAGGTCATGGCTGCCGGTGCCCTTGAGGCCGACCACGTCCCAGTTCTCGACGATCTCGACCTGGCTGGCCGGGAACACCGCCGTGCGCGGTTTGCCGCCCGCCGCACTGGCGCCGATGCCGACACCCAGCAGGTCCGCGCCTTTGCTGCCGCTGGCGAACTTCCAGGTGCCGTTGACCTGCCAGCCGCCTTCCACCGCCTCGGCTGGCTGCAGCGGGAACAACCCGCCGGCGAACACCAGGTCCGGGCTCTGGGCGTAGATTTCAGCCAGGGTTTCGGGCGGCAAGGCCGCCAGATAGACACCGGCGCTGCCGAAGCTGGCGACCCAGCCCGCCGAGCCGTCGGCTTCGGAGATGCGCTCGATCATGTGCAGGAACAGCGCCGGCGCCAGGGCGTCGCCGCCGTAGCATTTCGGCGTGGCGGCGCGATAGATGCCCAGCTGCTTGAAGCGCTCGATCATGTCCCGAGGCACGTGGGAGCCGGCGTCGAATTCCTCGCGACGTTGGCGAACCTCATCCAGCACCTGCTCAAATAGCTGACTCTCGACCATTGGCACGACCGGGCCGGACACAGGGTCTTGTTGCGCGACAGCTGAACGCAGCATGGGCTAGTTCTCCGTTTTGATTATTGTTAGAGGGCTCCACCGCTCCTTGTAGGAGCGAGCTTGCTCGCGATGGTCGTCAACGATGACGCTGGAAACCTGGCACCCCGTGGCGCTCTCAGGTTCATCGCGAGCAAGCTCGCTCCTACAAGGGTCGGGTCGTTGCCCTTGCATTGGAGGCCAGTGTAAAAACCGTATCCCGGCGCAACTATTGGTGCGTGCAGCCTCCTCGCTAAAGAAAACCCCTAGGTCCACGCCGGTTACCTCTGAGCGCATCGCGCTGTGCGAGCAGGTATAAAACGCCATACTGCAAATCTCTGCCGCCAGGGGCCGTGCGATGTACCTGCCAAAACCGAACGACTTTTTTGCGCTGATCGAAGCCATGCCGCTGTGCATCATTCTTCATGACGCGCACACCAAGGAGATTCTCTGGGCCAACGCCGCTGCCCTGGCGGCGCTGGGCTTTACCCTGGAGGAACTGACGCCGCTCAAGGCCCCGGACATGACCCGCGATGCGCCGAAGTACCGACGTTCGGTCGGCTTGCGCTGGCTCGAAGGCGCCGCGCGCACCGGGCAGCGCGCCATCGAGTGGTGTTATCGCTCCAAGCAAGGGGTGGAGATTCTGTCCGAGGCGGTGGCGACCCTGGTGCACCTGGACGGTCGCGATGTGTTGATGGTGCAGTTCCGCGACATCTCCAAAGAGGACAAGGTCAAGCGCGACCTCAAGCGTTTCGAAAGCCGGCTCAAGGCCTTCATGCAGGACCTGGCCGAAGGCGTGGCGGTGCTCGGCCCCGAGGGTGACATCCGTTTTATCAGCGACTCCGGCGCGCACCTGCTCAACAGCGAAGTGCATCAGCTGATGGGCAAGAACTTCCTGGCCTGGTGCGACGACGCATCCAGCCAGCGCCTGCTGCAACAATTTGCCGATGAAACGCCGGAACACGCTCCGTTCAACGTGCATTACAAGGTGCAGCGCCGGGATGGCGAATGGCGCTGGCATGACGCAACCTGCCGCTACATCGAGATCGAGGACGACCTGGTCGGCCATCTGCTGCTGTTCCGCGATGTCACCGAGCAGGTCCAGGCCGAGGAAGCGCGGCGGGTCAGCGAGCAGAAGCTCGAGTACCTGGCGCGCTACAACGCCATGGGCGAAATGGCCGTGGCCATCGCCCACGAACTGAGCCAACCCTTGGCCGCCACCCGCAACTTCATTGAAGGCACGATGATTCGTCTGGGCAACGCCGGCGAAACCGATCAGGACGTCGCCTGGGGTTTGCAAAACGCAGTGCGGCAAATCGAGCATGCCTCGGTGATCATCAAGAGCGTGCGCGATTACGTGGTCAAGCTGGAGCAATCGGAAGAGCGGGTCGACCTTAATGAGCTGCTGCGCGAAACCCGCTACTTCATCAGCCTGCGCGCCGACCCGAGCCGGGTGCGCGTGGAAATCATCGCCTCGCCCGAACCGATGATGGTGAGTTGCGAGAAGGTGCTGATCGGCCAGGTGATCCTCAACCTGGCCTTCAACGCCATCGAAGAAATGGCCGACCTGCCAGCCGAGCGGCGCGTGTTGCGGATCCAGGCCAGCCGCGACAACGAGGTGGCGCGGGTGCGCATCGAAGACTGCGGCCGTGGCATCCAGGCCCAGGCGCAAGAGAAGCTGTTCGACGGCTTTTTCTCCTCCAAGGTCAGCGGCAACGGCATTGGCCTGGCGCTGTGCAAGAACATCATCGGCCGCCACCGGGGCGATATCTGGGCGCAAAACCTGGCGCCGTGCGGCGCGGTATTCAGCTTTTCCCTTCCCCTCGCCTGAAATACAAAAAACCTGTGGCCTTACACAAACCCTGTGGCGAGGGGGCTTGCCCCCGTTCGGTTGCGAAGCAGCCGCAAAACCTGCTGGCACGGTGTGACTGGAAAATGCTGGGGCCGCTTCGCGACCCAACGGGGGCAAGCCCCCTCGCCACAAGTGCAGCGTCGCCCTCCCCCTCTCAGACCCTTCAACCCCCTGCTTTATCACCTTGTGCAGCCAGTTTCACGACACTGGCACAGACACACAAACACTTGGCAGGCAGGGCAATTCTCCTGATCGCGGGGCACGGCAGAATCAAAGGGTAAAAATCTGCCAAAGCACCCGCGATCCGCGTTACCAACAATTCAGGAAGTTCCCCTTATGCGAACAAACAGGATCTCCGTACAGTCAGCGCTTGGCCTGAGCCTGCTTGTACTCGGTTTGAACAGTGCCCGCGCGGATTTGCCCGCCGGTACGATTGGCCAGACCGTTCTGGCGTTTCCACCCGAAGCTCACCGCGCGTTTGTCATCGACGTCGAGTTCGACAGTTTCGTCGCCGGCCGCGTGACCGTGGTCGACCCGGACCAGAAGCGCATCCTCGGCATGGTGCCGACCGGTTTTGCCGCGCCGTCGACCCTCAGCCATGACAAGAAGACCCTCTACAGCGCCGACATCTGGTATTCGCGCGGCACCCGCGGTACCCGTACCGATGTGCTGACCGCATGGGACAGCTCGACCCTGTCGCCGGCCTGGGAAGTGCTGATCCCGAACAAGCGCGCCGAATCGCTGACCCAGCGTTACGCGCTCAAGCCGAGCGGCGACGACAAGTTCGTCTATGTCTACAACTTCACCCCGTCGACTTCGGTCACTGTGGTCGACACCCAGGCCAAGGCCGTTGCCACGGAAATCGCCATCCCCGGTTGCGTGCTCAACTACCCGATCGGCAACCGTCGTTTCGCCTCGTTGTGCGGCGACGGCAGCCTGCAAGTGGTGACCCTCAACGATCAGGGCCAGGAAACCGCGCGCAGCCGCACGCCGTTCTTTGATCCGAACGCGGAAAAACTGGTGGAGCGTGCGGTCAACGTCGGCGACACCTACTACTTCACCACCACGACCGGCACCGTGCGTCCGGTGGATTTCGCCGGTGACGCGCCGAAGATCCTGCCGTCCTGGTCGCTGGTTACCGACGAAGAGAAGAAGGCCGGTTGGGCACCGGGTGGCTGGCAGTTGATGGCCGTGGCACCGAAGCTGGACCGCCTGTACGTGCTGATGCACGACGCCCACGAAGCCATGAAGTGGGAAGACCCGAGCCCGCTGATCTGGGCGTTCGACCTCAAGACCCACAAAAAGGTAGCGACCCTGGAAGCCCCGGTTCCGGTGTGGAGCATGCAGGCCACCGGCGACGACAAGCCGCTGTTGCTCGGCGCCGACGTCGAAGGCGGCTTGCAGATTTTCGATCTGAAGACCAACAAGCTCACCGGCAGCATGCCGAAAGTCGCGAAGACCGCGACTCAGGTCCTGAGCTACTGAGAGGTTCGGCCATGCACACAGATCCGATCTTCATCATAGCCAGCGCCATCGCCATCGCGGTGTTGCTGGCCAGCGCCGCGACCCACAAGTTGCGCGCGCCGGCCCGCTTCGCCCGGCAACTGGCGGACTACCAACTGCTGCCCCAGGTGCTGGTGCGCCCGACAGCACGGCTGGTGCCGCTGCTGGAGCTGGCCATCGCCTTTGCCCTGCTGGTGCCGGTCAGCCGTGGTTACGCCGCGGTGAGCGCGGCCAGCCTGTTGGCGCTGTACGCCGCCGCCATCGGCATCAACCTGTGGCGCGGTCGCGCGGACATCGACTGCGGTTGCGCCGGTCCCGACCAGGCACAACCGCTGCGCCCGGTCCTGCTGGCGCGCAACAGTGCACTGGTAGCGCTTGCGCTGGTGGCCAGCGTGGCGCCGGTGGCCCGCGACCTCAACCTGTTCGATGGCTTCGTGACCCTGGCCGCCGCCGCGGTCGCGTTGCTCATCTACGCCGCGGCCGATGGCTTGCTGGCGAATTCCCCTCTTCTGCTCAAATTGATTGGTAGGTAATCGAAATGGAAGGCTTGATTGTTTCCAACGTTCTGCTCTGGGTGCTGCTGGTGGCTGTGGCGTTTGTCGTCATGGGCCTGGTGCGGCAGATTGGCGTGCTGCACGGGCGTCTGGCCCCGGCCGGCGCGCTGATGGTCGACAAAGGCGTGGCGGTCAATGAACCCGCGCCGCAGATCACTGCCAGCGATCGTCACGGTCGCCCGGTGAACTTCGGTTATGCCGGTGAAAAATCGCAATTGCTGTTCTTCCTCTCGCCGACCTGCCCGATCTGCAAGTCGCTGCTGCCGGCGATCAAATCCATCGCCAGGGAGCAAGCGGGCAGTCTGGACGTGGTGTTCGTCAGCGATGGCGACATGGACGCCCAGCAAGCGCTGATCCGTGAACACAAACTCGAAGACGCCACCTACGTGGTCGGCCCGGAAGTGGGCATGACCTACCAGATCGGCAAGCTGCCGTATGCCGCACTGATCGACAAGGCCGGCACCCTGCGCGCCAAGGGCCTGGTCAACTCCCGCGAGCACCTGGACAGCCTGTTCGAAGTCGAGCACCTCAAGCACGCCACGCTGCAGCAGTACCTCAATGCCCAATCCCACACCCACGACCACAGCCACGGCCATAGCCACTGATAAGGCAGGGAGACGTTTATGAAACTGCTGGATCTGTTGTTCGAGCGCTCGACCCGCCGTGTGGCCGACACCACCTCGCGCCGTAAACTGCTGTCGCGCATGGGCTCGCTGATGGTGGCCGGTGCCGCCCTGCCCTTGCTGCTGCCGCTGGACCGTACCAGCAAGGCCCTGGCCGCGGAGCCGGCGCAGGCTGGCGACCCGGGTGATCCAAACAGCTGCGACTACTGGCGCTACTGCTCCATCGACGGCTTTCTGTGCAGCTGCTGCGGCGGTTCGGTGACCTCCTGCCCGCCAGGCACCGAAGCCTCGCAAGTGACCTGGATCGGCACCTGCCGCAACCCGGCCGATGGCAAGGACTACATCATTTCCTACAACGACTGCTGCGGTAAGCAAAGCTGCGCCCAGTGCGCCTGTACCCGTAACGACAGTGAAGAACCGGCTTACCGCCCGTTCAACAACAACGATGTGAACTGGTGCCTGGCCGCCAAATCGCACATCTATCACTGCACCGTTTCGGTGATCCGCGGCGTCGCCGTCTAAACGCGCACTTTCCGCCGGTTGCTCGCGTAATCGGCGGTTTTTTTTTGGTTAGCAACAGTCCCCCGTGGCGAGGGAGCTTGCTCCCGCTGGGTTGCGAAGCGACCCCAAAACCGTTCACCGCAGGTGTGCCAGAGATAACGCGATCGCAGTTTTTGGGAGCGCTTCGCGCTCCAGCGGGAGCAAGCTCCCTCGCCACAGGTTCAATCGGTATCGAACGGACTGTTTTTTATCGGCTACAACAATCAAGAGAGGCCCTTCATGCGCAAGTTGCTACTTCTCGGACTCGTCTGCGCCCTGAGCGCCCCGCTCGCGTTCGCCCGGGCTATTCCCGACCCGGCGCAGGGCCATGCACCGGGCAACGAAGAGGTTCAAAAACCGATCGCCGTGGCTGGGTACAGCGTGGGTGTGAACTATCAGCTGCAATGCGCCGGTTGCCACCTGGGCGACGGCACGGGCTCCGCCGCCAACGACACGCCACGGATGAAAGGCTTTGTCGGCAACTTCCTGAAGGTACCGGGCGGCCGCGAATTCCTCGTGCGGGTGCCGGGGATGTCGCAGTCGGCGCTGAACAACGCGCAACTGGCGGACTTGCTCAACTGGCTGATGCGTAAAGACGGCATGGCGGGCGAAAGCCTGCCGGCGGACTATCAGCCCTACACCGCCGAAGAAGTCACGGCGCTGCGTGCCCAGACCATGCTCAACCTGCCCGGCACCCGCAGCGAGTTGATCAAGGCCATGCGCGCCCAGGGCATCGCGATTGATGACGGGATGACCGCAGGAACGATGGACTCACCGACGGCAAATCAGTAACGTAACCGGTGCTGCTTTCGACCCCATCAAAGCGAAAAGGGAGTTTGCATCGTGACCGAAGAGACAAAACCCAAAGGACCGGCTTCGTACTTCCCGTCAATCGAGAAGAAGTATGGCCAGCCGATCAGCCATTGGCTGGACCTGCTTAAAACCCTCAGCGACAAGAAACACATGGAAATGGTGGCCTGGCTCAAGACCGAACACGGCATGGGGCATGGCCACGCCAACGCGCTGGTTGCCTATCATTTGGCAACGGCCACCTAGCGCCGGACAACGCCATGCCCGCCCCCGAATCCACCCTCCTCGACAGCTGGCACCACAATGCCCGGGCCTGGATCGATGCCATCCGCACGGGCACCATCGAAAGCCGTCTGAAGGTCACCGACCAGGCCATCCTGCTGGCGGTGCTGGGGCGCCAGCCCGAGCGGGTGCTCGACCTGGGCTGCGGCGAAGGCTGGCTGTTGCGTGCGCTGACGGACCGGGCCATCGAGGCGGTCGGGGTGGATGGCGATGCGACGCTGGTGGACGCGGCGCGGGCGGCGGGCGCTGCACCGGTGCATCTGGCGAGCTATGAACAGTTGGCAGAGGCAGCCGTCGACATCGGCCGCGACTACAACCTGATCTGCGCCAACTTCGCTTTGCTACATCAGGACATCATCCCCCTGCTCGGCGCCATGAACGGCCTGCTCGCCCCTGGCGGCGCGCTGGTGATCCAGACGCTGCACCCGTGGGCCGCTGCGGCGGGCGACTATCAGGATGGCTGGCGGGAAGAGACCTTTGCCGGATTCAAGGGCCAGTGGCAGCCCATGCCGTGGTACTTCCGCACCCTGTCCAGCTGGCTCAACGCGCTGGACATGGCCGGTTTTGTACTGGCCGGCTTGCAGGAACCGCAGCACCCGCAAAGCCCTGTGCCGCAGTCGTTGCTGCTGGTGGCCGAGCGGCGGCTGTAGAAGCGCGGCACAGCCAACATCATCAGCGATTGATCTACCGCTTTCGCGGGCAAGCCCGCTCCCACAGGTTTTGTGAACACTGAAATACCTTGTGGGAGCTGGCTTGCCAGCGAAGACGTCGGCACAGCCAATAAAAAACCGGAGCACTGTGAAGTACTCCGGTGCGCTCATGCTGCTAACGCGTCAGGCCCATTCTTTGCGCAACTGACGCGCAGCGTTGACCATGTGTACCAGCGCCGCTTCGGTTTCCGGCCAGCCGCGGGTTTTCAGGCCGCAGTCCGGGTTGACCCAAAGGCGGTCGGCGGGAATGCGCCTGGCGGCCTTGCGCAACAGGTTGGCCATTTCCGAGGAGTCCGGCACCCGTGGCGAGTGGATGTCGTACACGCCGGGGCCGATGTCGTTCGGGTAGGCGAAGGCTTCGAACGCGTCCAGCAACTCCATGTCCGAACGCGAGGTTTCGATGGTGATCACGTCGGCATCCATGGCGGCGATGGACTCGATCACATCGTTGAACTCGCTGTAGCACATATGGGTGTGGATCTGGGTTTCGTCCCGCACACCCGAAGCGCACAGGCGGAACGCTTCGGTCGCCCAGTCCAGGTAGTGCTGCCACTGCGCCTGGCGCAACGGCAAGCCTTCGCGGAACGCCGCTTCGTCGATCTGCACGATCCTGATCCCGGCGGCTTCCAGGTCCACCACTTCGTCGCGAATGGCCAGGGCCAGCTGACGGGCTTGTACTTCACGGGTCACGTCTTCGCGCGGGAATGACCACATCAGCATGGTCACGGGACCGGTCAGCATGCCCTTCATCACTTTGTCGGTGAGGCCTTGGGCGTAGCGGATCCACTCCACGGTCATGGCTTTCGGGCGGCTCAGGTCGCCGAAGATCACCGCCGGTTTCACGCAGCGCGAACCGTAGCTCTGCACCCAGCCAAAACGCGTGAACGCATAGCCGTCGAGTTGCTCGGCGAAGTATTCGACCATGTCATTGCGCTCGGCTTCACCGTGCACCAGCACATCCAGGCCCAGGTATTCCTGCACTTGCACGGCGTGGCGAATCTCGCTGTGCATCGCTTCGGTGTATTCGGCCTCGGTCAGCTTGCCTTGCTTGAACGACTGGCGCGCCAGACGGATCGACGCGGTTTGCGGGAACGAACCAATGGTGGTGGTCGGGAACAGTGGCAGGTTCAGGCCGGCGCGTTGCCTGGCGATGCGCTGGGCAAACGGCGATTGACGCTGGCTGTCCCCGGCGGTGATCGCGGCCACACGGGCCTGGACAGCTGGCTTGTGAATGCGTGGCGATGCAGCACGGGCCGCCTGAACGGCGCGGCTTTGACTCAGCGCTTCGAGAACGTTCGGCGCCTCGGGCTCGTTGACCGCCTGAGCCAGCAGCGCGACCTCTTCACACTTCTGCACGGCAAACGCCAGCCAGCTTTTCAGCTCGGTATCGAACTGGTCTTCGCGGCCCAGATCAACCGGGCTGTGCAGCAGCGAGCAGGACGGCGCGACCCACAAGCGATCGCCCAGGCGTTCGTGAGCATGCTGCAGGGTGGCCAGGGCGTTTTCCAGGTCGCAGCGCCAGACGTTACGACCGTTGACCACACCCAGTGACAGCACCTTATAGGCCGGCAGGCGGTCGAGAATGGTCGGGTACTGTTCAGGCGCACGCACCAGATCGATGTGCAGCCCATCCACCGGCAGGTTGGCAGCCAGGCCCAGGTTCTCTTCCAGGCCACCGAAGTAAGTGGCGACCAGTTTCTTCAGCGGGTCACGCTGGATCAGGTTGTAGGCGCGCTCGAAGGCGTTTTTCCAGTCCTGAGGCAGGTCGAGCACCAGGATCGGCTCGTCGATTTGCACCCACTCGACGCCTTGCGCCGCCAGGCGCTGGAAGATCTGGCCGTACAGCGGCAGCAGGCGCTCGAGCAATTCGAGCTTGTCGAACCCGGCGCCCTTGGCCTTGCCCAACCACAAATAGGTCAGCGGGCCGATGATCACCGGCTTGACGTTATGCCCCAGTGCGCGGGCTTCTTCGACTTCTTCGAACAGTTGATCCCAGCCAAGCTGGAACTGCTGGTCGGCGCTGAACTCCGGGACCAGGTAGTGATAGTTGGTGTCGAACCACTTGGTCATTTCCTGGGCGTGGGCGCCGCCGCAGCAGCTGTCGCTCACTCCGCGCGCCATGCCGAACAGGGTCTGCAGGCTGGCCTTGCCATCGTGCGGGCGGAAACGCTCAGGGATCACACCGAACATCAGCGAGTGGGTCAGGACCTGGTCGTACCAGGCGAAGTCGCCAACCGGCAACAGCTCGATGCCGGCCTTTTTCTGCAAGTCCCAGTGGGTCTTGCGCAAGTCACGGCCAACGGCACGCAGGCCGGCTTCGTCGAGCTCGCCCTTCCAGAACGCCTCTTGGGCTTTTTTCAGTTCACGGTCGCGACCAATGCGCGGAAATCCAAGGGAATGGGCCACAGCCATGTCAAATAACTCCAATGCGTTCAATGGGGCCATTGTCGACAGCGCCGGCGAGTGAGACAAACTCATTTTAATCGTGATGATCACAAGTTCTTCTCATGATCCGTAGCGCTGCGCCACCGGCGCTGGATGGACACCTGGTTCAACGCGCTCGTCTCAATGTCCAACCTGCACCGTGGCGTGTACGTAAGCCGGGCGTCGATGGCATCATCACGCGCTATGAAGTTTTCGATGTCCGCCCTCTCCGATCGACCAAGGAATAGTCCCGATGCGTATCAAAACACGGCTGGCCGGTGCCACGGTGCTCCACCCGGACGCCACAGCGCAGACCGGCTGGATCAATCCATGACGGCCATTTTCCGGCCGCGTCCGACCTTGATCTGTTTGCTGCTGTTGCTGGTGCTGGTGTTCTGGCTGTCCCTGGCCCTCGGACCGGTGAGCCTGCCGCTGGGCGATACCTTGCTGGCCGGGATGCGCCTGATGGGGTTGCCGCTTGACGGGGGCGACACACAACAGGCGGAGCTGATCCTCGGGCAGATCCGTCTGCCGCGCAGCCTGCTCGGCATCGCCGTGGGCTCGGTACTGGCGTTGTCCGGCGTGGCGATGCAGGGGTTGTTCCGCAACCCCTTGGCGGACCCGGGCCTGGTCGGCGTGTCCGGCGGTGCCGCGCTGGGTGCCGCCCTCGCCATCGTCGGCGGCAGCCTGCTGGGTGGGGTGCCACCGGCAATCGAACCTTACCTGCTGTCGGTCAGCGCCTTCGCCGGTGGCTTGATCGTTACGGCGGTGGTGTATCGCTTCGGCCGCCGCAACGGGCAAACCGACGTTGCCACCCTGCTGTTGGCGGGGGTGGCGATGACGGCCATGGCCGGTGCCGGCGTGGGTCTGTTCACCTACCTGGCCGATGACGCGACCCTGCGCACCCTGACGTTCTGGAACCTGGGCAGCCTCAACGGCGCCAGCTATCCGCGCCTGTGGCCATTGCTGATCGTCACTGTGGGCGTGGCGCTGTGGTTGCCACGTCGCGCGGCGGCACTCAATGCCATGCTGCTGGGCGAGTCGGAGGCCCGTCACCTGGGCTTCGACATCGAGCGCATCAAGCTTGAGCTGGTGTTGTGCACGGCGCTCGGCGTCGGCGCGGCCGTCGCGGCGGCGGGCCTGATCGGCTTCATCGGCCTGGTGGTACCGCACCTGATGCGCCTGCTGGTCGGCCCGGATCACCGGGTGTTGCTGCCCGCGTCGTTGCTCGCCGGTGCCAGCCTGCTGTTGCTGGCCGACCTGGCCGCGCGCCTGCTGTTGGCGCCGGCCGAATTGCCGATCGGCATCGTGACCGCACTGATCGGCGCGCCGTTCTTTCTTTATCTGCTGGTACGAGGGCGTTCCTGATGCTGCGGGCAAATAACTTGCTGGTACGTCGTGGCAACCGCACGGTACTGGCGAACATCGATATCCAATTGCGCCCCGGCGAAGTGCTCGGCGTACTGGGACCGAACGGCGCCGGCAAAAGCACTCTGCTCACCGCCTTGTGCGGCGAACTGCCAACCAGCGAAGGCACGGTCAGCCTCGACGAGCGTCCACTCGCCGACTGGCCAGGCCAGGAACGGGCCAGGCGCCTGGCCGTGCTGCCGCAGAGTTCGAGCCTGAACTTTGCGTTTTCGGTCAATGAAGTCGTGGGCATGGGGCGCCTGCCTCACGCCAGCGGCCGCGTGCGCGATGGCGAAATCGTCGCCGACGCGCTTTCAGCGGCCGATGCGCTTCATCTTGCCGGGCGCAGTTATCTGGCACTGTCCGGCGGTGAACGCCAGCGCGTGCATCTGGCGCGAGTGCTCGCTCAACTCTGGCCGGGGGCCGAAGGGCAAACCCTGCTGCTCGATGAACCGACGTCGATGCTCGATCCGCTGCACCAGCACACCATTTTGCAAGCCGTACGCGACTTTGCCGAGCGCGGTGCAGCGGTGCTGGTGATTCTGCACGACCTCAATCTGGCTGCACGCTACTGCGATCAACTGCTGTTGTTGCAACAAGGCCTGCCCCACGCCTACGGTCCACCAGCAGAGGTGTTGACCGCTGAGGCGCTGGCGGCGGTGTATGGCCTGGAGGTGCTGATTCACCAACACCCGGAACGCGGCCACCCGTTGATCATCGCGCGCTGATTCCGTCCCCTCCTTCATTGATCGAGGGGGCTTCTGTCTATTCAAGGAAAACCGATGCGCTTTCTGTTGCTGTGTGCGTTCAGCCTGTTGGCTGCCTGCCAAACCCATTCTGTAACGCCGCCCCCGGCGCCGATTGCCCCGCAAGGACGCGATCACGCCGACCTCGGCGTCATCCGCGAACTGGCCAGCGGTCGCACGCTGACACCGCAGGAACTGGTCGAACGCCTGGCCGCCGCGCCGCGGGTTCTGGTCGGCGAACAGCACGACAACCCGGACCACCACGCCCTGCAATTGTGGTTGCTGCGCGAGCTGGCGGCACAGCGTGCCCAGGGCAGCCTGCTGATGGAGATGCTCAATCCCGACCAACAGGCCAAAGTCGATGCCGCGCAAGCCGCGACCCGCGCTGGCCAGCCGCCAGCCGATACGTTCAAGGCGCTGGCCTGGCAGACCAATTGGGACTGGAGCGTCTATGGTGCCCTTGTCACCTACGCGCTGCGCCAACCCTATCCACTGCTGGCGGCGAATCTGGACCGCACGCAGATCATGCAGATCTATCGACAGCGCCCTGAGTTGAAAGGCGAAGCGTCCACCACCCGACAGGTGCAGGCGACCTTGCTGGACGACATCCGCCAATCCCATTGCGGTCTGCTGCCCGAATCACAAATGCCGGCCATGCTCGCCGTGCAGCAACAACGCGACCGGCGCATGGCCGAGCGCCTGATGGCCGCGCCGACGCCGGCGTTGCTGCTGGCCGGGGCCTTTCATGTGCGCAAGGACCTGGGGGTGCCGCTGCACTTGAAAGACCTCGGTGCCGGTGAAGGCAACGCCGTGCTGATCCTCGCCGAAGCGGGCAAGACCGTGACCGCCGAGAGCGCGGACTACGTGTGGTACACGGCCGCACAGCCGGAACAGGATCATTGCGCGAAGTTGCGCCGTTAATTCTGGCGAGGGAGCTTGCTGTGGCGAGGGGAGCTTGCCTGTGGTGAGGGGGCTTGCCCCCGTTGGACTACGAATTAGTCCCAAACCCGCATAATGCGGTATGTCAGGTAAACCGCATGCAACTTATTGCGACCGCTTCGCGGTCGAACGGGGGCAAGCCCCCTCGCCACAAGAGCACTATTGCCCTCTGCCGAACATGCTGCGGCGCGACACTATGTCACGCCTCTGTGCCGGTCCAATGGTCGTATCCACCCCGCCGCTACCGGCACAGTTTGTTAACATCCCCACGTTTTTTCGTCTGTACAGTCACCACGCTGTCAGTTTCAGCCTGTTCAACAGGATGCTTTTTTCCATGAGTACTTTGTATACCCGCCGAACTGTCCTGCAAGGCATGGGCCTGTTGAGCCTGGGCCTGCTCGCCGGTTGCGACGACAGCAGCAAGCTGTCGTTCAAGTACGGCAAAGACCTCAGCGACAAGATCATGGGGCGTAACTTCAAGCTCACGAACGCCGAGGGCGAAACCAGGATGCTGGGCAGCTATCGCGGCCTGATGCCAATGGTGTTCTTCGGTTTCACCCAGTGTCCGGCCGTGTGCCCGACCACGCTGGCCCGTGCCGCCCAGGCCAAAAAGCTGATGGGCCGCGATGGCGAAAGGTTGCAGGTGATCTTCATCACCCTGGACCCGGAGCGCGACACACCAGAGCTGCTCGACAAATACGTCAAGGCTTTCGACCCGAGTTTCGAAGCGCTGTACGGCACCCTGGAACAAACCGCCGCCACCGCCAAGGAATTCGGCGTGTTCTTTGAAAAAGTCCCGAGCGGCGATACCTATACCCTCTCCCATACCGCGACCAGTTATGTCTTCGACTCCCGGGGCAATCTGCGCCTGGGGCTGTCCGCGTCCCTGACGGCCAAAGAGTGCGCAGAGGACCTGCTCACCGTGATGGAGGTTTGCTGATATGAACGCCCCGCAGGCTAAAAACCGTTTCGCACAACGCTGCAAGCAACTGGCACTGGGCTTGTCCCTGGTCGGCCTGGCCTTCCAGGTATCGGCACAAACCCGGGTCGACGACGCCTGGGTCCGCGCCACCGTAGCCGGCCAACCATCGAGCGGCGCCTTCATGACCGTCACCGCGAGCAGCGACAGCAAACTGTTGAGCGTGCAAACGCCGGTGGCAGCTCTGGTGCAGATTCATGCAATGAGCATGAAGGACGACGTGATGAAAATGCAGCAGGTGGACGCCGTGGCACTGCCGGCCGGTAAAGCGGTGAGCCTGGATCCCAATGGCTACCACATCATGCTCATGAACCTGACGGGCCAGATCAAGGAAGGCGACAAGGTGCCGCTGACCCTGACCGTGGTAGATGCCAAGGGCGAGAAAGAGTCGATCCAGGTTGAAGCCGTTGCCAAGGCGATTGGCACCATGGATCACGGCAACATGGCGCATGATCACAGCAAGATGAATTGAGCTTCCTCGCAATACCAAAAAGATCGCAGCCTGCGACAGCTCCTACGAAATCGGTGTAGGAGCTGCCGCAGGCTGCGATCTTTTTTTAGATCAAAACCTCAACTCAAACGAGCTTGAGCACGACGTTGATGTTGTTGCGCGTGGCTTTCGAATACGGGCAGTACTGGTGCCCGGTGTCGACGATTTTCTGGGCGGTTTCACGGTCCAGCCCCGGCAGGCTGACATTGAGCCGCGCCTGGAGCAGGTAGCCGCCCTCATTCGTGCCCAGGTCGACTTCCGCATCGACCGCCACATCCTTGGGCAACGCCACTTTCATTTCCCGGGCTGCCACTTGCATGGCGCCGATAAAGCAGGCTGACCACCCGGCAGCGAACAATTGCTCGGGGTTGGTACCGCCACCGCCCGCACCTGGCGACGAAAGCTTCACATCGAGGATGCCGTCGGAACTGCGGGAGGCGCCGTCACGCCCGCCGGTGGTGTGGGTCTGGGCGGTGTACAACACTTTATCGATCTGGTTCATGCTGACCTCCTGATTGAGTTGTAGAAAACCGGTTTAACACCCCCATCCGGTCGCCGGGATGGTCAATCAATATAGACGTCACCGGCCCGTGCCGCAGTCGATCCGACCGGCGCCCGCTTCTTCCTTATTTGCGCGCCAACTTGTACCTGACGCAGTCCTCATAAAAGCTTTGCCGCACAGCCGTCGGTTTCAATCGCGACGAACTGTCATAAGTTTGCTCTGTAATACCAAGAGCCATCATGCGCATCCATGTTTTTGAGAACTTGTAGGCCTGGATTTTCTGCCGTGCGGCGTACAGGGAAACCCCTGAGAGCTTGAGCTCCTGTGCCCTTGCAGCAGTGCCCGCGCCCCAACTGCACATGTATTGATCCTGGGTGGCCAGTTCTTTGGCTTGCGCCGAATTGGTGATACCCGCAACAACTAGCGGAATTAACGCGATCCATACCTTGCGCATCTTGACCTATCTAACTAGTTGAAAATGAACTAATTTTGCGGGGGATTTTTTAACTTGGGGGCCAGCATCGTGCCTTTTTTGCAAATGAGTGCAAAAAAAGAGATGGCTAAAGCCATTTCTTGCGAGTTTTCAATCCTTTGCTATAGCTAAGACTCTCAATCGCCAACTAAGTGAGGCAACGGAATGTCAGTCGCAAAAAAAATGAGTGTAGGGCAACTGACAATGTTGACCGCCGTCAACATGTTGGGCTCAGGCATTGTGCTACTACCGACGAAACTAGCGGAAGTCGGTGCAATTTCGATTCTTTCCTGGCTGGTGACGGCCACCGGCTCCCTGGCTCTGGCCTACGCCTTTGCGCGATGCGGGATGCTCAGCCGCAAGACCGGCGGCATGGGCGGTTATGCCGAATACACGTTCGGTAAAGCCGGTAACTACATCACCAACTACACCTACGGCCTCTCACTGTTGATTGCCAACGTGGCGATCAGTATTACCGCGGTTGGCTACATACAGACGTTGTTCGGAATAAAACTTGATTCACTGCAGGTAGGTCTCGCGACCATTGCCTTGTTGTGGATCACCACCTTCGCCAACTTTGGCGGCGCGCGCATTACCGGCCGGATCGGCGCGATCACCGTCTGGGGTGTGATTGCACCGGTGGTGCTGGTGTCCACGGTGGGCTGGTTCTATTTCGACAGCAGCGTCTACGCCGCTGGCTGGAACCCTCATGACAAAGGCTGGTTCGAAGCGGCAGGCGCCTCGGTGGCGATCACCCTGTGGGCCTTCCTTGGCCTGGAATCGGCTTGCGCCAACACCGACGCGGTGGAAAACCCTGAGCGCAACGTACCGATTGCGGTGCTGGGCGGCACCCTGGGTGCGGCGGTGATCTACATCGTCTCCACCAACGTCATCTTCGGTATCGTCGGCAACGAAGAACTGGTCGCGTCCACCGCGCCGTTCGGCCTGGTGTTCGCCAAGATGTTCACCCCGATGATCGGTGACATCGTGATGGCGGCCATGGTGCTTGCCTGCATCGGTTCGTTGCTGGGTTGGCAGTTCACCATTGCCCAGGTGTACAAAAGCTCGGCCGACACCGGTTACTTCCTGTCGATCTTCGCCAAGGCCAACAAGGCAGGTACACCGATTGTCGGCATGCTGGTGCTGCTCGCCGCACAGACCGCGCTGGCCCTGCTCACCATCAGTCCCGACCTGAGCAAGCAGTTCGACACCCTGGTCAACCTCGCGGTCGTGACCAACCTGGTGCCGTACATCCTGTCCATGGCCGCGTTGATGACCATGCAGAAAGTCTCCAATGTGCCGGAAGGCAAGGCGCTGGCCACCAACGTCATTGCGCTGATCGCAGCGGCCTACAGCTACCTGGCGCTGTACAGTTCCGGCGAGCAGGCCCTGATGCTCGGTGGCGTCGCCACGATCTTCGGCTACACCCTGTTCGGCTTCGTCAACAACCGCCTGATCCGCCTCGAAGCACTCAACAACAGCGTACCGACGCAAACCGTCAGCGCGCAGCACCTCACTGCCGCGCCAGTGCCGGTGAACAATCTGAATAAAGCCACTCTGGAGACTCAAGCATGACGGACTATAAACATTCGCTGGGCATGCTGGCGCTACTGGTCAGCAGTCCGCCGGACAAACGAACGGTGTTTGGCCGCGCCCTGGATCATCTGGTCCACGATGTAGAGGGACGTGGCGTCAGTGTTCTGGCCTCGGAAAGCCTCTCGGATGCCGCATCGATCCTGCGTTCGGACCCTGCCGTTCAGTGCGTGCTCATCCGCTGGGAAATGGACACCAGCGAAGGCCACGCCGACTGCATCAAACTGCTGGTCAAACTGCGCGAGCGCAACACCCGCGTTCCGGTGTTCCTGATCAGTGACCGTACCACCGCGTCGAGCATTCCGTTGCTGGTCATGCAACACGCCGACGACTTCATCTGGCTGCCCGAAGACACCACCGGTTTCCTCAGCGGGCGCATCCTGGCCGCCATCGAACGCTATCGTCAGGCGGCCCTGCCACCGATGTTCGGCGCGCTGGTGAAATTTGCCCGCACCTATGAATACTCCTGGCACACCCCGGGCCATGCCGGCGGCACCGCGTTTCTCAAGAGCACCGCCGGGCGCGCCTTCTACGAGTTCTTCGGTGAAAACCTGCTGCGTTCCGACCTGTCGATCTCGGTCGGCGAACTGGGCTCCCTGCTCGATCACAGCGGCCCCATCGGCCAGGGCGAACGTTATGCCGCCAAGGTCTTCGGTGCGCACCGCACGTACTACGTGACCAACGGTTCGTCGATGTCCAACCGCGTCATTCTCATGGCCAGCGTCACGCGCAACCAGATCGCCCTGTGCGACCGCAATTGCCACAAGTCCGCCGAGCATGCGATGACCCTGTCCGGGGCCATTCCGACCTACCTGGTGCCGACCCGCAACCGCTACGGCATCATCGGCCCGATCCTGCCGCAGACCCTGAGTGCCGAAGGCGTGAAAGCCGCCATCGCCAACAACCCGCTGGTCAAGAAAGGCATCGACCCGACGCCGGTGCACGCGATCGTCACCAACTCGACCTACGACGGCCTGACCTACAACGTCACCCGCGTCGAAGAGTTGCTGGGCGAAAGCGTCGACCGCCTGCACTTCGACGAAGCCTGGTACGGTTATGCGCGCTTCAACCCGCTGTACAGCGGACGCCATGCCATGCACGGCAACCCGGCCGACCACGACAAGTCCAAGCCGACCGTGTTTGCCACCCAGTCGACCCACAAGTTGCTGGCCGCCCTGTCCCAGGCCTCGATGATCCACGTGCGCGACGGCCGTAACCCGATTGAACATGCGCGCTTCAACGAGTCGTACATGATGCACGCCTCGACCTCGCCGAACTACGCGATCATGGCGTCCTGCGACGTCAGCTCGGCGATGATGGAAGCGCCAAGCGGACAGATCCTCACCAGCGAGTCGATCGAAGAAGCCATCAGCTTCCGCCAGGTTCTCTCGCGCATGCACAACGAGATGCTGAGCAAGGACGACTGGTTCTTCACCTGCTGGCAGCCGCCGACCGTACAGGTGGGCGCCGCGACCGTGCCGTTCCATGAGGTCGACCCGGTTACGCTGAAAACCGACCCGAACTGCTGGGTCCTGCACCCGAACGCGGTATGGCACGGTTTCGGCGACATCGAAGACGGCTATTGCATGCTCGACCCGATCAAGGTATCGGTACTTGCCCCGGGCATGGGCGACGACGGCAACCTGCTCGCCTCCGGTATCCCGGCCTGTGTGATCACGGCGTACCTGGGCCGCCAGGGTATCGTGGTCGAGAAAACCACGGATTTCACCATCCTGTTCCTGTTCTCCATCGGTATCACCAAAGGCAAGTGGGGCACGCTGCTCAACGCCCTGCTCGACTTCAAGCGCGACTACGACGACAACGCCGAACTGGAGCTGTGCCTGCCCGACCTGTACAACGCCAACCAGCGACGCTATGCCGGCATGGGCCTCAAGGATCTGGCCGACGAAATCTTTGCCGCCATGAAGAAACACAAGACCACCGCCAACATGTCCCAGGCCTTCGGCACCTTGCCAAAAGCCGAATTCAGCCCGGTGGAGGCCTACGAGAAACTGGTGCGCAACGACATCGAACTGGTCACCCTCGAGCAAGCCGCCGGACGCCTTGCCGCCACCGGTATCGTGCCGTACCCGCCAGGCATCCCGCTGCTCATGCCAGGTGAGAACGCAGGCCCCGCGGACGGTCCGCTGCTGGCGTATCTCAAGGCACTGGAAGCCTTCGACAAATCCTTCCCCGGCTTCACCCATGACACCCACGGGATCGAAGTCGAAGACGGCGTTTACCGGATGCTGGTACTGAAGTAAGTCAAGCAGGCTCACCGCAACCCCCTGTGGGAGCGGGCTTGCTCGCGAAGGCGTAGTGTCAGTCGACGCAATTGTCGAATGACAGGACGCTTTCGCGAGCAAGCCCGCTCCCACATTTTTTTAGATCGTCTTCACGCCAAAATCCCTATGGGCAAACTCAATCACCGCGCTCTATGATTGATCCCCATGACCACCACCGCTCCAATTCGCTCACCCTGCCCGCCCGGCGCCTGCGACTGCGGGCGTGACCCGCTGCTGGAAACACCAGGGGCGGACCTGCGCATTCTGTTTCTGACCCGCAACGAAGAAAAACGCCTGATCGAACGCCTGGAGAATCTGCAGAGCCTGAGCGATCTGGAGCACCTGCAACGGCGTATGCTCGAACAGTTGGGCATCCGCGTGGACATCGCCCCCGGCGTCAATGAGGTGCGCACCATGCGCGGCATCGGTATCCAGATCGGCGAACTGCCGGGGCTGTGCCGCAAGACCCGCGCCAACATCCCGGCCGCCATTCGCCGAGCCATGGAAAAGCGCCCGGAAATTGCCTACGAGCTGCTCAATGCCAACGACCTGTTGCGTGACGCCTGATGAAGCCCATTCTCGAATTCCCCCTCACCGACGAGATTCTCACCTCGTTCGCCCTGGCCATCGGCGCCGACCTGCAGGGCTACCGCAACCACATTTACCGGGTGCTGAATTTCCATGCGGCCCTCAGCGGTACCGAAGGTTTGCCCTCGGATGCCGTACAGATCGCAGCGGCGTTTCATGACCTGGGTATCTGGACCGATGACACCCTTGACTACCTGCCGCCGTCCATTGCACTGGCCACTGAATATCTCGACAGCCGACATCGCCCGCAACTCAAAGATGAAGTCAGTGCGTTGATACTCGAGCACCACAAGCTGCGTCGGTATCACGGCGCCTGTGCCGACAGCGTCGACCCCTTCCGCCGGGCCGACCTGGTGGATGTGTCACTGGGCCTGGTCCGCTTCGGCCTGCCTCGAAGCTTCATCAAGACCGTGCAATCGACCTTTCCCGATCACGGTTTTCACTCGATGCTGATGAAGCTTTCCGCCCGCCAATTACTCCGCTCGCCCCTACGGCCGCTGCCCATGTTTCGCTGGTGAAACAGGCGTCTGTCAGCCCCCCGAAAATGCACCGAAACAGGATCAGTGGTCGTACGTGAGTCGCGGCGCACTGCTATGCCTTCCTTGGGAGATTTCGCTGCAAGCCAGCCAGGACGGAACTGCAAACCCAAGCGTGGCCACGGCCCGGCACCAGCCAGGTACGCGCAATGACAGGTGCCGATGCGCAACAGGAGGTGGCCGATGTTATTCATCGTCAGTTGGACAATCAGCCCGGACAACCGTGATGCCGCAATCGCACGTTTCCTCAAGACCGGTGGCGCGCCGCCCGCAGGCGTTACCATGCACGGACGCTGGCACGCCGTAGGGAGTTCGGCCGGCTTCGGCATTGCCGAGGCGAGCGATCTGGTGCCGATTCAAAAATGGGTGCTGGAATGGAACGACCTGATGAGCATGGACGTGCACGCCGCATTGACCGATGAGCAAATCGCCCCATTGCTGGCCGCCACTGCAGCCCGGTAATGACGATGCAGGCGGCGAGTATCGCTCGCCGCCCGATTTGACCCGCGCATTGACCAGTCCGCCCTTGCGGTGCAAAGCGCCTGAAACACTCACTTTCTGACTAACCAATACTGGATATTTTGTAATTCAAACCTACGCTCTTGGCGGGGATTACGAATTTCAATGACGGTCGGGGGCTCGTCTCGATGTACTCACGCAGGTACGCAGGAGCTCTACATGAATCGGACAACCTTATCCTCGATGTTTGCGGTACCGCTGTTGCTGTCTGCAATGGCAATTCCCGGCCTGACCCTGGCCGCCGACAAAGCCCCCAACATCCTGGTGATCATGGGCGACGATATCGGCTGGTCGAACATCGGCGTCTACAACCAGGGCATGATGGCTGGCAGAACACCCAACCTCGACCAACTCGCCGCTGAAGGCATGCGCTTTACCGACTATTACGCCGAGGCCAGTTGCACGGCCGGGCGCGCCAATTTCATCACCGGCGAACTGCCGATTCGCACCGGCATGACCACCGTCGGCCAGGCCGGCTCGCCCGTGGGTATTCCCGCCGAAGCCGTTACCATCGCGACTGCGCTCAAGGCCATGGGGTATGCCACCGGCCAGTTCGGCAAGAATCACTTGGGTGACTTGAACGAGTTCCTGCCCACCGTGCACGGCTTCGACGAATTCTTCGGCTACCTCTATCACCTCGACGCCATGGAAGACCCGGCGCACCCCAACTATCCGCAAGAACTGCTCGCCACCGTTGGCCCGCGCAACATGGTCCACAGCTGGGCCACCACCACCGATGACACGACCGTCATGCCGCGCTGGGGCAAGGTCGGCAAGCAGAAAATCGAAGATGCCGGCACGCTCTATCCGGAGCGGATGAAAACCGTCGACGACGAGATTCGCGACAAGGCCTTCTCGTTCATCGACAAGGCCAAGCAGGACAACAAACCGTTCTTCGTCTGGCTCAACCCGACCCGCATGCACATCGTCACGCACCTGTCCGACAAATACGAAGCCATGCGCAACTCGCAAAATGGCTGGTCGGAACAGGAAGCCGGCATGGCGCAGCTCGATGACGTCGTTGGCGATGTCCTGGCGAAGCTGAAAAAAGACGGCATGGACGACAACACCATCGTCATTTTCACTACCGACAATGGTGCGGAAAACTTCACCTGGCCGGACGGCGGCACCACCCCGTTCGCCATGGGCAAAGGCACGGTCATGGAAGGCGGCTTTCGGGTGCCGGCGATCATTCGCTGGCCGGGCAAGGTGCCGGCCAACCAGGTCGCCAACGGCATCATGTCCGGCCTGGACTGGTTCCCGACCCTGGTCGCAGCGGCGGGCAACCCGAACATCACGGCAGAGCTGCTCAAGGGCAAACAATTGGGTGATACAACCTACAAAGTTCACCTGGACGGCTATGATCAAACACCAATGATCACCGGAAAAGGTCCGTCGAACCGGCATGAAATCTTCTACTTTGGAGAGAGTGCCCTGGGTGCAGTGCGCATAGACGACTACAAATATCGCTTCATTGACCAGCCGGGTGGATGGATGGGGGCTAAAGTTGCTGTGGACGTGCCGATCCTGACCAATCTTCGACTCGACCCGTTCGAGCGCATGGGGTGGCCGGAGAATCAGGCCGCGCAGGGTTCGCAACAATACTTCGACTGGTTCAAGTACCAGTTCTGGCGCTTCGTATTCGTGCAGCAACAAGTCGCCAAACTGGCCGAAACCGCGATCGAGTTCCCGCCGATGCAAAAAGGCGCGAGCTTCAACCTTGACTCGGTGAAAGCCAAGATCGCAGCAGCACGGGCCGAGATGGCCAAGTAAACAGCCGAATCCACGGGTGGCCGGCACCGTCCACCCGTGTTCGAAATGGACATTTGCTGAGGTAGATACATGCCGACCAGAACATTTGCCCGATCTGCATCCGCGCTACTCGCCCTGTGCTGCCAACAGGCCTGGGCCGGCGGCATTATGCTTTACGAAATCGGCACCGATAACGCCGGCCTGGCCAACGCCGGTGCCGCTGCCCGGGCCCAAGGCCCCTCGACCATCGCCAGCAACCCGGCGGGCATGAGTTACCTGCCCGGCACGCAAATCACCGCCGGCTTGCAGGTGCTGTACGGTGACTTGAGCTTCGACCGCGACGCCGGCACCAACACCCCGGGCAGCGGCAGTGGCAACGCCCTCGACCCGATTCCCGGCGGCAGTTTCTTCATCAGCCATGAACTGGACGAACACTGGAGCGTCGGTTTCGGCCAGTACGGCGACTTCGGGTTGGCGGTCAACTACGACAACGACTGGTCCGGACGCTACTTCTCGCAAAACGCCAGCCTGCTCGGCCTGTCGTTGGTGCCGAGCGTGGCTTATCGCTTCAACGAGCAGTGGTCGGTGGGTCTGGGCGTAAAGGCCATGTACGGCATGCTGCAAGCCCAGACCGCGATTGACCGCTCGCCGTTCGGCTTTACCGACCGCACCGACGGCCAATTCAAGTACAAGGACCAGGATTGGGGTTTCGGGGCGAATGTCGGCGTGATCTACGCCCCGCAAGCCGGCACGCGGATTGGCCTGACCTACACCAGCCAGGTCGATCTGGACTTCGAGGACCGGCTGGATGTGAATGGCGATGGTCGACTACTCGAGCGCGTCAACAACACCAAGACCGAACTCGATGTGAAGGTGCCGCAAACCGTCACCCTGAGCCTGTTCCAGCAACTGGACCGGCAATGGGCCTTGCTGGCCTCGGTCAACTGGCAGGACTGGTCGGAATTCGGTGACATCGGCGTGCAGGTCGACACCACCGCGGTCGGTGCGCAATCGACAACGGTCGACGCCGACTTCAAGGACACCTGGCACCTGTCCCTGGGGGCGCAATACCAGGCCACCGAGCAATGGCTGTGGAACGTCGGCGTGGCGTACGACAGCAGTGCCGTGTCGGACGGTCACCGCAGCGTGATCGTGCCGATGAACGAATCCTGGCGCATTGCCACAGGAGCCACCTATGCTCTGAACAAGGACACCGATATCAACGTCAGCTGGGCCATGGTCTGGCTCGGCGACATGCCGGTTGACCAGACCAAGTCCGTATCCGGCAATCAGATTTCCGGTGAATTCGACAATGCCTGGATTCAAGCCCTGAGCGGGAACATGACCTGGCGATTTTGATGTCTTGTAAACGAAACAACGACGATTTTATCCAAGGAGTAGACACCACTATGAATCTGTCCCGAAAACTGCTGGTCGGCGCTGCGCTGACAAGTCTGTTGCTAGGCGGTTGCACCTCGAAAGTGACTGAGAAGGAACAGTACTCAGGCTTCCTGTCCAACTACAACAACCTGCAGGAAGTCGAAACGCCGAGCGGTGGCACCGCGATGCGCTGGGTCAGCCCTTCGTGGAACCCGAACGCCTATGACACCGTGGTGTTCAACAAGCTGGAGCTGTACCCGGCGCCCAAACCCGATGAGCGGGTCAACCAGCAGACGCTGACCGACATTCAGAACTACATGACCAGCAAGGCCAAGGCCACGCTGGGTCAGCGGTACCGTGTGGTGTCGTCCCCTTCGGCCGCTCCGGCGGGTTCCCGGCCCCTGATCATGCGCGCGGCGATTACCGGGGTGAACGCCGAGAACGAAGGCATGAAGTGGTATGAAGTGGTCCCCATTGCGGCCGTCGTCGGGGCCACCCAGGCAGCCACCGGTCACCGTGACCAGGACACCACCCTGTTCATCGAAGCCGAGTTCATCGACGCGAAGAGCAATCAGACCGTGGCCAAAGTGGTGCGCAAGGTGTTTGGCACTACCCTGGAAAATGAAAGCCAGAAGATTACCGCCAAGGACTTCAAGGCGGCGATCGACAAACTGGGTACCGACTTCCAGGCGTTCCTCAAGTAACACCCCACCCTTGTGGCGAGCGAGCTTGCTCGCGCCGGGCTGCGTAGCGGCCCCAGGACTGTCGGTTACGACATGTTTTGCGACTGCTGCGCAGTCGAGCGGGAGCAAGCTCCCTCGCCACATGAGGGGGCCTTCCTGATCCTTGCGGTCACTTCTTCATCCCCACCCGCCGGCGCATTTCGGCAGTGATCGCCTGCCGGGTCTTGCGCATGTCCGCCCAGGGTTCATCACCGACTTCAGCCAGGCGTTCAAGCGCATTGTGCAGGTTCCACTGATTGCCGCCCTTGAGTTCGGCAACCTCTTGGCGAAAGATCGGCATCGACACCGGCAGGCCCTCACGGGTACGGACGGCGTAGGCGCAAATGGTGGTCGCGCCCAGGCCGTTGCGCAGGTAATCGATGAAGATCCGCCCCACCCGGTTCTTCGGTCCCGACACCGCCGAAAAACGCTCGGGCAGCAGCCTGGCCATGTGGCTGACAATGGCATGGCTGAAGTCCTTGACCTCATCCCAGCCGAGCTTGCGGGTCAGCGGTACCACCACATGGATGCCCTTGCCGCCGCTGGTTTTCAGAAACGCCTTGAGCCCCAATTCATCCAGCACCGACAGCGTCAACTCAGTGGCCTCGATCATGCGTTTCCATGGCAGCGCCGGGTCCGGGTCAAGGTCGAGGACAAAACGGTCCGGCTTGTCGAAGTTGACCGACGTGGCGTTCCAGGTATGCAACTCCACGGTACTCATCTGCACCGCGCCAATCAGCGCCTCGGCATTGTTGATCAGCATCATCGGCTGACCGGTGAGCTGCTTGTCCAGCGTGGCGATGCCGGGGATCGCCAGGTGCTCGGCATTCTTCTGGAAAAACAACTCGCCTGCGATACCGTCCGGTGCACGCACCAGCGCCACCGGGCGGTCCTTGAGTTCGGGCAGGATCCACTCGGCGACACTCGCGTAGTACTGCGCCAGTTGCAGCTTGGTGGTGCCGCTGCCGGGGTCGATCACCCGGTCCGGGTGAGTGATGCGCACCTGCCCCGCTTCCAGGCCGGTTTGCGAGGGTGCGGGGTCGGGCTTCTTTTGTGTGGCAGCGGTTTTTTTCGCAGTGGAGATTTTCACGGTGTTCGCGCGCTCCTCGGTGATGTCGTGTGCCGGTTTGTCATTGCGCAGGCCATGGAAAACAGCATGGCGCACTGAGCCGTCCCGGGTCATTTCAGCGAAAGCCACTTCTGCCAGCAGCTTCGGTTTGAGCCAATGCACATCCCTGACCTCGGCACCGCCGGGTGGATTGACCACCGACGGTTTTTTCACCTGCAACGGCTTGAGCTGCTCATGAAGGCTGCGCAGCGTCGCTTCGTTGAACCCGGTGCCGACTTTGCCGGCATAGCGCAACTCGCCAGTGTCGCGGTCATGCAGCCCCAGCAGCAGCGCGCCGAAGGCATGGCGCGAGCCTTTCGGCTCGGTGAATCCGACGATGACGAACTCCTGCCGATGCCGGCATTTGAGCTTGACCCAGTCACTGCTGCGCCGGGAGACATAGGGCGACCCCAGACGCTTGCCGATCAAGCCTTCCATGCGCATCTGGCAGGCGCTGTCGAGCAAGGCATGCGGCTCCTCGCCAAACGACTCGGAGAAGCGCAGCAAGGGCTGGTCATTGGCTTTGAGCACAGTCGCCAGCGCGGCCCGACGTTCTTCTACCGGCACTTCGCGCAAGTCCACGCCATTGAGGTACGGCAGGTCGAACAGGTAGTAGAGAATGCCATCGTTGCGCTGCGCCTCGAAGGCGTTTTGCAACGCCTGAAAGTCCGGCACACTCTGGTCGTCGGCCACCACCATTTCGCCATCGAGCCACGCCGATTCCAGGCCCAGCGCGACCAGGGCCTGGGCCTGCTCTGGCAGTTTGTGGGTCCAGTCGTGGCCATTGCGGGTGATCAGCCTGACGTCACCATGGTCGATGCGGGCCATGATCCGGTAGCCATCGAACTTGATTTCGTAGCTCCACGCGCCGTCCGGGACCCTGTCCACCAGCGTCGCCAATTGCGGCTTGAGCAGGTCCGGCAACCTGGCTTTGCGGGCGCCGGTCAATGGCGATGGTTTTTCCTTGCGTGAGCGTTGGGCGGCTGGCTCGCCAGTCGCCGAAAAATCGCGCCTGTCATCGAGGTTGCGGGGCATGGCTCACCTGCTTCGCGCCAGGACGTCGGATGCAAACGTCTCTTAACCAAGCAGAGCCGGCGAGCGGCGCAATAATTCAATCGGTGTTGAAAAGGCCCGGACGGACGGGCTTGTGGCGCGTGCTCCCCCACAAACCTGTAGGAGCTGGCTTGCCAGCGAAGAGGACGGCATGACCAGTATTGAGGTTGCCTGACACGCCGCCATCGCTGGCAAGCCAGCTCCTACATATGGATGTGTCATGTAGCCGGTCAGGCAGTGCCCTTGGCCTGCTGCTCCAGATGCAATTGCAACTCTGGCTCGATCTGCAATGCCGCGGCCAGCTCATCCAGATAGTTGCGCTCGGCGTCCTGCTGGTCGTCCACCAGCATCACGCTGGCCAGGTACATCTCCGAGGCCATGCCGGGGTCGGTGGCCGACTGCGCCACTTCATTGGGGTCCAGCGGCTTGGCGACCTCATCGTCCAGCCATTGCTGCAATTGCGGATCGTCGGTGTGACGGCCGATTTCAGTGCTGATCATCTGTTTTTCGGAATCATCGATCCGGCCATCGGCCTTGGCCGCGGCAATCAATGCCCGCAGGATCGCATGGCTGTGTTCCTCGGCTTCCGGGCCGGCCAGCAAGTCCACTGTGCGCGGCGCTTCCTGGGGGGCCGACGCCTGGCTGCGTTGCCAGGCCTGATACGCCTGGAACGCCATCATGCCGAGGGACGCCAGCGCCGCGTAATTGGTGCCGCCACCGGAGCGGCTTTGCGGTGCGCCGCCCATCGGCGAGCCGCCGCCCAGCAAACCACCGAGCAAACCGCCCAACCCTGCGCCACCGCCGCCCGCACCCGCACCGGCGCCACCGCCCAACAACCCGCCGAGCAATCCGCCCAGGTCGCCGAGCCCGCCTTGGGCCGACGCGCCACCGCCCCCCTGTTGCGCCATCGAGCCCTGGCCGGCGCGCAGTAACTGTTCGAGCAGATCGCTGGTGTTCATGACGCTTGTCCTCTTGGGAAGGGTTCTGTCCAGACAGGCAACGATAGACCTCGCAGACGAATGTGCCAGCGCCGTTGGGCTGACACGCCCGCGTCACGGCGGATTGTCCGGGGTATTTTTTTTCAGCGCGGCTAAGATTCATAGGTGGTGAACCTTATCCGCGGATACCCGGTCGATACCTGCAACCCGACCCGGTTGCCACCGTCCCTTATGTGGGGCGTCAACTGGCTTGCTTCATTTACTGGAGAACGCCCCTGTGATTTCAACCCTGTACATCGCCAGACTCAAAGCATGGGGCGCCCATGGTTTTACGGCCACCGGCGTGGTCACCGCTTTCCTCGCCACCCTGTCCCTGCTGGATAACCAGCCGACCCATTGCCTGCTGTGGCTGGGTGTCGCCCTGATCGTCGACGGACTGGACGGCGCACTGGCGCGCAAGGTCAACGTGCAGTCGGTGTTGCCGAGCTTCGATGGCTCGATCCTCGACCTGGTGATCGATTACCTGACGTATGTGTTTATCCCGGCGCTGTTCATCTATCGCTACATCCCGTTGCCGGACTACACCCTGCTGCTGAGCGTGTCGCTGATTCTGGTGTCGTCGCTGTTCTGCTTCTGCAACGTCAACATGAAGAGCAAGGACAACTACTTCCAGGGCTTCCCCGCCGCCTGGAACGTGGTTGCCCTGTGCCTGTACATCATCGCCCCGTCGCCGTGGATCACCTTCCTGACCATCATTGGCCTGGCCCTGCTGACCGTGACCCGGATGAAATTCCTGCACCCGTTCCGCGTGCGCCGGTTCATGCCGATCAACATTGCGGTGACGGCCATCTGGTTGCTGTGCAGCTTGTCGCTGGTGCTCAACCATCCGTTGATCAACCCGATGGTGATGGGGCTGTGGCTGCTGATGTCGGCGTATTTCCTCGGTATCTGCTTCTGGCGCACGGCGCTGGAGTGGTTCGACGAATCGCGGCTCAAGTAGCCATGCCGGTCCATATCGTTCAACTGGGTTCGCCGCGTCGCCCCGACGAAGGCTTGCGCCTGGGCACGGTACGCCGCCCTCCCCGTGGCGTACCGAAAGCCGAATTCGCCAGCCGGGACTTTTATGATGTCTGGCAGCCCTTGCTGGCACCCAGCGCGGAACTGGTGGCCGAAGCCAAGGCTGCGCAGGGTGCCAAGGCCTGGGAGGTGTTCCGGCGCAAGTTCAAGGCCGAGATGAACCAGCCCGCTGCCAGCCAGATGCTGGACTTGCTGGCTGCGCTGTCTCACGGGACGTCCTTGGCCGTGGGGTGTTATTGCGAGGATGAAGCGCATTGTCATCGGTCGGTGTTGCGCGAGTTGCTGGAGGCGCGGGGGGCTGTGGTGGTTTAGTTGCCATGGCGGCTCCACCTCTCTGTGTGTTGGGGTTCAACATCAAAAGATCGCAGCCTGCGGCAGCTCCTACAGGGGGACGGCATTCACAATGTAGGAGCTGCCGCAGGCTGCGATCTTTTGATCAACGCCGCGTGATCACCACCTCCAGGTACTCACTCGGCACCACCAGCGACTTGTCGCCCGCCCGGTTCATCCGGTTGATCAGCTCGGTGAGGTCCGCTTCCAGCGCCTTGGCGCCATCCGCCGGCAGTGCGGCGAAGGCTTTGTGCATCGGCCCGTACCAGCTGCGGAAGGTGTCGATGAAATGCGCCGTCGAGCGATAGCGGAAATTGAACGTGCGGCGCGTCACCTGCAGCAGGAATTCCCGCTCGTCGAAATGCTCGTGCAGCCAGGCTTCGGTGCCCCAGCGCGAGGGTGGATTCGCTCCCGGCGCAGGTGGCAGGTGCTGGCCCAGGGTCTTGAACATCTGGCCGACGAAGCCTTCCGGTGTCCAGTTGGCCAGGCCGATCCGCCCGCCCGGGCGGCAGACTCGCGCCAGCTCCGCGGCGGCCTTGGGCTGGTCCGGCGTGAACATCACCCCGAACGTGGAAAGCACGGCGTCGAAGCTGCCGTCGGCGAAGGGCAAGGCTTCGGCATCGGCGACCTGGAAAGCGACCTTCAGGCGTTCTGCCCGGGCCCGCTCTTCGCCGCGCTCGAGCAAGGCGGCGACATAGTCGGTGGACGTCACCTGGCAGCCCCGGCGCGCGGCCGCGAGGGTCGCGTTGCCGTTGCCGGCGGCGACGTCGAGCACGCGCTCATCGCACAACAGGTCGCAGGCTTCGGCCAGTTGCTCGCCGACGATTTGCAGGGTGGTGCCGATCACGGCGTAGTCGCCGCTGGCCCAGGAGGCCATCTGGCGGATTTTCAAGGCAGTCAGATCAATGGGTGTACTCATGGAGGCAGTCTCTGGGTTGAAACACGTATCGGGCCTGATCGCGGTTACTCCGCTGTCGTCGGATCGATGATGTTCATGACCTGGGAAATGCGATTGGCGGGAAAACCACTGATCCTGGCATGCTCCTGGATCTGCGCCTCGCTCGGCGAGATGTACACGCAGTAGAGCTTGTCACCGGTGACATAGCTCTGCAGCCACTGTACCTCCGGCAACTCACGCAAAGCCTGGCAGGACTTTAGCGAAGCGGCTTTCAAATCCCTTTCCGACAGGGCTCCGGCGCCCTGGATCTCACGTTCAATGACGAACTTAGGCATGGCAACCTCTCTTTATTGTTCTGGATGGCAGGGCGCATTCACCCTGTGATCCAACTATCGTCCTGACGGGCGCTGGCGTCCTGCCCGATCGTCGCCCAAGCCTGCCCGATCGTCCGGAGATTCCACACGGCGCACCGACGCGTTCACAATCAGGAATCCTGTCACGGGGAAATCCCTATGGACGCTCTGTCACAGACCCTGCGGGTGGTGCACCTGGTCGGCGCGATCTTCATCAACGCCCGATTCACCGCGCCCTGGTGCTACCAGTCGCCCAGCGCCGACACGGCCGCGCCGTTCCTGGAGCCCGATGCGGAACGGGTGGTGATCTTTCACCTGATCACCGAGGGCGAGTGCTACGTCGAGCTGGGCGATGACCCGCCGCTGCTGCTGAGCGCCGGCGACGTGGTGATCTTCCCCCAGGGCGACGCCCATCGCATGTGCTCCCGACCCGGATTGCCCCCGGCCACGGGTGCGCGACTGGATGCGGTGCTGGCACGCCGGCCCCGTCAGCTGAGCTATGGCGGTGGTGGCGCGGTCACCCGCCTGGTATGCGGCTACCTGGCGTGCGACACGCGCCTGGCGGGCATGTTGCTCAAGGGTTTGCCACCCGTGGTGCGGGTCAATGTGCGCGATTCGAGTGCCGGTATCTGGCTGGAATCCTCCGTGCGCTACGCCCTCGCCGAAGCCCGCTCGCCCCGCCCCGGCGGCGAAGGGGTCCTGGCCAAACTCGCCGAAGTGTTGTTCATCGAAGTGCTGCGCCTGTACATGAACGAACAGGGCGAAGGCCGCACCGGCTGGCTGGCCGGAGTACGCGACCGCATCGTCGGCGCCGCCCTCAACGCCTTGCACAAAAAGCCCTGCCACGCCTGGACGCTGGACGAACTGGCGCGCACCGCCAGCACTTCAAGATCGGTGTTGGCCGAGCGCTTCCAGCAACTGGTAGGGGTATCGCCGATGCAGTACCTGACGCAATGGCGGATGTTGCTCGCCGCCAACCTGTTGCGCAGCAGCAACAACTCATTGACGCGCATCGCCGAGGAAGTGGGTTACCAGACCGATACCGCCTTCAGCCGCGCCTTTCGACGCGAGTTCGGTGCACCGCCAGCGGCGTGGCGGCGTGGTCAGGAGAAAAAAAACATGGCCCACGAGGCTATGCCCGTGAGCCACTGATCAGGCCGTTCACGCCGCTGGCGCGCTGGCCTTGGCCTCCTCCAGCAACTGCTGGATCACTTTCTCCTGCGTGTCGTAGCTACCTTCGCCGAAGTGGGTGTAACGCACCTGCCCCTTGGCATCGATGATGTAGTGCGCCGGCCAGTACTGGTTGTCGAAGTTGCGCCAGATCGCGTAGTTGTTGTCGATCGCCACCGGGTAGGTGATGCCGTATTCCTTCACCTTGTCCCTGACGTTGTCGATGATGCGTTCAAAGCCGTATTCAGGCGTGTGCACACCGATCACCACCAGTCCGTCCTTTTCATATTTCTTCGCCCAGTCCTTCACGTACGGCAGGGTGTGCTTGCAGTTGATGCAGTCGAAGGTCCAGAAGTCCACCAGCACCACCTTGCCTTTGAGGGCTTCGTTGGTCAGTGCCGGTGAGTTGATCCAGTCCACCGCGCCGGACAGCGACGGCATCGGGCCCTGGGCGTTGCCCATGGTGCTGTCGGCCTGGACCTTGCTGACCAGGTAATCGACGACTTTCGGCACGGTCTCCAGCACGCCTTTCTCGATACGGCTGACACCTTGCGATGAGGTGTTGGCCAGCAACAGGTCATTGGCCCCCGTTGCGATCACCACCGCACCGGCCAGCACCGCAACCCCGGCGCCCCGGCGCAGCCAGCCAGTGACCGGAATCGACGGTTTCAAGCGATTAACCAGGCCACGGCCGGCAAAGATCAAGGCACCCAGGGACAGCGCACTGCCGGCGCCATAGGCCACCAACAACAGGCTGGTACCGGCGTTCGCGCCCCGCAGCATGGCGCTGGTAAGAATCACTCCGAGGATTGGCCCGGCGCAGGGTGCCCAGAGCAGCCCGGTGGCGACACCGATCATGATCGACGCCAGCGGCCCGGACACCTTGCGCGAGTCCGGGTCGATGCGATTGCCCAGCAGCACGAAGGGGCGCGCCAGCCAGTCACCGACCCGGGCGGAAATCAGTGACAGGGCGAACAGCACCATGACGAACAGGGCGACGTGGCGGCCGGTGTTGCTGGCCTGTATCACCCACTCGGTGCTGACCACGGCCAGGCTGGAGACCAGGGCGAAGGTCAGGACCATGCCACCGAGGGTCAGCAGGATCGAGGAACGTGTGCGATCGGCCCCGGCGAACAGGAAGGGCACGACCGGCAGGATGCACGGGCTGAGGACGGTCAATATGCCGCCCAGGAAAGCGATGAGTAACATGGGATCACCTAATACAAATCAGAGGACGACACACGATCATTGTGGGAGCGGGCTTGCTCCGGGCGGCGTTCCGACGAAGAGGCCGGTACATTCAATGGAGATGTCACCTGCAAGGCCGCCTTCGCTGGCAAGCCAGCTCCCACAGTGGATTGAGGTGTTTTCAAGCTGTCTGTTCATCCAGCAACTGCCCCTGAGGCGTGCGGCTGGCACCGTTCTCGGCGAGCATCTGGCCTTGCGGCGTGCGGCTGGAACCGTCTTGCGCAAGGAAGCCCTGGGTGCCCTTCTCCGCCACGGGCGTCAGCTGGAAGCAGGTGTTGCTGCCGCAGGCGCTTTGCTCGACAGAGGCGTTGGCATGGGCTGCCGCACCGGCGACGGAAAAGGCGATGGCGGTAAGAAAGCGGGATACGTTGTTCATGATGTCCTTCCTGATTCAATGGGATTAGGCGGTCGTTGATCGCAGCACTCAGTTTTCCGAGTTGCAGTGGTCGGCGAATTTGCTGTAATCCAGCACCTGGGTTTTCGACTGGGAGTCGAGGTACGTCAGCCGTGCATTGACCACACCGCAGGAAGGCGTAGCGTCCTCAGTCAGCGAAACCACTTTCCTGATGTCAAGATGGCTGCCGTAAGTGTAGGTTTTTGGCGCAACATCGGCTTCGGCGCGGGCCGACAGGGTGCAGATGTTCAGGGCGGCAAACAGGCAAGCGGCGTAAACGGCTTTGGTGTTCATGGCGAGTTCCTCAAGGTTTCAACAGGTCGTTGGTTCGTTGGGCCGAGGCGCTCTGGTTTGCCTCGATGGAACCTATTAAAAGCCTGCGAGGTATCTCGTCTGTGTCGGGAATCGGCGTGAATCAATCGGTACGTATCAGAACCGCGCGCAGATACAGAGCAATACAAAACCCCTGAAAATCGGCTTTTTTGCCTTCGTGTGTATCCCCAGGCAGGCCGGATACACTGCAATACAAAGGGCGGCAGGCGACCCCGCCCGGGCTCGATAGACTGTGTGGCATTCTCCATTCATCAGAGGTTTGGCCCAATGGATCACGTTGATCACATCCTCATCGTTGACGATGACCGCGAAATCCGCGAGCTGGTAGGCAACTACCTGAAGAAGAACGGCCTGCGCACCACCGTCGTGGCGGATGGGCGGCAGATGCGCGCGTTTCTGGAAACCACCCCGGTGGACCTGATCGTGCTGGACATCATGATGCCGGGGGACGATGGCCTGTTGCTCTGCCGCGAATTGCGCGCCGGCAAACACAAGGCCACGCCGGTGCTGATGCTCACCGCGCGCAACGATGAAACCGACCGCATCCTCGGCCTGGAAATGGGCGCCGACGACTACCTGGTCAAACCCTTCGCTGCCCGTGAGCTGCTGGCGCGGATCAACGCGGTGCTGCGGCGCACCCGCATGCTGCCGCCGAACCTGGTGGTGACCGAAGCCAGCCGCCTGTTGGCCTTCGGCCGTTGGCGCCTGGACACCTCGGCACGTCACCTGCTCGATGAAGACGGCACCATGGTCGCCCTGAGCGGCGCCGAATATCGACTGCTGCGGGTGTTTCTCGATCATCCGCAACGGGTGCTCAACCGTGATCAATTGCTCAACCTGACCCAGGGCCGCGACGCCGATCTGTTCGATCGCTCCATCGATCTTTTGGTCAGTCGCCTGCGCCAGCGCCTGCTCGACGACGCCCGCGAACCGGCCTACATCAAGACCGTGCGCAGCGAAGGCTATGTGTTTTCCCTGCCGGTGGAAATCCTGGGCGATCAATCATGACGCGGGCGCTGCATTGGCCGCGGACCCTGGCCTCGCGGCTGTCGCTGATTTTCCTGATCGGCTTGATCCTCGCCCAGGCATTGTCCTTCGGTGCGCAGTACTACGAACGCTACGAATCCTCGAAAAACACCATGCTCGGCAACCTGGAAACCGATGTTTCCACCTCCATTGCCATCCTCGACCGCCTGCCCGCCAATGAACGGGCCGGGTGGCTCAAACAACTGGAGCGGCGCAACTACAGTTACCTGCTCGACGAGGGGTCGCCGGGCACACCCATCCGCACCGACATGCCCGATGCGCCCATTGCCATCGCCTCGATCAAGGACGCCATCGGCCACGATTATCCGATGACCTTTACCGACATCCCCGGGCCGAAAAAACACTTCCAAGTGCACCTGAACCTGGCGGATGGCAGCCCGCTGACCATTGACCTCCGCCCGGCGATGGTGCCGCTGTCGCCCTGGCTGCCCATCGTGTTGCTCGGGCAACTGGCGCTGATGCTCGCCTGTTCCTGGCTGGCGGTCAGAATCGCCATCCGCCCCCTCACCCGCCTCGCCGATGCCGTCGAAACCCTGGACCCCAACGCCCACCCCGTGCTCCTGGACGAAAAAGGCCCGACCGAAGTCGCCCACGCGGCCAAGGCCTTCAACG
Organism: Pseudomonas sp. PDM32; assembly: GCF_019219225.1. Lineage (NCBI taxonomy): Bacteria > Pseudomonadati > Pseudomonadota > Gammaproteobacteria > Pseudomonadales > Pseudomonadaceae > Pseudomonas > Pseudomonas sp. PDM32. The sequence continues at coordinate 198,459 of NZ_JAHUWE010000009.1, forward strand.
CGATGCAGGCACGCATCGCGGCGTACCTGAAGGAACGCATGCAATTGCTCGCGGCGATCTCCCACGACCTGCAAACCCCCATCACCCGCATGAAACTGCGCGCCGAGTTCATGGACGACTCCAGCGAAAAAGACAAACTGTGGAACGACCTGGGCGAGATGGAACACCTGGTACGCGAAGGCGTCGCCTACGCCCGCAGCATCCACGGCGCCACCGAAGAAAGCCGCCGCACCGACCTCGACTCGTTCCTCGACAGCCTGGTATTCGACTACCAGGACATGGGCAAGGACGTTCAGCTCACAGGCAAGAGCACCACCGTCATCGACACCCGCCCCCACGCCCTGCGCCGGGTGCTGGTCAACCTGACGGACAACGCATTGAAATTTGCCGGAGCTGCCGAGTTGCGCGTGGAAAAACAGGCCGACGGCAAGCTGTCGATCAAGATCCTCGACCGTGGTCCGGGGATCGCCGAGGAAGAACTGAAGCAAGTGATGGAGCCGTTCTACCGCGTGGAAAACTCCCGCAACCGCAGCACCGGCGGCACCGGGTTGGGACTGGCCATTGCCCAGCAACTGGCGATCGCCATTGGAGGGTCGTTGACCTTGAGCAATCGTGAAGGGGGTGGGTTGTGCGCGGAGCTGAAATTGCCGGGGTAGAGGCATTGGCTTGGGGGTGAGGATGTTCGACCAGCCGTAGAATCTCCCACAGATGCCTACCGGCCGACCTGGTACTGATGGAAGAGTGTTTCCCTGTAGGAGCTGCCGAAGGCTGCGATCTTTTGATTTTGATTTTTGACCATGTCGAAAGGGCGGAAGATCAAGATCAAAAGATCGCAGCCTTCGGCAGCTCCGACAGACCGAGCGTTAGCTCGCCTGCCGCTCTTGATCTTGATCCACCCGCCCCCGAAGATGAATACCGGAGCGAGGGGCCGTACGTAAGGGTGAAACCGCCAGCCGCCATTACATGAATATCGGATATGTACCCAACAAAGACTACACCCCCAGACGAAACTGCTTGGGCGTAATCCCAAACCGCTTACGAAACGCCCGAATAAAATTACTGGGCTGCCGATACCCAAGCCGCTCGGCAATTCGCTCAATCGGCTGATCGCCGGCCGTCAACCAATGCCGCGCCAACTCCAGACTGTCGCTACGACTCTGTTGCGCGGCAGCAGTCTGCCAATGCCGCAACATGCTCTGATGCAAAAACGCATTAGCCCCCAGCAACGGCTCATCCAGGCTAACCGCTGGCAGGCTCAAACACGGATGTTCCCCCTCCAGCACCTCGATACCCACGCTACGCAACCACTGCCCGGCAGCCTGCTGCGGCGTCAGGCGCACGCTGACAAACACCTCGGCCGGCGCCCGCCCCAAACGTCGGGCAATGTTGCGCACCAACGTCAGGGTCGCCGCGTCGAGGCCGAAAAAGTGCGCCTGCCGGTCAGCATTGCGCAGATGCAGGCGAGCCTGCCCGTCACCCTCCTCCAGCTCCGCCACCACATAGTTGGTCACCCGTGGCAGGAAATCAGTGAAGCACGCCAGGCTCGCGCGCAGGGTGGCGGCGGAGTCCAGCAGGATGTTCAAACCCCGCAACGTGGTGGTCGCCATACCATTGACCAGTTCACAGCCAAACGACACCCCCGCGCCCGCACGTTCGCACTCGTTCCACAGGCGCTCGACCAGGTGCGCAGGCACATGCAGATCCTGCCCTTCGAGCAACGAAAGACAGATGCCGGCCCGTTGCAGCAGTTGCTCCTGGCACAGGCCGGACTGCCGGGCATGGCTGAGAATGGTGCGGGTGAAGGCGCTGGAAATGAACGGTTGGCAGGTCATGGCACGTTACGGCGAGAAGACAGGCGTGTACTTATGCCAGCCTCTGTGCTATCGATCCAATGCATTAAAAGTATCCGCAAAATGCAGGAGACGCATGATGGATCTACGACAACTCCGCCACCTTGTCGCCCTGGCCGATTACCGCAATTTCGGGCGTGCGGCCGAGGCGATCAACCTCAGCCAACCGGCCTTCAGCCGCAGCATCCAGACCCTGGAGCGCGACCTCGACTGCGCGTTGGTGGAGCGCAGCAGCCGCGAATTCCGCCTGACGGGCCAGGGTGAACTTGTGCTGCAACATGCCCGGCGCCTGCTCGCCGGCAGCCAGGCCTTGCACAACGAACTGACGCAATACAACGGCCTGACCGGTGGCGAGTTGCACTTCGGCTGTGGCCCGTATCCGGCCCAGGTGCTGGTGCCCGAGGCGCTGGCGGAATTCATCCAGGCGCACCCGGCGATCCGCATCAGTTTTCACCAGGGCGACTGGGAACAACTGGCGGTCTGGCTTCGTGAACAGCAGATCGAATTCCTCGTGGCCGACGCGCGGTACTTCACCGGCGACCCGCAGTATCAGGTACAGCTGTTACGACCCCGGCGCGGGCGGTTCTTTTGCCGTGTCGGTCATCCGCTGGTGCAACAGCAGGACCTGTCCCTGCGCGCCCTGCTCGACTACGCGGTGGTCGGCACGCGAATACCGCCGATGATCCGCAAGATCCTCGCCGACGCGCAGGGCGAGGCGGACTTCAACCCGAGCGTGGAATGCGCGCAGTTTGATGCCATCCGCCGCGTGGTGATGCGCTCGGACGCGGTGGGCATCGCGACCATGGAGGCCCTGGCCGAACTGGTCGAGCAGGGCCAGATCCGCCTGCTGGAGTTTGCCGACGTGCCCAAGGGCGACCCCGGCCTGCAATTGCACTACGGCATCGTCAGCCGCGCAGGACACTCCCTGACACCGGCGGCGCTGGCGATGGTCGAGGCGGTGCTGACGGTTGACCGGCGTTTGCTGGCGTCGAACTAGGCCCCTCAAGCAGCTCCACAAATCCATGTGGCGAGGGGGCTTGCCCCCGTTGGGCTGCGAAGCGGCCCTAAAACTGCCAGCCTGTTTCTTCGGGTAGAACCAACATTGGTATTACGACCGCTTCTCGGTCGAACGGGGCGATGCGGCGTTCCGACAAGCCCCCTCGCCACATTGCAATGCACAACCCTGGTTGGGTGGGCGTCACGCCCGCCGCGCCAGCGCCTGCAATGCCCGGGGCTCACCGAGGGCGCGCAGCAGGCAATGCATCGCCTCCTCGCGGCTGCGCTCGAAGCGATAGCGGGACTCGATGTACAGCGCCAGTTTCAACTCCACGGGCTCGTCCAGGGGCAGCGGCACGTGTTGCAAGCCCAGCACACTGGCGACCCGGCTTGGCAGGCTGATGCCCAGCGGCTGGCGATCGGCGATCAGTTTCGCGGCCAGGGTGCTCTGGGTGCTCATTGCGATATGGCGGCGCAGGCCTTTCAAGCCAAGCTGCAAGTCCACCGGGCTGAGTCCGTCGCGGCGGCTCGACACCTGAATCTGCGGTTGCTCCAGGTATTCCTGCAGGGTGCGCGGCGGCGCCTTGAGCGCGGCGCCATAGGCAAACACGTAATGGTCCGCGGGCAATGCCTGCTTGTGCAGGCCAGCAAGCCCCGCCAGCGGCTGGTCGAGATCGATCAGGATATCCAGCTTGCCGCTGGCCAGGTCCTGCAAGGCGTCACGGCGCCGGGGCTGGAAATAGCGCACCTGCCAATCGGCATGGGGCGATTCGAGCAAGGCATCGAGCAGCACCGGTTGCAGGCAATCCAGGCAACTGATGCGCAGCAGCGGATTGTTCTGCCGCGCAGCGGGGATCATGCGCAAGCCATCGCGCAATGACTCGAGTGCCGCACGCACGTAGTCGGCCAGACGATGGGCGACCAGTGTCGGCGTCACGCCCAGGCGACTTTTGATGAACAGCGGATCGCCGCACAACTCGCGCAGGCGACGCAACGCGTTGCTCATGGCCGGTTGCGACAGGCACATCACCTCGGCGGCACGGGTGACGCTGCGCTGCTGGTAAATCGCATCGAAGGCGAGCAACAGGTTCAAATCGAGCTGGCGTAAATCAAGCATGGTCTTGCTCCGGCAAATCGCTTAACGTCGGGCAGCCTAACCAGTGTTCCGGAACAAGCTGTGAGCCCTACATGACAAAAAGCGATCAGCCACTGCACGATCAAGCCATACCCAATGCGTTCTACGCGCCGACCCTGCTGCCGGCCATCGAAGAGTTGCTGGCCCGTGGTGTGGACCGCGAACACATCGAAGGCCTGTTTCGTCGCAGCCTGTTCGAGTTGCGCACGCCATTCATGCGCGTTCCGCTGTTCATGTCGCGGCGCTTCTGGGCGTTTGCCCTGGAACGGACCGGCGACCCGCTGATCGGTCTGGCGGCCGGTCGGCGCTTCGTTTCCACCGCCACCAATGGCCTGACGTACCTGTTCGATGTGGCCGAATCACTGGACAGTGCCTGCCAGTATTTCGTGCGCTTCTTTCCGTTTTTCAACGGGCACTTCCAGGCGCAGATCCTGCGCGGCGGCGACACTGTCGAACTGCGTCTGCTTGATCGCGGCAGCGTGAAAGCCAGCACAGCCACCGCCGATTACATCCTCATCAGCCTGTGCAGCATGTTGCGGCGCAAGTTCCTCGCCAGCGGCCTGGAACGCGATCCGGTGCTGGGCATCGGGCTGACCGGGCCCTGCACCGCCAACCCGCAGAATCACGAGCAAGCCTTTCGCGCCCCTGTGCAATGGCAACAGGCACAACACTCGATCCGCCTCGATCCACAACTGTTCGTCATCCCGTTGACGCCGGGCAATCATGAACTGGAGCAGACACTGGTCGAACTGCTGGAGCAGACCCGACGCAACAGCGAACCGAACTTGCTGGAGCAAGTCTGCGACCACTTGATCGTCGACCTTGCACAAGCCAACTGGCAGCAATGGTGTAGCGCCCAGCACCTGCTTGAGCGCACCGCAGCCCGACGTTTGAAGGCATTGGGCTGGAGTTTTTCCGAGTTGCTCGACGAGTACCGCCGCTTCCGGGCCGAAGATTTTTTGCAGGGGACAGACCTGGAGCTGGTGGAGATTTCCGATCGCCTGGGCTACAGCGATGTACAAAGCTTCAACCGTGCCTGCCTGCGGTGGCTGGGGTGCGCGCCGGGCGCCTGGCGAGCCCGGCAGGGACAATAAAAAGGTTCTTTGCTCATTCCCGGGAAACTGTAGGAGCCAGGTAAAGCTCCCACAAAAACCAGGCTCGTGCGTCACGGGTGCCATTGGTTTTTGCGTCCCCCCGGTTTCCAGCTACAAATGATGGGTGGGTTGAGTGTCCGCAATCCTGACAGCGATTGTCAGGGGTCGGACGTCGATGGATGGCTGCGGTTTTACGGATGATCAGGCGCATGGCTCAAGGCAAGTATCGCTCCGACATAGATGGGCTGCGCGCTGTCGCGGTGATTGCCGTGCTGCTGCATCACCTCAAGGCCGGTCTGTTGCCCGGCGGCTATGTGGGCGTCGACATCTTCTTCGTCATCTCGGGATTCCTGATCACTTCCCAGGTGTTTTCCGAGGTCAAGCGCAATGCGTTCTCGCTCAAGGGGTTTTATCAGCGGCGCATCAACCGCATCGTGCCGGCACTGGCGACGGTGCTGCTGGCGACCGTGATCGCCGGCGCCTTCATCCTGTCTCCGGTCGACCTGGTCCGGCTCAATGTCAGCGCCCTGCTCTCGCTGCTGGGTGTCTCGAACATCTACATCTGGGTCAAGTACGGTAACTACTTCGCCGCCGATGCCAGCGAAGCGCCTTTGCTGCACACCTGGTCGCTGGGAATCGAAGAGCAGTTCTACGTCATCTGGCCGCTGTTCATCGTTTTACTGTATCGCCTGGCGCCGCGTTACGTGTTGCCCGTGCTGGCCATCGGCGTGGTGCTGGCAGTGGGGGTTTCCGAGTACGCGACGGGGGTCTTCGCCACGGCGGCCTACTACCTGCTGCCCACGCGTTTTTTCGAACTGATGCTGGGCGGGCTGTTGGCGATCTACCTCCATTCACCGCGCGTGATCGGCAAACGGGCGGCCCATGGCTATGCATTGGCGGGCTACCTGCTGATCGGTTTCTCGCTGTTTGCCTTGAACCCCAATTCCACCTTTCCCGGGATCAACGCCCTGATTCCCTGCCTGGGCGCCGCCTTGCTGATCCTGGCCGGCAGCGGTGAACGCCACTCACGCTTGCTCACCAGCCGGCCCATGGTGTTTATCGGCCTGATCTCCTACTCGCTGTATTTGTGGCACTGGCCGCTGATTGCCTTCCTGAACTACGTGGAAATCCCCATCGACCTGCCCGTGGGCGCGCTGCTGATTGCCGCCTCTGTCCTGCTGTCGTGGCTGTCCTGGCGGTACGTCGAGGTGCCGTTTCGCCGTACCGGGGCAGGCCTGCACTTCGCCCGGGTGTTCACCTGCCGGTTTGCCCTTCCGGCGTTGGGGCTGGCCGTGCTGGCGGGGCTGAGCCTGCAGTTCAACGGTTTTCCACAACGCTTCAACGCCGACGTTTCAGCGCTTGAAGCGATGACCCAGAACAAGCCTGCCGAGGTCCGCAGCGGCTGCCATGTGCCCAACGCACTGTACAAGACCGAACCCAACGAGCACTGCCGATTGGGCGCAACCAAGGATGAGCTGGACGGCATCATGATCGGCGACTCGTTTGCCAATCACTTCACCGGCATGGTCGACATCCTGGCCAGGCCCAACAACATCATGCTCATGGACTACACCATGGACTCCTGCCCGCCGATCCTCGGCTACACCGCCGAAATGCCTCCGGTGTATGCGGCCCATTGTGCTAAACGCAACGAACGGGTGTTCAGCCTGATCGAGCAGAACAAGTATCGCTACGTGGTACTGGCGGCGATCTGGCCCAAGGATGACCGGGCCAGGGATCTGGTCGAAGCGAGCCTGCGGCGGGTGGTGGAGAACAGCGGCCAGGTGATCGTCATCCTGAGCAACCAGCACATCGAAAAGGCCGCGAGTTGCCCGATTCGCCGGCTGATGTTCGGCACCGGGCGCAACTGCTCGGTCGCCCAGAGCACACTGGCGCCCTATTGGGCGGACGTGCGGGCCAGGTTTCCGCAGATACGCTTCATCGACCCCAATCAGGTGATATGCCCGGCCGGCGTGTGCAGTCCGATCATCGAGGGTCAGTTGCTGTACCTGGACGACTCACACTTGAACGAAGTGGGCTCGCGGTTTATCGGCCACACCTTGCTCGATCGTGGCTTCTCCCTGCTGCACGACCCCAAGGCCAACCCGCAAACCGCCGACGCAAGGTCGGGTGCCAGCGTGGTCAATTGACCCCACCTCCCCCCGCTCACGGGCGCCCGGCAGAAGGTGCGCCCGGCTCATGAAACAGCCACTGACCCGCCCCCCCTCGACCTCTAGGATCGTTGAATTTGCCATGCCCCGACAGGCACGTGCCAATAGATTGTCGGTCGATTCTTGACGATAGCAAATGGCCACACGCGCGTAAGAGTAGTCGGAATTTGGGGGAAAGCGTCAAGAAACCGGTGACTCAAATCTGACACACTCAAGCTGCTACAACCCTTGTATTTCGCGGCTTACGACCGTTTATCGCTTTCTTTGGATTTTCGCCAATCGCCCAAAATCGGGGGAAAACCCAACAGTGGTGCGAGGTTGATGGCATTTGGCCCCCCGAGTTTGGGGGTGTCTTGCCCTTTTAACATGCCGGATGGTTGACGCGGTTTTCCGAGGCTGGTCTATACCCCTTTTTACAGTTTTCACTTCGCGACTCTCCACCGTCTTACGAGGCACGCCAATATGGACGTGAGCGTATTTGGTACGGGCTATGTTGGCCTGATACAAGCAGCGGCACTGGCCGATGTCGGGCATCGTGTCCTGTGTGTCGACATCGACCCGAACAAGATCCGGCAACTGCAACAGGCCGTGCCACCGATCAGCGAGCCAGGGCTTTCCGGCACCCTTGAAGAAAACATCAAGGCCGGTCGCCTGCTCTTCACCACCCAGGCCAGCGATGCAGTGGAGCATGCCGATCTGATCTTCATCGCCGTCGGTACGCCCGCCGACGAAGACGGTTCCGCCGACCTCAGCCATGTGCTGAACGTGGCCCGGCAGATTGCCAGTTTCATGGAGGCCGACCGCACCCTGATCATCAAGTCCACGGTGCCGGTCGGTACGGCGGACCAGGTCAATGCCACCGCTGTCGAAGAGTTGCAGCGCCGCGGCAAAGGCTCGTTGAAGGTTCGCGTGGTGTCCAACCCGGAGTTTCTCAAGGAAGGCAGTGCCCTGGCCGATTGCATGCGTCCGGACCGGATCATCATCGGTACCGCTGACGATGAAGCCCGCAGCCAGATGAGCGACCTCTACGCGCCGTTCTGCCGTAACCGCGAAAAACTGATGTTCATGGACAATCGCAGTGCCGAGCTGACCAAGTACGCGGCGAACGCGATGCTGGCCACGCGCATCAGTTTCATGAACGAACTGGCCAACCTCACCGAGTTGCTGGGCGCCGATATCGAAGCGGTGCGCAAAGGCATCGGTTCGGACCCGCGCATCGGTTACCACTTTATCTACCCCGGCTGCGGCTTCGGCGGTTCCTGCTTCCCCAAGGACCTGCGTGCCCTCCTGCACACCGCCGAGCAAAGCGGCATGCCCTTGCGTCTGCTGCGCAGCGTGACCGAGGTCAACGACCGCCAGCGCCATATTCTGTTCAGCAAACTCAAGGCGCAATTCCCCGGCGGACTGGCCGGCAAATCCATCGCCGTGTGGGGCCTGGCGTTCAAACCCAACACCGATGACATGCGCGAAGCCCCCAGCCGTTATCTCATGGAGGCACTCTGGGCCGAAGGCGCAAGCGTGCAGGCCTACGACCCGGAGGCCATGTCCGAGTGCCGGCGCCTCTACGGCTACCGTGACGACCTGCACCTGTGCGCCACCCGCGATGACACACTCGAAGACGCCGATGCCCTGGTGATCTGCACCGAGTGGAAGAACTTCCGCGTGGTCGACTTCGACCTGCTGGCGAGCAAACTGCGCTGCCGGGTGATCGTCGACGGGCGCAACCTCTACAACCCGGAACAGGTGGCGGCTGCCGGCCTGCACTACAGCGGCATCGGCTTGCGCCACATCGTGCCTGAGGCCGTGCGCCCATGAAGATTCTCGTCACCGGAGCGGCCGGTTTCATTGGTGCCCATTGCGTGCTGCGACTGTTGCGCGATGGCCACCAGGTATTCGGCCTGGACAACTTCAATAGCTACTACGACCCGCAACTCAAGCACGATCGCGTGCGTTGGGTGCAGGAGCAGGCACGCCCTTTCCAGCTCGCAACGGTTGACCTGGCCGATACGCCGGCCATAGAGGCGCTGTTTGCCAGGGAGAAACCAGAGGTGGTGATCCACCTCGCGGCCCAGGCCGGTGTGCGCTACTCCCTGGAAAATCCCCGGGCCTACCTCGACAGCAACTTGAACGGTTTCCTGAACATCCTCGAAAGCTGCCGCAACCACCCGGTCAAACACTTGATCTACGCCTCGTCCAGCTCGGTGTATGGCGCCAACCAGCACACACCCTACTCGGTGCGCGATGGTGTCGATCATCCGCTCTCGCTGTATGCCGCGACCAAGAAGTCCAACGAGTTGATGGCCCACAGCTACAGCCACCTGTTCGGCATTCCCTGCACCGGGCTGCGCTTCTTCACGGTATACGGCCCCTGGGGACGGCCTGACATGTCGCCGATCCAGTTCGCCCGGGCCATCGCCGAAGAGCAGCCACTGAAGCTGTTCAACCACGGCGAGCACCAGCGCGACTTCACCTACATCGACGACATCGTCGAGAGCATCACGCGCCTGATCGAGTGCCCACCGCAAGCCAATGATCAATGGGACCGCGAACACCCGGACCCGGCCACGAGCATGGCGCCCTGGCGGATTTTCAACATCGGCGGCCAGCACCCGGTAGCGCTCAAGGATTACCTGGCGCTGCTGGAAAAACACATGGGGCAAAAAGCCCGGGTCCAGCTACTGCCGCTGCAGCCCGGCGATGTCCTCAATACCTGCGCCGATGCCAGCGACCTGGCTCGCGCGACCGATTTCCAGCCGCGCATCGAGCTGGATGAGGGACTTGGGCGCTTCGTCGCCTGGTTCCGCGCTTACTACTAACCAAGTAATTAAACAATTAACACTAATCAGACAAGTAATTAACTGACTAATACCAATTAACTAAGTAACAAAGCGATCAAAAACAATTAACTAAACAATAATCTGTTTAGCACTAACTAACTGCCTATCGCCCACGCCGCACGCGGCTGAACTTTGCGGAGGAATTATGACTGGTCATGAGAAAAGTGTGCCCCTGGACACAATGCGCAGAGACAAGCGCATGGACCCTGAGCACCGCATGCGCATGGACGCCGCCATTCACATGCAGGGACGTGGCTGGATTACCGGTCGCGATGGTGGCCGCCCCTGGACCCTGTCGCGCACCAACCGCGTGTTGGCCAGCTGCGGTGCGCTGCTGATTCTGGTGCTGATTGCGCCGGTGCTGCTGGGCCTGGCGCTGGCCATCAAATGCACCAGCCCGGGGCCGGTGATGTTCGTGCAGAAGCGCACCGGTTACCGCGGCCGCCTGTTCGGCATGTACAAGTTCCGCACCATGGTCATCAACGCCGAGGAGCTCAAGGAGTCCCTGCGGCACCTGAACAAGCACGGCGCCGACGCCATCGATTTCAAGATCGACCAAGACCCGCGCATCACCGGCATCGGCGCCTTTCTGCGACGCACCAGCCTCGACGAGCTGCCGAACCTGTTCAATGTCGTGACCGGCGACATGCGTCTTGTCGGCCCCCGGCCCACTTCGTTCAACGCCTACCGCTACAAGGACAAACACCTCGTTCGCCTGAGCATCTACCCCGGCATGACCGGCCTGTGGCAGATCTCCGGGCGCAGCAATATCGACTTCGACCAGCGCGTTGAGCTGGATCTGCGTTACATCGCCCAACAGAGCCTGCTGCTTGATTTGAAGATTCTGTTGAAAACCCCTTTCAAAGTATTCAGCGGCCACGGAGCGAGTTAAATGGACGGTTCAACTGCTAAAAGCCTCAGCATTGCCAGCCCGAGCGAGTCCAACCTGACATCGACCGTGCTGGACCAGGACCTGCGGATCCTGTTCCTGACCGCCGCCAACCCCGGCGCGGGCACCACCACCAGCGCCCTGGCGCTGGCCAGCCAACTGGCACAGATGAGCAGCGGCCTGGTGCTGCTGGTGGACGCCAGCCAGTCGGCGACCAACCTCACGCAACAGTTGGGGCTGACCAGGGAACGGGGGTTTCACGACTTGCTGTTCAACACCCAGAACCCGCCCTTGTTGCAGGACTGTGTGGTGAACGTGTCCAGCCTGCCGTTCCACGTACTACCGTTCGGCCGTCACTCCCGGGGCAACGAACACCTCACACCTGAACGCCTGGGCCCGCTGCTCGATCAACTTGGCAGTCAGTACCGCTTCGTGGTGATCGACGGCGATGCCGTGTATTCGGATTCCGACACCCTGGCCATCAGCACCCAGGCGGACGGCGTGGTCATGGTCGTTCGCTCTGAAGACACTCGCTGGGAAGTGGCCCAGGCCGCGGCCCAGCGCCTGAGCCAGGCTGGCGCGAAACTGGTCGGCAGCGTGTTCAACCGACGCAAGTACTACATGCCCAAGTGGCTGTACAAAAACCTGTGAGCCACCAGAAAGGATGACGCCATGAACGCCAAGATGCTTGTCCTGCTGTTGCTGCCGCTTGCAGGTTGCTCCAGCACTTCCTCCGACCAGTCCCAAAGCATGCCGGTGCAGATCCTCACGGCCCCGCCGGCCAACGCCCAGGCCACCGACGTGCCCAAGGTCGAGCAGACCCTGCGGCCACAGGATGTACTGGACGTGATTTTCCACATCAGCACCAGTGGTTCCGACGCCTATCGCGTGCAGTCCGGGGACATGATCTCGCTGAACTTCACCGCCGCCAGCCAGCTCAACGGCAACCAGTTGGTGCTGCCCGACGGCACCATCGAACTGCCTGGGGCCAACACCTCGGTGAAAATCGAGGGGCTGACCCGCGATCAGGCACGCGAAGCGATTCAGCGCGCCTACGACCGCAAACAGCTGTTCCAGCCCAACCGCAATCAGCTGTCGGTGAATCTGGTGAGCCCGCTGACCAATGAGCAGAACCTCAAGTCCGTGCTCAACCACCCCGGCACCGGCATGAGCCGGGAAATCACCGTGGGCACCGACGGCTACGCCAGCTTCCCGGAAATCGGCGCCGTGCCGCTGCAAGGCATGACCGTCAACCAACTGGAGGCCTTCCTCAATAAACGCTACGCCACCTTGCCGGGGCGCATGACCGTGGACGTGCTGCTCAAGTCCACCGCCGGCAACGAGATCTTTGTGCTGGGTGAAGTCGGCCAGCCGGGCTCCTACCCGATCCGCCGCCCGGTGTCGGTGCTTGAGGCCCTGACCATGGCACGCGGCTCCAACGTCAAGGCGCGCCTGGACTCGGTGATGATCATGCGGCGCAACGGCAACCAGGTGGTCGCGCATCGATATGACGTGGAGAAAGCCTTGTCCGGCGATGCCTCGCAGATCGCCTACCTGCAGGCCGACGACATGCTGTACGTGCCCAAGACCAAACTGGCCAGCGCCGGCGAACTCGCCCGGCAACTGGCGGACGTGGTGTTGTTCCAGGGCGTGGGCATGAGCTTCAGCTATCGCGTCGACAACAAAGACAGCAACGACTAACTCTCAGGTGACCGCCATGAATCCAAAGGAAAACTACCTGCATGAGTTCTTCAGGATCTTCTTCGCCAACAAGCAGTTGGTGAAACGAGTATTCCTGGTCTTTGCAGTGATCGCCGTGGTCTTGCCGCTGATGCTCAAGCAGAGCTTCGATATCACCGCCCAGGTGATCGTGCAGTCCAAGAAACTCTCCCAGGGGGATGCCACCAGCACCCTCAACCAGGAGAACGCGTCCTTCATTCCGCCGTCGCTGGCGGACATGGAGACCGAAAGCAATATCCTGCGTTCGCCGGCCTTGATCCGCCAGACCATCGGTCAGTTGCGCGAAAAGGGTGAATACACACCGCCCGTGAGCGTCTTCAACAAAGTGCTGGTGCAGCCGTTCAAACGCTTTGTCAGCAATCCCGTTCGCGAGCAAGTGATCAACCCCCTTCGCAACATGCTGGGGCTGCAGACCGATCCGGTACGCGACACCGAGCTCGATGTGCTCACCCAGGAAGCGTCCGACGCCCTCAAGGTGGAAACCTTGCCGGGCTCCAACGTGATCTCGATCGTCTACAGCTTCCCTGACCCGGCCCAGGGCACCCGCTTCGTCGCCGCCCTGCTGCAGAACTACCTGGTCAACCGCCAGGAAATGCAATCGATCGACCTGCCGCAGAGCTTCTACGAAACCAAGAAGTTGCAGTACCAAGTGCGTCTCGATGGCCTGGAAGCCAACCGCCTGGCCTTGCTCGAAAGCATCGGCTCGTCCGATCCCAAGGAAGAAATCACCTTTCGCCTCAACGCGATCAACACCGAGGAGCAGGCGCTCAACCTGTATCAGGACCGGTTGCTGCAAAGCCAGCGCTGGCTCGAATACCTGAAAACCAACCTGGCCACCGCCAACAACGCCAGGTTCAACGACTACACCTTTCCCTACACCTTCACCACCACGGTCGACAACGTCGCTTTCGAAGACCGCGAGATCAAGCAATTGGGTGAGCAACTGACAACCCTGGTCAGCCGCTACATGAGCGACCTGGCGATCTTTCAGCCCGGCAGCGAACCGATGCTGCTGGCACGAGAGCAAATCACCCGCACCCGTGGGCAGTTCTTGAAGATTGTCAGCAACCGGATTCAGGAGCGCACCAGCGACCTGGCGACGATCAGTTCGGTCATCGACCAGAAAACCGCGCGCATTGCCGAGTTCAAGAACCGCATCCACCAGTTGCAGGAAACCCAGAGCAAGCTGCGGCAGATGGACACCGAGATCGATGCGTTGCATGCGGCGTTCTCCACCTATGCCCAGCGCTTCGCCGAAAGCAGCACCGCGCGCGCGCTGGACAACGACCTGTCCAACGCCCGGGTGCTCAGCCCGCCGTTCGAACCGACCGAAGCGGCGTTCCCCAAACCGCTGCTGATCATTCCGTTCGGGCTGTTCACCGGTCTGCTGCTGGCGATTGCCCTGGTCTACGTGCGTGAGTTCTTCGACCACCGCTTCAAGCACCCTGCGCAAATCACCCATGAACTGGGCTTGCCGGTGCTGCTGGTGCTCAACGACCAAAGCACCCTGCCGAACAATCCGCACAGGAACTGGAGCGTTCCGGCCCTCGTGCATTGGGTGCGCAATTGAACGCGGCGCTCGGCACCCCCCGCGACCTGCCGATCATTCATTTGCTCAGCAGCGGCGGCTTCTATGGGGCCGAGCGGATGCTGCTGGACCATTGCCTGGCGACGCCGGGGCAGCACCAGGTGCTGTTTCTCGATGCGCCGCCAGAGCTGATCGCGCGTTTTCGCCAGGCCGGTGTCGATTGCCTGGGCTGCGCGGGCCTGGGCGCGTTGCTGGGGCATTTGCGTCAGCGTCGGGACCGGCGGCCACTGATCAATACGCACAACTTCAAGGGCCTGCTGTTCGGCTGGGTCGGCGCCACGCTGTTGCGCCTGCCCCTGGTAATCACCCAGCACGGCTTTACCCCGCGCAGCCGCAAGCAGAAGTTCTACACCTGGCTGAGCCTGCAACTGTGTCGCACGGCTTCGGTGGACCGGGTGGTGTGTGTCGCCGAAAGCATCGCGGCGCTGCATCGCCAGGCCAACGTGCGCACGGACAAGTTGCAGGTGATCCCCAACGGCCTGCCGACGGCCTGCGACCTGCTGCCGCACAGCGGCGCACGTCAACGCTGGCTGGCCGGTTACGTCGGGCGCCTGAGCAGTGAAAAAGGCCCGGACCTGTTTCTCGATGCGCTGATCCCGTTGTGTCAGCAGTATCCGCAACTGGATGCGGTGATGCTCGGCGACGGGCCGGAGCGGGAAAGCCTGCAGGCGCGCATCGACGAGGCCGGCATGCAGGCACGCATCACGTTGCCGGGCTACCAGACCGACATGCGCGTCTGGTGGCGGCAACTCGATGCGCTGGTGATCAGCTCGCGCACCGAAGGCACGCCGATGATTCTGCTCGAAGCGATGCAGGCCGGCGTGCCGGTGGTGGCCTTTGGCGTCGGCGGGATTCCCGATGTCCTGCAGGACCGCCACAACGGCCTGCTTGCCGCGCCCACCGACAGCGCCGCCCTCGCCCGCCAGATCGGCACGCTGGTGCGGGACCCGGCACTGGCCGGCGAGTTGATCGACAACGCAAAACGTACGCAACGGGATCGCTACGACCTCAAGGCCCTGGCCGAACGCTGGTCGCAGCTTTACATCCGCACTGCACGGGAGGCACGCGCGTGATCTTTCCGCTCTCGATCGTCAGTTTGCTCGGCCTGGTCTGCCTCGGTTTGCTGGCCAGCCCTTATCCGTATCTGGCGCCGGGCGCGGTGCTGGGCCTGGTGGGTGTCGCGGTGCTGTACCGCAAGCCTGCCTGGGGCCTGCTGGGCATTGTCGCCATCCTGCCGTTCGAGGGTCTGTTCAAGGACAACGCGTTATCGGGCTCCAAATTCCTCGGGGCCTCGCTGGCGCTGATCCTGATGCTGCAACTGGCGATTCGGCAACTGCCGGCCGATCGCCTGCGCAGCAATATCTGGCACTTGCTGGTCGGTTTCATGCTGCTGTACCTGCTCAGTCTGTTGAACACCGACGACATGGGCATCTCCCTGGGCCACCTGCGCGAATTGAGCGTCGGCCTGATTCTGTTTGTCATCACCCTGCTGGTGGCGCGTGAGTTGAACCTCGACATGTTCGCCCGACTGGTCGCCATCAGTGTCGCGGTGACCTGCGCCATGGCCATGTTCTCCACCAAATACCAGGACGCCGGCCGTGCCTCCGGGCTGCTCAAGGACCCGAACAACTTTGCCCTGCTGATCGCCTTTGCCGTGCCCATGGCGCTGTTGCTGGTGGTGCGCAGCCCGAACCTGTTGCAGCGGTTGTTCTGGGGGGGCTGCACCCTCCTGTTGCTGGGCGGCATGACCAAGACCGATTCCCGTTCGGGGCTGGTGGTGTTGTTCCTCAGCCTGTTGATCGGTGCGTGGCATTACCGTGCGCAATTGCCACGCATTCGCCCGCGCCACCTGGGCTTTGCCATGCTCGGCCTGGCGATTGTGATTCCGCTGGGGTTGTATGCGATGCCGGCCGGTTACGTGGCGCGCATCCAGTCGCTGAGCATCCTCAGTTCCGGGGCCAAGAGCCAGGACCCGTCCCTGGGCCGTCGCGCCTCCTACATTGTGGTCGGCAGCGCGATGATCGCCGAGAACCCCTTGCTCGGCACCGGCCCCGGCACCTTCCCGCTGCATTACGCCACCACCGGTTACGCCAAGGCCTTTTCCATCAAGGGCGAGACGCAAGACCTGTACCGGCGCGCCCACAACACCTACCTGGAAATCTTCAGTGAACTGGGGATTCCCGCCGGCCTGATGTTCGTCGGTATGCTCGCCCTGGGCTTGTACAACCTGATTCGCGCCCGCCGGGCCTGGCTGTTGCGGGGGGACGCAGCGCGAGCCGATGTGATGACCCACCTGAGCATGAGTTTTCTGTCGTTGACCTTGTTCCTGATGTTCCTCAGCGCACCGAACCACAAGTACCTATGGATCATGCTCGCGTTGACCAGCGTACTGCGCACCAAGGCCGAAGAAGCCCCGTTGACGGAGGTCAGGGCATGAACCGCATCAGTATCGTCATCCCGATGTACAACGAAGCCCGGCACATCGCCCGGACCCTGTTCGCGGCACAACATGCCGCCGATGCGGCCAAGGTGCAATGCGAGTTGATCGTGGTCGACAACGGCTCCGACGACCAGGGCCCGCACATCGCCCGGGAGTTCGGCGCCCAGGTGCTGGTCCTGCCAGGCCTGCTCATCGGCGCATTGCGCAATCGCGGCGCGGCGATCGCCCGGGGTGAATGGCTGGCCTTTATCGATGCCGACATCGAGATGCCGGAGAACTGGTTCAAGCTGCTGTTCGACCTCGAATCCGCCGGCCAGGCCGATGTCATGGGGCTTGACCTGCACACCCCGGCCGAAGCGCCGTGGTACGCCGATGCCTGGCAGCGCCGCACTTTGCACCCCGATTCGCAGCCGTTGCATGTCGTGCAATGGCTGCCCAGTTCCAATCTGCTGATGCGCCGTCGCTGGTTCGACAAGGTTGGCGGTTTCAATGAACAACTGCGCACCGGCGAGGACAAGGAACTGACCATGCGCCTGGCCGATGCGGGCGCCAAGCTGCGCTCGGTGAACCGGAGCGTGGCGCTGCACTGGGGCTACGAAGGCAGTTGGCGCGAATGGATGGGCAAGGAGCTGTGGCGCCAGGGCAGTCATCTGCAACTGCTGCGCACCCATGGCCCGAGCCTGCGCCTGCTGCGTTTTCCGCTGCTGTCGATGGCCGCCTGGGGGATCGACTTCCTGGCCATTTCCGCCCTGTTCGACGGCTTCCCCCACCATGCGGTGCTGATGCTGTTACTGACCGTCCTGCCCGCCCTGGGCCTGAGCCTGCGCCAGAGTGCCAAACACCACGACATGCGCCTGACCCTGCAACTCTGGGGCCTGCACTGGGTGCGCCTGCACCTGGCGGGCGCCGGATTCATCCTCAGCCTTTGTCATTGGAATGCCAGGAGGCCCGCCCGTGGCTGAATTCATTTTCTGGTTGTGCCTGTTGCTGCCGGTCTACGCCTACCTCGGCTATCCCCTGTTACTGACGTTGCTGGCCCCCTTTTATCGGGCACCGCGTCATGGACCGGCGCAACCGATGGACGTGAGCATCGTGATTGCCGCACATAACGAGGCGCGGCATATCGAGAAAAAACTGCGCACCGTGCTGGCCCAGGATTACCAGGCCCGCTCGCTGCACATCATCCTCGCCAGTGACGGTTCGACCGACGACACCGTGGCCTGCGCCCGCAGGGTCGATGATCCGCGCATCAGCGTGCTCGACCTGCCCCGCCAGGGCAAGGCGGCGACGCTCAATGCCGGGGTCGCGATCAGCAGCGGCGAGATCCTGGTGTTCACCGACGCCGACAACCAATGGTCCAGCGACACCCTCGGCCATCTGCTCGCACCGCTCGACGACCCGCAGGTCGGTGGCTGCGCCGGGCACATGGTGATCCCGGTGACCGGCAAGGGCCTGAGCATTGGCGACAGCCTGTATCGGCATTATGAAGGCTGGCTGCGCTACGTGGAAAATCGCACCGGTTGCATGGTCTCCGCCGACGGCGCCTTGCTCGCCCTGCGCCGCGAGTTGTTCCAGAACGTGCCGACGGAGGTCAACGACGACTTCTTTATCAGCACCTGCGCCCCGGCGGCCTTCAAAAAGATTGTCTACGTGCCCCAGGCCCAGGTGATCGACCAGGGCGTGGACGAAGCCGACAAGCAGTTCCGCCGCCGTCAGCGGGTCACGGTCGGTGGCCTGCAAAGCCTGGCCCAGCGCCGCGCGCTGCTCAATCCGCTGACCCACGGCCTGTATGCGATTGCCCTGATCAGCCACAAGCTGATCCGGCGACTGGCGCCGATCCTGTTGCTGCCGTTGCTGCTGAGCAATTTCTGGCTGTGGGAAGACCACGGCTTCTATCGCCTTAGCCTGATCGCGCAACTGCTCGGCTACACGGTGGCCATTGCCGGCCTGCTGGATTCGCAACACCGCTTGCCCAAACCCTTTCGCCTCGCTGCGTTCCTTCTGGTGACCCTTGCCGGTATGAGCATTGGCCTGTGGCAGTTCCTGCGCGGTCAGCGTTACGCCCAATGGAACCCCGAGCAAAATCGATAAGAGGCGCGTGCCATGGCGATCAAGCAATTGTTAAAACGCACCAGTGGCTGGCTGTACCTCAATTCCCCGGTCGGGCGCAATCGACTGCACGGCGCCGGGGTGATCCTGATGCTGCACCGGGTGCTGGCCAGCGACCGGGCCGCCGCATTGCCCCACCGCAATGAACTGTGCGTCGGGCCAAAGGCGTTTGAACACCTGCTGCTGTGGTTGAAGAAACACTTCGACTGCGTGCCGCTGATGGACATCCTGCAACCCGGCACGCCACGCTCGGAACGGCCGAAAGTGACGCTGACCTTCGACGACGGCTGGCGCGACAACGCGGTGAATGCTTTTCCGTTGCTGCGGGAATACCAGGTGCCGGCGAGCATTTTCCTGTCCACCGATTTCATCGGCAGCCGCCAGCGGTTCTGGTGGGAAAGCATCGGCGAAACCCTGTGGAACAGCCATGGCGAACAGGCACGCCGGCACCTGATCGAACGCTTGCAGCTCGCGGGGCGTCCGCTGCCGGCACTGTGCGATGACCCGCACGAGCAGCGCCGCAGCCTGGCGTTGCTGAATTTCCTGCAGAGCCTGAAGACCCTGTCGCCACCGGACCTCAATCGCCTGACCGACGACTGCCCGCAGGAGTCGTTGCCCCAGGCGCTGGACTGGCAGCAGGTGCGTACGCTCGAAGCGTCCGGCCTGGTGCGCTTCGGCCCCCACGGTGCCAGCCACGCGATCCTCACCGGTCTCGACGATCAACGCCTGGACGAAGAACTGAGCCGCAGTCGCGACGCGCTGCTGCACGGTTGTAACCGGCCGCTGCCCGTCTATTGCTACCCCAATGGCGACAACGATGCACGGGTGCGCCAACAGGTGGCCAGGCAAGGCTTCCCGTTTGCCCTGGGCACCGGCACCGGCCTTTATCGCGGGGCCGAAGATCCGCTGGCCCTGCCGCGCTTCGGCGTCAGCCAGCGTACCGCACGCAATCCCGAGCTGCTGTCCTGGCGCATCTACCGTGGGGCACGTCCATGAGTCGCAGCCACTACCTCAAGCATCTGGCCCTGAGCATGGGCACCAAACTGGCGATGATCGCCTTGCGCCTGCTGCGCAACGTGCTGCTGGCGCGGATTCTCGGCCCCAGCGAGCGCGGCCTGTTTGCCTTGCTCAGCACCCTGCCCGACCTGATCAGCGCGGCCACCAGCGGCGGCTTGAACTCCGCGGTGGGTTATCAGGCGGCCAAGCAACGACCGATGGGCTTGCTGCTCAGCCAGGTGCTGGTGTTCGGTTGCCTGCTGGCGGCGTTGCTGACCCTGCTGGTGGTGGCGCTGACCCGCGAGTTCGGCAGTGAGCTGGACATCACCACGCAATTGGGCCTGCTCGCCTGGCTGTTGCTGCTGGCGGTGCCGCTGACGGTGCTCAAAAGCGGTTTGCTGACCTTGCACAACGCCTCGGGCGGCGTGGTCGCCTTCAATGCCTTGCGCCTGATCGAATCGCTGGCGCCGCTGTTGCTGTTCCTCGCCTTGTTCTGGATGTGGCAAAGCGCGGCGCTGGAAGCGGCGCTGATCAGCTGGCTGGCGGGCATCAGCCTGGTGGTGCTGGTCGGCTGGGTGTGGCTCAAGCGCAACCAGCCACTGACCCTGCAATGGGACCGCGCCAGCCAGAACGAACTGCTGCGCTACAGCGCCCGCAGCCATCCGGACCTGCTGTTCCAGCAAGTGATCCTGCGCTCCGACTACCTGTTCATCGGCGCCCTGCTCGGCAGCACCGCGCTGGGTCACTACGCCATGGCCAGCGCCGCCGCCGAGTTGTTGCTGATCGTCCCGGAAGCGGTCACCACGCCGCTGATGAAACGCCTGCTGCAACAGGAAGAAGGCATCGACAAAGTCACGCCGCTGGCCTTGCGCCTGACAGCCACGGTGATGCTCGGCGCCTGCCTGAGCATGGCGCTGATCGGTGAATGGCTGATCGTCACGCTGTTCGGCGTGGCCTACCAACCGGCCTATCCGGCATTGCTCGCCCTGCTACCGGGCCTGCTCGGGCTGTGCTACGCGAGCATCCTGCGCCTGGACTTGCTGGGCAAGAATCGCCCGGGATCGATTTCGTTGTTGATGGGCCTCGGTGCCCTGCTCAACCTGGCGCTGAACCTGGTGCTGATCCCGGCCTATGGCATCGTCGGTGCGGCAGCGGCCTCGTCCATCGCCTACCTGGCAGTGACGGTCGCCCTGCTGGTGATGTATTGCCGCCTGAGCCAGGTGCCGCTCTGGCAAACCCTGATCATCCTGCCCAGCGATATCGCGCCGATGCTGCTGGTGCTGCAACGGAAGTCGGCATGAAGTATTTCGCGCTGCTGGTGAGCCTTGGCCTGAGCGTCGACGTCTATGCCGGGCCGATGCGCTGGGCCGATATCCGCGACGGCAGCCTGTACCTGCAAACGGATCGCCCCGACACCCTGAACGTGCAATGGGTGCCGGCGTGGCAGGCCGGGGCCAACGAAGAACATCTGTATCTGCTTGATGGCCAGGGCCGGCTTGCGGGCGAACGAGCGATTGCCGCCGCCGAGACCCAGGGCAGCCAGCGCTGGCCACTGACACCGGGTGCCAGCAGTTATCGCCTGGAGATTCCGGGCTACAGTTTCCGCCGCTACCGCGTGGAACACGATGAGCGCACGGTGGCGCTGTTCGCACCGGCCAAGGTGCATTTCAGCGCGGAAACCCGTGACGGCGACGAGCTGTATTTCAAGGTCGCGGCCGGGGAGCACGCCGTCCTCGCCGGCAAGTTCCACGATGGCGTCCAAGCCCTGCAAGCCCAGCGCGTGGGCGACGGCAAGCAACTGACGTTGCCCCTCAAGCCCTACCGCGCCTATTGGCAATTCGACCAGGCCGAGCTGCCGGTCGCCGACAGCGATCAGGTTTGGCGCCTGCGCCTGCAAGGCAGCGGCAAGGCGGCGTTCTGGCTCGATGGCACGGCCAATCTGTTCGCGCAGAATCCGCAACAGCTCAAGCCGCTGCGCGAGGACGATGGCCGGACCCGGTTGACCCTGCACAAGGACCTGCTCGGCAACACGCCGGACCTGGGCATCGCCCTGCCCTACGTGATGCCCCCACCCGCCAGCTTTGCCGTGCTCGATGCGCTCAAACCGCAGGCGGCGACCTACTACAGCCTCGTCGACATCATGGCCACGCGGCCGCACTACGAAGACGCGTTCCGTCGCCTGTACCAGGAGCGGTTCGGCATCACGAAGGACATCACCCTGTTGGCCGGCAGCCAGCGCCAGGCCGAACTGCGCGCCGACAGCACCAGCCATGGCGGCCTCGAGGCCTGGCTGGCCGCGACCCGTGCCTTGGGCGGCAAAGGCACGCACTACATCGGCTTTGCCGACGAGCCGAACCTCAATTACCCGGACTACGCCAGTTTCCAGACCCAGTTCGACAGCATGGCCCGGCAGGTACGCGGCAACCCCGACAATGCCAGGGCCGGTGTGCGCATCGCCATCCCGGCCAGCTCGCGTTTTATCAACGGGCCGCTGTCTGAATACGCCGGCGAGCGGCGCGGCATCGATTGGGCCCGGCGCCTGCTCAAAGACAACGGCGAGCAGGTTGACGCCCTGGCCTGGCACGAATGGATGATCCGCGACCTGCTCGCGACCCGTGTCTACCGCGACAGCGTGCGCCGTGCCGCCGAACTGGTGGGGCTCGACGCTCAGGGGCGGCCGCGCAAGGCCTTGTTGCTCGACCAGACCAACATGTCCAGCGGTGCCAGCCTCAGCCCTTACGATCAGGAAACCCACTACGCCTCGCTGTGGTGGGCCTCGGTGGTGATCAACGCGTCCCAGGACGGCCTGCTCGACATGCTCGGCTGGTTCCAGGCCGCGGACGAGCCCGAGTACCCCAAGGGCATGCTGCGGGTGCTCGGCGATGATCGTTTCGAACTCAAACCCGTCGGCCTGGCCCAGCAGTTCATCCGGCAACACTGGCTGAGCCAGGTGGTGCGCCTGGACAACGATGCCTTCGAAGTCGATGCGCTGGCCATGGCCGACGACCTCAAGCGCACGCTGCTGGGGGTGAACAAGGGCACGCGTTTGCAGCGTGTCGACCTCAGCGGTGTGGCCTGCCCGCTGGGCAAGGGCGCCCTGCGTTACTTCGGTGCCGACAATCGCAGCCGCGACGCGCCCTTCAACTGCCGGGACGGTCGCGTGAGCTTCGAGCTGCCCGGGCAAACCCTGTTCGCCCTCAGCTGGATTGCCTCATGACCGCCCCGCTTGTGCTTGGCCGTGTCGGCATTTCGCCGCGCGCAGGAATCTCTCCACTCACGGGCAATCCCGTCAGGAGCCAACAACATGAGTGCAATGCACAAACTCAGCGAACACATCAAGCAAAGAGGCCTGAGTGCCACCCTGAAAAAAGCCTGGAAGCACTACGTGTTTTCCCACCAGGAACTGCTGTGGATGGAGCGGGACCTGGTCAGCCCGGTGCCACCGCACAAACTCAAGGCCTACCCGCCGCTGCGGGTCGCGAGCATCACCCCGGAGAACGCCGTGGCCTTCACCCGTCACTTTGGCGACCGGGTCGAGACCATGGCCGAACTGGCCCGCGAGGGCTACACCGGGCAAATGCACCTGGACGACAAGGGTGACGCGGTGGCGTTCATCTGGGGGGCCGCCCGCAACTATCACGACAAGCACTACTACGGTTGCTGGTTCCCGGTGCAGCCAGGGGAATTCTTCGAGTTCGGTGGCGAGCTGGCCAGGGCCTACTGGGGTACCCGGCTGTCGATGGACCTGCAAACCGAGCTGTGGAAAGCCATGCACGCCCAGGGCTGCAACAAGGTGGTGGACGTGTGCGAGTGGCATAACATCCCGGCACTCAAGCTGCATATTCGCACCGGCTACAGCGAACAGGGACGGATCACCAACGTCTACGAACTGTTTGGCCGTTGGCGTTTCTTCCGCGAAACACGCTACACCGGCTCGCGCCTGGAAACCTTGCGCAAACCTGTGCGTGAACCTGCCACCGCCGAGGCGACGTGATCCCATGACGCTACGATTCGAATGGCACACGTCGTTGTGCACCCACGACTTTCCCGCGGCGGCTTACGAAGCGTTGCGTCAGTGCGTGACGGACCACACGCCGTTCAACACCCTGGCCTGGCTATGCGCATCAGAACAGGCACTCAAACCCGGCGAGCGGTTGCACGTGCTGCTCGGCTGGCGGGGTGACGAACTGGCGCTGTGCCTGCCGCTGGTGGCGTCCGTGGAGCGCTTTGCGCGTGTGCCCTTTCGGGTCCTGCATCATTTGGGCTTCCCCCTCGCCGACCGCCTCGCGCTGCTGACCAGGCTGGACGGCGACGCTTTTGGCAAGGCGCTGACGCAGATCCGCCAGCGCCTGCCCCATGCCCTGCTGCAATTGAATGAACTGGCCGGTGCCACGGCCCAGGCCCTGGCACCGTGGCAGGCGCTCAGCTCGACCGCCGAACAACGCCTGAGCTGTCGGGTGCCGGTGCATCTGATCAGCGAGGCCGACCATCAGGAAGTCTCCGGCGATCCGCGCTACAAGCTGCGCCGCGCACGCAAACGCATCGCCGCCTGTGGCGCCCGGGTACGGCGAATTACCCCCGACGCGCTGACCATGGGGCCGCTGTTGCAGGAAATCAGTGAAGTCGAAGCCGTGAGCTGGAAAGGCGATGAAGGGGTCGGGATCTTTTCCGATGCACGCCATCGCCAGTGGATGGACCGCGCCTTCACCGCACTGGCCGCCCGCGGCCTGGTGCGCGTGGTGGTGCTGGAACTTGAGGGGCGCTGCATCAGCTATCGCCTCGGCTTGCTGGAACAGGGTCGGCTGTACGACTACAACCTGGCGTTCCTGCCGCAATATGCCGATCTGGGCAGCGGCCGGGTGCTGCTCGAAGAGTGGATTCGCTGGGGCCTGGAAGACCACTGGCAGTGGATCGATGCATCACGGGTCAGCCTGGAAAACTCCAGCCATCAACTGCACGAACGCATGACCGGGCAACTGGAACACTGGCGCTGGAGTTTTTACTCCTGGCGCCCGAGCGGTCTGGTGCTGGGGCTGGCCTTGCGGGTCTGGCAACGCTTCAAACCCCGATGGCAGCAATGGCGTGCCCGGCAAGTAGCGGCTGCAGTCGCCACCCCGGCGCCTGTCGCGACACCGGCTGTCAAAACACCTGCGCCCACGGAAAAACTCAAGGAGGCCGAACATGCCCCGGCAAGTGATAGTCAACGCTGACGACTTCGGCCTCAGCGCCTGCGAAAACGCGGTGATCCTCGGCGCGTTCCAGGCCGGGCTCATCAGCTCCGCCACCGCCATGGCCAACATGCCGGCGTTCGAAGCGGCCTGCGTCCTGGCCCGGCACCCGTTGCTCGAAGGTCGCATCGGCCTGCACTTCAACCTGACCTACGGCCGCCCGTTGAGCCAGAGCATTGTGCAGCGCCCGACCTTTTGCGACGGCGCCGGCGTGTTCGACCTCAACCTGCGCCGCACCCGCCTCTGGCTCGGGCGCCGGGATCGCCACGCCGTGCTCGAAGAACTTGAAGCGCAGTGGCAACGCTGCCTGGACAACGGCTTGCGCCCCAGTCACCTGGACTCCCATCAACACGTGCACAACATCTGGCCGATCGGTGAGATCGTCGCGCGCTTCGCCGCCCGCCAGGGGGTGCCCGTGCGTCTGGCGCGCAACCTGGGGCAAAACCTCAGCCTGCCCAAACGCGTGTTCAAGGACCTGCTCAACCGTCGCCTGAGCCACCTGGCCGGCGCCACCGCCAACTACGTGTGTACCCCGGTGGATCTGCGCAACGGCGCGCCGCCGCCCGACGGACTGCTGGAAATCGTCGCCCACCCGAACCGCCTCGGCGCCGACTTCGGTGATGCCTACCTGGAACCGGGAGAGTCCTTGAGTGCGTTGCTGGAACAGCGTTTGCCGGGTGTGCCGCGGGTGGCCTATACCGCTCTGGAGTAACACCGCCCCCCTGTGGGAGCGGGCTTGCTCGCGAAGGCGTCAGTTCAGGCACCCATGATGTCGCCTGACACTGCGCCTTCGCGAGCAAGCCCGCTCCCACAGGTTGTACACCTTTCAATCGGCTGTTTTTTCCTCGCGAACACGTCCGGGACGAGCAGCTTTTTGACGCCTGAAAACCGTGTCAACACTGAAACACAACTTGAAATACATTGATGGCGAGGACATGGCCATGCAATTGCCATTAGTGATCTATACCCATCACTGCCTTCACCACACACCACCAATCCTCGGTTAAAGGAGGGATTCATGAGCGTACTCGACAAGCTTCACGAACACATCAAGCGCAAGGGCCTGGGTCGCACGTTCAGTACGCTGTGGAAGCGCTATGTGTTCTTCCACTGGGAGTTGCTGTGGATGGAGCGCGACCTGGTCAGCCCGGTACCGCCGCACAAGCTGCGGCCCTATTCTCCCGTGCGCCAGGTGACCATCACCCCGCAGAACGCCACGGCGTTTGCCAAGCACTTCGGCGACCGCGTCGGGACCATGGCCGAGCTCGCCGCCGAAGGTCATACCGGGCATATGTACCTGGATGACGAAGGCCATGCGATCGGTTTCATCTGGGGCAGCACCCGGGACTATTTCGACCGTCACTATTACGGCTGCTGGTTCCCGGTCAAGGAAGGCGAGTTCTTCGAATTCGGCGGCGAAATGACCCGCGCCTACTTCGGCACCCGCCTGTCCGTGGATGTCCAGGTGGCCCTCTGGGAAGCCATGGCGCTGCAAGGCTGCAACAAGGTGGTGGACGTCTGCGAGACCCACAACATCCCGGCGCTGAAACTGCACATCCGCATGGGCTACCAGGAACAGGGCCGCGTCACCCACGTCTACGGCCTGTTCGGCCGCTGGCGTTTCTTCCGCGAAACCCGCTACAGCGGCTCACGCCTGGATCCGCTGCGCAAACCGGGGCGGCCGGTGGTGACACAGGCGCAGGCCGAGGCTTGATTCCGGGGTTATCCGCTTTACCGCGTCGTCCCCATCGCGAGCAGGCTCGCTCCCACATTTGATCTGTGTCGTTCACAAATCCGGTGTGGGAGCGGGCTTGCTCGCGAAGGAGTCGCCTACATCTTCCTCAGAAAAAAACCAGCTGATCGCGGAAATGTCTGACTGCTCATCTGTATCCATTTGGATACATTCGAGTAATGAATTCTTGTCCAGCAGCCGATATCAAACGCGCAAAAAAAATGGCAAAGGAGGTTTGACCATGAGCCAGACTTTGACGAATTTCGACATGGCGGCACTGCTCGACAGTGATGAAGCCATTAGCGAGTACCTGTCTCAGGTACTGGCAGACGGTGACAACGAGGAGTTTCTTCGCGCTATCGGCTATGTGGTGAAAGCCCGTGGCATGACACAGATTGCCAAAGACTCGGGAATGGGTCGCGAAAGCCTCTACAAAGCCTTCGCGCCCGGAGCAAAACCACGTTTTGATACGGTCCTGAAGGTCATTCATGCCCTGGGCATAGATCTCTGCGCGCAGCCAGGGCACACGGTCAATCACTCAAATCTCTGATTTGATTCCGCGCGTTATGTCACTGGCTTCACCACCACCCAGGTAAAACACAACGGCAACTGCGCCACCTGCTGCTGATAGCGGTCATACAGTTCTTCGCGGTTGGAGTGCGGGTATTCCTTGAAGTGACGGATCTGCAGGCCTGCGGCAATGGCGGCGCCGAAGAGGTCGCCCAGGGTGTGGGCGAACCAGTAGGACGGCGCGGCCGGCTGTTCGACCTTGCCCTCGTAGACGATCGGTTCGTGCTGCACGAAGGGTTCGCGACGGAAGTATGAACTGGTCGGGCGAAAAGGATCGGCGTCCTCGGGGTCGAACATTTCCAGGAACGGGTGGGTTTCGTACACCACCAGCGCGCCCCCCGGTTTCAGCGTACGCGCCACATGGCGGAAGAATTCGCCGATGTCCGGCATCCAGTTCAAGACCCCGATGGTGATCAGCGCCAGGTCGAAGCGCTCCTGCAGTGGCGCAGGCAAGTGGTGAATGTCCGCTTCGATGAATTGCGGCGCATGGGGCGAGCGGGAAGCCAGTTCCCGTGCCTGCTCGAGAAATGCGCCGGACTGGTCGACGCCCACCACGCTGCGCGCGCCCAGGGCGAACAGCGACAGGCTTTCGCGGCCGTTGTTGCAGCCCAGTTGCAGCACCTCCTTGCCGTCGACACCGGTCTGGGCCAGCAAGGCGGTCAGGGTGTCATCCAGACAGGAAAAATCCGCCTGTTCCACGCCCTTCAACAAGGCTTGCCATTCGCTGGAGTCTTTGTGGTGACGGGCGGAGTCATTCCAGGCTTCGCGGTTGCTGGCGATGGCTTGTTCTTTTGTCGGCAGTTCCATTGCACGCTCCAGGGTTCGGGTCGTCGAATTGACCGGCGGAGTCTAGATCAAGCCCATCCTGACAGATGTTGCGAACTTGTAATCCGCGCAGCGCCGACGGCTGCCCCCGGCGCCAGCTATAGTTAATGACCTTGGAAGAATGTGGTTAAACCGAACTAGCAGGTGTTGCCATGAAAAAGACCGACCTGACGCTTTTGTTCGCCTTCTGCCTGAGCCTGTCCGCTGCGGCCCGTGCCGACGACTTTCCAAACACCACTGACTACAGCAGTGAGTTCAACTATTACGGCGCCGACCAACCCTTCGCCCACCCCGCACCACCGTCCATGAACATCATCCCGCCGGGCTCATACATCCCGACCGCGCCCGGGGATTTCATTCCGGTTTCAAGCCAGCACGTGTTTACCGACTCGCGCCTGCCAACCGTGGCCGATGCCACGGTCCGGGTGTTTATCCGCTCCTACGATCCGGAGCGTGGCGTCTACGTGAACCAGGAAGTCGAGAATCCCGGTTGCTTGATGTCCTGCCTCAGACAGGGTCCGATGTTGCAGTGATTACCACTGGCGCTTGTCCGGACGGGCGAGGCCGAGCTTCTCGATCCGGTAGCGCAACATGTCACGGCTAAGGCCCAGCAGGCGTGCCGATTTGGTGACGTTCCAGTCAGTCTTGTCGAGCATCTTGCGCACCATGTCGCGCTCCACTTCCGGCAGGTTCATGGACTCGCCGCCGTTGTAGGACGGACGCTGTTCGCTGAAATGCTGCGGCTCGTGATGAAACATCGGTGGCTCATCCACCAGGCTCAGGCAGACGTTCAATTGATGGGCGGCGATGGTGTCGCTTTGCGCCAGCAACACGGTTTGCTCGAGCATGTTGCGCAATTCGCGTACGTTGCCTGGCCAGCTGTAGCTGAGCAGCAACTCTTCGGCCTGGTTGCTGAAATACAGGTTCGGCTTGCCGTAGCGTTTGCCATGCAGCCCCAGGAAGTGCCGGGCCAGCAGCAGGATATCGGCGCCACGTGCGTACAGGCGCGGCACCTTGATTGAAATGATGCGCAGGCGGAAAAACAGGTCGCGGCGGAATTTGCCTTGCTGGACCATCTGTTCGAGATTGCAGTTGGTGGCGCTGATGACCCGCAGATCGACCTTGCGCTCCTTCACCGAGCCGACCCGGCGAATGGTCCGGTCTTCCAACAGCTTGAGAAGCTTGGCTTGCAACAGCAGGTCCATTTCACCGATTTCATCGAGGAACAGCGTGCCGCCATCGGCCGCTTCCACCAGCCCCATGCGACGGTCCTTGGCGTCGGTGAAGGCACCTTTCTCGTGGCCGAACAGCTCTGATTCCACCAGGTTGGAAGGAATCGAGGCGCAGTTGAATTCAATGAACGGGCCTTTGCTGCGCGGGCCGTCGAAGTGCAATGCCCGGGCCACCAGTTCCTTGCCGGTACCGGTCTCGCCTTCCACCAGGACCGGCGGCAGATCGCTGTTGGCCATCCGCCGTTCGGCGTCGAGCAACTGGCTGATGGTGCCCTTGAGATACACCATCGGTGCCGACTCGCCAATCAGTGCCTGCACCCCCGACTTCTGGGCCTCACGCTCCTGGTAGAAGGACAGCGTGCGCTCCATGCGGTCGGTCGCCAGGGCCTTGTCGAGCAGCAGCTTGAGTTCCGGCAGGGCCACCGGTTTGGTGACGTAGTGAAAGGCGCCCTCTTTCATTGCCACCACGGCGTCTTCGACGTTGCCGTAACCGGTCATCATGATCACTTTCAAATCCGGCGCGCTGATGCGCAGCTTCTGGATCAGGTCGTGACCACTCATGCCCGGCAACGAGTTGTCGGTCAGTACCACGTCAGGTGCGAAAGAACCCAATTGCTCCAGTGCATCTTCAGCCGAGTGGCAGACGGTCACCTCGAAGTCCTTGCGCTCCAGGTAAGTCTGAATATTCTCGGCGAGGATCTCGTCATCCTCGACCAGCAGAATGCTGTGCTCCATATACCCCTCCCGTTGCCACTTTGAAATTGAGACAAACACGGGTTCCTTCCTGCTCCCGGCTGGTCAGATCGACCGAGCCGTCAAACCGCTCCATTATTCTTTTGACCAGGGCCAGGCCCACACCCAATCCACCTTGTTTGGTGGTGAAAAACGGCTTGAAGACCATTTGCTGTTGTTGTTTGGACATCCCTTTGCCGGTGTCGGTCAGGATCATGCTCAAGTAGCCGGGCACCGGGGAGTCGATCTCGATCGTCAGCATGCCCCCCTTGGGCATGGCTTCCAGTGCGTTGGCAAACAGGCTATTGAGTATTTGCGTCAGTAGCACCTGGTGGCTGACGACCGGTGGCACGCTGGCGGGAGCGAAACGCACTTCGACGTTCGAACGCTTGATCAGGGACTCAAAGGCACTCAGGGTGTCGTCGATGGCGAGCACCAGGTCGACCGATTCAAAGTCGTCATTCATCGGCCGCAACGACACCAGCAACTCCCGGACCCAACGCGACATCCGGTCGACCTGATTGATGATGTCGCCAATGTTTTTCTGCGCCGGCTGGCTGGCGATATCCTGGGCCAGTTCGGCGCTGGAACGGATGTTGGCCAGTGGATTACGCAAGCTGTGGGCGACCGCCGAGGACATTTCCCCCAGGGCGACAAAGGTTTCGTTGGCGATCAGCTGTTTTTGCTGGCTTTGCAACAGCATCGCCGCACGCCGCACGATCCAGAACAACCCCAGGTAGATCGCCGCCCCGCCAATCAGGGTCGCCAGCCAGATCGCCTTGAAACCACGCTGGATGCGCCCCACCAGGTCCACCGGTTCCTTGTAGATCTCCACCATGGCGATCACTTTGCTTTTGTCGGCGTTGAACATCGGAATGTAGTTCTCGACGAACAGGTATTCCGGTTCGTGCAGCAGGCGCTGCTCGGGACGCTCTTCATCGATCTGGTGGTAGCTGGTGGACACCGGCGATTTCATTTCGAAGGATTCATCCAGTTCATTGTCGTCCTCGATGCGCACGCCGATCAACTCGGAGTTGGTCGACCAGACCACGGTGCGGTCCTGGGCGTACACAGTCGCCAGCAGGATGTCCGGCAGATGCTCCACATGGTCGAGAAACTCGGCGCGTGCAGCGGCCCGGGATTCGGGGCGGACGTCGGCGTAGGCATGATCCAGTCGCGGGTCGAGCATTTCGCCCATGGTTCTGTCCGGCGAAATTCCGGCATGACGGATTTCGGCCTCGCCGATGGCCTGGATGAACTGCGCGGTCAGCATCGAATCGCGCTCGATGCTTTCATCGACCACGAAGCGCGTGGAGATGTAGCCCAGCCCCAGCGCCACCACGGCGATGATGAAAAAACTGGCCAGGGAGAACCAGCGTAGCAAGTTGAACTGCGGCCGCCACCCCTTGCGCGGCGCTGCCGGGGCCTGCGGCGCAGGTACTTTTTGTTGTTCCAGTATCTGCATGGGGTCTGTCCTGAGTCCTTGAAAACCAGCCTTTCCAGCCCTGTATCAAGTCAGTGTAGGTAACATTGATAGCAATTGACTGGCCAACGTAACTATTTTGACGCTATTGCATTTGGGGCACGTTCGGTGGCGTAACTGAATGATGATGTTCAGGCTCCTCGCTACCACTGGCCAATGGCGCCACGGGCGGATGCTGACGGTCGGTTTCTTCGTGCAGGAAGTCGATGATGGACTGGGCGGACTTCTGGTCCAGCCGCAAGTTGGGCATCGAGATTCTGTTGTAGCGATCGAACAGCTCCATCGCAATCGGGTCCTTTTCCGCCAGCATGCGATCCGGTTCACGGATCCAGCGGTTGAGCCAGGTCGGATCGCGCTGACGAGTCACGCCGATCAGGTCCGGGCCGATGCTGCGCAAACCAATGCCCTGTCCGTCCTGAGGGCCGAGGCTGTGGCAAGACGCGCAGCGGGTGCGGAACAGCTCTTCGCCATTGCTTGGCGGACGAATTTCCGGTGCATCGACGTAGCTTTCTTCCACACTGGGCTGCTTCCAGTTCTGCAGGGTGTTGGCCAGTTGGTCGGCCAGGATCCACGGATTTTCGAACGGCGAGGCCTTCATCCAGCGGCCCGTTTCCTGGTTGCCGACGATCAGGCTCAGGTTGTGGTCCTTGTTGCGTCCGTTGTCGATGCCGTCGATGAACAGGCCCAGTTTCTGCCGCAGCTCGGTGACGTCGGCGAATTCCCCGGTGAGGAATTTCCACCCGGGCCCGACCTGGAAGCGTTGCGCATAGGCCTTGAGCACCTCGGGGGTATCGCTCAAAGGGTCGATGCTGATGGAGTAGAAGAAAATATCCTTGCCGACCCTGTCTCCCAGCAGTTTCTGCACCTGACGCAGACGCGCGGTTTCCAGGGGACAGGAGTCGCTGCACGTGGTGAAGATGAAATTGATCACCACCACCTTGCCTTTGATCATGTCATCGAAAAAACGCAGCTGCCGACCGTCCTGGTCGGTCAGCAGGGTGTTGGGGAAATAACCGGCACCCCAGGGGGTGGCGTCCTCGACGACAGCGGGTTCGGCAGCGGCTGCCGGAGCCGGTGTGGGCGTCGACAATGGCTGGCTGGCGACCAGCAGCTGGCTGGCCAGCAAACCGGTCACCAGCATCAGCACCAGGTGCATGCCCAAAGCGCGTGAGCGTGGTGAATGCAGCTTCGTGTTCATGTCGACACCCTCCCGGTTCATTTCGTGACGGTCACTTTCGGACCGTAACCATCACCGGTACGGAAGGTTGGCAGCGCGGCAGAGTTCACGTAGCGCACACCATCCCAGCTCGGCAGCGGTGTCGGCATCAACTGGAATTGCCCCGGGTGTTCAATGTCCCAGCGCAGCAGCATCGAGTTGTCCTCGTGCTGCGTGTTGTGACAATGCTCCATATAGGTCCCGGCGAATTCGCGGAAGTTGATCGCCATCTCTACGCTGTCCAGGCCATCCTTTTCCGTACCGATGCGGTACACGTCCTTGCGCGCCCATTTTTCCCACTCAGGCGGCGCCTTGCCGCCGCGGCTGAGAATGATCCCCTCCTCGAAGTGCACATGCACCGGATGGCTCCAGCCACCGCCGCCGAGCTTGATGTTCCACACCTCCAGGGTCCCGAAGCCCTTGACGCCGGCATCGGTCGGGCCACTGGCCAACTGGGTGGCCGTGTTCAGGCGACGTGGATCCATGTGGAAGCCGAAGCCACCATCGGTCTTGACCGTCCAGGGCGCCTCATCGGTGCCGTCGGAGCGGCCGAAGGTGAAGGTGCGATGGCGGGCCTTGGCCAGCAGTGCCTTGTCGACCGTGTTGTCGCGATGGATCTTCAGCGGGATCATCACCAGGCCTTCAGCCTTGCCTGGTTTGGCCGGCTCGTACAGTGCAGGGTCCATGGCCAGGTCCTGGCCGGTGTAGGCCTTGACGTTGAGCTGCAGGATCTTGCCCACCGCCGGATCACCCCTGTCCCATTGGGGCCCATTGCTGCTTTGCTTGATCACCGCCAGGTATTTTTCCGAGAGCACGTCCGCCAGCGCCACCGGCTCTTTCGGGCCTTTGCCGTCGTCATGCACCAGCAGGTTGACGAAGAAGATCTTGTCGCCGGGCTTGATGCCGTTTTTCGCGAAGTTGACGATGATGTCGAACCGCTCGGCAATGCCCTGGGTGGGCAGGATGGCGTTGTGGTTCTGTTTGTCGCCGTCGGCGTCCAGGTCCATGCTGCCGTCGAAAGGCACGCTGTGTTCCATGATGTTGCCGTCGTTGGCGATCATGTGGAACGGCACCCGGGCATAGGACACACCCGAGCCTTTGGGGCCCTGGAACTCGCCGCTGGTGCCCTTGATTTCACGTACGAGCGCCAGTTTGTAGTAACGCGATACCGAACCGTTGAGGATGCGGAACCGGTAGCTGCGGGCCCGCACGTCCAGGGTCGGTTTCCACTGCCAGTTGACCAGCACCTGGTCACCGATGAAGCCGTCGGTGTTGAACGGGTTGAACCATAGCTGACCAGTCTGATCCCAGGCCTTGTCGGCCACTACCAGGTTGACGTCGTAGTCGCGGTTACCCCAAGGCAAGGCGCTGCCGCTGGGGAAACGCAGGTTGACGCCGTCGTTCACCGATTCGTTGCCACGGTCCAGGGCGCTGTAGTAGTTCATCATCGCCGCGTTGCCCTTGTAGACATTCTGCGCGGTGAAATCGAGCATGTGGTCGTGGAACCAGTGGGTACTCATGGTTTCACGCCAGTCGCCGCGGATCTTGATGGTGCCGTGGTCGCAGGTTTTCAGGCCAGGGCTGCCGTCGTTGGTCCACAGGGTTTCGCCGGGCGAGCAAGGGAACGCCGCACGCGGATCCTTGGCATCAGTATTGATGCTGTCATAGCCGGCCAACTGGATCGGCCAGCGATAATCGTAATACTGTCCCGGAAAGAAAAACGCGTTGGCATAGCCGTCGCTTTCCGCCGGAGCGTGACCGTTGTGCTCGTGGGTGCTGATGGTGTGCAGGCCGAAGCCCATGTTCGCGCCCGGGTCGATCGGCAAGCCGTTGTAGTGACGCATCAACACCGGCTGGCCATACCTGACCATCAGCAGTTTCGGCGGCAAGGTGCCGTCGAAGGTCCACACCGAGTTGTGCTTTTGCACCGGCATGTTCGGGTGAAAACGTGCATCGACGCCCTTGGAGGTGCCATCGGTTGCCGGTACACCGGCGACGTTGTGATACAGACCGCCAGGACCGAACTCGCCCACGGCGTAGTGGTGCATTTGCCGGGCATCACGGATACCGCCATTGACCCGTGCGCCGGTCTGCACGGTTTTGTAGGCGTTCTGCGGGTAGAACTCGTTCCAGCGCTGATGGGACCAGCCCTTTCCTGGTGGACGACCTTCGGCGGCAGAACCGATATGACGGTTGAGGAAATATTCGATCTGCGCCTGCCACGGATTGCGGTCAACCGCATTGGAATACTGGCTCGGAAAGGGTGTCAGCCCCGGCTGGCGCAAAAAGGCATCGAGCGCTGCGCTGGGCGGTGCACTGCGCGCCGCACTGGTAGGGTCCTGTTGCGGCAAAGGGCCAATGGCCGGTGGTGGAAACGGCAGCGGTGCAGAGGGAGTGGTGGGGTCGAGTTTTTCCGGCCCGAATTCCTCGAACAACACCAATTGCTGGGTAAATGGCTGCGCGCCGAACAACGGGCTGGGTTTGCCATTGGTGGGGTAGTTGAAACTGGTTTGCTGTGCCGGCGGAAGTTGGTTTTCCACCCGGGTGGTATCCCGCGAGCCTTTGTTCCCGTCAGGCAGATCGAAGGAGTCCTGGTTGGCCTCCGGCATGCTCAAAATGGCATTGAGCGCCGCCGGTTCATCCGCGGGTTCGTCGTAATACGCTGAAGGATCGGTAGGCTCTGGCTGTCGCTCGTCGTCGATGGGGCTGGCGCGCAATGTCGCGGTGCCCAGCGCCATTGTCAGTAAGACGCCCAAAGGCGTTAACAGTGTCAGACGTTTGAAGTTGTGCCGAGCTTTTCTTTCCATCACCAGCCGCCTCGATGTCGTGAAGGGGGTGATGGTGGCTGTGCAAGGACCTCGCCAGCTTTGTAACTGTTTTATACAAAAGTATTAACACTCGATAAAACAATGGCTTATCAACATCGATGTGCCATGAGCGTGGAAATGACTGGGGAGTGACACCCGCTAACGGGGATAGCTCGTCCCCGCTTTCAGGGGACGAGCATAAACGACAGACGGACCGTGGTGCCCTCGCCTTCACGGCTATCGAGGGTCACTTCACCGCCAAAACGCTCCATGATCCGCTTGACCAGTACCAGCCCGACGCCCAGACCACTCTGCTTGGTGGTGAAGAACGGCCGGAAGGCCATGGTGCGCTGTTCTTCGCTCATGCCTATGCCGGTATCGCTGACCGTCACGCTGACAC
This sequence comes from Pseudomonas sp. PDM32, assembly GCF_019219225.1. Lineage (NCBI taxonomy): Bacteria > Pseudomonadati > Pseudomonadota > Gammaproteobacteria > Pseudomonadales > Pseudomonadaceae > Pseudomonas > Pseudomonas sp. PDM32. The sequence continues at coordinate 234,529 of NZ_JAHUWE010000009.1, forward strand.
GCTGGGCTTCGCGCGGCTCGATTCGGATGGTCAGCGTTCCGCCGCTGCCCATGGCTTCCAATGCATTGGACAGCAGGCTATTGAGGATCTGGGTCAATTGCACGTGCTGGCTCAGGACCATGGGCGTCTGGTCCGGCTCGAACACCACGTTGACCCTGGCCTTGCCGATCTGCTGCTCGTAAGCCAGCAGGCTGTCGTGCAGTGCAGCCACCAGGTTCACCGGTTCCGCCTCGTCATTGAGCGGTCGCAGGGACTGGAGCAACTCCCGTACCCAATTCGACATGCGATCGACCTGACCGATGATGTCGGTGATGTTGCCGTGTGCCGGACCGTCGTCGAACTCTATCGCCAGCTCGGCGCTTGAACGGATGTTCGCCAACGGATTGCGCAGACTGTGGGCGACCGCGGAGGACATCTCCCCCAGCGCGACGAAGGTTTCGTTGGTGATCAACTGCTTCTGCTGCGTCGCCAGCAGGATCGCCGCACGCCGCACGATCCAGTACAGCCCCAGGTAAATCAGAGCGCCGCCCAGGGCGGTCGCCAGCCAGATCAGCACCAGGCCGCGCTCCATGCGGTTGATCAGGTCCTGCGGTTCCTTGTAGATCTCGACCATCGCCGTGACGGTGGTGCCATCGGCGTCGAACAGGGGAATGTAGTTCTCGAGGAAGATGAATTTGGGGCGCACCGCGAACTTCTGCTCCATGCGGGACTTGTCCACATCGTGATAACTGGTCGACACGGAAGTCTTCGAGTTGAATGCCCGCTCGAGGTCTTCATCGTCATGAATCGTGGTGCCCATCAACGACGGATTGGTCGACCAGATCACCATGCGGTCGGGGGCATAGATATTGGCCAGGATCACGTCCGGCAGATTTTCGATATGGTCGAGGAATTCATCACGGGCACTGGCCCGGGCCAGCGGGTCGACGTCGGGAAAGTCCTTGTCTGTTCGTGGGTCGAGCAACTCGCCCATGGTCCGCACATTGGGCATCGACACATGGCGCACCTCGGCCGTGGCAATCGCCTGGACGAACTGTGAGGTCAACAGCGCATCGCGCTGCACGCTTTCGGTAATCACGAACCGCGTCGACACCGCCCCCAGCGCCACCGCCACCGTGCCGATCACCGCCATGCTGATAAGCGAAAACCAGCGCAGCAGATCGAAAGGCTGCTTGCGCGTTCTCAAGCGGACTTCGCTTTCGCTCGCAAGCACTTTGGCGATTGTGGTCATGGACACGTTCCCGGTAACCCCCCATAGGTTTATAGCCCACTCAAGGCAAATTGCCCGAACCTGGGGGCTGTGATTCCCCACCCTCCCCTACGCCCCATCACCCCCAATGTTGGGGACAACCGCCCGTTTGAGCATTTCCCGGTCTGTCGGCCGCGACTGCGCCAACGCCTTTACTCCGGGCCTCTCACCGGCGTTTTCGCTAATTGGTATGGAAGTTGCCAACTTCCCAGCCAACTGACCCACCCCTATGGGGCAGGTACTTCGATAGAGGGAATACTCATGCACCCTTTACTGTACAAAACCGCGACCGCGCTGGTCGTGACCGCTCTGGCCCAAGGCATCGCCCAGGCAGCGCTGTTTGCCGTAGACCCCGGCCCCTACCTGCCAGCCAACGGCAATTTCGCCGCCTGGTATCAGGATGCCCACGGCCGAACACTTGACCTGTGCCTGTCAAAAGCTGTCAGTTCCAGGGTTGCCAGCGCGCCTGGCGCCCCGACTTACATGTGCTCGTTGATCCCGAACCCCGGGATTTTCGATGACACCCAACCGTTGGTCTTCCCGACCAACTTCCCCGACGAAGCGTTCTGGGCGACCGGCGAAACGACCATCGTCGACGCCGCCCGAGGCATCGACCTGACCTATGTCTCGGCGCTCGAAGCCGCCTTCAGCGGTGGTGATCCGCTGGAGGGCGATCAGATCAGCTTCGCCCGTATCCGTATCCGCGTCGACGTACCGGTGGCCGGCACCTATGTCATCACCCACCCCTACGGCGTCGAGGTATTCAATATCGACACCCCCGGCCGGCGGGCGATCAACATGACCCGGGACATCGGCATCGGCGCGCCAAAAACCTACAACGGCGCACTCAAGGGTGACGTCGGGCCATTCCTGCGCAGCCTCAACGGCCCCTATACCGAGACCAACCCGACCACGGGCCAGGCGGAAACATTCGTCGGCGATCCGAACCTCAACGAAGCCGTCACCGGCAGCCCGTTCAACACTAACTACGTGCGCATCGAAGGCCCCAATGGCCTGGACTTGCGCACCACCCTCTTCGCCGTTTCCGGCAAGTTGTCGTCGGTGGTTCGGCCGACCCCGGTGATCGCCGAACGCAGCACCTACTCGCGTCATGCCGGCGCCAGCGCACCGGTGGCCCAGCAGGATGTGTTCGTGATGGCCCCGCCGCCGCCGGCCAGCGTGACCCTGACCAGCAACAACCCGGTGCTGAATTTCTCCGAAGCGGACACCACCGGCCACTGGTATGCGCAGTCACCGACCAATCCGGCCCTGCCGAGCACCTTGCAGGTGACCGCCGACAACCACCTGGCCATCCCAAGCAGCACGCCGACCGTCCTGCCAATGCCGCTGACCGACCTGGTGACGATCTCACGGGCCGAGTACAGCCTGAGCACCGGGCAAATCAGTATCACCGCCTCGACCAGCGATGAAACATCGCCACCGGTGCTCACCGCTACCACCGGCACCGGTCTAGCCATCGGCGCCCTGAGTGGCGACGGCGCCGAGAAAAGCCTGGCCACCGGCATCACGCCGATTCCGCCAGCCCAGGTTCGCGTGACGTCATCCAATGGCGGCAGCGATACCGAAGAAGTGGTCATCGTGCAATGAACGCTCACATGCCCAGATCCTCATCAGGAGGCATCATGAACAAATGGCCACGCCTGGCGGTCAACGCCCTGGGACTGACTCTATCGCTGTCCGGCAGTGCTTTCGCGCAACTCGCCGCCGTCGATCCCGGCCCTTACACCTTTGCCACCGGGAAATTCCCGATCTGGTATCAGGACCAAAATCAGCTGTCGATGGAGCTGTGCCAGTCCCGTGCCGTCAGCACGAGGGTCGCTGCCAGTGTGCCGCCGGCCTACATGTGCACCCTGCTGCCGACACCCGGCATTTTCGACGACACCCAACCGATGGTGTTCCCCGATAACTGGCCGGACGAAGCCTTCTGGTACCTGGCCGAAACCACCATCCCCAACAACGCCGCCGGCTATGGCATGGATGCTTATGTCGCCGGGATCGAGGCTGCCTTTGCCGGCGGCAATCCGGTCGACGGCGACCAGATCAGCTTCGCGCGGATTCGCATGAGGATAAATGTTCCCACTGCCGGGACCTACACCATTACCCACCCCTATGGTGTGGAAACGGTCAACGTCACCACTCCCGGACGGCGTGCGATCAACATCACCAGGGACGTCGGCATCGGTGCGCCAGGGGTGTTCACCGGTGCGGTCAACGGCGCGATCGGGCCGTTCCTGCGCAGCGTCAACGGCCCCTACACCGCGGTGAATCCGGACACCGGCGCCATCGAAACCTTCATCGGCGACCCGAACCTCACCGAGGCCGTGACCGGCAGCCCCAACAACACCAACTTCGTACGCATCCAGGGCCCGGCCGGGACCATCCAGACCAACCTCTTCACCGTGGCTGGCAAGGTGCTCGACAGCCGCGCGCAAACCGCGGTGGACATGAGCCGTGCCACCTACCGGCGCACCGCCGGCACGGGAGGCAACAACACCCGGGTCGAAGTGTTCGCCAAAGCCGACAATGGTTCGACCCTGTGCTTTCGCGAAAGCATCGCCCTGGTGCCCGGCCCGCCACCCACGCCTTGCCAGACCAGCATGGTGAGCGATAACAACGGCACGTTCTTCGCCCAGCATCTGCTGGCCAACGGCACCGTGCCTCAGGTCGTGGTGGTGACCGCCACCAACCCGGCCGGCACCACCCGCCCGACGGCCGTGTCAAGCAAGCTCTCGGACGTGGTGAAAATCCAGACCGCTCGGTATAGCTGGAGCAACCACAGCCTGCTGATCGAAGCCTCCTCCACAGACGAAGTGGTGGTACCGGACATGGTCGCCCAGGGTTTCGGACGACTGACGAAATCCGGCACCCTGCAAAGCCTGACGGTGGCTGACCTGGCCCAACCACCTGCAACCGTCACGGTGAAATCCGCCGCCGGTGGCAGTGACACCGAGCCGGTTGTCGTCGTCGGCACTGCACCGGACACCGGCGCGAACCAGGCACCGATCTCCGTTGCCGATACCGGCAGCACCAGCTTCGGCGTGCCGATCACCCTCAACCTGCTGGCCAACGACAGGGACCCTGATGGCAACACACCGCTGAGCATTACCGCGCTGACCCCACCGGCGACCGGCCAAGGCACCGTGGCATTGAGCGGCACCACGGCGGTGGTCTACACCCCACCTGCCGTGGTCAACGCGCCGCTGACCACGACCTTCACCTACAAGGCCCAGGACATCAAAGGCCTGGCCTCGACGACGGCGGCAACCGTGACCATTACCGTGGCGCCTAACCGGCCTCCGGTGGCAGTCGCCGATGCCGTCACGACCCTGGGTGTGGCGATCCCTATCAGCGTGCTGGCCAACGACACCGATCCGGAAGGCAACCTGCCGCTGGCCGTCGCCAGCTTCACTCCGCCACCGACAGGTAGCGGCACCGTTAGCAGTAACGGCACAGTGCTCACCTACACGCCACCGGCCAGCGTCCCCACGGCCTTCACCACGACCTTCACCTACTTCGCCAGGGACAGCTTCGGCGCCGTGTCGACGACGCCGGCCACGGTCACGGTGCAGGTCTCGCCAAAGCCTGCTGCGGAAACCTTCGCAGTGACCACCGCAACGGTGAGCGCCCGCTCCAATAACCGCTTCACCTGGAACTTTGCCGGCACCTCATCGGTGACCACCGGCAACACCATCACCGTCAAGGTCACGACCCCTGCCGGGCTGGTCACCCTGGGCACCACCTCCGTACCGGTGAATGGACGCTGGAAGTTGACGGTGAACAACACCACCACCGTGGTTCCGTCGGCGAACCCGACTGCCACGATCACCTCGTCCCAAGGCTCCGTGCGTTCGGTGCCGGTGATCGCCAACTGAACCCGCGCCCCATCAGCCACGCTGGCTGATGGGGCCGGCTTCAAACCTAAGGACAGGTCCATGAAAACTTCGACTGCCACCTTGCTCTGCCTGCTTCTGCTGTGCGGCATTACAGGCGTGCGCGCCGACGATTTGATGGAAAACGAGGACCTCGGCCCCGGTGGCGATCTTGGTGAGTTGCCACCACCGGCAGGTCAGCACGCGCTGATCGACCAGAACGGCCAGGCCAACGTCGCGATGCTGCAACAGAACGGTCAGTCGTTGCTCGGCACCATCGTCCAGGCGGGAAGCAATCAGGAGGCTTACATCCTGCAACAAGGAAGCGACTTGATGGCAATGATCAATCAGCAAGGCTCCGGTAACGATGCCTCGATTACCCAGACAGGCAGCCACAACCGCGCCCGGATCTCACAGAACGGCAATGACAACAGCGCCAGCATCGACCAGGCCGGCACGGGGCTGCAAAGCGCCGTGAACCAGTCCGGGAACGGCATGAGCGTTTCGGTCAAACAATATCGTTAAAGCACTGCACCCAATATGGAGATTCAATCATGTTCAAATTGACGCCCCTCACCGCCGCGATCCTCGTCATGGTCAGTGCCCAGGCCATGGCTGAAGACAGCATTTCCAACCAGTTTCAGGACGGCACCGCCAACATCGCCGACGTGAAGCAGATCGCGGCTGCGCTCAGTAGCGCCAATCAACAGCAACAGGGTCTGGGCAACGATGCCGCGGCGGTGCAGGACACCGCCACCAGCACCATCGACCAGCAACAGTCCGGCCAGTACAACGCCGGATATGCCGAGCAGCTGTATGAAAACGGCAGCACCATCCATCAGCTGCAGTCCGGCACGTACAACAACACCCATGCCAGCCAGTCAATCGGCGTGGGTAGCAGCGAGGCCTTGCAGCAACAGGAAGGTAACGGCAACTTCTCGCTCATCTACCAGAGCAGTCAGGACGGCGCGTCCGCCAAAACCTTCCAGTTCGGTGACAACAACGAAGCCAACGTCGAACAGACGGAGGTGGGCATCGGCAACAAAGCGACGGTCACCCAGCACGGCAACGAGAACTACGGCACCGCCGAACAGGTTTTGCACAACGGCGCCCGGATGGACATCAACCAGAACGGCGACGGCAACTATGCCTATGGCGACCAGCGCAACGGCCAGGGCGGCAACCTGAGCATCAACCAGTACGGCAACGGCAACGGCACCGAAGTCTGGCAAGAGACTCAGGTCGCCAGCCAGGCCACCATCAACCAATACGGGAACACCAACGAAACCATCGTCGACCAGAGCTTTGGCGATAACAACGTGGCTTCGGTGCTGCAGGTCGGCAACCTCAATGCCCTCTATGCCGACCAGTACGAATCCACCAACGCGACCCTGGCGCTGTATCAACAAGGCAACAGCAACGTGCATTACACCTATCAAAACGGCACTGACCAGGTGCTCAATGTCACCACCACAGGTGACGGCAACAAGGTCTACGCCAGCAACTGGAAAGGCCCGCAGACCGGCGGCCAGTTCGGCACTGGCCAGCGTGCGACCATCAACCAGAATGGCTACGACAACGTCGCCAACTTCACCCAGAACGGTACCGGCCATATCGTGACCACCCACCAGACCGGTACCGGCAACAAAACCACCGTCAGCCAGGACAATTTGTATAACGAGCTGTACTTCGACCAGAACGGCACTGACAACATCCTGATCTCCGACCAGCGCGGCGAGACCAACCTGGCCATGGGCAGCACAATGGGTACGGGCAACAGCACCGAATTCAATCAGGACGGCAGCAGCAACCGCGCCTACACCCAGCAATTGTCCGGCAGCAGCGACAACATGATCACCGTCAAACAGGCCGACACCATGAACGTGGCGTACGTGACCCAGGGCGGCACCGGCAACATCGCCAACATCGACCAGAGCGGCATGACCCAGACTGCCACCGTGCAACAGTATGGTTCGACCAACCAGGCCACCGTGCTGCAGCAGTAATCGGGGGGGGGGGGGGCGGGTTACGTGGAAAAACGAAACGCCGCCCGGCCTGTAGGCGCGAGCTTGCTCGCGATGGCGGTCAACGATGATGCGGGGAGCCTGCCCCCCGCGGTGCCCTCAGGTTTTTCGTCGGAACGCCGCCCGGAGCAAGCTCGCTCCTACAGAGCCCGTCAGCCTGATTCTGATGCGTAGGTGATCCCCTGTAGGAGCTGCCGCAGGCTGCGATCTTTTGATTTTGTTTTTTAAGAGCGGAAGATCAAGATCAAAAGATCGCAGCCTGCGGCAGCTCCTACAGGGGGTCGGCGTACACAGACACTCTTCACCACTCATCAGGCCGAGCGTTAGCTCGCCTGCAACTCTTGATCTTGATCCACCCGCCCCCTCGGCAGGCTGAGCGCAGGTGTTCATCCGGGGATGGGCGCGCAGCGCCGTTCGACGCAGTCGAACTCATTGCATGTAGGTCGAAGCGAAGCCGACCGGAGGGCAATACCCCCCGGATGAATACCAGAGCGAAGGAACCCCGAGCCTCAGCGAGGGGCCGTACGTAAGGGGCGAGCGTTTTTTGCTTACTTTTTTAGGCGCTTGTAAAAAAGTGAGTCGCCGTAAGGGCGAAACCATAAGCCGCCGTTACCGAAGAAACGGATATGTACACAATCGCAATTCAAAGCGGCGCCACCCCTTCAACGATGATGACCTCAGCCAAAGCCACCCCCTCACGATACCCCCTCGCCTCCTGATACAACGCCGAGTGATAGCAAGCCACCGCCTGCTCATAGGAATCGAACTCGATCACCACACTGCGCTGCGGTGTCGCCCGACCTTCCATCGCCTCGCTACGCCCGCCCCGCGCCAGAATCCGACCGCCATACAGGGCAAACGCCTGTGGCGCCCGCCGGGTGTATTGGCTGTACTGATCAGGGTCAGTGACATCCACGTGAGCAATCCAGTACGCCTTCATAGTGACCTCTCGATTTGTTTTGTATTATGGTATACCACATTGCTCATCCCACAAACACCGAGACTCCAGCATGGCCTTCAACAGCATCGAAGAAATCATCGAAGATTACCGCCTCGGCAAAATGGTCCTGCTGGTCGACGATGAAGACCGGGAAAACGAAGGCGACCTGTTGCTGGCCGCCGACTGCTGCACACCCGAGGCGATCAGCTTCATGGCCCGTGAAGCCCGTGGCCTGATCTGCCTGACCCTGACCGACGAACACTGCAAACGCCTGGGCCTGGAGCAAATGGTGCCGAGCAACGGCAGCGTGTTCAGCACCGCGTTCACCGTGTCCATCGAGGCTGCCGTCGGAGTGACCACCGGTATCTCCGCCGCCGATCGTGCCTGCACCGTGGCCGCCGCCGTCGCCGCCAACGCAGGTCCTTCCGACATCGTGCAACCCGGGCACATCTTCCCGTTGCGCGCCCGGGAAGGCGGTGTGCTGACCCGCGCCGGTCACACCGAAGCCGGTTGCGACCTGGCCCGCCTGGCCGGCCACACGCCTGCCTCGGTGATCGTCGAAGTGATGAACGACGACGGCACCATGGCCCGCCGCCCCGACCTGGAAGTGTTCGCGCGCAGGCACGGGATCAAGATCGGCACCATCGCCGACCTGATCCACTACCGCCTTAGCACCGAGCACACCATCGTGCGCATCGGTGAACGTGACCTGCCGACGGTGCACGGCACCTTCCGTCTGATCACCTTTGAGGATCGCATCGAAGGCGGTGTCCACATGGCCATGGTCATGGGCGATCTGCGCCGCGAAGAGCCGACGCTGGTGCGCGTGCATGTGATCGATCCGTTGCGCGACCTGGTCGGCGCCGAATACAGCGGGCCGACCAACTGGACCTTGTGGGCCGCCTTGCAGCGTGTCGCCGCCGAAGGCCACGGCGTGGTGGTGGTGCTGGCCAATCACGAATCCTCCCAGGCGCTGCTGGAACGCGTGCCGCAATTGACCCAACCGCCCCGGCAGTTCAACCGTTCGCAGTCGCGGATTTATTCGGAAGTCGGCACCGGCGCGCAGATCCTGCAGAACCTGGGTGTCGGCAAGCTGCGCCACCTCGGTCCGCCGTTGAAGTATGCGGGCTTGACCGGGTACGACCTGGAGGTGGTGGAAAGCATTCCGTTCACCGAGTGATCCTCGGCTGAATGCAATCCCCTGTGGGAGCGGGCTTGCTCGCGAAAGCGGTATGTCTGACAGAGAGATGTCGACTGACACTCCCTCTTCGCGAGCAAGCCCGCTCCCACAGGGGGAATGCGTCGACACTGAAAAACCGCTTTTGGCTGATAGCCGGTACGGCAAAGTGCTTGCACAAAGTTTGGAATACCATAATATGATATTCCATAGACCGGACAGTCAGCACTGACTCGACGGACCTACTGCTCCCGATAGGCGGGCACTCGAAAGCCCCGCTCATAAACACAACAATGAGGGCGTGAAAATGGTGTTGAACAAACGTGCGACCGCGGTTCTTTTTGCGGGACTGCTGAGCGTCACCAGCCAGGCATTGCTGGCGGCTGAAAGCGTCAACTTCGTCAGTTGGGGCGGCAGCACCCAGGATGCGCAGAAGCAGGCCTGGGCCGATCCGTTCAGCAAGGCCAGCGGCATCACCGTTGTGCAGGATGGCCCGACCGACTACGGCAAGCTCAAGGCCATGGTCGAAAGCGGCAACGTGCAATGGGACGTGGTCGATGTCGAAGCCGACTTCGCCCTGCGCGCCGCCGCCGAAGGCTTGCTCGAACCCCTCGATTTCAAAGTCATCGAGCGCGACAAGATCGACCCGCGCTTCGTCAGCGATCACGGCGTCGGCTCGTTCTTCTTCTCCTTCGTCCTCGGCTACAACGAAGGCAAGCTCGGCGCCAGCAAGCCCCAGGACTGGTCCGCGCTGTTCGACACCAAGACCTACCCCGGCAAACGCGCCCTCTACAAATGGCCGAGCCCTGGCGTGCTCGAACTGGCGCTGCTGGCCGACGGTGTAGCGGCGGACAAGCTCTACCCGCTGGACCTGGACCGCGCGTTCAAGAAACTCGACACCATCAAGAAAGACATCGTCTGGTGGGGCGGCGGCGCGCAGTCGCAGCAACTGCTGGCCTCCGGTGAAGCGAGCATGGGCCAGTTCTGGAACGGCCGGATTCATGCCCTGCAGGAAGACGGCGCCCCGGTCGGCGTAAGCTGGAAGCAGAACCTGGTCATGGCCGACATCCTGGTCATTCCCAAGGGTTCGAAAAACAAGGACGCGGCGATGAAGTTCCTGGCCAACGCCAGCAGCGCCAAAGGACAGGCCGACTTCTCCAACCTGACCGCCTACGCCCCGGTCAACGTCGACAGCGTGGCACGCCTGGACTCGGCGCTGGCCCCGAACCTGCCGACGGCCTACGCAAAGGATCAGATCACTCTTGATTTCGCATACTGGGCCAAGAACGGTCCAGCCATTGCGACACGGTGGAACGAATGGCTGGTCAAATGAAAATGACGGCAACCGCGCCTCGACCTTCCACGGCCTCCGGGAGCGCCATCGGCGCTGCCGGTCCGGCAGTCGGCCAGCCCCTTGCAAAGCAACCCTCGCCATCGCTGAAGCAGCGTTGGCGTGGCGCCAGCAACCTGGTCCCCGCCCTGCTGTTCCTCGGCCTGTTCTTTCTCGCGCCGCTGATTGGCCTGCTGTTGCGCGGCGTGCTGGAACCGGTGCCGGGCCTGGGCAACTACGAGCAACTGTTCGCCAACTCGGCCTATGCCCGGGTGTTGCTCAACACCTTCTCGGTGGCGGGCCTGGTCACGCTATTCAGCCTGCTGCTGGGCTTCCCGCTGGCCTGGGCGATCACCCTGGTGCCGCGTGGCTGGGGGCGCTGGATCCTCAACATCGTGCTGTTGTCGATGTGGACCAGCCTGCTCGCCCGCACCTACTCCTGGCTGGTGTTGCTGCAAGCCTCCGGGGTGATCAACAAGGCGCTGATGGCGATGGGCATCATCGATCAACCGCTGGAGATGGTGCACAACCTCACCGGCGTGGTGATCGGCATGAGCTACATCATGATCCCGTTCATCGTGCTGCCGTTGCAGGCGACCATGCAGGCCATCGACCCGATGATCCTGCAGGCCGGTTCGATCTGCGGCGCCAGCCCCTGGACCAATTTCTTCCGGGTGTTCCTGCCGCTGTGCCGGCCGGGGCTGTTCTCCGGTGGCCTGATGGTGTTCGTGATGTCCCTCGGTTACTACGTGACCCCGGCGCTGCTGGGCGGTGCGCAGAACATGATGCTGCCCGAGTTCATCATTCAGCAGGTGCAGTCGTTCCTCAACTGGGGCCTGGCCAGCGCCGGCGCCGCGTTGTTGATCGTGATCACGCTGGTGCTGTTCTACTTCTACCTGAAGCTCCAGCCGGAATCCCCGGTTGGCGCCAGCAACGCGAGGTAAGCCGTCATGCTCCTGACCCCCAATGCCATGAGCCGCCGGATGCGCTTCGGCCTCTATGCCACCACCGGGCTGATCGGTCTGTTCCTGCTGCTGCCGATCGTGTTCATCGTGCTGCTGTCGTTCGGATCGTCGCAATGGCTGGTGTTCCCGCCGCCGGGCTGGACGCTGAAATGGTACGGCCAGTTCTTCTCCAACGCCGACTGGATGAACGCGGCGATGGCCAGCCTCAAGGTCGCGGTGCTGACCACGTTCTTCGCCGTCGCGCTGGGCCTGCCAACCGCGTTCGCACTGGTACGTGGCCGCTTCCCCGGCCGCGAAATGCTCTACGGCCTGTTCACCCTGCCGATGATCGTGCCCCTGGTGATCATCGCCGTGGCGGTGTACGCGCTGTTCCTGAAACTGGGCTACACCGGGACCATGTTCGCCTTCGTAGTCAGCCATGTGATCGTGGCGTTACCGTTCACCATCATCTCCATCATCAACTCGCTGAAGCTGTTCGATCAGTCGATCGAGGATGCGGCGGTGATCTGCGGCGCTTCGCGCCTGCAAGCAGTGTTCAAGGTGACCTTCCCGGCAATCCGCCCGGGCATGGTCGCCGGCGCCCTCTTCGCCTTCCTCGTCTCGTGGGATGAAGTGGTGCTGAGCGTGATGATGGCCAGCCCGACCCTGCAAACCCTTCCCGTGAAAATGTGGACCACCCTGCGCCAGGACCTGACGCCCGTGATCGCCGTCGCCTCGACGCTGCTGATCGGCCTCTCGGTATTGGTCATGGTGATCGCCGCCGCTCTGCGCCGGCGCAACGAAATCAGCGCTTGAGCGCCAGGAGTACGACATGAGTGCAGTGATCAAAGATTCCGCGCAGCAAAATGACAAACCCCTGGTCAGCCTGCGTAACCTGAACAAGCACTACGGCGACTTCGCCGCCGTGGACAACATCTCGCTGGACATCAAGGACGGTGAATTCCTCACCTTCCTCGGCTCCAGCGGCTCGGGCAAAAGCACCACGCTGTCGATGCTCGCCGGCTTCGAAACGCCGAGCAGCGGCGAGATCCTGGTCAACGGCCAGTCGCTGGTCAACGTGCCGCCGCACAAGCGCGACATCGGCATGGTGTTCCAACGCTACTCGCTGTTCCCGCACCTGTCGGTGCGCGACAACATCGCCTTCCCGCTGGCGATCCGTAAACTGGCCACGGCCGAACGCGAGCGCCGGGTCGATGCGATGCTCAAGCTGGTGCAACTTGAGCAATTCGCCCATCGCCGCCCTTCGCAACTGTCCGGTGGTCAGCAACAGCGCGTCGCCATCGCCCGCGCACTGGTTTACGAACCACGCATTTTGCTGATGGACGAACCCCTCGGCGCGCTGGACAAAAAACTGCGCGAAGACTTGCAGGATGAACTGCGCCAGCTGCATCGGCGCCTGGGCATCACCATTGTCTACGTGACCCACGATCAGGAAGAAGCCATGCGCCTGTCCCAGCGCATCGCGATTTTCAGCCACGGCAAGATCGTTGGCCTGGGCAGCGGTTACGACCTGTACCAGAACCCACCGAACGCCTTTGTCGCCTCGTTCCTGGGCAACTCCAACTTCCTCAAGCTCAAGGCCCAGGGGAATGCGGTGGCGACCTTCGAGGGGCAACCGCTGTCGATCCGACTCACCGCCAGCCTGCAAACCGACCAGGACGTGCTGCTGATGGTACGCCCGGAAAAAGCCCTGGCCCTGAGCAATGAACAAGCCCTCGCCGAACCGCTGGCCGCCGGCTGGAACGAAGTCTCGGCCAAGGTCGTGGAAGTGCTGTTCCTCGGCGAAAGCCAGACCTGCAGCGTGATCACCGCTGGCGGCACCTCGATGACGGTCAAGGCACTGTCCGCCGCCGGCATGCCGCTCAAGGCCGGCGACCCGGTGCGGGTGCGCTGGGCCACCGCCGACGCCTGCGTCTACACCGAATGGGCCGAAAGCGACCTGAACAAGGCTGCCGGCGCTCACTGATCCATTGGCCTGCGCGCGCGGGCCACTATAATGCGTCACCCTCGGGCCACCACAACGTCGGGTTGTGGTGGCCTTTTTTCTGTCACCTGTAAGATAAATTGGACAACGGATTCCTAAAATCCCGGTTTAATGCTAAATAGTGCTCAGTATTTTTAACACCCGACCCTGTCGTGCCACACAGTGCAACGAGAATAACGATATGAAAGTCCATTTCGAGAAAAGTGAAGTGTTTGGGACCCTCCACCTGCAAGCGGCGGTGGCAGCATGATCGAAGTCACCGAAGTTTCCATTGCCGAGCTGCGCGCCGCGCTCGAATCCGGCCAGACCACCTCGGTTGAACTGGTCCAGGCCTATCTCGCGCGGATCGACGCCTATGACGGACCCGAGACGCCCACGGCACTGAACGCGGTGGTGGTGCGCAACCCCGAGGCCCTCGCTGAAGCGCAGGCCGCCGACGCCCGTCGCGCCAAGGGCCAGGTGCTGGGCCCGCTGGACGGCATCCCTTACACCGCCAAGGACAGTTATCTGGTCAAGGGCCTCACCGCCGCTTCCGGCAGCCCGGCCTTCAAGGACCTGGTCGCCTATCGCGATGCGTTCACCATCGAACGCCTGCGCGCCGCCGGGGCGATCTGCCTGGGCAAGACCAACATGCCGCCGATGGCCAACGGCGGGATGCAGCGCGGCGTCTACGGCCGTGCCGAGAGCCCGTACAACGCCGGCTACCTCACCGCCCCTTTCGCCTCCGGTTCGTCGAACGGTGCCGGCACGGCCACCGCGGCCAGTTTCGCCGCTTTCGGTCTGGCGGAAGAAACCTGGTCGAGTGGTCGCGGCCCGGCTTCGAACAACGGTTTGTGCGCCTACACCCCTTCGCGCGGCGTGATCTCGGTACGCGGCAACTGGCCGCTGACCCCGACCATGGACGTGGTCGTGCCGTTTGCCCGGACCATGGCCGACCTGCTCGAAGTGCTCGATGTGGTGGTGGCCGATGACGCGGATACCCGCGGTGACCTGTGGCGCTTGCAGCCTTGGGTGCCCATTCCGAAATCGTCCGAGGTACGCCCGCAATCCTATGCCACGCTGGCGGCGAACAGCGAAGCCCTCAAGGGCAAGAAGTTCGGCATTCCGCGCATGTACATCAACGCCGACCCTGAAGCTGGCACTTCCGAAGCGCCGGGCATCGGTGGCCCGACCGGCCAGCGCATCAACACCCGTCCTTCGGTGATCGGTCTGTGGGAACAGGCGCGCAAGACCCTCGAAGACGCCGGGGCGCAAGTGATCGATGTGGACTTCCCGCTGGTCTCCAATTGCGAAGGCGATCGCCCTGGCGCGCCGACCGTGTTCAATCGCGGCATCGTCTCCAAGGAATTCCTGCACCATGAACTGTGGGACCTGACCGCCTGGGCGTTCGATGACTTCCTGCAGGCCAACGGCGATCCGAAATTGAATCGCCTGGCCGATGTCGACGGCCCGCAGATCTTCCCTCACGACCCGGGCACCCTGCCCAACCGCGAGGGCGACCTGGTCGCCGGCATGGACGAATACGTGCGCATGGCCGAGCGCGGCATCACACCGTGGGACCAGATCAGCACAGTGCCCGACGGCCTGCGCGGACTGGAGAAGACCCGCAAGCTCGATCTGGAAGACTGGATGGATCGCCTGGGCCTCGACGCGGTGCTGTTCCCGACGGTCGCCGATGTAGCGCCGGCGAATGCCGATGTCGATCCGCAGTCGGCGGATATCGCCTGGAGCAACGGTATTTGGGTCGCCAACGGCAACCTCGCCATCCGCCACCTCGGCGTGCCAACGGTCACCGTGCCAATGGGCGTGATGCCGGACATCGGCATGCCGGTCGGCCTGACGTTTGCCGGGCGCGCCTATGACGACTCGTCGCTGCTGCACCTGGCATCGGCGTTCGAGTCGACTGGGAACAAACGCATGATCCCGCCGCGCACTCCGCCATTGGCGGCTGACAAGCGGTAAGCAACTCCGGGACTGGAGCCATTACCGCTCCAGTCCCGGATTTTCAGGGATCGACCTGAGCCATCAGTTCCGGAATCGATTCCGGCCGATTGGCAAAACGCTGTGCCAGTACCGCACAGACCATCAGTTGAATCTGGTGGAACAGCATCAACGGCAGGATCAACACGCCAATGGTGCTACCGGCAAACAACACCTGCGCCATCGGCACACCAGTCGCCAGGCTTTTCTTCGAACCGCAGAAAAGAATGGTGATGCGGTCTTCCTGATTGAAGCCGAACGCCTTGCCCAGTACGGTCGAGGCCACCAACACCAGCGCCAGGACCACGCAGCACACCACCACCAGCCCGACCAGGTCCAGCAACGGAATCTGGTGCCAGAGGCCTTCGATCACCGCCTCGCTGAACGCGCCGTAGACCACCAGCAAAATCGAACCCTGATCGACGAACTTCAGCCAACTCTTGTTGCGCCCCACCCAGTTGCCGATCCAGCGCCGCGCGATTTGCCCGGCAATGAACGGCAGCAGCAACTGCACGCTGATCTTGAGGATGGCGTCGAGGGTCGAGCTGCCTTCGCCATGCACTTTGAGCAGCAGGGTCACCAGCAAGGGCGTGAGGAAAATCCCGAACAGGCTGGACGCCGCCGCGCTGCAAATCGCCGCCGGGATGTTGCCCCGCGCCAGCGAAGTAAAGGCAATCGCCGACTGCACCGTGGCGGGCAGCGCACACAGGTAGAGCATGCCCATGTACAGGTCGTTGCCGATCAGCGGTGACAGCAGCGGCTTGAGCGCCAGGCCGAGCAGCGGGAACAGCACGAAGGTCAGGCTGAACACCAGCAAATGCAGGCGCCAGTGCCCGGCACCGGCAATGATCGACTCGCGGGACAGCTTGGCGCCGTGCAGGAAAAACAGCAGCGCAATGGCGATGTTGGTCAGCCAGCCAAAACCGACCGCGACCTGGCCGCTGGCAGGCAGCAGGCTGGCGAGCGCGACCACGCCGATCAGGGTCAGGGTGAAGTTGTCGGGTAACAAACGGGGGCGCGTCATGGGTTGATCATCCGGGGGTTGCCAGTACATGAAAGCGACTCTAACGTGACTGGATATTACCGACTAACGCCGATGAGCCCACCGATGCCGCCTAAAGGACATGACAAAAGTATCCGGCGCAGTATTCCCGGGCTGTCCAGCCTGCCCAGGCCACTCTACGGCCGTACCGAATCGCTGCCCAATCGCGCCCTGACCCGGCGCCACAGCCACCCGTGGGTGCAACTGTCCTATGCGATCCAGGGCGTGCTCGAAATCCAGACCGGCGTCGGGCGCTTCGTCGCCCCGCCGGAGCGTGCGGTGTGGATTCCGGCAGGCATGCCGCACCGGGTGTTCAGTTCGCCGCGCACGGAAATGCGCAGCCTGTACATCGATTGCAGCGTCTCGACCTGGGCGCCGCCGGGCTGTCATGTGTTGGCGGTCAGCGATCTGTTGCGCGAGTTGATCCGTGCCTTCAGTCAGATTCCGGTGGAATACGATCAGGATGGCGCGCACGGCCGGTTGGCCCAGGTGATTCTCGATCAGTTGGCTGAGGCCCCGCAGATCGACCTGATGCTGCCGCTGCCCCAGGACAGCCGGTTGCGGCAAATTGCGCAAAGCCTGGAGTCGCACCCCGAACAACAAACCACCCTCAGTCACTGGAGCGACCGATTCGGCGTCACCGAGAAAACCCTCAGTCGCCTGTTCCTGCGCGACACCGGCCTGACCTTTCGCGCCTGGCGCCAACGTTTGCGCCTGCTCGGCGCCCTGACACCCCTGGAACAGGGCGAGCGAGTGACCGACGTGGCGTTGGCTTGCGGCTATGACTCGACGTCGGCGTTTATCGCGGCGTTTCGTCAGCAGTTTGGTGAAACGCCGGGGGAGTTTTTTCGCTAGGCCTGCACCGTACAACCTGTGGGAGCGGGCATGGGATTTGTGCTCGACATCAATCAAATGTGGGAGCGGGCTTGCTCGCGAATGCGGAGTGTCAGTCAACACATTCTTGACTGACACTCCGCATTCGCGAGCAAGCCCGCTCCCACAATGGATGTTCGCCGCCCGCAGGATTTGTGTTCGACGCCTGCAAGGATCTCGGAGTTACTGATCGGACTTGATGCTGGTCCACACCCGCGTGCGCACCCGCTCGAGCTTTTGCGGCAATGGCTGCACGACGTACAGCGTCTTCAATGCCTCGCTGGTCGGTGTCAGGTTCGGGTTGCCGGTGATGTCCTTGTCGATCAGCGCCAGCGAGTCCTTGTTGGCATTCGGGTAACCGAGGAAGTCGCTAATGGGTGCGATGACTTTCGGGTCCAGCAGGTTGTTGAGGAATTCGTGGGCCTCGGCGACGTTCTTCGCGCTTTTGGGGATGGCGAAGGTGTCGAACCAGATTGGCGCCCCCTCTTTGGGCAGGCGCCAGTCGACGACCACACCGTTACCCGCCTCTTTGGCGCGGTTGCCGAACTGATAGAAGCTGCCGGAGTAACCAATGGCCACGCAGATATCGCCGTTGGCGATGTCGGTCATGTACTTGGCGGAGTTGAAGTAGGTGACGTAAGGACGAACCTTGAGCATCAGCGCCTTGGCTTTTTCGTAGTCATCCGGGTTCTGGCTGTTCGGGTCCAGCCCAAGGTAATGCAGGGCCAGCGGCAGGATCTCCGATGGCGAGTCGAGCATCGCGACGCCACAGGCCTTGAGCTTCTCCATGTTCTCGGGCTTGAACACCAGGTCCCAGCTGTCCACCGGCGCATTCTCGCCCAGCGCCGCCTTGACCTTGGCCGGGTTGAATCCGATCAGCACGGTGCCGTACATGTAGGGCACGCCGTACTGGTTGCCCGGGTCGTTCTTGTCCAGCAGCTTGAGCAACGCCGGGTCCTGGTGCGACCAGTTCGGCAGCTTGGACTTGTCGAGTTTCTGGAACACGCCCGCCTTGATCTGGGTTTCGATGAACTGGTTCGAGGGCACCACCAGATCGTAGCCCGAGTTGCCGGTGAGCAGCTTGGCTTCCAGGGACTCGTTGGTGTCGAAGGTGTCCCAGGTCACCTTGATCCCGGTGTCCCTGGCAAAATCCTTGGGTACGGACGGCAGGATGTAGTCCGCCCAGTTGTACACCCGCAATTCGTGCTGTTCGGCGTGCACCGCGCTGGCCAGCAGCGACAGTCCGCAAACGGTGGCGCCCAGTATGCGTTTCATTGAGTCCATGGATCATTTCCCCAAGTGTGGCGTGAGTTCGATGGTTTTTATGTTCTGTACACGGCAGCGGCCTTGAAAATTGCCAAGGGCAAGGAAGTGAAGTTTCTGGTGTTGATTCTTGCCGAGGGCGTGGCCGGTTCACAGCGTGAGTCAGGCCAAAAGGAGATCGAAACGGCCAAAATACCTGTCCGCATTGATCAGCGACGCGACAGTGCGGCGGCCAGTCCACGAATCGATTTTTGTGGGAGCGGGCTTGCTCGCGAAGAGGCCGGCACATTCAATACCAGTGTCGCCTGACACACCGCTTTCGCGAGCAAGCCCGCTCCCACAGGGGGATGTGCGTGATTACAGCAATGACAAGGTGTAGTTGATGATGAACCGGCTCTGGTCCACATTGCGGCCGGCGTCGGTGTTCGATTTGGCATTGCGCAGTGTGAACCCCACCCCTTTGAACGTGCCCGACTGCAACACGTAGTCCAGGGTCATGTCGCGCTCCCATTCGGACTGATCGCTGGCGTTTTGCGCCTTGATGTCCGTGCCCTTGAGATACGCAATCGAGGCTTTCAGGCCCGGCACGCCCATGGGCGCGAAGTCGTAGGTGTATTGCCCGAAGTTCGTCTGCTCTCCGGCGCGGGCAAAGTTCTGGATCATCTTGTCGGTGGGCAGGTAGACACTGCCGCCGCCCGCCCCTTTGTCCACCAGGCTGCCCTGGTTGGGCTGGACGAAGTTGCTGCCGTCGCCCACCCGTTGATGACCCACCGACACCGCATGCCCGCCATGGGTGTAGGTGACCATCGCCACCCAGGTGCTGTTGTCGATTTCACCATCGTTGTCGTCGGTGTACCCGGATACCCGATAACCTTGCGCACGGCCGGAGGCTGAGCTGTTGGCACCGCTGGACGTGGTGCGGAAGTAGCGCAGGTCGGTGGTCAGTGAGCTGGCGCTGTCGATGGACAGAATGTGCGTCAGGCCGAGAAAGTTCTGGTTGTAGAAATCCTCCAGCTGCGCGAAGTAATACTGCGCCTTGAGGCTTTTGGTGAGGTTGTAGTCAGCGCCGGCGTAATAGAACTTGTTGCTGTCCTGGGTGCTGCCGGCGACCGACAGCCCTGTACGGTCGGTCGAGGCACGCCCGACCGCGTGCTCGAGCACACCGCTGGTCAGGGTCAGGCCATCGATGTCGTTCGAAGTGACCTGCGCACCGGTAAACGATTGCGGCAACACACGCGCATCGTTGGCCAGCAGGATCGGCAACTTCGGCAACAAGGTGCCGTAGCGAAATTCAGTCCTGGCCAGGCGCATCTTCGCCGTGGGGCCGAAGCTGCTCCAGGTGTCGGCCGCGCCGTCGCCGTCGGAAGGAATCATGCCGCTACCGACGTGGCGCCCCGCTCCGCTGTCCAGCGTGATGCCGAGCAACGCCTGGGCATCGAGCCCGAACCCTAGCGTGCCCTGGGTAAACCCGGACTCATAGCGCAACACGAAGCCCTGGGCTGACTCTTCGGTTTTCGAAGGCTCCGCTGCGCCATCACGATTGTCGCTGTTGAAGTACAGGGTGCGCATCGACAGGCTGGCCTTGCTGTCTTCGAGAAAACCATGGGCGGCGGAATCGGCGGCCTGTGCACACAGCGAACCGGTGGCCAACAGAACTGCGGTGGGAATCGCACGTTTGAACATAGGGTGCTCCTGGGTCTTTCTTATCGTTTTTGAAGGTTTCACCGCCAGGCAGGACCCGATTGCCGCCCACGCAACAGCGCTCAACACGAACGCGACAACAGGCGCGCTCGATGAGTGATGCGAATTGTTCGAGGTGAGGGTTTACTGACTGGCTTGTGAAACTCTTAAAACATTTCGGCAGGCTATTATCAAACGCGGTGAAAGTAGTTTTCGTAGAGGGATACGGCTTGTCGCGCAGGGGTATGGACGATCACTGTTTTTGAATATCGGTGCGGCGGATTTTCATCATACTGATCTCATCGGCAGTGTTCGCTGGCTGCCTGTGTGTCACCCAAGGAGCAATGCCCATGAACGATCGGATAGAGCTGTTCGGCGCCAATACCGGCAACAGTCTGCGAGCCGCAATCGCCCTCGACGAGTCGGGCATCGCCTACACGGCACGCAAGCTTGACCTGTATGCACAGGAGCACCGCGGGCCGGACTTCCTGGCGCTCAACCCGGCCGGGAAAGTGCCGACCCTGATCGATCACGGGACGACGCCGACGCTGGTCATCAACCAGTCCAACGCCATCATCCAGTACGCCGACTCCATTGCCCCCGGAAAGCTGGCACCGGCGCAGCCGGGACCTGTGCGCACCCGGGTGATCGACCGCTATTTCTTTTTCGTGACCGATGTCATCGCCCCCAGCCATGCCGCGTTTTTCCTGCACCAGGCAGGCCAGGACAAAGCGGCGGCGATCATCGATCTGCGGGTGATCGAACAACTGACCTACTCGGAAAGTTTTTTGACCGGCGAATTCATGGCCGGCGAACAGTTTTCCATGGCCGACATTTCGGCGTTCACCATTGCCATGGCATTCCGTGACCGGCTGGACTGGAAGCTGCTGCCACAACTATCGCGCTGGTTCGACGCGGTCGAAGCCAGGCCGGCGGTACAACGCGGCCTGAATGTGTTCAAGCATTCCTGAGCGGAGAGAGAATCCGGGGCGAACAAAAAAACTGTGGCGAGGGAGCTTGCTCCCGTTGGGCTGCGAAGCGGCCCTTGGAGGGGACAGCTACGCAGTCCAACGGGAGCAAGCTCCCTCGCCACAAGATCAGCGTTACGTTTCAGACAAATACAGAACCTTGTTGCCTCAGTCGGTGTAGCCGAACGTCACCGCACGGCTTTCCTGTGCCTGGCTTCGCGTAGCGAGGCAGTAATACAACGGGCATGTCACCACCAGACCCACCAGCCACGACAGGTCCGCGCCGTCCACCAGATTGGCGTACGGCCCGACATACAGTGAAGTGTTGGCGAATGGCAGCTGCACGATGATGCCGATGAAGTAGGCGATGATCGCGTGCAGGTTGAAACGCCCGTAGATGCCGCCGTCCGCGCGGAAGATCGAGGCGATGTCGTAGCGGCGACGCTTGATCAGGTAGAAGTCGATCAGGTTGATCGACGCCCAGGGCACCAGCACCAGCAACAGCGCCAGAATCAGGCCGATGAACTGCGAAATGAAGTTCGCCGAGGCACCCAGCGCCACCACACAGCAACCCGCCAGGACGATGCCCGACAACACCACGCGCACCTTGATGCTCGGCGTCCACTGGCTGGCGAAGGTCTGGATCGAGGTGATGATCGACAGCACTGCGCCATACAGATTCAGGGCGTTGTGGCTGATGATGTTGAGCAGGAACAGCACCATCAGGATCGGCCCCAGCCAACCGGTGGACTGCTTGACCGCCGCCATCGCCTCGGTGCCTTCGGGCGTCGCCAGGACCGCCACGGCACCGAAGGTGAACGACAGGATCGTGCCCAGGGTCGCCCCCAGGTAAGTGGCGAAGAACGGCCGGGTGATGCCGATGTCCGCCGGCAGGTAGCGCGAATAGTCCGACACATACGGCGAGAAGCTGATCTGCCAGATGATGCCCAGCGAGACCGTGGCCAGCCAGCCCGACAGGTTGAACCCGCCGCGAGTGAAGAAGTCCGCCGGCAGGTCATGGGCGAAGATGTAGAGGAAACCGGCGAGCAACGCGCTGCCCATGACCCAGGTACCGATGCGGTTGAGGGTGTGGATGAAGCGATAACCGATCACCCCAATGGCCGTGGCGCTGAGGGCGCCGATCAGAATGCTCGCCGGTACCGGAACCGACGGCACAATGCCGACAATCGATTTGCCTGCCAGCACGATGTTGGAGATGAAGAAACCGATGTAGATCAACGCGGCGAAGAACACGATCAGCAGCGCGCCGTAGCGGCCGAACTGACCACGGCTCTGGACCATTTGCGGAATACCCATGCATGGCCCCTGGGCCGACGCCAGCGCAATCACCACACCGCCGACCATGTGCCCGAGGGCAATCGCCAGCAGGCCCCAGAACAGATTGAGGTGAAACACCTGGACCACCATCGCGCCGGTGACGATGGGCAGTGGCGCGATGTTGGTGCTGAACCACAGGGTGAAAAGATCGCGGGCCTTCCCATGGCGCTCTGCGAGTGGAACGTAGTCGACCGTATGGTTCTCGATCAACGGATCTTGCCGGGACATCTGGGACATGTGCATGAACTCGAGTTTGTCTGTTCTTATCTTTGTATGAAGCCAAACCGGGGGGACTCTCTGGCCGCCCCTCAGATGCAGACCATATTATGGTATTCCAAACTTTAAACAAGACTGATCCGGTCTTTGAACAAGCCTCTGAGCCGGTATCCTGCCCGATTCAAGCCCACATTTGTTAGCCAATATCCCTGTAATCATTGGGTTCTCGAGGAAAGCAGTACGTTTATCGGTTCACTCAAAAAGACCTTGCAATCGATGTATTACGGTATACCATCAGACCTATAAACACATAAAAACCGCGTCACACCACCCGAGGACCGTCCAATGATCGATGCCGCCATCTACAAACAAGTCATGGGCTCGTTCCCGTCCGGAGTGACCGTGATCACTACGCTCGATGAAGAGGGGCAAATCGTCGGCCTGACCGCCAGCGCCTTCAGCTCGCTGTCGATGGACCCGGCCCTGGTGCTGTTCTGCCCCAACTACAGCTCCGACTCCTATCCTGTCCTGATCAGGAACAAACGTTTTGCGATCCACGTGCTGTCCGGCGGCCAGCAAAGCGAAGCCTATGCCTTCGCGCGCAAAGGCAAGGACAAGGCCCAGGGGATCGAGTGGACGCTCAGCGAGTTGGGCAACCCGATCCTGGCCAACGCCACGGCGGTCATCGAATGCGAGTTGTGGCGCGAATATGAAGGCGGCGACCACGCCATCATGGTCGGCGCGGTGAAGAACCTGATCGTGCCTCAACAGAGCAGCGGGCCACTGGTGTATTGCCACGGCAAGATGGGCGCCCTGCCTGTTCTGGCTTGACCATTGAAAAGATCGCAGCCTGCGGCAGCTCCTACAGGGGCATACGCATCTCGTTGTAGGAGCTGCCGCAGGCTGCGATCTTTACCACTCAATTCGTATTATGGTATACCAATAACCATCAGGCCCGCAGTCGACAGGCCAACAACAAAAGATCCGAGGTAAGTGTCATGAAGTTTTCCCTGTTCGTACACATGGAACGTTGGGACGAAAGCGTCAGCCACCGCCAGTTGTTCGAAGACCTGACCGAACTGACGCTGATGGCCGAAGCCGGTGGTTTCAGCACCGTGTGGATCGGCGAACACCACGCCATGGAGTACACCATTTCGCCGAGCCCGATGCCGTTGCTGGCTTATCTGGCGGGCAAGACCACTACCATTCACCTGGGTGCCGGCACCATCATCGCGCCGTTCTGGCATCCGCTGCGGGTGGCCGGTGAATGCGCGTTGCTCGACGTGATCAGCAATGGCCGCATGGAAGTCGGCCTGGCCCGTGGCGCCTACCAGATCGAATTCGACCGCATGTCCGGCGGCATGCCAGCCTCCTCCGGTGGCCAGGCGTTGCGGGAAATGGTTCCGGTGGTGCGAGCCTTGTGGAACGGCGACTACGCCCACGACGGCGACATCTGGAAATTCCCGACCTCCACCAGCGTGCCCAAGCCGATCCAGCAACCGAACCCGCCGATGTGGATCGCCGCCCGCGACCCGGACTCGCACAACTTCGCGGTGGCCAACGGCTGCAACGTCATGGTCACGCCGCTGATGAAAGGCGACGAGGAAGTCCTCGACCTGAAGAACAAATTCCAGGCCGCCCTGGACAACAACCCTGGCGTGCCGCGCCCGCAACTGATGGTGCTGCGTCACACCCACGTGCACACCGCCGACGATCCGCAGGGCTGGGAAGTCGGGGCCAAGGCGATCTCGAAGTTCTATCGCACCTTCGATGCCTGGTTCGGCAACAAGACCACCCCGGTCAACGGTTTCCTCGCGCCGAGCCCGGAAGAGAAATTCGCCGGTCGCCCCGAGTTCGAACTCGAGAGCCTGCACAAGACCGCCATGATCGGCACCCCGGAAGAAATCATTCCGCGCATCAAGTACTACCAGGAACTGGGCGTGGACGAATTCAGCTTCTGGTGCGATAACAGCCTGCCCCACGCGGAGAAGAAAAAATCCCTGGAGCTGTTCATCAAGCATGTGGTGCCAGCGTTTCGCTGATTGCGCCGCCCTGCGACATCAACTGTAGGAGCGAGCCTGTGGCGAGGGGGCTTGTCGGATCGCCGCATCGCCCCGTTCGACTGCGAAGCAGTCGTAAAACCAATACTTGCGGTACGTCTGACACACCGCGGTCACAGGCTGCAGGGCCGCTCCGCAGCCCAACGGGGGCAAGCCCCCTCGCCACAGGTTCGCTCCTACAGGGGGTCGATTTCCATGTTCACTGATCGTCTCCCATCACTCGCCCTTCCCTCCGGCGCCGCGCGGGCTTACCTGCGCGGTGAATGGACCGCCTCGCACCTGCATTTCAAGCGTCTGCGCGCTAGCGTTTCGGCCAAGCAGAACGGCTTCTGGCAAATAGTTCACTGAGCCCACCCGAACAGCCAATCATGCACCCCGCGTCTCGCCATGGCCTGGCGCGTGCGGTGTCTTGTATTCGCCTTTGATCAGGTTTGCCCAATGAACAATAACAACGCGCTGTTGATCATCGACATGCAGCAGGAGGACGGTTTCGTCCTGGAAAACTTCGACAGGGTGCTCGCCCATACCGCCGCCCTGCTCGATACCACCCGCCATCAGCGGATGCCTGTCATCTATACCCGCCACATCAATCAGGCCGACGGCAGTGACCTGCCCCACGGCGAACCCCTGGCCGCCGACGGTGGCCCCGGCGGTTACCGCGCCGGCACCCGGCAAGTGGAAATCATCGAGTCGCTGACGCCGCAGCCCGGTGAATGGATCATCGACAAGGGCCGTTACAGCGCCTTTCACCGCACCGACCTCGATGCCCGACTCAAGGCCATGGAGGTCGACACGCTGATCGTCTGCGGCGTACTCACGGACGTTTGCGTGCTGACCAGCGTGTTCGATGCCTTCGCCCTGGGCTACCGCGTGCGCCTGGTCAGCGATGCCTGCACCACGACCACCGAGGCCGCGCATTACTCGGCCCTGCTGATCATGGCCAACTGGGTCTACTCGCTGGAAATCCTCACCACGACCGAATGCCTGCGCGCCCTGGAACAGCGCGACTACCTGAGCCTGATCCCCGAGCGTCCGGACCTGTTTGCCCACCAGCCCCATGAGCTGCAAAGCACCATCGCCCGTCTGCAATCCCGTCTCGTCCGGACTCAGGAGTGATCGCCATGCAAGTCGAAAAAAGAAGCATCGATTTCATCCCCGAGACCGAACGCCACGGCAAGCCGGGTTCGCTGTTCTATATCTGGTTCGGCGCCAACATGAACATCACCACCATCGCCTCCGGCGTGTTGCCGGTGGTGATGGGGCTCAACCTGTTCTGGAGTGCGCTGGCGATCATCGTCGGCTCGTTGCTGGGGGCGATTTTCATGGCCTCCCACTCGGCCCAGGGACCGAAGCTGGGGATTCCGCAGATGATCCAGAGCCGGGCGCAATTCGGTGTGCTGGGGGCGGTGTTGCCGCTGCTGTTCGTGATGCTGATTTACCTGGGCTTCTTCGTCAGCAACACCTTGCTCGCGGCCCAGGCGCTGGAGTCCGTCAGCCCACTGCCGATGTCCGGCAACATCTACCTGATCGGCGCGTTGTGCTTCGTTGTCGCCCTCTATGGCTATCGGTTGATTCACCGCTTGCAGAAGCTGCTGTCGATTCTGTCGCTGGTGGTGTTCGTGGCCGCCACGGTGCTCGCCTTGCAGTTGCCGATCCCGGCCGAACAATGGCTGCCGACCGGCTTCTCGTTGTCGAAGTTCCTGGTGGCGGTGAGCATCGCCGTGACCTGGCAACTGTCCTACGCGCCTTACGTCGCCGACTACTCGCGCTACCTGCCGAGCAACACGCCGACCGCCCAGGTGTTCTGGTACAGCTATGCCGGCACGGTCAGCGGTGGCGCGTGGATGATGATTCTCGGGGCGATCCTGAGCGTCGGCATCGGCGACTTTTCCAGCAACGTCGGCGGGCATGTCGCCGGTTTGTTCGGCACTGGCGCACTGCTGCTGTTCGCCTTCATCGTCTATGGCCAGGTGTCGATCAACGTGTTCAACCTGTACGGCGCGTTCATGTCGACCATCACCGTGATCGAACCGTTTGCCCGACTCAAAGTGACGCCGCGGGTGCGCGGTGTGTTCATGCTGCTGATCAGCCTGGTGGCCACGGCCCTGTGCACCATCAGTCAGGACGACTTCATCAACTTCTTCCTGAACTTCATCTTCTTCATGAGCTACTTCCTGATCCCGTGGACGGCGATCAACCTGGTGGACTACTACTGCCTGCGCAAAGGCCAATACCTGATTGACGATATCTTCGACCTGAACGGGATCTACGGGCGGGTCAACCGGATTGCCTGCGGCAGTTTCCTGCTGGCGATCGCCCTGGAAATCCCGTTCATGAACACCACGCTGTACGTCGGCCCGGTGGCCACGGCGCTGGACGGGGTGGATCTGGCGTGGGTTGTCGGGTTGCTGGTGCCGGCGGTGAGTTACTACTGGCTGATGAAAATGAACGCGCGCGTCAGCGTACCTGCGTAGTCATCAGCATTTGACGGCAAAAAAGATCGCAGCCTGCGGCAGCTCCTACAAAGGCAAGACGTACATCCTTGTAGGAGCTGCCGCAGGCTGCGATCTTTTGATTCTCAACGACCGACCACATTGCAGGCAAAAAAAATCCCGGGCAGCTGATGGACGCCCGGGACTTAAAAATGCATAAACCGTGGTGGTGAACGCGGCGCGGATATTACGGAATATTTCGGCCTGTAACAAGATATTTTAATTCACTATCCAGTTACTAAACGCTCTAAGCCCTTATATATCCACATATTTTCTAAGGGCGACTACAAGAACCAGCGATACTCACGCGCGCTGATGTCATGCAGAAATGCCAGATGATCCTGACGTTTGTTTTCGCAATAGACGTCTACAAACTCCGCCCCCAAGCCTTCGCGCACGGCTGGATGATGTTGCATGGACTGCACCGCTTCGAGCATTTCCAACGGGAAATCGATGCCACTGCCGCGGTCTTCGTTGAGCGGTGCAATCGGCTCGCGCTCCCCTTCCAGGCCCTGCTCCAACCCCACCAGGATCGCCGCCAACGCCAGATACGGGTTGGCATCGGCGCCCGCCAGGCGATGTTCGATGCGCAGGTTCTTGACGTCCGACTCCGGAATACGCAAGCACGCATCGCGATCCTCGAAGCCCCAGCTGGCGCGGGACGCGACGTTCACCGTGCCACTCAAGCGACGCATGGCATTGTGGTTCGGGGCAAAGATCGGCATGCAGTGCGGCAACACCTCCAGGCAACCGGCCACCGCATGGCGCAGCGCCCGCTGACCGTTCGCCGCCAGCAGGTTGTTGCCGGCCTGGTCATACAGGCTGACGTGCACGTGCATGCCGCTGCCGGGGTGTTGCAGGTAAGGTTTGGCCATGAAACTGGCGCGCAGGTTGTGCTTGAGCGCCACGCCCCGGGTGCTGCGGCAGAACAGGGCCGCCCAGTCGGCGGCGCGCAGGCCGTCATCGCAATGTCCGAAGTTGATTTCGAACTGGCCCGGGCCGAGTTCGGCAGTAATCACCGTGGCATCGATGCCTTGGGCGCGCGCGGTCTCGACCATTTCATCGAGCACCGGGGCGAAGCGCGACAAGCGTTCGATGTGCATGTTCGGCTGATCATCGGCGTCACCCGTCAGCTCATCACGGGGGAACTGTGGCAGGCCGTCCTTCAAGCGGCTGTCGAACAGGTAAAACTCCAGCTCGAAGGCCACCACCGGAAAAATACCTTTACGGTGCAGGCGGTTCAGCACCTGGGCCAGCACTTCACGGGGTTCGAATTCGATGGGTTTTTCCGTGCCGTCGGAGGTGATCAGCATCTGGCCCAGAGGCTGCTTTTCCCAAGTCACCAGCTTCAAGGTGCCAGGCACCAAACGCCGCAACGCATCCGGGTCGCCATCGTTGAAGCAGTAGTCACCAATCTTGAACAGCCCGCCCTGGGTGCCGAGCAGCACACAGTTTTGCGGCAGTTTCAGTGCACTGCCGGCAGCGACTTTCTCCAGCATTTCGATCGGGTAGCGCTTGCCGTAGAAATGCCCCGGAATGTCCAGGGAGATCAGGTCGACATAACGCACTTCGGGGTTGCAGTGGCGGAAGTTGCGAACTTCGGCCAGCAGTTCAGAGCACACGGCATCCATCGTTTTGGTCCTTGTTGTTATCAGGTGTAAACCCAAAGCACGCGGGTCAGTTGGTCGGACAGGTTGCCGTAGCGGCAGTGCGCATGGCTGGCCAGTTGAAAGCTGTCGCCGGGATGCAGGGTCACCGGTTCGTTGTCGTCGAGCCACAGGGTCAGCTGCCCTTCGAGGACATAACCGCCCTGCTCCGAGCTGTCCTTCATGTGCCGGTCGCCGCTGCTGGCGCCGGGTTCGAGCTGGCTTTCAAGCATCGAGAAGGACGCGCGCATTTTTGGCGAAACGAGGATGTCGGTGATGCCGTCGGCGTAGTACAGCGTGCGGCGCTCGTCCGGGCGGGTGACCCAGGACAACGCCATGGGTTTGGGCAGGCTGTAGAAATAAGTGGTCGGCACGCCGAGGGTTTCGCTGATCGCGGTCAGGTCTGCCACCGTCGGGCGCGACAGGCCGCGCTCGACCTGGGACAGAAAACCGACGGAGCGGCCGATTTTGTCCGCCAGTTCCTTGAGGGTGTACTTCTTGTGCTTGCGCAGGTCCTGGATCAGGATCGCCAGCGCCGAGATTTCTTCTTGCATGTCCATCTTGAGGCTTCCAGAAAGTGTCGCTTCAAATGCTGTCGCGCAGTCGATACCAGGCCTTGCCTATGGCTTCCAGCGGCGCGGCCAGGTATTTGCCGCCGGGAAAACTGCCGTTGTTCAGGCCCTGGTACAGGGACAGTTCGTCGGGTTGACCGAGGATCGCGTCGGACACCGCCCGCGCCGCGGCCAGCGTCGGTAGCACGCCATGCCCGGAATAGCCCTGCATCCAGTACAGATCGCCGCGCCGTCCGATGTCCGGCGTGCGTTTGAGGGTCAGGTCGATGTGTCCGCCCCAGGCAAACTCAAGCTCGACGCCCGTGAGTTGCGGGAACACCCGCTCCAGGAACGGCCGGGTCGCCGCGGCGATGTCCTTGGGCATCCCGCCCAGGTAAGTGCAACCGCCGCCGAACAGCAGGCGGTTATCCGGGGTGCGGCGGAAATAATCGAGCACGAACTGGTTGTCGGTCACGCACACGTTGCTCGGCAGCAGCGCAGTGGCCTGGTCCCTGGTGAGCGGCGCGGTCGCGACCTGATAGGTGCCGACCGGCAACACACAACTGGCCAGTTGCGGGTCGAGCCGATCGAGGTAGGCGTTGCACGCCAGCACCAGCACATCGGCGCGAATACGACCGCGCTCGGTCGTCACCACAAAGCCTTCGCCCTCCTCGCCATAACTCAGCGCCTTGCTTTGCTCGTAGATACGGCCGCCAGCCCGCTCAACCGCCTCCGCGAGGCCCAAGGCAAGTTTCAGCGGATTCAAATGCCCGCCCTCGGGGTCGAACAGGCCGGCCTGATAACGCTCGCTGGCGACCCATTGCGGCAGCTGTTGCCGGGGGATGAATTGCAGTTTGTCGTGACCCCACTTGTGGCTGGCCTCGTGCTGCCACTCGGTCAGCAGCCCCACTCGCCGCGGCATCACCGAGGTCCAGAGATGGCCAGCGCGGTAGTCGCAATCGAATTCATGGCGGCCGGGCAGATCACGCAATTCGCGCGCGGCCCAGCGCATGCCGTCCCACAATCGCCGCGCCCGCTCGTATCCCAGCGCCGCTTCCAGCGGTGGCATGTCGCACGACCAACCGAGAATCGCCTGCCCGCCATTACGCCCGGACGCGGCCCAGGCCACCCGGCTGGCTTCGAGCAGGGTCACGCGCTTGCCGGCCAGCGCCAGGCGCAACGCCGTGTGCAATCCACTGAAACCGGCCCCGATGATCAGCACTTCGGTGTCTTGCTCACCTTCAAGTGCGGTGCGATTGACCAGTCGATCGGCGCAACTATGGGCGTAGTAACTGGCGACATGCCGGGTGGATTGCTGAAACATACGGCCTCGTGAAATTTTGTATTTTTAATTTCATGAAAAAATACACGGTTAATTTCATGCAGGCAATCGAGACGTAAAAAATCCCGCTTCGGCGAACCCGAGCGGGATTGTCTTGTTCAGACGCGATGTTCGAATCAATCAGGCCACAGGAATCATCGGATCCGCCGAAGCCAGTGCGGTGACTCGATCTGCCGCCGGTGGGTAGATCCACTGGGTGTTGATCTGGGTCTTCAATGCCTTGGCCTCATGCTTGACCAACTTGACCTGGCGGTCCCAACCCTCGGTGTAGACCGCGCCCCAGGCGCCGAGGTCCAGGCAGGTCACGTACTTGGGCTGGCTGTACGGCGTCGGGGCGACACCGAGGATCTGCGCCGCCACGTTGTTGCCGGCGTGGCGGCCCAGCGAAATCGCGTGCTGGCAGGTCATCAGGGCGTAGTTGCCGATCTCGTCGCTGGCTGCGTAGGCGACGTCGCCGGTGGCGAAGATGTCGTCCTGGCCAATCACTTTCAGGTGGGCGTCGACATGCAGGCGACCCAGGCGATCGCGTTCGGCCGGGATCTGTTCGGTCAGGGAGCTGGCGCGAACGCCGGTGGTCCAGACCACGGTCCTGGCATCGATACGCGCACCGTCGGACAGGGTGACGCCGTTGGCATCGACCGACACGACCGAGGCGTTCAGGTGCCATTTCACGCCGGTCGCCACACTGGCCTCGACGATCGACTCGGCGATTTCCTCACCCATCGAGCCGCCGATTTTATCGCCACGGTCAACGATGATCACATTGATGTCGGCACGGTCGCCGAGGATGGTCCGCAGGCGGGTCGGCATTTCAGTCGCCGTTTCGATCCCGGTGAAACCGCCACCGGCCACCACCACCGTGTTGCGTGCGTCGCTATCGGGCTGATTGGCCAGTGCCTTGAGGTGGTTTTCCAGGCGCACGGCCTGTTCGATCTGGTCGACGTCGAATGCATGTTCGGCCACGCCCGGGGTGTTTGGCGAAGCCAGGCCGCTGCCGGTGGCCAGAACGAGTTTGTCGTAGCTGCAGACTTGTCGGGCACCGGCGGCATCGACATAGCCGACCTGCTTTTGCTCGACATCGATGGTCTGCGCCGCGCCCTTGATGAACCTGATCCCTACAGCATCGAACAGATCGCCGATCGGCGCAGCCAGTTGATGGGCGTTCGGTTCGTAGAAGCGCGGACGCACACGCAGCTCGGCCTGGGGCGCCAGCACGGTCACTTCTACGTCGTTGTGGCCGTGAATGTCGAACAGGCGCGTAGCACTCAAAGCGGTCCACATGCCACCGAAACCTGCGCCAATCACCAGAATGTGCTGTTTCATCTTTAACTCCAGGGGATAAACAAGGGTTGTGAGTCACGCTCATCGGGAGCCGGCATGAGGTCGGTATTTTTCGAGAACCGTCGACCTGTGCCGCTCGAACAACTACGACTGTATTGATCCTAGTTAAATCCTGCAACTCGTTTTTTTTGATGGCCGCCATCGAACCTGTCGATGCTTCGGCAGAAAAGCCTCAAGGACGCGGTTGACAGGGATTTTTCGAGCTGACTAAAAAATTTCAGGGCGCGACGATTCATTGCCTGGCTTAGGCTCGGCTGCTAGAATTGGCGACTAATCAAGTCGGAGATTTGTATGTCTCTTTACAGCGCGGGTGTCGAGTACGGCATCCACTGCCTGCTTTTTCTCGTTGGCAACGGTGGCGACTCCCGTGAAGCGAGTGTGCGCGACCTTGCCGAACTGCAAGGTGTTCCCCTGGACTATCTGGCGAAAATCTTCACCAAGCTGGCCAAAGGCAAACTGGTGGTCGCCACCGAAGGCATGCGCGGAGGCTTCAAGCTGGCCCGGCCCGCCGACGAAATCACCCTGCTGGATATCGTCAACGCCATCGACGGCCGCAAGTCGATCTTCGATTGCCGGGAAATCCGTGGCCGTTGCGCAGTGTTCGACGGCACCCCGCCGGCCTGGGCACTGGACGGTCCGTGTGCGGTCCATGGCGCGATGATGGTTGCGCAAAAACGCATGGAAGAGGCCCTCGCCCAGCAAACCATCCTCGACATCGCCAGGAAATTCGGGCGCAAGGCCCCGGCCGAATTCGGCGTCAAGGTGGAGAGCTGGATGAACGAGCGTCGGGAAAGGAAAAGCAGCGCCCAGGCCAGTGAGCAGATCATTCCTGCGACCAACCTTTCAGACTGAGCCGCATAAAAAGGTTCTTCACGGCACAGATTACGAAATATCCCGGAATTACGTGATGAACCATAAAAAAACCGGATGCACGCCAGGCATCCGGTTTTTCTCGGCTCAGGCGAAAAGCGGTCGGTGACCGATTTTCACCTTCTCGCGCTTAAAGGCAGTCGCGCACGATTTTGCGCAGGTCGCCGGATTTGGCCCAAGGTGGCCCCTGATACAGCGAAATCTGGCTGCCATCCTTGTATTTCACGATATCCAGCACTTCATCGGCCGTTATCACGCTTGGTGCGGTGATCCGGTAGCCGTTGGAAATCGAAACCTGGGTCGTATTCGATACTTCCTTCTGCCAGGCCGGCAAAACGCACGCCGCATACTCTTTTGGCGTCTTATCGCTGTGCTTGCTGACATTCGGCTCGCCCGGTACCAGCGACGCCGGCAACGAACACCCGCCCAGCAATGCCAGCGCGACTCCCCCCATCAACATCCGCATGCTGCTTCCTTAAATTCGAAAAGAGAAAATGTAGCTTGCCGCCGACCGTACATCCATCCCGACGATTCGGCGAGTCATTGATATCACTTTGCCCAGTTAGTT
Source organism: Pseudomonas sp. PDM32 (assembly GCF_019219225.1). NCBI lineage: Bacteria > Pseudomonadati > Pseudomonadota > Gammaproteobacteria > Pseudomonadales > Pseudomonadaceae > Pseudomonas > Pseudomonas sp. PDM32. The sequence continues at coordinate 268,318 of NZ_JAHUWE010000009.1, forward strand.
CCTTGCTGGTTGTCATTTGACGTCGTCCTGGCTTGAGAACACCGGCACTAGAGCGGGACAGCGCATTGTCCTGTTCGCTTTTCCCGACCAAAGGAAACCCCGCTGACTCAGACGAACACAACATCCGGTCCGGTAAACGGGTCTAAAATTGCGGAGTGCAGCATTCAGGAGGTCATCATGTGGCTTAACGATTCGGAACAGCAACTTCGGCGTGACCTGCAAGGGCTTGCGTCAGACCTGCGCTGGTCGGCGGTGGAGCTTTTGCGCATTGAGCAGCGGTTGCGCGAGCTTGGCAGCGAAGGCGACGCGCAAGCCGTGCAAAGACTGTGTGCTTTGTTTCAGGGTGATGAACAAAAACTGTCCGGCTATGCCGAGGAAGTGAAAGCCAAGGTCATTAGCCGCAACAAGGCTCAATAGCGGGAGCGCTGCCATGAACAGGCCTCTATTCACGCTGGTCGCCGTACTGACCGCGTTGCCAGGCTGCAGCACCAACTCGATCTATCAGGACCAGCCGCTGGTGGCGAAAGTCGACACCGGCATGACCCGCGAGCAAGTCCGGCAAATCGGCGGCCAGCCCCTGGCGGTCACGGATCGTACCGTTGAACCCGGTACCTGCTTTGACTACAAACTGACTCACGAAGGCCATCAGCAGGCGTACAACGTCAGTTTCGATGGCCGCGGCATGGTCGACCACAAGAGCTTCATGACCTGCGCGGAATGGAGTCACACGCAGCTAAAGGCCCGGGAGCCCTCCCGGCCCAGCGGTGGAGGTGGCTATTAATTATTAATACTGTAGGAGCGAGCTTGCTCGCGATGGACGTCAACGATGACGCGCCCTGTCTGAATGAACGCGTTATCCGGACGTTTTTCGCGAGCAAGCTCGCTCCTACAGGAGATTGACATCACTTTGTTTGATGGCTGCCTGCTGGCTTGCCGGCACGCGCCCTGTAGCCAGGCAGTGACGCGGCAAACGCCAATGCCTCCTCTCGACTGTTGAACGAGCCAAGCCGGTCACCCTGGGTGCATACCCGCCAGGGGCCGTTGTTCACGCTGAGTACGTCATAGCCGTTCATGTGCATCTTGTTCAGCATCGAAACGCTCATGGTCACCTCCTCCTGGGCAGTGCTATCCGGTTGACTTGCTTACCTTACACCCACCCTTCTCCAAAATACCGACCAGACGTCGCCATGGAAATTCCCCCTTTCGGTTGCACTTTTCGTCTGATCGGCCGCTCAAACTAACCGATGGCAGCACAATTGCAGCCTTGGCCCGAACGCTGCATCTTCCTGCCTGTTCCATGACAACCGGCCATCGGGTAACCCATGAAAGTACGCGCAACCATCATCTGCGAGCAGGACAGGCATGTACTGCTGGTACGCAAGCAAGGCGGTCGCTGGACGCTGCCCGGCGGCAAGCTCGAACGGGGCGAAAGTGCAGCCGACGCTGCCATTCGCGAGCTGTGGGAAGAAACCGGCCTGCGGGTCGACGAGTTGATATACGTGCTGGAGCTGGAAACGGACGGCACCCGACACCACGTCTTCGAGGTGTCGGTGCTTAACCTTGAGCAATTGCAACCGCTGAACGAAATCACCGATTGCATCTGGCACCCGCTGGATGCGCTACACAACCTGAACATCAGCGACGCCATGCGCAGTATCGTCAGCGCCTTTGTGCGGCGCTTGTAGACCCTAGCCTTTGGCCAACGCCGTCGCGGCCCTGTCGATCAAGGCTGCCACTTCGGCGGGCATCGACGCCAATGACGCATGGCTGGCATGCAAGGTCAGGATCTCCCGGGCGTTGAGCCGCGCCGCCATCCACTGCTGGTTTTGCGGGGCGATCATCCGGTCGTCGGTGGAAACCTGATACCAGGATGGCTTGTTCTTCCAGGCCACCGTGCCAATGGTGTCGCCGAAGGTGCTCGCCAGCGGCGCTTTCTGGGTGAGGCCCATGACCAGCCCTTCGGTCGCCGGCAGGTCCTGGCAGAAGCTCTCGTGGTAGAGCTCGGGCTTGACCCACAGGTAACCGTCGCTGTCCGGCGTCAGGTTGGCCGCTGCCGCTGGCGGGTGCCGTTGCGTGATGCCGCCGGGACTTTCACCGGCGTCCGGGGCGAACGCGGCGATGTACACCAGCCCGACCACATTCGGCAAATCCCCCGCTTCAGTGATGACCGCGCCGCCATAGGAATGCCCCACCAGCAGCACCGGACCGGGCACCTGGGCGATCATCTTGCGCGTACGCTCGGCATCATCAGCCAGCGAAGTCAGCGGCAATTCGACGGCACGAATGTGCGTGTCGCCCCGGCTGAGCAATTTGGCGATGACCTTGTTCCAGTGGGCAGCACCGCCCCAGAATCCATGGACCAGCACGATCGTGGGTTTGTCACTCATCACCATGACTCCGTTTGCCGATGGGGTTGTTCGCCACTCGCCTCAGCCCTGATCGCCGCCGCCCACGGGCATGACCATGCCGGTGATATAGGACGCTTCGTCGCTGGCCAGAAACAGAATAGCCCCCGCCTGCTCATCCAGGGTGCCGTAGCGTTTCATCAGGCTGCTGTCGAGGGTCTGGTCGACGATCTGCTGGTACCAGAGTTTTTCCTGCTCACTCTGCTCGGCACCATTGCGGGGTATGCGCCGCGGCGGTGCTTCGGTGCCGCCAGGCGCCGTGGCGTTGACCCGCACGCCACGACCGGCGGTTTCGAACGCCAGACAAGCGGTCAAGGCATTCACCCCACCCTTTGCCGCACCGTAGGGCACGCGGTTGAGGCTGCGGGTGGCGATGGAAGAGACGTTGACGATCGCCCCGCTGCCCTGCTCCAGCATGAACGGCAGCGCAGCATGGCAACACCACAGGGTCGGGAACAGCGAACGGCGGACCTCGGCCTCGATCTGCGACGCCTCGTAGTGCTCGAACGGTTTGGCCCAGATGGTGCCACCGACGTTGTTGACCAACACATCGAGGCGGCCGAAACGCTCGACGGCGGTTTGCATCACCCGGCTGCATTCGTCGTATTGCTCAAGGTCGGCGGCCAGGGCCAACACCTGAGTGGTCGCGGCCAGTTGTTGCTGCACTTCGAACACCAGCTCGGAACGATCCACCAGGATCAGCTTCGCCCCTTCGGCTGCCATGCGTTCGGCCACCCGCTGCCCGATGCCTTGGGCAGCGCCGGTGATCAGCGCGACTTTTTCGTGAAATCTGTTCATGGTCATCCTCATGCTCCCGCCAACGCCACCCCTTGTAGGAGCTGCCGAAGGCTGCGATCTTTTGATTGTGTTTTTTACAAACCAGGATCAAAAGATCGCAGCCTTCGGCAGCTCCTACAGGTACAGGGGGGATTGGCGTACGGAAGGTTATGCCGCGCTGGCGGCGAATTTTTCGTAGTAGAAGTTCGCAGGCGCGATGCCTTGTTCGCGAATGAACTTGCTGACGGCCTCGACCATCGGCGGCGGGCCGCACAGGTAGACGTCGACGTCGCCCTCGTTCAAATGCTTTGGCTCGATGTGCTGGGTCACGTAGCCCTTGAGCGGATGCTGGCTCTCGGGGCTGGCGACGCAGGCGCTGAAGGTGAAGTTGGGGATGCGCGCGGCAAAGGCTTCGAGGCGGTCGATTTCCACCAGGTCGAAATCGTGGGTCACGCCGTAGATCAGATGCAGCGGGTGATCGCTGCCCTGCTCGGCGATCTTCTCCAGCATCGCGGTGAACGGCGCCAGCCCGGTACCACCGGCCAGCAGCAACAGCGGCCGACGGATGTCGCGCAGATAAAAACTGCCCAGGGGACCTGCCAGGCTCATGCAATCGCCGGCCTTGGCCATGCCGGTGAGGAAACTGCTCATCAAGCCGCCGGGCACGTTGCGGATCAGGAAGCTGACTTCACCATCGCGCTGCAACGAGCTGAACGAATAGGCGCGGGTTTGTTCGCTGCCGGGAATTCCCAGGTTCACATACTGTCCCGGCAGGAACGCCAGTTTGCTCAGGGCTTCGCCCTTGATCGACAGGGCGATGGTACTGTCGGACAGCTGGCGCACGGCGCTGATGGTCGCGTCGTAGCTGGCCTGACGGGTGCGGCAGACCTCGGAGGACGTCGGCACCCGCACTACGCAATCGCTCTGGGCGCGCATCTGGCAGGTCAGGACAAAACCCTGCGCGGCCTCTTCGGGGCTGAGGGCGTCTTCGATGTACTCCTCGCCCAACTCGTACTGGCCGGCTTCGGCAAAACACTTGCAAGTGCCGCAGGCGCCGTCGCGGCAGTCCAGCGGGATGTTGATGCCCTGACGATACGCGGCATCGGCCACGGTCTCGCCCACGTTGGCGTCGATGAAACGGGTGACGCCGTCTTCGAAATTGAACGCAATGGAATGGGTCATGACGCCAGCCTCACAAGTGGTAAACATCGATGACCTGACGAACGTAGTCGTTCTTCAGGATCACTTTCTTGGCCTTGATCAACGGGTTTTCACCGCGTACGTCGAGGGTGTAGAAACTGCTGCCGAAATAGCTGTCGACGGTCTTGTAGCGAAAGCTCAGGGTGTGCCAGTTGAAGCGCACCTTGCACAGTCCGTCGGCTTGCTCGAGCAGCTCGATGTTGCTGATGTTGTGGGAGGTGCGGGTGTCCGGCACGCTGGCGCTGGAGCGCTCGGTCTTGATGCGGAAGACGCGGTCTTCCAGGCCGGTGCGGTTGCCGTACCAGATCAGCGAGATTTCCCGCTGCGGATCGATAGTCAACTCGTCGTTGTCGTCCCAGGACGGCATCCAGAAGGTCGCGTCCGGGGCGTACAGCTCCAGCCACTCGTCCCACTGGCGGTCGTCGAGGTAACGCGCTTCGCGGTAGAGAAAGTCACGCACGGTGTCATGGGAAATCGTCATTGCACGTCCTCCACGGCGATCAGTTTCGATTGCTCGGCGGCGAGGGCCTTGAGCATGGTCTGCTGCCAGTACTTGTGTTGCAGCACGAACAGGCCTTCGTCCTCGGTGCGCACACCACTGAGCAGCGGGTGCAGGTCGATCTCTTTGGCGGCTTCATCTGCACCTTCGATCCAGTGCTCGGCGCCCCGGGACATGTCGTTCCAGGTGGTGACGCTGCCCTGATAGCTGGTCTGGCAGGAACGGAATTCCTCCAGATCGTCCGGCGTGGCCATGCCGCTGACGTTGAAGAAATCCTCGTACTGGCGAATCCGGCTGGACCGGGCGTGGTCGCTCTCGCCTTTGGGGGCGATGCAGTAGATGGTGATCTCCGTGCGGTTGACCGAGATCGGCCGGGCGATGCGGATCTGCGAGCTGAACTGGTCCATCAGGTACACGTTGGGGTACAGGCACAGGTTGCGCGAATTCTCGATCATCCAGTCGGCGCGAGCCTTGCCGAAATCCTGCGCCAGCTCATCGCGGCGCTCGTACAGCGGACGGTCCTCGGGGTTGGCCCAACGGGTCCAGAGCAGCATGTGGCCCTTGTCGAAGGAATAGAAACCACCGCCCTGCTTGGCCCAGCTGCCGGCGCTCATGGTCGGGTTGGCGTCACCGGCTTCACGCTGCTTACGCTGGTTCTGGGTGGCCGCGTAGTTCCAGTGCACGGAGCTGACGTGGTAGCCGTCGGCGCCGTTTTCGGCGGTGAGTTTCCAGTTGCCTTCGTAGATGTAGCTGGAGGAGCCGCGCAGCACTTCCAGGCCATCGGCGGATTGGTCGACGATCATGTCGATGATCTTCGCCGACTCGCCCAGGTGCTCGACCAGTGGCAGGACATCGGCCTTGAGACTGCCGAACAGGAAGCCGCGATAGGACTCGAACCGCGCGACGCGGGTCAGGTCGTGGGAGCCTTCGCAGTTGAAGCTCGCGGGATAACCGGCGTTGGCCGGATCCTTGACCTTGAGCAGCTTGCCGGAGTTGTTGAAGGTCCAGCCGTGGAACGGACAGGTGTAGGAGCTCTTGTTGCCGGACTTGTGCCGGCACAGGGTCGCGCCACGGTGGCTGCAGGCGTTGATGAAGGCGTTGAGCACACCGTCCTTGTTGCGCGCAATGAAGATCGACTGGCGCCCCATGTTCGTGGTGTAGAAATCGTTGATGTTGGGGATCTGGCTTTCGTGGGCCAGGTACAGCCAGTTGCCTTCGAAGATGTGTTCCATCTCCAGATCGAACAGACGCGGGTCGGTGAACATCTCGCGCTTGCAGCGATAGAGGCCCTGCTCGGGATCGTCTTCAAGCAGGGAATGCAAATATTCGGGTCGCAGGGTCATGGCCACCGCCTCCATTGTTATTGTTCAGGCAGGGGTCATGCTAGGACGGTGGATCAGGCGGGAGTATCCGCGGGGTGCAGACCTTTATCCGTTTTGTGCAACGGGTATTGGATGGGAAAGGCTAAACCTGTGGCGAGGGAGCTTGCTCCCGCTGGGTCGCGCAGCGGCCCCAAAACCTGAGACTTCGGTGAACCAGAAACACCGCGACCACCGAATTTGCGACTGCTTCGCAGCCGAGCAGGAGCAAGCTCCCTCGCCACAAATTATCGGGTGAACTCAATACCGGCGTTTGAGGGTATCGGACGGCAATTCGCCGAACTGCTTGCGATAGCTGTCGGAGAACCGTCCCAGGTGCAGGAAGCCGTAGTCCATGGCCACTTCGGTGATGTTGCGCACGTTGCAGGTCGGGTCGCTGAGGCAGGCGTTGATGCACTCGAGGCGCTTGCGGCGGATGTAGTTCTTCGGCGTGTCACCGGCATTGCGTTCGAACAATCCATACAACGAACGCAAGCTCATGTGGGCCTGGCGCGCCAGTTCTTCGCTGTCGATGTCCTGCTTGAGGTTGTTGGCGATGTAATCGGCAATCGCTTCGAACGTGGCTGCCTGCGAGCCCAGCTCGAGGCGGCTGACGTTGGTTCTCATCAGGCTGAGCATCTTGCTGACGATGATCTGCGTGTAATGCTCCTGCACCCTGGGGATCTGCTCGGTGGACTCGGCCTCCTGGCAGATCATCGCCAACAGGTTGACGAAACCTTCCAGTTCATTGAGCTGGTAACGGTTTTCCAGAAACCGCACGCCCTGCTCCGGATAGCGCCAGCGCTGCTCATCGCAGACCGATTCAAACAAGCGGGTCGGGACCTTGAGGATGAATTTTTCGCAATCGGCAGAGTACGTCAGGTCCACCGGATCGTCGGGGTTGATCAGCAACAATTCGCCGGGGGCGAAGTAATGCTCCTGGCCGTGTCCACGCCACAGGCAGTTGCCGCGCAGCAGCACTTGCAGGTGATAAATGCTGTCCAGCGCACCGGACGTCACGCGCACACTGGCACCGTAGCTGATGCGGCACAGGTCGAGGCTGGCGAACTTGCGATGATCAAGGCTGGCCAGCGGGCTGCCGGCACGGGGCATGAGAATGCAGTGGTTACCGACGTGCTGATTGACGTAGCCCGACACGGCGTAAGGGTCGGCATGGTCGAACACCCGGCTGCGCTGACTCAACAGTTGCGCTTGCATCATCAGGTCACTCTCGTTGTTGTTATGAGTTGCTTCAGTTCATTCTAGAACCGAAACACTTGTAGGAGCGAGCCTGCTCGCGATGGACTCGAGGACGCCGCGGGGCATCAGGCACCCAGCGTCATCGTTGACGTCCATCGCGAGCAGGCTCGCTCCTACAGGGGAGCGCGGATTATCAGTCTTCCAGGGCGCGGACCCGCTCGTGGCGCTGCTGTTCTTCAGGTTGTGCAGACGACTGCAGGGTGAAGTCGAAGTCGATTTCGGCAAAGCGACCGCTCACGCCATGGGCCGCCGCGCGCTGTTGATCGTCGCTGAAGGTGATCTTGGCGATCAGTTCGTCGCGGGTGGCGTAGGCGAAATCGTCGTGCAGGTATTGATCACCGTCGAGGTTGATCTGGGTGGTCAGGTGGCGGTGATCCGGCGCGGAAATGAAGAAGTGCACGTGCGCCGGGCGCTGGCCATGTCGGCCCAGTTGATCGAGCAGTTGCTGGGTCGGACCGTCCGGTGGGCAGCCGTAGCCCGACGGCACGATGCTGCGAAAACGGTAGCGGCCTTCGGCGTCGGTAACGATGCGGCGACGCAGGTTGAATTCCGACTGCGTGGTATCGAAGTACGAGTAGGTGCCACCGGTGTTGGCGTGCCAGACATCTACCACGGCGCCGGCCAGAGGTTCACCAGCGGTGTTGAACACGCGGCCTTGCATGAACAGGGTCACACCCGGATCGACGCCGTCGTCCAGACGCGCTTCGCCAACCGACAGCGGCGCACCCGCCACGTACAGCGGGCCTTCGATGGTGCGCGGGGTGCCGCCGGACTTGCCGGCCTGCTCGTCTTCGGCGTCCATCAGCAGGTCGAGGTAGTGCTCCAGACCGAGACCGGCCACCACCAGCCCGGCTTCCTGGCGAGCGCCCAGCACGTTGAGGTAGTTGACGGCTTTCCAGAATTCTTCCGGAGTCACGGCCAGGTCTTCGATGATGTTCACCGAATCACGCAGGATGCGGTAGACCAGCGCTTTGGTCCGTGGATTGCCGGCGTCGTTGAGCAGGCCGCTGGCTTCTTCGAGAAATTTCTGGACTTCGGCAGTGTGGGAAATCTTGACGTTCATTTTTCAGGGTTCCTCATCTTGTAATTATTAGCGTAGCGCTGAGCAGGCTGGGCTCAGCGGTCATCGTCACGGATGGAAGAAGGATGCCGGCACATCGCGTCGATTTCGATGGCCATGTAGGGAAACAAAGGCAATTGCATCAGCAGGTCATGCAGTTCCTGAACGCTGTCGACATCGAACACGCTGTAGTTGGCGTAGTGCCCGGCGATGCGCCACAGGTGACGCCACTTGCCCTGCTCTTGCAGGCGCTGGGCCAGGGCTTTTTCGTCAGCCTTGAGTCTGGCTGCCGCCTCCGGATTCATGTCGACCGGCAGGTTCACGGTCATTTTTACGTGAAACAGCATAATGCTCTCCTCAGGCTTGATGAGTGGTCTTGTCGCGACGGAAGAACGCCAGGCGCTCTTCATCCAGGCTCAGGCCCAGACCCGGTGTTTTCGGCACGTGCAGTTCAAAATCGCGATACACCAGCGGCTCGCTGAGAATGTCTTCGGTCAGCAGCAGCGGGCCGAACAGTTCGGTGTCCCACGCCAGTTTGTTCAACGTGACGAAGGCATGGGCAGACGCCATCGTGCCCAGGCCGCCTTCGAGCATGGTGCCGCCGTACAGGGCGATGCCGGCCGCTTCGGCGATGCAAGCGGTGCGCAACACGGCGCGCGGGCCACCGTTCTTGGCAATTTTCAGGGCGAACACCGAGGCCGCGCCTTCGCGGGCCAGGTTGAACGCATCTTCCACGCATTCGATGGATTCGTCGGCCATGATCGGCGCCGGGCTCATGGCATTCAGTCGGGCCATGCCGGCGCGGTTGTTGCGCGAGATCGGCTGTTCGATCAGGTCGATGCCATTGGTACCGAGGATTCGGCAGGCACGTATCGCGATGGCTTCGTCCCATGCCTGGTTGACGTCGACCCGCACGCTGGCGCGGTCACCCAGGGCTTTCTTGATGGCGATGACGTGGGCCAGGTCGCGGTTGACCTCGCCGGCACCGATCTTCAGCTTGAAGATGCGGTGGCGGCGCAGGTCGAGCATTTTTTCCGCTTCGGCGATGTCTTTTTCCGTATCACCGCTGGCCAGGGTCCAGGCGACGGGGAGCGCGTCACGCACGCGGCCACCGAGCAATTCACTGACCGGCAGGCCAAGGCGCTTGCCCTGGGCGTCGAGCAGCGCGGTTTCGATACCGGATTTGGCGAAGGTGTTGCCACGGATGCTGCGCTCCAGGCGCAACATGGCGGCATTGACGTTGCCGCTGTCCTGGCCGATCAACAAGGGGGCGAAGTGCGTGTCGATGTTGGTCTTGATGCTGTCCGGGCTTTCATTGCCGTAGGCCAGGCCACCGATGGTGGTGGATTCGCCGATGCCTTCGATGCCGTCGGCGCAACGCACGCGGATGATCACCAGGGTCTGGTTCTGCATGGTGTGCATGGCCAGCTTGTGCGGGCGGATAGTCGGCAGATCGACGATGATCGTCTCGATCGACTCAATGGCGGTTGCAAGCATTTCGATACCCGTCAGGTTCTTGAAGTTCTGAGTCGGATTCTCATACGGCTTTTTCCGGGCGGCCAATATAGAATTGGTCTGGCTTGATACCTTAAAGGTATTCAATTGAAAATCCGGAGGCCCCATGGAACTGCGTCACCTGCGTTACTTTCAGGTGCTGGCTCAAACCCTCAACTTCACCCGCGCCGCCGAGCGCCTGCACATCGCCCAACCGCCGTTGAGCCGGCAGATCCAGCAACTGGAGGACGAACTGGGGGTAATGTTGCTGGAGCGCGGCCGCCCGCTGAAGTTGACCGACGCCGGGCGGTTTTTCCATGAGCACTCCACCGCCCTGCTCGAACAACTGAACAAAGTCTGCGACAACACGCGGCGTATCGGTCTGGGTGAAAAGACCTGGCTGGGTATCGGCTTTGCGCCATCGACCCTGTATGGCGTGCTGCCGGAACTGATCCGCCGGTTACGCAGTGGCGAACCGCTGGAGCTGGAATTGGGCCTGTCGGAAATGACCACCCTGCAACAGGTGCAGGCATTGAAGGCCGGGCGCATCGACATCGGTTTTGGCCGGATCCGCATCGACGACCCGGCCATCGTCCAGACCGTGCTCACCGAAGACCGCCTGGTCGCCGCCCTGCCCGCCGGCCATCCATTGCTCGCCGGTCCCATCAGCCTGCGGGAACTGGCCAGGGAACCCTTTGTGCTGTACCCCGGCAATCCACGCCCGAGTTACGCCGACCATGTGATCGCGCTGTTTGAGTCCTATGGCGTGAGCATCCACGTCGCGCAGTGGACCAACGAACTGCAAACGGCGATCGGTCTGGTGGGGGCGGGAATCGGGGTTACGCTGGTGCCGGCCTCGGTACAGCTGCTGCACCGCGACGACATCGGTTTCACACCCTTGCTGGAAGACAACGCGACCTCGCCGATCATCCTCAGCCGACGGGTGGGCGATGTTTCGCCGGGGTTGAGCCATTGTTTGCGGATGATTGATGAGCTGTTGCCGCCGGCCTCCTAAGCAGATAGAGCGGCAAGCCATTACTTGTGGCGAGGGGGCTTGCCCCCGTTGGGGCGCGTAGCGGCCCTAAAGGCCGTTACTCGGTTTCTCGGAGATGAACGTCAGGACTATTTTTTTTGGGGGGGCGCTTCGCACCCCAACGGGGGCAAGCCCCCTCGCCACAGGCAAGCCCCCTCACCACAGGCAAGCTCCCTCGCCACAGGACAGTGCTTACCTTCGATCAGCCGGCAAACGCTCGGCGCCCGGCCTTCATCTCGGTACGCAGCTCGCCGATAAAATCAGAGATGGCGCGCACGCTGGTCAGTTCGGCTGTCGAGACACCGCTGATCAGCAGCTCCACCCGCCCGGTGACGGGGTCGAAGACTTCGATACGCAGCAGCCCGAGACTCTCGGTGCACTCGCACGACAGCGGCTCAAAACCGGACTCTACGATGTTGCAAAGCACTGAAATCGGAAGCATGGCCGGTCCCTCGGGCGACAGTCAATTCGATTGGATCCGTTTCAGCATAGTTACACTTTGCCGATTCTGCGCCAGTAAATTGCCGTCAATTTTGTTATACCCCGCGCATTTCCGGCAACTCAGTGGGAATTACCACCCCAGATCCAGTTCCAGAACCCCGGCAACTCGACCGGCTGCGAGCCATCGCGCACGGTTCGCGCCATGGCCGCCCGCTGTAGCGCAGCCTGGTCGTAGTAAAACGGCTTGTCCGCGGTTTTCACGCCGGTCTCCCGGGCGCTGTCGAGCAGAATCTGCAGGTATTCACGGGTATGCCGGGCGGTGTAGCGGTTGAGGTCGTGAAACGTCACCACGACCGGAATCACCCCATCGACCACCGGCAATTCGCCACGAGCGATGCGTTCGCGCACTTCAGACATCGAGCGCAGCATGTGCGACCGGCGCCGGGGGCTGGCGTTGAAACCCCAGATCTTGCCGTCATTGGCGCTCAAGTCCGTGAGCAGCACGTGCAAGCCATGCTGTTGATAAGCGGCGAAGGTGCGTTTGTCGTAGTTCCAGAATGGCGGGCGCAGCAGGGTTGGGGGGGCACCGGTGATCGCCGCGATGTCGGCGCTGCCATCGGTCAGGGCCTGCTCCAGTTCTTGCGGCTCCAGCGAGCGATGATTGGTGTGCCAGGGCGTTGCCGTGTGGAAGCCCAGAATGTGACCTTCGGCGTGTTCGCGCCGCATGATGTCCCGGCCCAATTCGCTGCCACCGGCGCGCGGCGCGCGGGTTTGCACGAAGAACACGGCCTTGATCCCCGGCTGCAGCGGGTTTTGCGCCAGGCTCTCAAGCACCGTGACGGTCGGATTCCACCAGCTCGATGCACTGGGACCGTCATCGAACGTCAGCAGAAAACGGATGGGCGGTTGCGCCTGCAAACGCTGTTCGGTCTGCGGCGTCATTGCAATGGGTGCGGCGATACAGCCCAGCAAACCAACTGCCAGGGCGCACACCGCTAAACACTTGAACCACTGTTTCATCTTTTGCCTTGGGCCAGACCATCACGATTGAAATGCAAGTTGGCAGGAGTCCTTCGCCCGAGACGCCGGGCCGAGGTTGGATAAGGTACACAGGCTTTGGTTCCAACGCTTGCCAAGCCTGTTTCGTCGCCAGCTACTAAACTGAAAAAACGCTCAACCAGAGTGTCAGGCCATGTGCGGACGACTGTCGCAATACCGCGGGATTCACGACTTCGTGGCGGTGCTGAGCATCCCCGACGCGCTGGTCAACCACGTCGGCAACGACCCCCTGGCGTACTATAACGCCGCGCCCACCACGCAACTTGCCCTGCTGCACCTGGAGAACGAGCGGCTGCACGCTGACGCCGTGCGCTGGGGTTGGCGGCCGCACTGGGCAGCGGATCGCACGGAGCCGATCAATGCCCGGGTCGAGAAAGTCGCCCACGGCCCGTACTTCCGGGCCATCTGGCCGCATCGCGCGATCTGCCCGATCGATAACTGGTTTGAATGGGTCGACGCCGGTGACGGCAACAAACAACCCTGGTTGATCCGGCGACGGGACCGGGCACCGGCTTTCTGCGCGGCCATCGGCCAGTACCCCATCGGCGGAGCCCCGCACAGGGAGCACGACGGTTTCGTGATTCTCACGGCGGACAGTGCAGGCGGCCTGCTTGACGTGCATGACCGGCGGCCGGTGGTGTTCTCGCCCGAACTGGCGCGGGAATGGCTGGACCCGGCCACGCCCAAGGAACGCGCCGAGGAAATGGCGTTATCCCAGGGTGAGGTCAGTAACGTATTTGAGTGGTACAAGGTGGACAAGGCCGTCGGCAATGTCAGGAACCAGGGCGCCGCGCTGATCAAGGAAGTCCCATGAATCTGCCGATAACGACAAAGCCCCACTGAATGGAAAGGAAATTGTAGGAGCGAGCTTGCTCGCGATGGTCGTTAACGATAACGCGTGTTTACTGGCTAAACGCGGCGCTCTTGAGCCCATCGTCGGATCGCCGCCCGGAGCAAGCTTGCTCCTACAATGGCGCGGCTTTGTTGTATTCGCGTGCCGGTCAGAACTTGCGGTCAGGCTCTGACAGTTCCTTACCGTCGTCAGGATGCTTCCAGTCCGGCATCGACCGCTTTTGCTGCTCAATCTCTTCTTCCGAAGGCTCATCCTCGTCTTCTTCCGGGTCCGGACGCTTGGGTTCATTGGCCATGTTCACCTCACTTTCTGAAGGGATCGGTCATCCACTTAAAGCTTAGATCAGTTCCCCTGCTCCGCTCAGAGCCACCAGCGCAGCAAAAAGAAAAAGCCCATGCTCAACAGCATGCTGAGCAACGTATTGCGCGTGTAAAGCACCAGCCCCACCGCCACCAGCGAGCTGATCAGATAGGGGTTGTCCCAGTGCAGGTTCAGCTGTTTTTCCGGCATGAACACAATCGGCCCACAGATAGCGGTCAACATGCCTGGTACGGCAAACCCGAGGAATTGCCGGGCATTGCTGCTCAGGCGCACCGGCAGGCGCGGCTCGAGAAAAACGTAGCGGTTGAGGAACACCAACACGCCCATTCCGATAATCACAGCCCAGACCATCATGTGCGTCCACCGTAGAATTTATTGCAGACAAAACCGGCGGTCATCCCCGCCAGCCCCGACAGCACCAGCGCTGAACCCCATTGCCAGTAGCTGAACAGCACCGAACAGAACAGCGACACTGCAACACACACCACGGTCGGCACGTTGCGGACCACCGGGGTGATCAGGGCAATGAAGGTGGCCGCGATGGAAAAATCCAGGCCCAGATGTTCAAGACCCGGAATGCTGCTGCCGAGCACAATGCCCGCCAGGGTGAACAGGTTCCAGGCGATGTAGAACGTCAGGCCCACGCCCAGGGCGTACCAGCGGTTGAATTGCTGCTTGTCGTGCTGGCTGGTCAGGGCGAACAGCTCATCGGTGAGCAAAAAACCCAGGCCCGCACGCCAGCGCCCCGGCAATGGCGAAATCACTGAACGCATGCTCATCCCGTAAAGCAAATGCTGGGAGGTCAGCAACAGCGTGGTGAGCAAGATCGAAAAGATCCCGGCACCGCCCTTGAGCATGCCGATGGCCACCAGTTGCGCCGCACCGGCAAACACAATGCTCGACAGGCCCTGGCCTTGCAGGGGCGTGAGGTTGGCTTCGATGGCCATGGAACCGGCCAGCAAGCCCCAGGGCGCGGTGGCCAGGGACAGCGGCATGATCGCCGCAGCGCCGCGCAAAAATGCACTGCGCGGCATGAGTGAGTTGGGCATGACACTCTACAGACAGGGAAAGACCTGAGACTTTGCCAGCTGTGACGGCCATTGGCTTGAACAATCTTGCTCACTGAGACGTCTGCGTGCCATTCATCGGCTAACCGCTTGATTCGCCTCAGTGATAGCAACATGATGGCCCTGCATTTTTCTTCGAGGCAGGCCCTTCATGAGTTCAGTCGAAACCGACAGCGACGTTTACAAAACCCTGCTTGAGTCGACCAAAGCCATTCCCTGGCGCATCGACTGGAAAACCATGACCTTCAGCTACATCGGGCCACAGATCGAAGAACTGCTGGGCTGGAAGCAGCATAGCTGGGCCTCGGTCAATGACTGGGTCGAGCGCATGCACCCGGATGATCGCGACTACGTGATGAACTTCTGTGTCTCGCAATCGCGAGCCGGTATCGATCACGAGGCCGACTATCGCGCACTGACCGAAAGCGGCGAGTACGTGTGGATCCGCGATGTGGTGCACGTGGTGCGCAAAGACGGCGAAGTCGAGGCGCTGGTGGGGTTCATGTTCGATATCAGCGAGCGCAAGAAAACCGAAGAACACCTGATCCGCCTGCAAAAACAACTGGAAGAATATTCCTTCCAGGACGGCCTGACCGGCATCGCCAACCGCCGCATGTTCGACACCGTGCTGGAGCGCGAGTGGAACACGGCCCAGCGCACCGCGTTGCCGTTATCGGTGATGGTGCTGGATATCGACTACTTCAAGCAGTACAACGACCACTACGGCCACATCAAGGGCGACGAATGCCTGCGCCGCGTCGCGCAAACCTTGTCCCTGGCGGCGAACCGGCCACGGGACTTCATCGCCCGGATCGGCGGTGAAGAGTTCGTCTGGCTGCTGCCGGAAACCGATGCCGAATCCGCCAGACTGGTGGCGCACAAGTGCCTGCACCTGATTCGCCAGCAGCAGATCCCCCATGAATTCTCGAACGTGTCGAAACTGCTGAGTATCAGCCTCGGCGTCGGCACCACCCTGGCATCGATGCACGCGACGGCCCTGGAGTTCGTCGAGCAAGTCGATCATTTGCTCTACAAGGCCAAGCACAATGGCCGAATGCGCGCCGAGTTCGCTGATTTTCGTGATTGACAAAAGGCGCGCCGGCTTTTAAAACTGGGCGCCTCACTCAGGGTGTAAGCAAGTATGTCCGCAACCTTCAACCTCAACACTTCCGTCATTGGCTTGATTGCCAAGGCGCAAGGTTGCGTTGCGCACGCCCTCAAATCGAAGAAACAGTCGCTCATGTGACCGGGGCGCGCTGTCCCGTCAGATGAGCTGACAGGACATTGAGCGCGACGGACCACACTCCCCTTGCTTACTCTCCTTCCATGCCCCTGACGGTGACGAAATCGGTCAACCATCAGGAGAAAAAAGCATGTCAGCGTTTCAGGGTATCTGGGTTCCACTGGTCACCCCCTTCCACAACGGCGCCATCGATTTCGTCGGCTTGCGCCGGCTGGTCAGCCATCTGCTGGAAAAAGGTGTCGACGGCCTCATCGTTTGCGGCACCACCGGCGAGCCGGCGGCGATGGGCAAACACGAGCAACTGGCAGTGCTTGATGCGGTGCTGGAGCGGGTGCCGGCGCAACAGGTGGTCATGGGCCTGGCCGGCAACAACCTGACCGAGTTGTTGCAGTTCCAGAGCGAGATCCTCAAGCGCCCGGTGGCGGGCCTGCTGGTGCCGGCGCCGTATTACATCCGCCCGTCCCAGGCCGGCCTCGAAGGGTTTTTCCGCACGGTCGCCGATGCCTCCAGCGTGCCACTGATTCTCTACGACATCCCCTACCGTACCGGCGTGGCCTTTGAACAGGCGACCCTGCTCAACATCGTCGCCCACGAGCGGATCGTCGCAATCAAGGATTGCGGCGGTAACTTTTCCAACACCCTCGCCTTGCTCGATAGCGGCCATGTCGACGTGCTGTGCGGCGAAGACAACCAGATCTTCAATGCCCTGTGCCTGGGCGCCAAAGGTGCGATTGCCGCGTCGGCGCATGTCCATCCGGACCTGTTCGTGCAGTTGCACCGGCAGATCCGCGACAACCAATTGGCTGAAGGTCGCGCCACGTTTTTCCGATTGCTGCCGCTGATCAACAGCCTGTTCCTGGAGCCCAACCCGGCCCCGGTGAAAACCGCGCTGGCCCTGCAAGGCTTGATCGGAGACGAACTGCGCGCACCGATGCAACGCAGCAGCGAATCGATGACCGAACGTTTGAAAGGCGTGCTCAGGACATTGGATCGCGGCAATCGATAGAGCGCCCGCCACCGGCCCGAGTACCATGGAGCGATTCGATCAGCCTTCAGGGGCACCGACATGCTGTACCGAATCGCCGCCGACGGGCTGATGCTGTTTCACCTGTCGTTCATTGTGTTTGTCGTGTTCGGCGGGCTGCTGGTGCTCAAATGGCGCCACCTGATCTGGTGGCATCCGCCCGCTGCGCTGTGGGGAATGGCGGTGGAGTTCTTCCACCTGCCCTGCCCGCTGACCGACTGGGAAAACCGCATGCGCCAGGGGGCCGGGCAAACCGGCTATGGCGGTGGGTTCATCGAGCATTACATTTGGCCGGTGATTTACCCGGCGGGCCTGACGCCCGGCATTCAGCTGGGTTTGGGCAGCGTGGTGTTGGTGATCAACGTGTTGGTCTATCTTCGATTGATCAGGCAGTGGCGATTGCGGCGGGCAATCTGAGGCTGCGATCTTTTGACCCCTTACCCCTCAAGGATTTTGCACATGCTGTCGACCGAAGACCTGGCGCTGCTCGAAGCGATCCGCGAAACCGGCAGCCTGTCGCGGGCGGCGGCGCACCTGGGCAAGGCGCCGTCGACCTTGTCCTATGCGGCGCGGCAGCTGGAGGAGCGCTTCGACGCGTTGCTGTTCGACCGCCGGCGCTACCGTTTGCAACTGACCCCGGCGGGTGAGTTGCTGGTCAACGAAGCGGCGCGACTGATGCAGGACGTCTCGCGCCTGACCCAACGGGTCCGGCAAGTGGCCAATGGCTGGGAGAGCCGCCTGTGGATTGTCACCGACGAACTGCTGGAGTTCGAAACCCTGATCCCGGTGATCGACGAATTCGATGCGCTGCAATCCGGCGTACCGCTGCGCATCACCCAGGAAGTCCTCAAAGGGGTCTGGGAAGCCCTGCGCGAAGGCCGCGCGGACCTGATCATCGGCGCCACCAATGAGCCTGCGGCGATTCCGTCCTTGCGCTGGATGCAACTGGGGGAAATGGAATGGGTGTTTGCGGTGTCACCCAGACACCCGCTGGCCAAGGCCAAAGGCCCGATTACCCGGGCCATGGTCGCGCAGCACAGGGCCGTGGTGGTGGCCGATTCGTCCAGAGTCAGCGAGGGCAGCACCTACGGCGTCACCGGTGGGCAAGCGGTGCTGGCCGTGCCGACCATGGCCGCGAAAATCCTCGCCCAGTGCCATGCGCTGGGGGTGGGTTGGCTGCCGCGGCACCGGGTTGGCTCACTGCTGAAAAACGGCACGCTGGTTGAAAAGCCGATGGCCGACCCGCGCGAACCGAACATCCTCTACGCCGGCTGGCGTGGCGACCATGACGGTCGCGCCCTCGGCTGGTGGCTGGAGCAGCTTGAAAAACCAGGCCTGGCGACCCGACTGGTTCAGGGAACGGACCGGTTTGCCTGACGCCTGAGCCTCAGTTGGCAATCACACTCATATTGCGCCCACTGGCCTTGGCCACGTACAGCGCCTTGTCCGCCGCACCGATCAGGTCTTCGGAGCGAACCTGGGACGCACCATTGCTGGCACACACGCCAACGCTGACGGTGACGGCGCCTTCCGGGCTGTCGCTGTGGGCAATTTCAGCCTGCAGCACCGCGCGGCGGATTTTCTCCGCCACCAGGAATGCCCCCACGTAGTCGGTGCCGGGCAGCACCACTGCAAACTCCTCGCCACCATAACGGGCGGCCAGATCACCGGGGCGCTTGATGTTGTCGGTGATGATCGCACCGACTTTGCGCAAACACTCATCACCGGCCGGGTGACCGTAGCGGTCATTGAACGGTTTGAAATGATCGACATCGATCATCAGCAGCGCCAGCTCGCTCTGGCTGCGTCGGGCACGGCCCATTTCGGCATCGATGAACGCGTCGAGCTGACGCCGGTTGGCCAGCCCCGTCAGTGCATCCTTGAGGGCCAGGCCTTCGAGGTTGCGATTGACCTCCAGGAGCTTGTCCTGGGTGTCCAGCAACTCGACCTGCACCAGGTTCTGCTGCTTCATCAGCTTGATCAGCCGGAACCCAAGTACCCCGAGAACACTGAGCAACAGCGTGACGATGCCGGCGCTGAGCAGCGTTTCCTTGCGCCAACTGGCCAGCACCTCGTCCTTGTTCAGCGCGGCAAACACGATCAGCGGATAACCCTCGACCCGGCGGTACCCCGTCACCCGCTCGACACCGTCGATGACCGACGTGATCGTGGCCGTGCCCGCATCGCTCTTGGGCAACAACTGGGTGAACAACGGGCTCTTGGCAAGGCTGCTGCCGATATCCGACTCCTTGAAAGGCCGGCGGATGACAATGCTGGCGTTGTCGGCGATCAGGGTGATCACGCCATTGCTGCCCATGTCGATGCTGTCGTAGAGCTGCAGGAAATGAGTGAGGTAAATCGTCGCCAGCGCCACGCCGGCAAAACTGCCGTCGGGATGATTGAGCCGACGCGAAACCGTCAGGATCCACTCGCCGCTCGACCGGCTCTTGATCGACGGCCCGATGTGCGGCCCTCGGCTGGGGTTGTCGCGATGGAAGATGAAGTATTCGCGGTCGGAATTGTTGACGCCGGTTTGGCCGGCGCCATTGGAATTGGCGAGCCATTGGCCATTTTCGTCGAATATGAACAAGCCATGGAGCTGGCTCAGTTCACTGCGCTGGGCATTGAGCAATGCCGGCAGCCGGGATTGATCCACACCGTCGTGTTCCAGGCGATCGACCAACGTGAACAGCAGCGTATCGGCCTGCTTGATCGTTGCCTGCGCTTGCGAAGCCAGGGTCTGCGCCAGGTTGGACATCACCACTTCTTTGTCATGCAGGTGGTACTGGCGTGAACTCCAGGCTTCCCAGATCACGATAGCCACCATCGACAGGCACACCGCCATCAGCAGGGTCACCGCCGAGCGGACCTTGAGCCTTGCCACGGCTGGCCGAAGCATTTCAATTTGATCGTTGATCAATGGATGTCCCATGGTGCTCCCTATGTCGATGACGGACGAACCTTCCTGATCGCCGTTTTTGCTCACTATGCCCGAGCCGGGCTCGCATTGATGTTAGCGCTGCGCCTGCTTTAGCGCCTCCAGCCACGCCGGATCCAGTCGTGTCTGTTCGATTTCGATGCCCTGCGCTTGCATCCGTTCCTTGTGCTGGTCCATTTCGCGGATCAACTGGCCATGGTCACTGGAGTTGCCATCGAGTTGATGCATCTGGTTCAAGCCCAAATGGTAGAAACGCAACAGCTTCATCGCAACCGGATCACCCCGTTCTACGGCCGCCGTTACATGATGCATGACATTTGTGATGCTCATCAGGCTGCGCTTGAGCTGCCAACTGTAGACCGCAGGCGCCATCCACGCCTGGCGCCAGAACACCTTGCGCATCAGCACGACCATCGCCAGCACGGCAACAAACACGCCACCGACATTGAAACGCAGATTGTCGCCCCCGGGCGTGCCGAACAGCGCCACCGCCGCCGTGGACAGCAGCATCGCCAGCGCCAGGAAGATCAGGGCAATGATGACCGTGCTGCGCCGCGTCTGTTGTCGGTAGGTGTCAGCGTTCATCGGCTGGATTTCGAACATTGCGTCGGGTTTCCTGAGCTGAAAGGGTAACAAGGGGTCTGAGGCAAAAAGACAGCGGGCCATTATCCCCTCTGCGGGGGATTTAGCTATGCTGGGGCTCCTTTTCATCTTTTCATCGTCAAGCGGGGGACATGGCGAGACCGCGCAGTTCGTGCCATCTTCTTTCATGAATACACATTATTCGGATGCCATTCGTAGTTGCTGTGTGAATGACATCGTTTTAAGGATCATTGAATGACCCAACGCCAAGTTATCAACGCCTCCGTCAGTCCAAAAGGCAGCCTGGAAACGCTCTCGCAACGGGAAGTCCAGCAATTGAGCGAAGCCGGTTCCGGCAGTACCTACACCCTCTTCCGCCAGTGCGCCCTGGCCATCCTCAACACCGGCGCCCATGTCGACAACGCCAAGACCATTCTGGAAGCCTACAAGGATTTCGAGATTCGCATTCACCAGCAGGACCGCGGCGTACGCCTGGAACTGCTGAACGCCCCGGCCGACGCCTTCGTCGACGGCGAAATGATCGCCAGCACCCGGGAAATGCTGTTCAGCGCCCTGCGTGACATCGTCTACACCGAAAACGAACTCGACAGCCAGCGCATCGACCTGAGCAACTCCCAGGGCATCAGCGACTACGTCTTCCACCTGCTGCGCAATGCCCGCACCCTGCGCCCCGGCGTCGAGCCGAAGATCGTGGTGTGCTGGGGCGGGCACTCGATCAACACCGAAGAATACAAATACACCAAGAAAGTCGGCCACGAACTGGGTCTGCGCAGCCTGGACATCTGCACCGGTTGCGGCCCCGGCGTGATGAAAGGCCCGATGAAAGGCGCGACCATCGCCCACGCCAAGCAACGTATCCACGGCGGCCGCTACCTGGGCCTGACGGAACCCGGCATCATCGCCGCCGAAGCGCCGAACCCGATCGTCAACGAACTGGTGATCCTGCCGGACATCGAAAAACGCCTGGAAGCCTTCGTCCGCGTCGGCCACGGCATCATCATTTTCCCGGGCGGCGCCGGTACGGCCGAAGAGTTCCTGTACCTGCTGGGCATCCTGATGCACCCGGACAACGCAGGCCTGCCCTTCCCGGTCGTCCTCACCGGGCCGAAACATGCCGCACCGTACCTCGAGCAACTGGACGCGTTCGTCGGCGCCACCCTGGGCGACGCCGCCAAGCAGCACTACCAGATCATCATCGATGACCCGGCCGAAGTGGCGCGCCAGATGACCCTGGGCCTCAAGGCGGTCAAGCAGTTCCGCCGCGAGCGCAACGATGCGTTCCACTTCAACTGGCTGCTGAAAATCGACGAAGGCTTCCAGCGCCCGTTCGACCCGACCCACGAAAACATGGCCAACCTGAAACTGAGCCTCGACCTGCCCTCCCACGAACTGGCGGCCAACCTGCGCCGCGCGTTCTCCGGCATCGTCGCCGGCAACGTCAAGGACAAGGGCATCCGCCTGATCGAAGAGCACGGGCCTTACCAGATCCATGGTGACGCGGCGATCATGCAACCGCTGGACCTGCTGCTCAAAGCCTTCGTCGCCCAGCACCGCATGAAACTGCCGGGCGGCGCGGCGTATGTGCCGTGTTATCGGGTAGTGGCTTAACCCTTTCGGTGTAATAACGCCGACGTGAGCTTTACCGTCGCGGACCGCAGTGAAAGCTGCGGTTCGCGGCACTCTATGGAAAGAAAAAAATGCGCCAACGCAATTCCGCCAGACTGCTGGTGATCAATCCCTTGCAACAGGTTCTGCTGTTTCACTTCCAGCACAAAGGCGATGCCCTCGACGGCCAAAGCCACTGGGCGACACCCGGTGGCGGGCTTGAGCCAGGTGAATCCTTTGAGGCGGCGGCGGTTCGTGAACTGTTTGAAGAAACCGGGCTGAATGTCGCAGCCGTGGGAGCCAGCGTTGCAGAGCGCAGTTTTCCGATGATGCTGCCCAGCGGCGAAACGGTATTGTCGGTTGAACGGTACTTTGTGGTTCATACCGACAGTGAACGCCTGTCCCGTGAGGGGTGGACGGCTCACGAAGTTCGGGTAATGGCTGACCATAAGTGGTGGTCCGTAGCCGAACTGCGAGTGACCCGAGAAACAGTGTGGCCGGAGCAGTTGATCGAGATGCTGGAAAGCGCCTGAAGCGTTCCTGCGTACACAAACCCTGTGGCGAGGGGGCAAGCCCCCTCGCCACAAAAGTTCTGCGTTTAGTCCAATGGGGCGACGTTATCCAGTGCGCGGTTGACCGCCAGGTCCGCCAGCATGATCACCTGCTGGATCCCCAGCAACATGCTGCGTTGCGGGCCATCCAGGAATGTTGCGAAATCACTGGCCATGACGCTCGCCGACGCCAGCGATTCACAGGCATGGGCCAACAGGCTTTCGGTGTCGATGTTCGGCGCGATGGTGAACATCGTGCTGGGGTTGTGGGGTGCGTTGTTTTTGAGGATGGCGGGTTTTAGGTGGAGGCCGGATGCACGTTGGGTGGTATCGGCTTCTGATTCGGGGGGATTGGGTGTGGGTTTGACCATGGTGAAGCTCCTTGATTGATGGAGCCGCCACAATTCGCTGCGAAACGAAGAAGGTGGCGGCCATACGCAGGTTCGCAGACCGGGAATCAAGGAACCCGGCAGACCCGAAAGTCTCCCGCGCACAGCCGCCATAACGCAAAACAGTGGGCGAACAAAAGCGCCAACTGCAAGGCAATGGTGGCGCTGAGCGCCTTGATTAACCTGGGCTGCGAAACCCGATCGCTGAATTTGCAACGATCGGGTAACGATAGAGTCAGGGGTCAAGGCCCACAAGCCGGCGGATTCTGGCGTAGTTGTAGGCAACGACGCAAGGCAGTGTAGCTTCACTCCTGGTCCTACAGCCTTCTCTGACATTCACAATTTCTGGCCATTTTGATGGTGTGAGGCAGAGGATTTTCGTTGGCTGTAAGGCCGTCTTCGCGGGCAAGCCCGCTCCCACAGGTGCTGAGTACAGCTCCAAAAAATTGGTCGGCTGTCTGGCCGCCTTCGCGGGCAAGCCCGCTCCCACAGGTACCGAGTACAGCCCCAAGAAATTGGTCGGCTGTCAGGCCGCCTTCGCGGGCAAGCCCGCTCCCACAGATGCCGAGTACAGCCCCAAGAAATTGGTCGGCTGTCAGGCCGTCTTCGCGGGCAAGCCCGCTCCCACAGGTGCTGAGTACAGCTCCAAAAAATTGGTCGGCTGTCTGGCCGCCATCGCTGGCAAGCCAGCGCCTACAGGGATTGGGTATACCTGTGAGAAATTGGTTGTCTGGTAGGCCGCCTTCGCGGGCAAGCCCGCTCCCACAATTTGACCGAGTACATCTGAAAGAAATTGGTCGGCTGTCAGGCCGCCTTCGCGAGCAAGCTCGCTCCCACAGAAGAGCAAAGGCCGAGCAGTCCACACCGCGCCGCTTCTCACCACTCATCAGGCCGAGCGTTAGCTCGCCTACCGCTCTTGATCTTGATCCACCCGCCCCCTCGGCAGGCTGAGTGGAGGTGTTCATCCGGGGAATGGCGCGCAGCGCCGTTCGACGCAGTCGAACTCATTGCATGTAGGTCGAAGCGAAGCCGACCGGAGGGCAATGCCCCCGGATGAATACCGGAGTGAAGGAACCCCGAGCCTCAGCGAGGGGCCGTACGTAAGGGGCGAGACTTTTTGGTTCCTTTTGTGTCGTTTGACAAAAGGGACCCGCTGTAAGAGCGGAACCGTAAGCCGCCGTTACCGCAGCAACGGATATGTACTCAATAACCCAAGAACCTGGTCGGCTCGGAGGCCGCCAAGGTCAAAAGATCGCAGCCTTGGGTAGTTCCTAATCATCCACCTCGTTCTGCGTCAGATACCGCTCCAGCGTCTCATTCTGCACAGGCTGGGAATTGTCCCCCGCCACCTGCCACAACCGCCGCTCGATCCCCTGGGCCAGCAAATGCCCCACCGCCGACTCGATCGCCGACAACACACACAACTGCGCCGGCTCGTTGGTGGTATAGCCAACCTCGGCCTCAAGCAGTTTCTTGAACTCGATGAACTTGAACACCCCGGCACTGCGACCGACCGAATAAATGGTCTTGCTGGTCATCACGTTGGCCAGCACCTGCCCGCTGCGCACGTCCACCGCCCGCAGGTTCACCGTGACCTGATCCACGCGGTACTCACGGGAAATGTCGATGCCCAGGTAGCGAGCCCCTTCCCCGCCACTGCGCACGTTGGTGTCGTAGGCGATGATCCCGCCTTCGAGCATCATGTTTGCCGCCTGCAGCGGCGGCAGCTCACCCAGGATGTTCACCGGGGTATTGGGTTTCTTTTGCGAGGCGCGGATGATCTTGCGCTCGGTCAACAGGTTTTGCAGCCCTTCACGCTCCAGTACCACGAACCAGCCACTGGCCTGCAAGGCGTCCATCAGCATGCTCGCCGCGCCCTGGGTCACGCTGGTGGAAAACGAGCTGGCCGGGGTTGGCTTGTATTGCCCGGTCTGGTCGCGGAAACCGTACACCACCGCCATCAACTTGCCCTTGGGGCGTGGCATGTTCAACAAGTCGTAATAGGTCGAAGCCCTGGGGGTCAGGGTCGGCGTTTCAGTGTCCTGTTCAGCGGACATCGGTTCACGCAGACCACAGCCGCAAAGCACCGCCAACAGCATCCCTAGCAGCATTATTCTTTTCATATCCATAACTCCCCATCGGCCCATATCCCCATCAAGGGGTGGTGGTGATGCCGTTTACCTGGATTTCCGACACTTCACCGGTTGCACGGTCGGTCACGTTGATCGTCAAAGCGCCCGAGTCGTCGATGACGTTGACGATAAAGGCGTCAGTCGACAGGCTCCCGGTGTTGCCCGTGGAGATGTTGTCCAGCAGTTGCCCCAGCAACCGCGATTGCAACTGACTGGTAAACCGCTCCAGTGCCGAAGTGCCGGCTACAGGGGTACGGTTGTTCAGATCGGGATCGTCGTAGTCGTTCTGCGCCTGGGCGTTGTTGAGCAGCCAGGTCCCGTTCAACGGGTTGCCGCCGAACGCCGGGTTGATGGGTGTGTAGACCAGTTCTGTGGCATGGACCAGGCCACCACTTCCCGCCCCGGAAAACCAGAGGCCGAGCAACCACAGTCCCGTACGCTTGCCGAAAGCTGTTTCCTTCATATTTCGTCCCTCTCAAGGTCGGTGGTGTCCTGCAACAAGACTTCCAGCTTGCGCCGCACGATCTCCATGCGGACCTGGTCGGCAGCCTCATAGGCCTCGTCTTTCAACTCCACTGTGTTCGGCGGCAGGAAGCGCCGATAAACCAGCCGTTGCTGAAACTCCACGGTCACCAGGCTGCCCCAGCGCGCCGAAGGTCTTTCACGCACCACCAGGTTGAAATCCATCGGGCTAGTGGCACGCAGGCGTTCACTGAACGAGTAATAAAAGTCATGGCCGATGTGCGAAATCGTGTCGTCGATGATGAACCCCAGCATCTCGTCGTCTTGCGCCGAGGCGAAGCTCGCCACCAGCGTCAGGACCAGTGCCGCGAGCCAGTGCCGGATCAAGGTTGCAATGCCTGAGGTGCGCTGGACTGTGCTTTCGGCTGCCCGCTGGTGTCATCGAGGAAGGCTTTTTCGGCCACGAACTGCCAGTCCTTGTAGCTGGCCATGCCATTGAAGTCCGACCACTGGCTGGGAAAGTTCACCTGCTTGAGCGGCTTCTCCGTGGAGGAGCAGTACACACCGCTGATCCGTCCGTCGACACCGCGTATCACCTCCCATTCGCCCCCCGTCATCGGCTCCGGGTACAACTTGCGGATATGGTGCCTGGCCGACGGGAAGCGCTCATCCTGCAACAGGTCCGCGAGTTCTTTCGGGTACATGGCGACGCCGGGCGAGCTGCGGTAATAGCTGCGCAGCGCCTGGGCATACTGCGTTCCGACCCAGAGCAACTGGTTTTCGCGATCCCGGCGTGAAGCGGTGGCCCACAACTCGCCGGCACTGGCCAGGCCCATGCCCATCACGACAATCAGAAACAGCACACCCAGGTAGGTGAAGCCGTCCTGGCCCGAAGGCTTACCACTCGGAGTAAAGGCTGCCATCACGAGCCCTCCCGGAGGCGCCACTCTTGATATCGGCCACCCCGCCCGCCACGCCTTCCGGTGGCGCGACCATGACCCAGGTGTCCTTGCGCTCGGCAATCGGGTCCAGCGGCTGGTTGCGCAGGTAGCGCAGTTCGACCAGTTGTTCGATAGAGTCGGGATACCGCCCGGTGTCCCCGTAGTAATGATCCAGCGCCTCGCGCATGGCCGACAGGCTCTGGCGCAGGGTGGTCTCTTTAGAGGCTTCCAGGCTGGTGAAGTAGCGTGGCATGGCGATCGTCATCAGGGTCGCGATGATTGCCATGACCACCATCAGTTCCAACAAGGTAAAACCCTTTTGCCGACGCATATGCTCACCACTCCCGATAGGCGATGCCATTGAGCCCCTTGCCGCGAGCCTTGGAGTAAACGTCAAAGACGTCCTGGCCCTCCCGCGGGTTCTCAGCCGAACTGTCATAGGCACGCAGGCCCCAGCCGCCCTCGTCGTCACGCTTGACGGTGGCCAGCGGATCACGGGGGATGCGCCGCAGGAAATAGAACTTGGCCCCCTTGGCGCTGCGCACGTCACGTACACCATCGACCAGCACTTTCAGGTTCGGCGGGTAGCCGTTACTGTCGAGCGTCTTCTCGATGTAACCGGCGTCGAAGGCGCGTTTATAGGCGTCGATGCCATCGCGGATCTGGTACAGCGCGTTCCGCAGTTCCTGCTCTTTGCCCCGACGCACCACCGTCTCGGTCAGCGGTGCGGCCATGCCGGCCAACAGGCCGACCAGGGCAAGCGTCACCACGACTTCGATCAGGGTAAAACCGCGTTGCGGGGCGTTCATGATCATGGCTTCCCGACAGTAACGGTGGTGGCGATCGGTGCGCTCATGGGGCCGGTCTGGACCGTCGTGTTCATCGAACGGTCAGGGGCCTGGATGTGCATGCTGGTTTCGGTGCCGGTCGGGAATTCCATATCCGACGGGCTTTGGTACGGCAGGTTGCGCACGATCCGCGGAGTGATCGACAGCACCAGTTCGGACTTGCTGACATCGTCCTTGTTGCTGCCAAACAGGCGGCCCAGGCCAGGAATGTCGCCAAGGCCAGGGATCTTGTTACCGCTGCTGCCATGGTCGTTGCGCACCAGACCGGCGAGGATCTGGGTTTCGCCATCATGCAGACGCAAGGTGGTCTGGGCGTTGCGGGTATCGACCTGGACTGGAATGGTGCCCTGAGCGGTCGGCGTCAGCGGCGTGGCGTTACTGACTTCCAGCGCGATCTTGATCGCCACTTCGTTGTTCAGGTGCACGATGGGCTGCACTTCAAGCTTCAGACCGACGTCGAGGTAAGTCACGCTTTCGGTGATCACCGGGCCCTGGGTCGAAGGCACCGAGGTGGCGCTGATGATCGGCACGCGCTGACCGATGTGGATGCGCGCCTGTTCGCGGTTGCTCACCCGGATCACCGGGCTGGCCAGGGTGTTGATGTCCTTGTCCTGGGCGTTGATCTTGGCCTGGGGCGCCGGGCTGATGGAAATCCGGCTCGAGTCGATGCCTTTGAGCTGGTCAAGGATGGACACTGGCGAGCCGTCGCTGTTGATCACACCGAAGGTGTTGGGCCATTGCAGGCCGAGGTCGAGAATGCGTTGGCGGGCGACTTCCATCACTTCCACTTCCAGCACCACTTCGGGGTTGGACTGGTCCTGCGACTGCAGGAGTTTTTCCGCCATGCGGATGGCGTCGCCGGTGTCGCGCATGGTCAGGGTATTGAGGCGTTCATCGACGAACACGTCGCGGGTCTTGAGCATGGTCTTGATCATGTTCAATGCGGTGTTGGCATCGATGCTGGTCAGGTAGAAGGTGCGCATCACCAGCTCCTGGTAATCCTTGAGCTTCTGCGGCGAGTCCGGGTAAATCAGCAAGGTGTTTTCATTCACCACTTTCTGGTGCAACTGGTTCTGTTGCAGCAGCAATTCCACGGCGTCTTCGATGCGCACGTCACGTACGAAGATCGTGGCTTTCATGTCCGGGCGCAGGTCCTTGTCGAAGATGAAGTTCAGGCCGGCGACCTGGGACAGCACTTCGAAAATGGTCTTCAGGTTGGCGTCGCGAAACTCCAGGGTCACCGGCCGGTCCAGGCGTGTGCGCAGCTGCGGGTACTGCACCACGTTGCGGCTCTGCACCAGGCGGATGTTGTCTTGCAGCTCCTTGGCGCCCTCGTTGGTCGGGTCCAGTTCGAGGATCTGCTTGACCTGGCGGTCGGCACCGTAGATGTCACCGCGACGCAGGTCGCCACGGGCCAGTTCGAGTTTCTCGTCCATGCTGCGCAGGTAGTCGAGTTGGCGCAGGGAATCCTGGGCTCGACGGTTGTTCGGCTCGATGCCCAGGACCCGGCTGTAGCCCATGCGGGCCCCGGCGAAATTGCGCTGGGCGCGGTCCATGTCGGCCTGGGTCAGCAGTGCCGTCACGGCGCGGGCCCGACCGCTATTGAGCGCGATGTGCAGATCGGTATCGCGAGGATTCTCGCGCAACCCCTGTTCGATGCGAGCCAGGCCGGCTTCGTACTGGCCAGATTCCATCAGGGCGGAAGCTTCTTCCTTGGCGACCTGCGCCGAACTGCATGCAGCCAGCCCTGCGCAGAGACAAAGGCTCATCAGCAAACGGGATTTGTTCATTCCGTACTCCCCACAGACAAAGTCTGAGCTAAATGCAGAGGCAGGTAGACCAGGCTCAGCTCCTCTTTGGAAATGCGCTCGATCCGCCAGGTTTCGTCGATGACATCCCCTTTGCGCACGACGTATATTTTTTCGCCGCTCTGCAAGAACACCTGCAGATCGGAACGGTCATCCAGCCTGCCGACAAACTGGAAGGGCATCGGCGGTGCAGTGGGGACCTGCACCTCTGGCGTCACGACCACCGGCTGCTCAATGACGGTGCCGAGGACCGCCTCCGCTTTCCAGCTGCGGGCGGCGAACAGGTCGCCTGCCGGGCTCAGGTCCTTGATCGGCACGACCGCCGCGGCGCTCGATGCAGCCGCCGCTGCGCCCGGGGCCTTGCCTTTGGCTGGCGTGGCCACGGCGGCCAGCGCAGGGTCGCTGTCGTCAGCCGGTTTGAAGTATTCGGGGAACCAGGCCAGCGCTGCCGCTACACCGAAGAACGCCACCCACCCCACCACTCGCTTGGTATTCATCATGACCTCGACAGGTAAAGGGTCATGCGGATCCGCCCGGTCAGGTCGGTATCGGCGATTTTCTTGCGTTGAAACTCAACATCCTCCAGCACCACCGCCGGCAACTGGCCGAGCAAGGCGTGCAGGAAACGCCGCAGTTGCGGATAGCTGCCACGCACCGGCAGCAGAATCTGATAACGGGCCAGGTGCGTCTTGGGGTCCACGCCCAGGGAATATTCGCCCCGGGACAAGGTGATGCGCTCCTGGGCAGCCAGGGCGTAGATCTTGTCGATGGCCACGGTGGCCTGTGGCTGGGACGGCAACTTGCTGCGGAAATCGTCGAGCTGGCGCTGCGGCACCACCGGTGCAGCCACGGTGCCGTCTTCAACCTTGGCCAGGTACTCGGTGGCTTCGCGGGTCTGCTGGTTGAGGCTTTGCAGCGACTGCCAGTCCGGCAGCAATCCGGCCAGGCCATAGCTCAGCGCCAGCACCAGCATGGCCATCCCTGCCAGCCCCGGAACCCCCAGGCCTTGCAGGTATTCGTGGACGATCAATTTATGGATTTGCATCGCCGATCTCCCAGGTAGCCGACAGGTTGAACTGCACCGGGTGTTCCGGCACGTTGGCGACAATTTCGTGACTCAGCAGCGACACGTCGGACAGCTCGTCGCTGGCTTCGAGGCGACGGTGGAAATCGAGCATGGCGTCCAGGTCCAATGCCTCGGCGCTGATCCGTACCTGGCCTTTGCGAGCGTCCGGGGTCAGGGTCAGCAGGGCAATGTTGTCCCGCGGCATGGCTTCCAGCGTGGCGAACAGACGCTCCCAAGGGCGGCGCAACTGCTGGGAGACCTTGCGCATTTCGGCCAGGTTCTGCGCCTGCTCGCGAGTTTCCGCCGGGGTCAGGCCGGGCTTGCTGCCGCTGTCGCCAGTGAGCACCCGCTGGGTGGTTTGCAGGTGGCCCTGCTGTTGTTCGGCCTCGTTGTTCAGGTGCTGCTGCACCACAAGGCAAGTCAGTGTCAGCACCACGCCACCGGCCAGCAGGCTCCAGCCCAGAGGACCTGCACGGCGGCGCGGCTGAAAGTCGAGCATCAGGGGGCGCATGTCAGGCCACCGCCCGAGACATGACGTACAGGCAATCGCGTACGGCTGTCCGGTCTTCTTCGAGGGTGCGCAGATGCACACCGGGCACATCAGGGGGCGAGTCGATGCGCGCCGGCGCATGCAGGTAGACCGTCAACGGCCGTTCGCTGGTGGATGCCTGCAACTGGTTCTCACGGCCGATCAGCGCCGTCAGGGCCGCATCACTGTCGCTGCTGCCCACCGAGCGCACCGACGTCCAGCGCCCTTCCCGGGCCAGCAGCAACACGCTGCGTACCGGTTCGGCGACCACGAACAGGAAGTCCCCGGCATCAAGGCTTTTATCGAAATGGTTGAACGCCGCCATCAGATACGGTTGCACCGAACGCAGGCGCAAGCCACGCGCGCTGACCAGGGCGCGCAGGCGGTCGAGCAAGTCCTGGGGCAGCGCGGTGGCGATGCGGTCATAACCGGCAGGCTCGGCCGACAGCACCAGGCTCCAGGGTTGCGTCGGTGCACCGTAGAGGTCTTCGAAACACAGTTGGGCGAAGCCGAGCAATTCGGCCGGGCTGCTGATCTGATCGCTCCAGGGCACCAGGCAATAGCGGCTGAAGTGTCCCGAGATCACCACCGTCAGTTCGGCCCTGGCAACGGCGTGTTCGGCCAGCAAACGGTCGAGCGTGTCGAGGGCCACCGCCCAGGCCTGAAAACCTTCGTCGATGTAGCCGACGCTGCCCAGCCAGTGGGTTGCACTGCCCTGGCGATGCCCCAGGCCTACACCGCTGGCGCCGAGCACGGCGACAAATTGCTCACGAGATAAAAGTGACACGATTGATCTCCTCGAGAGTGGTCCGGCCTTGTTCCACCAGTTCCAGCGCCGACTCGCGCAACAGGCGCAAGCCACGTTTGCAGGCATGGGCCTTGATTTTCGAGATGGGTTGACGCTCGACGATCATTTGCCGCAATTCGTCATCCAGATGCAGCAGTTCGGCAATCGCACTGCGCCCGCGATACCCGGTGCCCCGGCAATGCCCGCAACCCTTGCCGTGGACGAACCGGTAGTGAGCGACCTTTTGCGGATCGAGCCCCGAGACCTCCAGCTCTTCTTCTGTCGGGCTGTAAGGGGCGCTGCAACTGGTGCAGACCAGACGGATCAAACGCTGGGCCAGGACGGCATTGAGTGCCGAGACCAGGCTGTAGGGATCGATTTCCATCTGGGTGAACCGGCCGATCACGTCGAACACGTTGTTGGCGTGGATGGTGGTGAACACCAGGTGACCGGTGAGCGCCGATTGCACGGCGATCTGTGCGGTGTCCGGGTCGCGGATTTCACCGACCATGATCTTGTCCGGGTCATGACGCAGGATCGAGCGCAGGCCCCGGGCGAAGGTCAGGCCCTTTTTCTCGTTGACGGGGATTTGCAGCACGCCCGGCAATTGATATTCCACCGGGTCTTCAATGGTGATGATCTTGTCCACGCCGTGGTTGATCTCGGTGATCATCGCGTACAGGGTGGTGGTCTTGCCGCTACCGGTAGGCCCGGTCACCAGCACCATGCCGTAAGGTTCGGCGGCCAGCCGGCGCAACTGGCGCAGAGTATCTTCTTCAAAGCCCAGGGCTTGCAGTTGCACGCCACAGACTTTGTCGGCGAGGTCCTGTTTGTCGAGCACCCGCAGCACCGCGTCTTCGCCGAAGATGCTCGGCATGATCGACACCCGGAAGTCGATCTGCCGGCCGCTGATGCCGATCTTGAAACGACCGTCCTGGGGCACGCGCTTTTCGCCGATGTCCAGTTCAGCCATGACCTTGACCCGGGAAATCACTTGTTCGGCGAACTCGCTGCCCTGGATCTTGCTGATGTTGTTGAGCACTCCGTCGATCCGGTACTTGATCACCAGGCCGCTGCCGGTGGTGCCGAGGTGAATGTCGCTGGCGTGCATTTTCAGCGCGTCGTACAGCGTTGAGTTGACCAGTTTGACCACCACGCTGGCGTCTTCGCTGATGCTGGTCAGGGACAGGCTTTGCAGGGTGTCGATCTCGGCTCCGCCCTCGGCCTGGGCGTTGAGCGATTCCACCGCGTGGAAACTTTCTTCGTGACGCGCCAGGTAGGCCTTCAGGTCGTCGGCATGCACCAGGTACAGCGGCGCGCCGTGCAGGCATTCATCGATCCAGGCCAGGCGTGCGCTGTCGAAGGGGTCGGCGAACACGCCGATGACCGCTTCGTCGTGACGCAGCAGGATGAATTCACGCTTGAGGCATTGGGCCAGGGTCACCCGGTCGAACACCGGGGTGGCGCTGAACAGACTGTCGGTGTCGAGCACCGGGTAGTGCAGGGTGACACCCAGGCACTGGATGAAAGGCATGGGAGCCAGTTCACTCAACTCCCCGAGGGTGTCCAGCATCCGCTCGCCGGAACTGGTGGCCAGGGCGCGCGCCTGGGCCAGTTGTTCACTGCTGAAGCGAGTCGGTACACATTCCACTTGCGCCGGTTCTACGGCAAGGGATAGACGGTCCATGGCTTGCTCTCCAACGCCCGGGGCTTTGAGCCCTGTCAGCGCGGCGAGTCATTTCGGCACAAGCCGGAACGTCTTGTCGCGCCACTACTCCCCGGTGAGCAATTGTTCGTCGTCTGGCGCCATGGAAGCCGAAGTATTTTTTCGGCGATCTGCAAGCACCCAACTACCGTCGTACAACTGCAGCGGGAAACTCTCGGTCCTGCTCTGGCGTCGTTCGACGAATCCTTCGCAAGTGCTCACACCCGGCCTGGGCTCGCGCCGCCTGCCCAGAAGATCAAGCACTGCACGGGCCAATTCCGCCAACGGAAAGGGTTTGAACAGGATATGGCTGACTCCCAGTAGCCGGGCCCGCTCGCAAACTTCCGCGGTTGGATGCCCTGTGATCAGCACAAAATGGCACTTCCTGTTCTGGCGGACGGCATCGAGCACCTGAAAGCCTTCCATATCCGGCAAGCGGTAATCGAACACCATCACATCGGGTGCGAAATCGTCTGCTTCGGCGATTCCATGTGCACCGTCGTGAGCAATCCGGACTTCCAGCGCTTGCGCCTGCAGGTAACCCTGGAGGTTTTCCGCCAGCAGCTGTTCGTCATCAACAACCAGTACTTTGTTTAACAAGGTCGACTCCTTGAAACCGCAGGTCCGGGTTTTGAACCTGGCGGAGCGCGTGCCCTGAGAGGACTAACGCACACTTCATGCCAGACTGAGCGCCGGTAATTTTAGGTCTTCATGTCCTTGAATTTAAAAACAATGCCTTTTCGTACAGCAGTCCCATCCCCCAAAAACGGGGAAAGCGATCGAATGGGCATTGACGTTTTTCCCCCACTGTTGGGGAACACCCCTAGTCATCATTAATCCGCTCGATCCGATTGCGCGAACGCAATTGCGCCAATGCCTGCGAGCGAGCCTGTACCTGTTGCTGCCGGGCAAGATAAGCCCGAACCCTCTCAAGTCCTTGCTCCTCCGGGACATGGGTCGCCTCCGTGTGGTTCTCTAAATAGATCAGATGCCAGCCCACCGACGTGCGCACGGGGTCGCTGATGGCCCCCGGTGCCAGGGCAAATGCGGCCGCCTCGAACTCCGGCAACATCCGTCCACGGGGAAAGTAGCCCAGGTCGCCCCCTTCGCTGGCCGACGTGTCTTCAGACCCGCTACGGGCAGCGCTGGCGAAATCGGCCCCGGCAACAATGGACGCCCTTATTTCAATTAAGCGTAGCCGCGCAGCCTCGACTGTGGAAGCGTCGGCACCGGGCGCTACCTTGACCAGGATATGCCGGGCCCGCACTTCTTCGGGCCGGCTCAGCTCGTCTCGGTGTTCTTCGTAGAACGCCCGGACCTGTTTTTCGTCCGGCCCGGCGGTCTGGATGAGGTCATTGAACACTTGCCGGGCCGCCAGTTCACGGCGGATGTATTCGGTGTAACCGGCCTCATCGAAACCGGCATCTTCAAGACGCCTGGCAAACACCTCGGTTCCGCCCATGGCCTGACGGGTCTGATCGATCTGGTCCTTGACCACGGCATCACTGATCACCACGCCGCGCTTGACGGCTTCCTGCCAGAGCAATTCGCGATCGATCAAGGCATCCAGTGCGGCCTTGCGCAGTTGCCTGTAGGCTTTTGGATTGCGGATGTTGCCTACCGCCCGGCCCTGGTCTTCCAGGTATTCGGCGAAGTAGCGCTCCAGGCGCAGTTGGGAAATTTCCTCGCCATTGACCCGCGCCGCGGCCGGACCATTGCTGCACCACGCCACGGGTGCCCATAGCGTCAGCAAGACCAGCACAATGTTGAGTTTCATGATCGGCCTCCGGTCATGGCGTGGCAACCACAGGTTTATAGGGGGCGACCAGATAGAATCGCTGGTCCGGCAGATCCACCGTGACGATATGGGCACCGCTCAAACCCAGGCGTCGGCCAGGGCCAAAGCTCATCAGGGGCGTCAGCCCGGTATCGAAGTCATGCAGGCCTTCCAGGGCACTGACCAGCTTCTCGCGGCTGGCATCCCGCCCGGCCTGTTTCATGCCTTCGCTGAGCAGCATCATCGAACTGAACGCGCCCACTTGCAGTATCGCGTGCTGGCCACCGAGGCCCTGGTGTTCGCGCAACTGGGTCAGGGCCAGGCGCCCGGCCTGGGTCCAGTCGCTGGGCACGAACGGATAGGCCAGGAACACTCGCCGGGAAAATCCGCTGGGCACCTGCGTCAGATTGCCCGCCACCTGGTTCGAGGTGGCGAACAGGTAAGGCACCTGCCCCGCCGTTTGCAGGCGCTCGGCCAGTCGGCTGAAGCCGCTGCTGGTGCCCAGGTAAAACACCGAGCGCGAGCCCAGGGGCAAATCTTCCCCGCTCGGGTCGTAGGCTTGCAGGCGCACCTTTTGCCAGGCGTGCCCCTGCAAGTACTGGCCGAGTTCCTGCGCCGCCCGCCGTTGGCCGGATTCGTCCGGATAGGCGATCAGCGTCGGCCCCTGAAGCACCCGCAGGCTGGCACTGGCGTAATCGGCCAGGGCGATCAATTGCTCACGAAGCCCCGGCAGTGGTTCGAATATCTGCGGGCTGGCGTGGGGCGTGCCCTGCAACGACAGCGGCCCGATCAGCGGAATGCCGGCCCGTTCCAGGCGCACGGCGAGGTCCATGTCCAGTGCCGGCGCCAGCGGGGCGATCAGGGCGAACACCTGCTCTTCATCGATCAGCCGGTCCAGCGCCTTTTCGGCACTGGCGCGATCGGTACCGGGGTCGAGGATGGTCAGGCGCAACTGCCGGCCGTGAATGCCCCCCGCCTCGTTGATACGCGTCACGCAGCCCTTGAGCACCGCCGCCACCGTGCCGCTCTCCTCGCTCAATGGCCCGGTGCCTGGCAGCAACGTACCCAGGTGCAGACTGTCGGGGGTCAGGCCCGGATCGCGGTCTTCGGCCAGGCGCTTGAGGTACGCCGTGAGGTTGCGCTGATCGTTCATCGACAACACGAACCGTGGCATCGACGGATCGAGCCGGTTATTGCCGGGGTCGCGCCCCTCCTGCACCGCCCGTGCCAGGGTGCTGTCGCTGTAGGCCGGGTAACTGCGGCCGTTGATGTGCTGCTGGCCATGGCTACTGGCCAACCGCGACCAACTCAGGTCCGGTGGGCGCACCCCGCCTTCCGGTCGCCCGAGGCCGTCTTCGCCATGACAGTTGGCGCACGGCAGGCTGGTGGCCGGCAGCACCATGTTCGATGCACCGACCCGGGCCATGATCGGCTCGCCGCTGGCCGATACACCTTCGCGGTACAGGCGCTTGCCGGCACTTTCACTGAGGCTCAGCGGCAGCGCCTGGACGCTGAGCGTAAAGCCGCCAAAGAGCAGCAGGCCAAGGACGAGGGCAGTATTGATGGCCATGGCTAGCGTCCGGCCACGGGCATTGCCAGCAGCTGCAGGCGCTGGGCAATGGCGGCCGCCGGGGCATCGGGACGGATTTTACTCCAGCGCTTGTTCGCCACGTCACCGACGATCAACTGAGTGGAGTGCTGCTCGGGGGTCGGCACGATCTGACCGATACGACCCAATACAAGGTCCATTTGCGCCTTGTCGCCGGTAAGAAAAAACCAGTGGGGCCCATCGACGCCCTGTTTCAAGGTGTAAGCCTTGAGTACCGCCGGGGTGTCCCGCAGCGGATCACTGGTAAGGGAGATAAAGGTGATGCCGTCGGCCTTGTCGCCGAGCACTTCACGCACTTCCTTGAGCTTGCGGGTAATCAGCGGGCAAGCATCGTCGCAACGGGTGAAAATCACATTGAGCAGCACCACACGGTCCTTCAATGTGTCGCTGTAGAAACGCAGCGTGTTGCCGTTCTGGTCCTGCAACGGCGTGTCGGTGAACCAGGTCTTCGCGTCGTG
The DNA here is from genome assembly GCF_019219225.1 of Pseudomonas sp. PDM32. Taxonomy (NCBI): domain Bacteria; kingdom Pseudomonadati; phylum Pseudomonadota; class Gammaproteobacteria; order Pseudomonadales; family Pseudomonadaceae; genus Pseudomonas; species Pseudomonas sp. PDM32. The sequence continues at coordinate 305,620 of NZ_JAHUWE010000009.1, forward strand.
GGTGCCGCTGGACGGCTGCGCGGCGGCCACCGCAGGCGCGGTTGTCTGCTCATGCCCTTCGTGGGCAAACGCCACTGAACTGAAAATGCAGTAGCAGATGCCCAGGGCAAACCAGTCGATGGCTCTCATGGCTGTTGCTCCATGGCAATGGCAGTGTGCTTGGCGTGGACGTTGCGTTCACCACTGAGTTTCTCTACGGCCCGGGCCAGTTCCGTCGGGTCGGTGAAACCGTAATAGCGGGTCCAGAAGCGGTTGTTGCCGTCGCCCACCAGAATCAGCGGCGAGTGGTTCTTGAAGTCACCGCTGTAGGCGCCCAGGCCCTTGAGGGTGGCATCGACCGACTGCGGCGAACCGGTCAGCCAGCTCCAGCCCGGCCCCTGCTGGAAGGTGCGGGCGTAGTCGCTCAGGCGTTGGGGATCGTCACGCTGCGGGTCGATGCTGATCGACACCAGTTGCACCTCGGTGCCGACCCGCGCACCCAGCCGTTTCTGCACCTTGCCCATGATCGAGGACACCACCGGGCAGACCGTGGTGCAGCTGGTGTAGATGAACCCCATGACCACGATCTTGTTGCTCACCAGGTCTTTTTCCAGGCTGACGACCTTGCCGTTCTGGTCCAGCAAGGCCACGTCGGCAATCTTGATCCGGGCGGTCTCCTGGCCAGCCTTCCTGGCTGTCATGTCGTGCCCGGCGTGCTCGTCCGTCGAACGAGCCAGCGCCTGGCCGATACCGATGGCCAACAGGCAGAACGTCAGCAAGCCGCGATGTGCGAATCGGTTCATGTCAGTTTCCTCTTAGTGGGTATCGCCGGGTACGACCCGGACGCTGGCAAAGGTCTTGTCATCGAAACTCGAGCCCAGGGACGCCGCACGCACGTGCAGGTACCAGGCACCGTGCTGGTCGAGGGTTACCGGGGCTTCATACACACCGTCGGCGACTTCCAGCGCGGCAACCTCCTGTGGTCGCGAGGTCGGGGCGCGGAAGTAGCGCACCTGAGCATCCTTGACCCCGCTGCGTTGCGCCTTCTGCTTGCCCTCGACGATGCGAAAGCGCACCAGGTACGGGCTGCCCAGGTCAGCGGTGGACTTGTCGAGCATGAACTCCACTTTCGGCACCCCGCGGTGCGGGTCGAGCCGCTTGTCCTCCTCCACCAGGGTGCTGAAGCAGTGGATGATGTTCGGCTGGTTGAGCAGGAACGCCACGTCGAAACGCCCCGCCGCCGGTAGCTTGACCCGCGAGCTGTAAAGCCCCGGCTCGATTTCCCGCAGGCTGCGGTCAATAACCAGTGCTGCCCGCGCCACTTGCCCGCGATTGGGGTAGCCGGACATCGGCGCATTCATGCCTTCGGCGTAGAAGTAGGTGGTGTTGTCCACCGGGTTGACCACGAACACCGCGTTGTCGTCCCGCGAGACCGCCAGGCTTGACGCCAGTGGCAGATCACCGGCCATCCGTGGGGCCTGGGGTCCGGCCTCGAACCCCTGGATGATCGGCGTGCGGCCCTCGCCGAGGGAGGCCAGGTTGATCATCGTGACTTTCGGCGAAGCCAGCCCGCGCACGTAGGCATAGGCCTTGGTGAACACCACTTGCCAGGGCTCGGCGGAGACGTTCAGTTCATGGATCAACGCGTCGTTGGCGGTGTCGATCACCGCGGCCTGGTTTTCCAGGGTGTTGAGCACGATGCCAAAACGACCGTCGGCGCTGAAGCCCATCGGGCCCAGGCCCTGCTTGAGCCTGATCACCCGGCGCACCGACTGGCTGTTGCCATCGACGACGGTCACCGTGCCATCCTTGCCATCGGCCACATAGGCGGCGCCGGACAACGGCGAATACTTCACCGACAACGGGTGCGAACCGGTCTTGAGTTGTTTGCTGATGCTCAGGCTGGCGATGTCGACGATGCTCACCGTGCCATCGTCGCGGTTGGTGACAAAGGCAAAACGGCTGTCCTTGCTGAAAGCGATTTCGTGGTGCCCGGCCCCGGTGGTCAGGTGCTTGAGGGGTTTGAGGCTGGCGGCGTCAATCACCGTGACCCCGGATTGCCCGTCGGCCTTGGCGTTGTTGCCGACCCACAGCAGGCGTTCGTCCGGTTGCAGCGCCACGCGCACCGGATTGCTGCCGGCAACCACCGAGTCGATCAGCTTGAACTCTTGACTGTCGATCACCGCCACCTCGCCGGCGGCGGGCATCGAGACAAACACCCGTTTGTTGTCTTGGGGCGTCACCCAGTCCATCGGCGGCTGTTTCAGTTCAATGCGCGCCAGGGTGCTGGTGATGCCGCCGACAGACACCGACGGATCGATCACCGAGACGCTGGCGTCACGGTTCATCACCAGCAGGAAGTAGCTGTTGAGGTCGAGCAAGGGGCGTGCGCCGATGTTCGATTTGAGGAAGGTGCCGACCCGCGACTTGCAGCTACTGTCGCGGCCCTGGGCCTGGTCGGCGGCGACTGCTTGCGGGTCGAGCCAGGCGCCCGGCGAAACGCCGGACAAGGGTTGGCCCGAGGCTTTGTCCGTCACGCGAAATTGCACGTCGGCGAAGCCGCCCTCACGCAATACGCCGTCCTCGGCCAATGGCTTGACATCAAGGACCACCGAGATCCCGTCACGCTCTAGCGTCCGGTCGCCCCAGGTGTCGGGCAAGGCGACCTCGCTGAGCATGTTCGCAGGCGCGGTTCGCCACACGCCGATCCCGATCAGCGCCATGCCGACGATCAGCGCGCTGCCAACGATTTTGATGGTCCTGTCCATGTCGCATCTCCTCTTCAGAACCTACCTGTCCCTTTTGGTCACTCATGTGGCGAGGGGGCTTGTCGGATCGCCGCACCGCCCCGTAGGGCTGCGCAGCGGCCCCCTAAATCCACAATTGCATTCGCCTGACACACCGCATGTAGCGTTTTTACGACTGCTTCGCAGCCGAACGGGGGCAAGCCCCCTCGCCACAAAAGCTCGCTCCCACAGGGGTGGTGCTTTACAACCCCTTTCCTACGGTGTCGGTGCCGTTGTCGGCGCCGGTTCATTCGTGACCCGCAGCAAGCCCCACAGACCAGCGGTGTTGCCGAAGGACGCGTTGTCACGGAACAGGTAATCCCCGGCAATCGCATTGCTGCCACCGGCGCTCGGGTGCATGGCGCTGAAGTGGGCGGCCGGCAGCACGCTTTCGCGTGCGCCGATGTACATCGCCATCGGGTTCAGGCCGAACCGCACCGAACCGACGCCGGGGGTCCACATCGGATAGCCGTCGACATCGCTCTTCTCCGCCAGGTACGGATTAACCGACCAGAGGTGACCGTCGAGCTGGAAGGTCGAGCCGCGACTGCCGCCGGTCGGCATCAGCACATGGGTGCGGAACGGTTGCCCGGGTTTCACGTAGAACACCGGCGTTTGTGGATCGCCGCCCACCAATGCGTTGCTGTAGGCCATGTGGGCGTTGGGCACGTCACCATAACCAGAGCCGTCCGCGCGGCCGAACGGTGCATCCGGAGCGAGACCGAAGCGATACCACAGGGGCTCGGTCTTGTAGTTGATGGCCATGCCGGCGTTGTCCTTCGGATCGTTCGGCACGCCCATGCCTTCCGAGGCGATGCCTTCCACCGGCCGACCATTCGCCCAGCGCAGGTTCAAGGCGCGCTGCCAGACCATCGCGAAGTCACGGTAGACCGCCTGCCCTGTCGCAGTGACCGTGGCCGATGCACGCTTGGCGTCCTCGACCCAGGTGGCGCCGACCGGCAGCACACTCATCGCGCCGCCAAGGCCTTTTTGCGGCTGCTTGATCACATCCGCCGGGGTGAAATTCAAGCCGCCGAACTCCACCGCCGTGGCGTTGATGTTGTCGACGTTGCGGCCCAGTTGGGTCACCGGTTTGCCTTCACGCTCCAGGTGCCCGGCGTAGTACTGGTAGGTACGGGTCGGGTAGGCACCGCTGTTGCCGACCCGCGGTGGCACGGTCTGGATCGGGTTGACGCCGACGTTGGCGCCGTCGGATTTGGTGATGTCGTAGGCCAGCAATTGCGCATGTAGGCCGACATGGCTGGAGGGCCGCAGCAGGTTGTTGTTGAAGGTGGTCGAGCCGTTGCCGTCATTGCGATTGCGCTTGACCAGCCCCTGCAGGATGGCGGTCTGGGCCAGGTCAGGCATCACGCTCGGCAGACGGTTCTCCAGGGTGATATTGATGCAGTCCCCGGCCGCTGCGCGCAGCACCAGCGGTTCGACAGGCACCCCCGGCTTGAGCTTGCCCGTGCTCGGGTCGAGGTCGGCCTTGCGCACGTACAGGATCGCGGTCGGGTCATGGATCGGCCCGCTCTGGCCACCGATGGTGATGGTTTCGCCGTCCTCGGGATCGGTCACCGTCACCCGGGGAATGCTCACGGTCCGCGAGTTGAACACCAGGGTGCCGCCCGCCGGATTCAACGGCCCGCCGACATGCTGGCCGAGCCCCTCGGGGTCACCGATCGACAACCCCAGCGGATTGCTCAGGATGTCGTTGGCCAGCGCCGCCACGACCTCGTAGTTGCGCTGCACGGTGGGCCTTGTACCAATGCCGTTCGGGTTGGCGCCGACCCGGGGACAAGTGCCGTCAAACGCCACGGTGTTGCGCGTGCCCGCCGGCTTCGGGTTGTTCGGCAGGGCAAACAGATCGCTGCGTTGCGCGGTGTAGTTGCGCATCACGCCCCAGATGCCGTTCCAGTAGCCTTCGATCGAGGCATCCATCGAGTACAGATAGTCACCCGTGGTCGCCGCGGAACTGGAGAGCATCGACACCGGTGCAATGAAGCCCATCTGCTCGGAAATTCCGACCATTTGCGATGCACGCCAGCCCGAGTTGGAACTGTTGCCATAGCCGGTGCCGCTTTGCAGCCACTTCACACCGTGCAGGGTGACGTTGTGCTCCTCTTCATGGCCGCCGGCATGCACCCGCAACCGCACGTTGTCGCCGGTGTAGGTGCGCAGCATCGGTGTGAACGGGTCGCCCGGTTCCGCACCGCCACGGTTGATGTGTGGCGGGAACCGCGTAGTGCCGCCGGTCGGGCCGGTGGCCGAAGTCACCAGGTTCGGCGCCAGGTTCATCGCAGGGATCGCACGGTCGGTACGGCTTTGCATGGCAAACGACAGGTCGCCGCCGAGGCCGTCGGCCTGCATGCCGCGCTTACCGTCCGGGCCGACCTTGTTCGGGTCGAACACCCGCAGGCCCAGGGGTTCGTTGCGGTAATTGACCACGAACATGCCGGGGTCATCCACCGAGATTGCTTGCGGACATGGCCGGCTCGGGCAGCCAGGCTTGATGCCGCCACGGGCCTCGACCACCGACTCGAGCAGGTTGCCGGCGTTGTTGCGCACGGGCGGATTGATCGCATAGCGGAAGCTGTCGGATGTCGCCGGGAACGCCTGCGGATTGGGCACGCCGTTGGGGCCGGCGCCGACGTACACACCGGCTTCGTAGGCGTGCTGGAAGTCGCTGTACTCCAGGAAGAACTCACGGAAGCTGTCGTTCTTGCCGTCGTTGTCCAGGTCGCCGGTCGATATCACCGCCTGCCATGAAGTCGGCCCGCCGTCCGAGCGCGCGCCGCTGTACAACGGCTCGCCCGTTTCGGCGTGGAACCAGGTGGAACCGGCGGGTTCGGCCAGCACGGTGGCGTACAGGCCGATCTGTTGGTGAGTCGACGGGCCGAGGTGGTCGTGGGTGAAAATGGTCCCCAGGCCACGGTCGACACCCTTGGTGTTGATCACCGGATCGATGAACCAGCGCTGCATTGCCGTGCGCGCGCCCATCCAGTCCGCCCGACCATATTGACCAAAGAACGGATGCGCCTTGGCCACCGGGCAGGCGGGCGTGCCGTCACGCGGGTCGGTGCCCTGGCACTGGTTGAACGCGCGGATGGCATGGATGCGCTCCACCACGGCACCCGGGGAAAGCACGCCGTCCTCGTAGTTCCAGCCGTTGGACGAACCATCGGCGGACGTCAGGTCCCACTTCGGCAAGTGAATGTGCTGGCCGATCACATCGGTCGGGGTGCGTACCTGATAGTCGTCCATCTCATAGGTGGCCGGCACCAGGTTGGTTTGCTGGTACTGCACGCAGTCGAAGGTGTTCATGCGCATCACCAGCGGTTCCGGCGGACGCTGCTTGGTGATCACCGGCCAGGCGTCTTCCCACAACGCGAGGATGCGCGCCTGCGGGAAGTGGTAGCCGACCTTGTTGTACACCGCGTCGAACTGGATATTGGCCGCCTTGTAGATGCGCGGGCGGTCGGCGGTGAAAGTCGAGGAGCCAGTAAAGGACATGCCGTCGATGCGCTCGCCGCTATGGTATTCACCGCTGCCGGCACTGCTGGTCAGACGTTTGGCCCGATCATCCATGCAGGGTTCGTAGAACGGCGCACCGGCAATCGGCAAGGCGCCATTGGTGCGGAAGTTGCGCGCAACCACCGTTTTGCCCGGCAGCACGGCAAAACTGGGGTGATCCTTTTTGGCGTGGAAGGCCATGGCCGCCTGTTCGACTTCGGTCCCCTCTTCCGGCAGGTAAATCGGTTTGGCCCGCTTCACTTCCTTGGAGAAGTCCAGCGAGGTGGTCACCGTGTGCGCCTCGCCACCGGCCGACACGCCGTCCAGCGCATGGCGCCCCAGGCCACCGTCCCAGCCACCGGACTGGTTCGGGTCGAGGTTGGCCCATAGGCCGTTGCCGCTGGTTTTCAGCGCCTGGGCCTTGGCGGCGTCGAGCATGTCCAGCGGCGGGGTTGGCGGGCGTTGGCCGACCGAACTTTCCATGCCGCCGATCCAGAAGGGGAAACCGGGGTTTTTCAGGCTGCCGTCGGCGTTGCGATTGGCTTCGCTGCGATCGACCAGCGCCAGCGAGCCGATGGCTCTGACACCGCCATTGCCACCGTCATCATCGCCTTCGTCGTCGCCAGCGGCTATCAGGGTCTGGCCGATTTTCGGCACCACGACGACCTTGCCCGGCATCGGAGCCATGGCTTTGCCGGGCAGCGGTACCACCGCCGGGATCGGCGTACCGGCGATGATTTCGCCATCGGGCAAGGCCCGCGCACCGGCCGCCGGTTTGCCGTTGCGCAGCGCATAGGGTTGTTTGTGAAAGCCGTCTGCACCCTGCTGGGACACTTCGAGCCGGGTGCCTTCTTCGAACACATCGTGCACCCGCCACATGGCCCACATGCCCTGGGCGAAGTGCGGGTAGAAGTGACAGTGATAGATCGCATCGCCTGCTACGCGGTTACGGTTACCCGAACCACCGTTGGCGATTTCATAGGTGTAGCCGGAGCCCGGGCCGATGCCCTGGGCGTCCAGGTAATCGGTGTTGTCATCGTTCGGGTTGTACAGCCATTGATGCCCGTGCAGGTGGAAGATGTGGTGTTCGTAGCCGTTGTGGGTGTTGCGGAACTTGACGAAGTCACCGATGTAGCTGTGATTGACGTTGGACGGCTCCGACGGATAGAGCGCCATGGTCGCCTTGACCCCGACCTGGTCGGCACGCGGCACTTCGCCCGGGCGAATGTTTTCCAGGCCGGCGTTGGCCGGTACGTCCACCAGCATCGCCACGTCGCCCACGGTGTGCGAGCTGAGGAAAAACTCTTCATAGGCGCAAGACAGGCAATCGTGCATCGGTCCCACGCCCAGGCGGTTGGCGACCACTTCGGCGCCCATGCCGCCGGAGCCGTAGTTGATCATGAACGAGTCACGGGTCGGCTCCAGCACATGGCCCATCACCGGGTCTGCAAAGTACGCCGGGAAAGCTTGGGTGACGGCGGTTTCATCCTGGAACTGCGAAGCGAAATCGCGGAACGGCTCCAGCCGGTTCGGCAGCGCCGGATTGCGCTTGCCCATGGCTTCCAGTGGATAGGTCGAGGGCGGGAAGCTGCCGTCGGCGTTGCTGCCCATCACGATCGCGTCGCTTTCGCTGGAAATGATCTCACTGCCGTCCACCATATTGATGATCGGCGTACCGGCCTTGCCTTCGCGAATCCACGGCTCGCGCTGCGGGTAGCGCGCCTGGTAATCGACGATTGGCTGGCCGGCCGGCGTACGTCCGGTGCTGGCCAGGCGCATTTCTTCTTCCGTCAGGGTGTTGCGGTAAGTGCGCCCGCCCTTGGGCACGACCACGACCTGGGCGAACAGCCCGTTGGCGTTGTTGCCCGCGGCGCCCTCGCCACCGAAGGTCGCGCCACGGCTGCTGACGTCGAACGCGCCTTCACGTTCGGCATACAATGTGTAGGATCGGCTGCTGCCGGGGGCGACGAGGCTGTTGGCGTTGCGCCCGGTATAGGAGGCGATGTCATCGATGCTGTTGACGGCCTGCAGGCCGTTGACCTGGAAACCGACATGACGGTCGGCCACCTGCTCATCGGCCTTGAAGGCTTCGGCATTGCCGCCCTGGCCACCCTCTTGCTCGCCCTCTTGCTCAAACGCTTCATGACTGCCCGGGTTGGCCTGATAGGCCAGTAGGTTCTGCAGATTGACGGTCAGGCAATCGCCGGCAGCCACGCGCAACACCAGCGGACGCGGGCGCTTGTCGGGCCGCAGGGAAACCTTGCCCGGCACTGCTGCGCCCCCTTGGGCGAGGGAAATATCATGGTCATCGACCACATCGCGACGCAGCGCGAACATCATGCCGTTGACGTTCTGCGCCCCCAGGCGGTTGAACATCAGCGGCTGATCAAACGCCACGACGTTGGCCACCAGGTTGCGCTCGCAACGTGCAGCTGCGCTGGCAATCTCGATACCGAGCATCGAAGTCACCAACAGCAGTAAATTAATCAGGGACGGGGCGTGGGATATACCGACCATGGTCTCGGGCCTCGCTACAGGTTTGCAGGGAAAACTTCACGACAAATCGTCGAGAGCAATCCGCATGCCACAAAAAATAACGTTATTATTCAGTATGTTATAACTACTACTTAATAATCCGGGGGGGATATTCCCCACCCAATCCCCCACTTTTTCGCCGGGGCCACAATTCCCCACTATTGGGGAAAATCGCCCCCGCGGTTTCGATCACAGCGGCGCATCCGCGGACAACCCCTGCAAACGCCGATACTGGTTCAACACGTTGGGCACATAACGCTGGGTTTCGGCGAACGGCGGGACCACGTTGCCACGGCTGAGCACCGCTTGCGGCCCGGCGTTGTAGGCCGCTACGGCGAGGCGGATATCGTTGTCGAACATCGTCATCAGGCGCTTGAGATAGCGGGCGCCGCCCTGGATGTTGGCCTTGGGGTCGTAGACGTTGGTCACGCCCATTTCGCGGGCGGTGTCGGGCATCAACTGCATCAGTCCGCGAGCGCCCTTGGGTGAGGTAGCGCGGGCGTTGTAGCTCGACTCGGTCTTGATCACCGCGTGCAGCAGCGCCGCCGGCAGTTCATTGGCCGTGGCCGCCGCCGCCACCAGTTCGGCGTAGGGTTGCGCGGCGATCATCTGCGGTTGCTGGTCGAGGCTGACGACCGGCGCATCGGGTTCACGGATCACCCGTTCATAGTGGCGTCCGGGGCGGTGGACATTGGACAGGACGTAGCTGCCATTGGCGTCCACGGAAACAAACACATCGGCCTGTGCGGCACCGGTCAAGACCAGCAGACCCAGCAACCCGGTGGTGAGTGATTTCATTGTTAGACCTCCCCTTCCCGGCCCCGAAAAATGGGGGTAATGCCCCAATGGCCAGTTGTGCAACAGCCATACGCAAGCACTGTGCCGTAAGTGAGAAGGCCCGTAGCACGGGGGGTACAGAAGGATCACCAAGCATGAGCATGGCAATTGCATGCTGTTGAATGACAACTACTACATGGCAATTGGCAACACTGCTGCCTACCGTGCGAGGTCATCATGAATCAGCATCTGCGTTATGCCCGGCGATCCCAAAACGGATTCACCCTGCTCGAACTGTTGGTGGTGCTGGTGGTGCTGGGGCTGTTGGCTGGCATCGTCGCGCCGAAGTATTTCGCCCAACTGGGCCGTTCCGAAGTGAAAGTGGCCAAGGCACAAATAGAAGGCTTGAGCAAAGCCCTGGACATTTACCGCCTGGAGGTCGGCCATTACCCGTCGACCGAACAGGGTTTGCAGGCGCTGGTCACGGCCCCCGCCGACGAACCTCGCTGGACCGGCCCGTACCTGCAGAAAAAACTTCCCCAAGACCCTTGGGGCCACAACTACAGCTATCGCTATCCCGGTGAAAACAGCGAGTACGACCTGTTGTCCATGGGCAAGGACGGGCAACCCGGCGGCGAAGGCGAGAACGCCGAAGTCACCAACTGGAACTGACGGATATGGCGACCATGCGCTTTCATCTCAAAGCCGTCGGCAAGGCCGGTGTCGTCTCAATGACCGTCGATGCGCCGGGGCAAAGCGAAGCCAGGCGCATCGCCGAGGACCAAGGCCTGCGGGTGGTCAGCCTGCACGCCGAGCGACATTGGCGCGCGTTGCGCCTGCAAAGGCGCGAGACGTTCAACCTGGTATTGTTCAGCCAGGAGCTGACCACCTTGCTCAACGCCGGCCTGCCGTTGATCGATGCGCTGGAAAGCCTGGAGGAAAAGGAAAACGCGCCGCAAGCCCGCAAAACCCTGAGCGAGCTGGTGCGCCTGCTTTACGAGGGCAAATCGTTTTCCCAGGCCCTGGGCCAGTTGTCGGCCATTTTCCCGCCTTTGTACGTGGCGCTGGTGCAGTCCAGCGAGAAGACCGGCGCCGTCGGCGATGCCCTGGGTCGATATGTCAGCTATCGACAGCGCATGGACGAGGTTCGCCAGAAGATCATCAGTGCGTCGATCTACCCCATGCTGTTGCTGGTAGTGGGCGGCGGCGTGGTGTTGTTCCTGATGGGCTACGTCGTGCCGCGCTTCAGCCTGGTGTTCGAAGGGCTTGGGTCGAACCTGCCGTGGTTGTCGCAGATCCTGATGAGCAGCGGTATGTTCCTTCACGCCCACCAGGGCGAATTCTTCGGCGGCTTGCTGGCCATCATCGTCGCCCTCGTCCTGCTCAAGCGCCAACCGGCCTTTCGGCGGGGGCTGGACCGAGTGATCGAAAAACTCCCCGCGGTGCACCAGCGCATCTTCATGTATGAGCTGGCACGCTTCTACCGTTCCCTGGGCATTCTGCTGCAGGGCGGCATTCCCCTCGTCACCGCCATGGGCATGGTCCGCAACCTGCTCACCGTCGCCTCCCGCAGCCGGCTGGACCAGGCCTGCGAACGGGTGCGCGAAGGGCAATCGTTGTCCACCGCGCTGGAGCTCAATCAACTGGTGACCCCCGTGTCCCTGCGCCTGCTGCGCGCCGGTGAACAGTCCGGCAACCTCGGGCAGATGATGGAGCGCAGCGCCGACTTCTACGACGAAGAAATCAGCCGCTGGATCGAATGGTTCGTGCGGCTGTTCGAACCCTTGCTCATGACCTTCATCGGCCTGTTGATCGGGGTGATCGTGATCCTGATGTACATCCCGATTTTCGAACTGGCCTCGAGTATTCACTGACTTTTGGAACAGGGCCGCGCTGTCCGTTGCATTTCTTCAACCATCAAACTGAATAAATCAGCCTGCCGAGGTGTTTAACAGGTTCCCATGGGAAAAAGCAGCACGTTGCAAGCTTCATCAACGTTCCAGGCTCAAACAAGAAGACGGAGAACGACATGCACATCAATAAGCTTTTACTGGCAGTAGCTATTGGCGCGGTTCTGTCGGCGTCTACCGTACTGATTCCGGACAACCTGTCCGGGGTATCCAGTGCTCAGGCCAAGGATGGGGGTAGTGGCGGTGGGGGTGGCGGCAGTGGAGGCGGTGGTGGTGGTAATGGAGGCGGTGGTGGCGGCAATGGAGGCGGTGGTGGCGGCAATGGAGGCGGTGGTGGCGGCGGTGGCAATGGAGGTGGCGGCGGCAATGGTGGCGGCGGTGGCGGTAGTCACGGCGGAAGCGGCAGTGGTGGCAACGGCGGCAACAGCGGCAACAGCGGCAGCGGCCATAGCGGCGACCATGGCAGCAACAGCGGCCATGGCAGTGCCAACAGCGGTTCGAGCCACTCCGGAACGGCCTCGTCCTCAGGACGCAACGGCACCCATGATGAAGCGGGGGATGACCATGGCGTCCACGCCAATGGCGAACCCGGCGATGACCGTGGCGTTCATGCCAATGGCGAGCCCGGCGATGACCGTGGCGTCCATGCCAATGGCGAGCCCGGCGATGACCGTGGTGTCCATGCCAATGGCGAGCCCGGCGACAACCGTGGTGTCCATGCCGAACCCGGCGATGACAAAAGGAGCTGATTCCCGCTGATTCCAATACAACACAAAACCCTGTGGGAGCGGGCTTGCTCGCGAAGGCGGTGGGTCAGTCAACAACTTCTTTGACTGTCACACCGCCTTCGCGAGCAAGCCCGCTCCCACATTTGATTGTGTCGACCATTTTATTACAACCCACCCTCAGACTGATCCAGCGCCTCGCGCAAGAACTCAACCAGCACCTGCACCGGCCGCGAACTCTGACGATGCTGCGGATACACCGCCGATAACGTCAGCGGCTCGGGGCGCAAATCCTCCAGTACCTCCACCAGCCGTCCATCCGTCAACGCCGAGCCGACGATGAACGCCGGCAAATACGTGATCCCCAGGCCGGCGATAGCCGCATCCCTGAGCACCTCGCCGTTGTTGACCCGCATCCGCCCCGTGACGCTGACCGTCAGCGGCTTGCCCTGCCCCGCAAAACGCCATTGCACCTGTCGACCATGGCCGTAAGGCAGACAGTCATGACCGTGCAAATCCTCAGGTTTGAGCGGTGTGCCGCGCTCGGCCAGGTACGCAGGGCTGGCGCAATACACCCGCTGGATCGAGGCGATCCGCCGGGCAATCAAGGTCGAGTCCTCGAGCGTGCCGATGCGCAACGCCAGGTCGTATCCCTCACCCAGCAAATCCACAGGCCGATCGCTCAGATCCATCTCCACCGTCACGTCGCGATAGCGCTGCAAAAACACCGGCAACAGGCAGCCCAGATGCGCCAGTGCGAACGACAGCGGAGCGCTCACACGAAGGGTCCCGCGTGGCTCGGTGGTCTGGCCGGCGATGCCCTGCTCCACTTGTTCGACTTCACTGAGCAGGCGCAAGGCTGACTCGTAGTAGCTTTGCCCCAACGGCGTGACATCCAGTCGCCGGGTCGAGCGATTGAGCAGGCGCACGCCCAGGCGCTCTTCGAGTTGCATCAAGCGACGGCTGACAAACTGCTTGGACAGCCCCAGTTGATCGGCGGCAGCCGTGAAGCTTCCAGACTCCATGACCTGGCAAAAAATACGCATATCTTCGAAGGGGTTCATTGTCACTTCCTGGTTGACAGTCAAACACTTTATAGCCGCTTTTTCCCTTCCAAGCACTCTATTAATCTATGTTCACGGTGTCGAATTCACTCTCGCCGCCGGTGGTGGCAAACCGTTTGAACAACTGAGTTCAAGACGCATTTGAACTGAAACCTCGTCAGAATCGCCACTCAGCAATGTGTGGCGATTTTTTGTGAACACTGAAGTACCTGTGGCGAGGGGGCTTGCCCCCGTTCGGCTGTGAAGCAGTCGTAAAACCGACCAACGCGATACATCTGAAGCATCGCGGATGATGGTTTTGGGGCCGCTACGCAGCCCAACGGGGGCAAGCCCCCTCGCCACAAAGTGCCTCTGCGCTCTTCAGATCTACGCACACCGGAGCAGCCCCATGTCATACATTTTGTCCCACCTGCTCTCCCTGAGCACCCTGCTGCTGGCCATCGACGCCCTGCTCTGGCACCTCGCGCCATTCAAGCATCGCGTCAGCCGGGTCGGTGTGCGCCTGGCGCTGTTTGTGCTGTTCGGCGCGATGCTCATCAATGCTGGCGTCAGCCCGTTGCAGGTGCCGTTGTTTGCCGATGATCGCGTGGCGCAACTGGGGGCCACGGCGCTGGGGATTCTCTGGTGGCTGTACGCGGCGCGGGTGCTCACCGAAGTGATCGGCCTGGCCCTGATGCGGCGCATCGGCCACAGCGGCAGGCTGTTGCAGGATGTCATCGGCGCACTGGTGTTCCTGATTGCGGTGGTGGCCGCCGCCGGCTACGTGCTGGAACTGCCAGTGAAAGGTTTGCTGGCGACCTCCGGCGTCGTCGCCATCGTAGTGGGCCTGGCATTGCAGAGCACCTTGAGCGACGTGTTCTCCGGCATCGTGCTCAACACCACCAAGCCCTATCAGGTCGATGACCGGGTTTCCATCGACGGTATTGAAGGCAAGGTGCTGGACATCGACTGGCGTGCCACCCACCTGCTGACCAGCGCCGGCAGCACCGCGGTAGTGCCGAACTCGGTGGCGGCCAAGGCAAAGATCGTCAACCTCAGCCGCCCGTTCAACATGCACGGCGTGTCGATCAGCATTCAGGTACCCAACCACATTCGCCCGCGTCGGGTACTCGATGCTTTGGACCGTACTCTTCAGGGCAGCAGCAGCCTGCTCCTCGATCCGGCGCCGAAAGCCGTGCTCAAGGAGGCCGGCGAAACCATGTCCGAATACGTGGCCAGCGGCTTCATCGCCGAATTGGGCAAAAAGGGTGAAGTGCGCAATCAACTGTTCGACCTGGCCCATCGACACCTCGAAGCGGCAGGCATTTCCCGGCAACCCGATGGCGTGATCGAGCCGTCGACCCGCGCACGGGCACTACTCGACGAAGTGAAGATCTTCCGCTCCCTGAGCGCCGAGGAACGGGATCGCCTGGCCCAGAACATGGTGGCGCAGCAATACGCGGCCGGTGATGTGGTGCTGGACCTGGAGGAAGTACCGGACAGTCTGTTCGTCATCGCCACCGGCGTGGTCAGCGCCACCGTCCCCGACGGCAGCACGCAGATCGAAGCCGGGCGCATGGGGCCGAGTGAAGTCATGGGCGAACAAAGCATCCTCGCCGATACGCCGTCCCAGGCACGGTTCACTGCCATGACCTCAAGCATCATCTACCGCCTCGACAAATCCCTGACCCGCAACTGCATGGCGCAACGTCGGGAGGTCGATCGGGCGTTGAACAAGCTGCAAGCGGTGCGCCAGCAGAACAGCCGGATGGCGTTGATGGCCAAACCGGTTGCGGTCAGGAAAGGTGGTTTTTTGGGGTGGTTGCAGAGTCGATAAGCGGATGTGAACGCAAAACCCTGTGGGAGCGGGCTTGCTCGCGAAAGCTTTCTGTCAGTCAACACATGTGTCGACTGATACGCCGCCATCGCGAGCAAGCTCGCTCCCACAGGTGTACGTCTTACTTGGCCGTGAATTTCATGTAGCTGTTGATCAGGTTGCGATAGTTCGGCAGGCGCTCGGACAGCAGGTTGGCCAGGCCTTCCATGTCGTTGCGCCAGTCGCCTTGCAGCTCGCAGGCCACGGAGAACCAGTTCAGCAGGTGCGCACCGGCGGCCGACATGCGCGCCCAGGCCGCTTGTTGCACGGTGGTGTTGAAGGTGCCGGAAGCGTCGGTCACCACAAACACCTCAAAGCCTTCGGCAATGGCCGACAGGGTCGGGAATGCCACGCACACGTCGGTTACCACACCGGCGATGATCAGTTGCTTGCGACCGGTGGCCTTGATCGCCTTGACGAAATCTTCGTTGTCCCAGGCGTTGATCTGGCCCGGGCGGGCAATGAACGGCGCGTCCGGGAACTGCGCCTTGAGCTCCGGCACGATCGGGCCGTTCGGACCGCTGTCGAAACTGGTGGTGAGGATGGTCGGCAGTTTGAAGAACTTGGCGATGTCGCCCAGCGCCAGCACGTTGTTCTTGAACTCGTTGGGCGAGAAATCCTGCACCAGCGAGATCAGACCGGTCTGGTGGTCGACCAGCAAGACCACGGCATCGTCTTTGTTCAGGCGTTTGTACGGAACGTTGCTCATTGGAAGCTCCTTGATGGATGGTTATTGCATACCGCGCCGCCCTGTTGGGTCGGCACTTCTTTGAATGCGTCAGAAGGCAAAACACGAGCAGCCAAAGGCGCCCCAGAAACCGGCGAAATCGCTGACCGGCGCGTTCGACAGGCGCGCCCGCTCATGGCTGTGGGAATGCACCGCACACGGCCCGCTGCAGTGGTGAACCTGGGCCTGCATCGGCGACGTCGGGCGCCAGTGGCCCGGCACTTTCACCACCGGCGACCAGTCCGGCAGTACCGGCACGCTGGCCGGCCCGAGCTTTTCGAAGTCACCGGCGCCGTACACTACTTTGCCGCCGACCACCGTCAGCACCGACTCGATCCACTTGATCGCCTCTTCATCGACGCTGAAGAAGTCCGCACTGAGGGCGGCGACGTCAGCCAATTGCCCGACCTTGATCTGGCCTTTCTTGCCTTGCTCGGACGAGAACCAGGCGCTGCCGTGGGTGAACAGTTCCAGCGCCGTCAGGCGCGACAGGCCTTCGGCGTGCAGTTCCAGGCCGCCGACGGTGCGGCCACTGACCATCCAGTACAGCGAAGTCCACGGGTTGTAACTCGATACCCGCGTGGCGTCGGTACCGGCACCGACTGGTACACCCTCGGCGAGCATGCGCTTGATCGGTGGCGTGGCTTCGGCAGCTTTCGCGCCGTAACGCTCGACGAAATACTCGCCCTGGAAGGCCATGCGATCCTGAATCGCGATGCCGCCACCCAGCGCCCTCACCCGCTCGATGTTCTGCGGGGTGATGGTTTCGGCGTGATCGAAAAACCACGGCAAGCCATTGAACGGAATGTCGCGGTTGACCTTCTCGAACACGTCGAGCATGCGGCTGATGGATTCGTTGTAGGTCGCGTGCAAACGGAACGGCCAGCGTTGCTCGACGAGGTGACGCACCACCGGTTCCAGTTCGGCTTCCATGGTTTGCGGCAGGTCCGGGCGCGGCTCGAGGAAGTCTTCGAAGTCCGCCGCCGAGAACACCAGCATTTCCCCGGCGCCGTTGTGCCGCAGGTAATCGTCACCCTGGTGCAGCTTCACGCTACCGGTCCAGTTCTTGAAGTCGGTCAGCTCTTCCTTGGGTTTCTGGGTGAACAGGTTGTAGGCGATGCGCACGGTCAGTTGCTCATCCTTCGCCAACTGCTCGATCACCTGGTAATCGTCCGGATAGTTCTGGAAACCACCGCCGGCATCGATGGCACTGGTCAGGCCCAGGCGGTTGAGTTCGCGCATGAACTGGCGGGTCGAGTTGACCTGATACTCCAACGGCAGCTTCGGCCCCTTGGCCAGGGTCGAGTACAGAATCATCGCGTTCGGCCGTGCCACCAGCATGCCGGTCGGCTCGCCATTGGCGTCGCGCACGATCTCGCCACCCGGCGGGTTCGGCGTGTCGCGGGTGTAACCGGCGACACGCAACGCCGCGCGGTTGAGCAAGGCACGGTCGTACAGGTGCAGCACAAACACCGGGGTGTCCGGTGCCGCCTGGTTGAGTTCGGCCAGGGTCGGCATGCGCTTCTCGGCGAACTGGAATTCGTTCCAGCCACCGACCACCCGCACCCACTGCGGCGTCGGCGTGCGGTCGGCCTGATCCTTGAGCATGCGCAAGGCATCGGCCAGGGACGGTACACCTTCCCAACGCAATTCAAGGTTGTAGTTCAAGCCACCACGGATCAGGTGCAAGTGCGAGTCGTTGAGCCCGGGAATCACACAGCGGCCCTTGAGGTCGATCACTTGGGTGCTCGAGCCACGCAGGGCCATGGCCTCGGCATCACTGCCCACTGCGACAAAGCGACCGTCGCTGATCGCCACCGCATTGGCGAGCGGCTTTTCGCGGTCAACGGTATGAAATTGACCATTGAACAGAATCAGATCGGCGTTCATCAGGGTTCCTCGTGCAATGTGGCAGGAGACAGCCAGGGCGCGAACAGACGCGTCGCCATGGGCATGAAGATGTAAACCACCGAGAGCACGATGGTCAGGGTGATCAGGAACGTGGCCACCACATAGTTGGAGAGCAAGGCGTTGAGCCGTAACAGCGGCCCCCAGAGCAGCGGCACCAGCAAGGTGTGCGGCAAGATCACCAGCAGCGTCACCACGGCCTGCTTCCAGCGCGGCGGTGGCGTACCGGCTTCGGCCTGGGGCGAAAACCAGAACTCGTTGACCGGATTGACTTCGGTCTGGTCGCCATCGGCCAGCATCGGCGCGGCTTCGTCGACCAACGCCTGGCGCTGCGGTGAATCGAGCCAGTTCTGCATCGCCTCGGTCGAGCAAAAGCGCAGCACGCAGGTGTAGGTGTCGAGGCCGGCGTTCTTGCCGCGCACCACATCCACGCCCAGGTGCCCGACATTCTGCGCGGCCACCTTGACGATGTTGCGCAGCCAGGCTTCATAAGGCACTTCGAAACCGGCCTTGACCCGGTGCTTGACGATCAGGGTCACCACCTCATCAGGCCCGGGACTGGCCGGCTCACGGCGATTGAGATCAGACATAACGCAAGGCTCCGGTGAAACGGATATTGAGCGCCAGCCGTCCCGGCCCGGCGATGAGAATGCTGGTGAACACGATCAACAACAGCCAGCCGAACTGGCCCTCGAAGAGGGTCCACTGCGGATGCACGAGCAACATCGACACCCACAGCAAAAACAGAACAGGCAAACATGCCAGACGCACCAGCAACCCGCCGACGATCAGCAGCGGGCACACCACCTCGGCGAAGATCGCCAGCATCAACGTCAGGTTCGCGCCCAGGTGGAAAGGGTCTTCGATGTTCTGCAACTCGGCACTGTAGTAAAGCAGCTTGGGCAAACCGTGCACCCACAACAGAAACAACCCGCCGCTGACCCGCAGGAACAGCAGCCCCCAGTCTTGCGCCCGATCATCTCGTCGCGAAGCGTCCATGGCCCACCTGCACAAATGAAAAACCATCGGCGTCGATACGCCGGGACTGGATTCGATAGTGCCGGGACGGGGGGAGGAAAAATTGAATGTACGTGCTCTGTTTTGCGAGCGCGCCGGCGCTCTGCAAATCACACAAAATCCTGTGGGAGCGGGCTTGCTCGCGAAAGCGGTGGGTCAGTCAACATCAATGCTGAATGTCATGACGCCTTCGCGAGCAAGCCCGCTCCCACAGGTTTATTTGTTGTTGCTACTACCGGGTTATTCCTGCGGATCGAGATTATCCAGCGCCCGATTCACCGCCAGCTCACCCAACATGATGATCTGCGCAATCCCCAGCAGTGAATTGCGATGCGGGCTTTGCAGAAATCCCGCGAGGTCACTGGCCATGATGCTGGCCGAGGACAGGGATTCGCAGGCGTGGGCCAACAGGGTTTCGGTGTTGATGTCGGGGGTGATGACAAACATCGTGCTGGGATTGCGCGGTGACGCGGGGTCTTTCGGGGGATTCGGGGTGGGTTTGAACATGGTGGAACTCCTTGATCAATGGAGCCGCCACAAGTCGCTGCTAAACGAATTGGGTGGCGGCTGTACGCGGGTTAGCAGACCAGGGATCAAGGAACCCGGCGCACCGAAGTGCCCCACGCACAGCCACCAAATGACAGACCGGACTGATCTGAAGGTGACACTGGCGAGCCTTGAAATTTACCGAGCTGCTAAACCCGATCGCTGAATGGGCAGCGACGGGCAGAACGTTAGAGATCAGGGCCAAGACACACAAGCCGGCGGATTCTGGCGTAGTTGTAGGCAACGACGCAAGGCGGCGTGGCTTTCAGGAACAGAGGCTGACGGCTTTTAAACAGAGCTGTCAGAACACTGCATACTCCCTGTGAGAGATTGGTTGGCGGGCAGTCCGCCATCTCGGGCAAGCCCGCTCCCACAGGGATTGGGGACATCTGCAAAAATCAGGTCGGCTGGCAGACCGCCTTCGCGAGCAGGCTCGCTCCCACAGTTGGACTGGGTACATTCGAAAGAAATTGGTCGGCCGGCAGGCCGCCATCGCGAGCAAGCTCGCTCCCACAGGGATTGGGGACATCTGCAAAAATCAGGTCGGCTGGCAGGCCGCCATCGCGGGCAAGCCCGCTCCCACAGGGATTGGGGACATCTGCAAAAATCAGGTCGGCTGGCAGGCCGCCTTCACGAGCAGGCTCGCTCCCACAGTTGGACTGGGTACATTCGAAAGAAATTGGTCGGCTGGCAGGCCGCCATCGCGAGCAAGCTCGCTCCCACAGAAGAGCAGAGCAAAAGCAGATCGGCGTACACCCACGCTTTTCACCACTCATCAGGCCGAGCGTTAGCTCGCCTGCAGCTTTTGATCTTGATCCACCCGCCCCCTCGGCAGGCTGAGCGGAGGTGTTCATCCGGGGATGGGCGCGCAGCGCCGTTCGACGCAGTCGAACTCATTGCATGTAGGTCGAAGCGAAGCCGACCGGAGGGCAATGCCCCCGGATGAATACCAGAGCGAAGGAACCCCGAGCCTAAGCGAGGGGCCGTACGTAAGGGGCGAGCGTTTTTTGCTTCCTTTTTTAGGCGCTTGTAAAAAAGGGAGTCGCCGTAAGGGCGAAACCGCCAGCCGCCGTTACCAAAGAAACGGATATGTACTCAATCAACCCAGGACCTGGTCGGCCCAAAGGCCGCCAAGGTCAAAAGCCTAACGAATATCCAAAGCCACAGACATGAACTGACTGATCCGCGAGCGCAACCACCGCTCCGCCGGATCATTGTCATGCACCCCGCTCCAGGCCATCGACAACTGCGCCGCCTCAATCTCGAACGGCGGATCCTCGGCGCGCAACCCGCACCCCTCGACCAACGCACACGCCGCATAATCCGGCACGGTAGCGATCATCTCGGTGCCCGCGAGCAACGCCCGCAACCCACTGAACTGCGGCACCCCCAGCACCACACGACGACTGCGCCCGACCTTCGCCAGATCCAGATCGATATTGCCGCTCAAGTCACCGGAAAACGACACCATCGCATGGGGCCGTTCGCAGTACTCATCCAGGGTCAGCGGCCCCGGCCGGGTATCACCGCGCAGTACTTTGCAGGGAATATCGCGCAGCTTCTTGCGCTTGGCATTGGCCGGCAGGTCCGTGGTGTAACTGACGCCCACCGAGATCTCTCCCGACGCCAGCAACGCCGGCATCAACAGGTAATTGGCCCGCCGCACAACCACGACGATGCCCGGTGCCTCCTCTTGCAATTGACGCAGCAACGGCGGAAACAATCCGAACTCGGCATCGTCCGACAGCCCGATGCGGAACACATCGCAACTGGTCGCCGGATCGAACTCCTTGGCCCGGCTGACCGCACCGGAAATGGTGTCCATCGCCGGCTGCAGCTCCTTGAGAATCGCCAGCGCCCGCGCCGTCGGCTCCATGCCGCGACCGTTGCGCAGCAGCAACGGATCGTCGAACAGATCACGCAGTCGCCCCAGCGCGGCGCTCACCGCCGGTTGACCCATGAACAGTTTTTCCGCGACGCGGGTCAGGTTCTTTTCGAACATCAGCGCCTCGAATATCACCAGCAGGTTCATATCGACGCGACGCAGATCATTACGGTTCATAGGCACGGTTCCCTTGTGTGTTCGGCCAGGCGCGAGGTTGGGAAGTGTGTCTGACTTTACCCAGGCCGTCCCGCGCTTAACGAGGAATTAACAACGATTAACTCGCAAGCCAGAGCCTTCGGGTCCAAAAATGAAGCCTACCGACTCGGACATTTACCATGGCTCACGTTCAGCAAAATGCCGCGCCCGCGCCATTCACGCCGGTGCCAAAGAAAAGCACCGGCGGCCTCAGCCCGCAGCGCGAACGGCTGGTTAAACAACTGATCCTCGAGCGCCTCGGCGACAGCCTGGAAGTCACTGAACTGGCACAGGCCTGCGCCCTCTCGCGCAGTCATTTCTCCCGTGCCTTCAAGTGCAGCACCGGACTTTCGCCGCAGGACTGGATTCGCCGGCAACGCATAACCCTGGCCAAGCAATTGATCCAGTACACCGACATGAGCCTTACGCAGATCAGCCTCGAATGCGGCTTCTGCGATCAAGCGCACTTCTGCCACCTCTTCACCCGCAGCGAAGGCATCAATCCGTTTGCCTGGCGCTGTCAGATGGTGCGTGGCCTTGAAAGCAAAAAATCGCAGCCTTCGGGCATGCACGCTACCGTGTAGGAGCTGCCGAAGGCTGCGATCTTTTGATCTGGCTTTTTAACCTTTCAAAAACGCCAACAGGTCTGCATTGAGCTGATCCTTGTGGGTGTCCGTCAGCCCGTGAGGGGCACCCGGGTAGATCTTCAGGGTCGAGCCTTTCACCAGTCTGGCCGAGGAGACACCCGCCGCCTCGTAAGGCACGACCTGATCCGCGTCGCCATGCACCACCAGCGTCGGCACGTCGAATTTCTTCAAGTCTTCGGTGAAGTCGGTTTCCGAGAACGCCTTGATGCAGTCATAAGCATTCTTGTGGCCGGCCATCATGCCTTGCATCCAGAACCAGTCGATCATGCCCTGGGACGGGTTCGCGCCGGGCTTGTTGAAGCCGAAAAACGGCCCGCTGGCGAGGTCGATGTAGAGCTGCGAGCGGTCGGCCAGCGAGGCCTGGCGGATGCCGTCGAACACTTCTAGTGGCAAGCCACCGGGGTTGGCTTCGGTCTTGAGCATCAGGGGCGGCACCGCGGAAATCAGCCCGGCCTTGGCCACGCGGCCAGTGCCGTGGCGACCGATGTAGCGCGCCACCTCACCACCGCCGGTGGAGAAGCCGAACAGCACCGCGTCTTGCAGGTCGAGCAGCTCGATCAACTGCGCCAGATCGTCGGCGTAATGGTCCATGTCATTGCCCGACCATGGCTGACTGGAACGCCCATGACCGCGACGGTCGTGGGCGATGACCCGATAGCCGTTGGAGGCCAGGAAAATCATCTGCGACTCCCAACTGTCGGCGTTCAGCGGCCAGCCGTGGCTGAAGACAATCGGCTGACCGGTGCCCCAGTCCTTGTAGTAAATCTCGACGCCGTCGCGGGTGGTGAAGGTGCTCATGGGTGATGCCTCCTTAACGAGGGTTGGGGGGTGAATCAAACCGGTAGTTGGTTCAGGCGATCGGCCAGGCGCGCCACCCGCTCGCCCAGATGCGCGGCGGTGCAGCGGTCCTCGGGGGGCGGCGCATCGTCGGGGGATTGCTCGACATTCGACTGGGCCATGGCGCCCAGTGAGCTGCCCAGGCGATTGAGCTGGCCGTTGAACGCGCCGGTGCCGGAACGCGCCGGCAGCAGGTCGAGGCCGACCCAGATCATCGAGTGCTGCGCGGCGAACACCGCCATCTGCAGCAAGGTGTTGAGTTTGTCGCCGCACAGGCAGCCGGAATTGGTGAAGCCCGCTGCGAGTTTGTCGCGCCAGGGCTGGGCCAGGTAGAACGCGGCCGTGGCCTCCATGAAGCCCTTGAAGGCTGCCGAGGCGCTGCCCATGTAGGTCGGCGCGCCGAAGATGATGGCGTCGGCGTTGTGCAGCCGCGCCCAGTGCTCGTCCACTTCCTCGACCGGGATCAACCGGCAGGTGCTGCCCAGGTGCCGTTCCACTCCCGCGGCCACGGCTTCGGCCATGACCCGGGTGTGCCCGTAGCCACTGTGATAGACCACCACCACGTTGCTCATTGCTCTGTCCTTTGTGGGAGCGAGCCTGCTCGCGAAAGCGCTGTGTCAGTCACCGCATAGACTGAATGTGACACTGCCTTCGCGAGCAGGCTCGCTCCCACATCGAGCTGCTCGCGGCTGACTGACATTTCATCCCTGCCTTCAGTGGAAGTTGAAGAAGGAGAGTTTTGGGCGTAGACCGAGCGCGCGACGAGTTAATCGTTGTTAATTTTCCTTGGCGCGCAAAAAGCCCCGGCATGTCATGCCCATCTGTCGCACCCAATGTTTTCGGGACCGACAGCCGCTGGACGATACGCTAGAGTCAATGCCTGCCCCTTCAGTCACCCGGGCGGCACGTTGCGCTGCGTAAAAAACCTGAGGAATATGCTCGTAAACCGCGAACCAGACGGCTGCAGCAGGAGCGACTCGTTGACCCTTTCCCCCGAACAGGCTGTGCATTTCGGCCCCTACCGGGTCTACCCCGGACAACGCCTGGTGATGGAGGCCGACCAGCCCTTGCGCCTGGGCCGGCGCGCCATGGACATCCTGTTGATCCTGCTGGAACACGCCGGAAATGTGGTCAGCAAGCAGCAATTGATCGCCCGGGTCTGGCCCGACAGCGTGGTCGAAGACATCAACCTGCGGGTGCACATGGCCGCGTTGCGCAAGGCGCTCGGCGACGGTCAGGCCGGCCAGCGCTACATCGTCACCGTGGCACAGCGTGGGTACAGCTTCGTCGCACCGCACTCACGGGAGCCGGTCGAACAAGCGCCGGCGCCCGTGTCCTGCGTGCCGAGCCGGCATAACCTGCCGGTGCGCCGCACACGCATGATCGGCCGGCGGACGCTGGTCGACAATCTGGTGGATCAACTGCCGCGCCAGCGCTTCATCACCCTCGTCGGTCCCGGCGGAATCGGCAAGACCACCGTGGCCTTGCGAGTCGCCGAACAAATGATCGGTCGCTACCGGGACGGCATTCGCCTGCTGGACCTGGCCCCGATCAACTGCCCGCTGATGATCAACGGTCATCTGGCGACGTTGCTTGAATTGGCCCTGCACGACGACGAATCCCTGAGCGGGCTGGCGGACTACCTGCGTGACCGCCACATGCTGCTGGTCATCGACAACTGCGAACACTTGGTCGACGCCATCGCCCTGCTCTGCGAAAACATTCTGCGCAGTGCGCCGCACGTGCACATTCTCGCCACCAGCCGCGAGAGCCTGCGGGCCGAAGGCGAATTCGTCCAGCGCCTGGCATCACTCGACTGCCCGCCGCCCATCGCCGTCCTCGACCGTGCCCAGGCCATGACCTTTTCCGCCCTGCAACTGTTTGTCGAGCGGGCCATGGCCAGCCATGACAGCTTTGAACTGACGGACGATGAACTGCC
This sequence comes from Pseudomonas sp. PDM32, assembly GCF_019219225.1. NCBI lineage: Bacteria > Pseudomonadati > Pseudomonadota > Gammaproteobacteria > Pseudomonadales > Pseudomonadaceae > Pseudomonas > Pseudomonas sp. PDM32. Next base: position 330,465 of record NZ_JAHUWE010000009.1, read on the forward strand.
GCTGTTGATCGACATCTGCCACCGACTGGACGGCATTCCATTGGCCATCGAACTGGCGGCGGCGCAAGTGGGCAACTTCGGATTAGCCGGTTTGCTGGCGCAGTTGCACAGCAGTTTCCGGGTGTTGACCCAGCCCTGCCAGACGCCCCCGGCACGCCATCAGACCCTGCGCGCGACACTGGACTGGAGCTTCGAGCTGCTCAACGCCTGCGAAAAGACCTGCCTGCGCCGACTGAGCGTGTTTCGCGGCGGCTTCACCCTGGAGTCCGCAGCGGCGGTGATTGTCGGCGAACACATCGAACCTCGCGAAGTCTTCGGCTCGATCACCCAACTGGTCGCCAAGTCCCTATTGAACGTGGAGGTGGGCGATGAGGATGTTTACTACCGTCTGCTCGATACCACCCGCAGCCATGCGCTGGAAAAACTCGCGCAAAGCCCTGACCTGCCCGGCACGCGGGAGCGCCATGCCGAGCGTTGCCTGGCGCTGATGCAACAGGCGCAGGACGAATGGGAGAACACTTCGACCGGCCTGTGGCTCGAGCGCTATGGCCGGACCCTGGAGGACATCCGCGCGGCCCTCGACTGGGGTCTGCACGCGCAGGGGCCGCAGGCACTGGCGATACGCCTGACCGCAACGTCCACGCCCCTGTGGCAGGAGCTGTCACTGCTCAAGGAACACGGCGGTTATGTGCGCAAAGCCCTGGCCCTGCTCGAGCAGTCTGCCGAGCCGTGCCCGCGCTTGCAGATGACCCTCAAGCTGGCCCTGGGCAGTGCCTGTTACCACGTTCAAGGCGCGAGCGCCGAAACCGTTGGCGCCTTTGTCAGCGCCAGAACCCTGGCCAGCCGACTCAACGATGTGGCCGGTCAACTGCGGGCGATTTCCGGTCATCTGGCGGTCAATCTCAGTTGCGGCCAATACCAGATGGCCCTGCAACAGAGCCGGCAATTCGATCAACTGGGACTGCATGACGACGCCCTGTTATCCCTGAGCACACATCGATTGCGGGTGCTTGCCCTGCATTTTTCCGGCGACCAGCAACAGGCCGGGGAGTATGCCGAACAGGTACTGCAACGCATGGCCCACAGTGGTCACCTCAACCGTTTCACCCATGGCTTCGGCGTGCAATACGACCAGAGTGTCGCGGCGCTGACCATCCAGGCGCGCATCCTCTGGCTGCGAGGCCAACCGGAACAGGCCTGGCGCGCAGCCCGGCAGGCGCTGGACATTGCGTTGCAGATCAACCACGGCACGTCGATCTGCTACACCCTCGCGCTCGCCGGCTGCCTGATCGCCTACTACAACGGTGATACCCGCAGCGCCCGCGAACTCCTGCGCCTGCTGCTGCAACAGGCGCAGAAACACTCGGTCCTGCTGTTCCATACCTGGGCGCAACACTACGCGCAGGTGATCGGCGGCGTCGATGTCGCGCCCGCCAAGCAACGAAGTGTCGGTTTGATCAAGGACATCATGGTCACGCTGGACTCCACCTGCGTCGATGACGACTTGCTCGAACGTGCGCAAAACGGTGCGTCGGGCTGGAGCACGGCAGAGATTCTACGGGCCAGGGCCGAGACGTTGCTGGCAACGGAGTGTCCGGCCAACACCGCGATGGCTGAAACCGTGTTGCTCAAGGCACTCGACGTGGCAAGAACCCAGGGCGCCCTGGCCTGGGAGCTGCGCAGCGCCACCTCGCTGGCGCAATTGTGGCAGCGTCAGGGTCGCCACCAACGGGCGCATGCATTGCTGGCGCCGGTCTACCAGCGCTTCACCGAAGGTTTTGCCACGCCGGACCTGAAGGCCGTGCGCCACTTACTCGGTGAGTTGCATTGCCACTTGCCGGTCTGAAAGCCGGGGCGTTTGACTGACGTAACCGGCATAACGCATTTCAAGGGTGCGCAGCTCACCACTGAGTTCGAGCTTTTCCAGGGCGTAGGTGCGGGTGGTATTGAGAAAGCGGTAACGGATCACCCCGCCGCCCTGCTCCAGGGAGAGCAGTGATTTGAGTGCGAGGTTGTCCAGCACGTCGGCCAGCTCGGCGACCGGTAACGCGTCGCCACTGATCACGCCTATCGCGGCATCCTGGGTGAAGGCCATCTTGAATACCGCCAAACGCTGCAACACGGATTGCTCCAGCGGATTCAACCGTTCGTAGCTCCAGTCCAGTGCAGCCTTGAGCGTCTGATGCCGGGGGACGGCCGTACGGCGGCCTTGGGACAGCAACTGAAAACAGTTATCGAGTTGCGCTTGCAACCCCACCAGCGCCAGCGCATCGATTTGCGCCGCCGCCAATTCAATCGCCAGCGGCAGGCCGTCGAGGCGCCGGCAGATTTCCCGTACGGCCCTGAGGTCCTGTTCGCGCAAGGTGAAGCCTTGTTGACGGGCCCGGGCACGGCTGACGAACAACTGCACCGCCGAATAGCCCATGACCTCGGCAACGCTGCGCAGCGCCGACGTCGGCGGCACCGCCAGCGGTGGCAGACGCAACACGGTTTCGCCCGCGGCCTTGAGCGGCTCGCGGCTGGTGGCGAGGATCGACAGTCGCGGCAGCGATTGCAGCAGAGTCTCGACCAACGTCCGGCAGCGTTCGAGCAGATGCTCGCAGTTGTCCAGGACCAACAAGGCATGTCGCTGCGCCAGCGCCTCCAGCGTGGTGCCGACCTCCAGCCCAAGGGTTCGTGAGAGATGATCGGTCACTTGCGCCGGGTCATCGATCGCCGCCAGGTCCACCAGCCACACGCCGCGCCGATAGTACTGCAACAACAGTTCGGCCACGCGCAAGGCCACGGTGGTCTTGCCGATCCCGCAAGGCCCGACCAGGGTCATGAATCGGCGCACCGGCAACTGTCGCACCAGGCTGCCGACCACCGCATCGCGCCCGGTGATCGGTGTGAGCCGCGCCGGCAAGTTGTGCAGGGGCTTTTTTACGGTATCGCTGGGGAACGCTACGGCCTGCGGCGAATGCTGTACCGGGGCGACAAAACTGTAGCCGCGCTGGGGAATGTTGACGATGTAGCACTGACCGTTCTGCCCGTCGCCCAAGGCCCGACGCAGGGCGGCAATGTGCACCCGCAGGTTGATCTCTTCGACCACGGAGCGTGGCCAGACCTGCGCAATCAACTCGTCCTTGCTGACCACCGAGCCCGCGTGCTCGACCAGCACCTGCAACACGTCCAGGGCGCGGCCGCCCAGGCGCAGCGGTCGATCACCCTCCAGCACCAGTCGCTGACTGAGGTGGAAAGCGTAGGGTCCGAACTGAAGCACCGCTTCGTTGCTGACATCTCTGAGGCTATTCATGGGCATTTACCCGCGGGACACCTGATCTGGCACGTGAGTCCATCCAGGCTCCGCACCTTCCTTGCAATGAGTTACCTCGTATCTTGGCAGCCCTCTGTGACGGTACAACCGCCACAGGGGGAGCGTCACGGCCATTGCGGTGCGCGCAACGGACATGCGCGCTAGCTGAACTGCTCGCGGTATTGGGTCGGGGTCAGGCCAAGCTTTTCACTGAACAGAAAACGCATGTGCCGCACGCTGCCGAAGCCGCTTTTGAAGGCCACGGTCTTGAGCGGCAACTCGCTGGTTTCCAGCAGGTTCCTGGCGCAATCGATGCGCGCGCTTTGCAAAAACTCCATCGGCGTCATGTCCACCTCCCGGGCGAACACTCTGGCGAAATGCCGCGGGCTCATGTTGGCCAGGCTCGCCATGCGCTCGATGCTGAAGGACTCGTCGAGGTGCTCGAGCACGTGGTTCTGCACGCGGGTAATCGCCGTTTCGTGAGGCGCCACCGCCGCCATCAACGGGCTGAACTGTGCCTGCCCGCCCTGACGCTTCATTACGACCAGCAACACCTTGGCCACGTCCTGGGCGACTTTTTTGCCGTGGTCCTGCGCCACCACCGACAACGCCAGGTCGATCCCGGCGGTGACGCCGCCGGAGGTGATCAGGTTGCGATCCTGGACAAAGATCTGGTCGGTTTCGACGGTCGCCTTCGGAAAGCCCTTGATCAGCCGCTCGGTGTAGTGCCAGTGGGTGGTGACCCGATAGCCGTCGAGCAAGCCCGCATGCCCCAGCACGAACGCCCCGGTGCAGATCGAGCCGTAACCGGCGGACCGGCTGACGTTGTGCCTGAGCCAGTCGAGCAACGGCGGATGCTTTTCGTTGTAGGCACCGGGACCACCGGGTACCAGCAGCAAATCAAAACCTTCGCAAGCCTGATCGATGTGCCGGTCGGCCTGCACGCTCAGGCCATTGGACGCGCGCAATGCGCCGGGTTCGGTGCCGATGGTCGACAGCACATAGTGATCGTCGGGTTTCAGATAACGGTTGGCGATGGAAAACACTTCCATGGGCCCGGCCATATCGAGCAGGAGAAAGTCGGGAAAAAGCACCATTGCCACGGTTTTCATGGATTGGAATTCACTGGATTAATTGAGACGGTGCACATCCCCTGTGGGAGCGGGCTTGCTCACGAAGGCGGTGGGTAAGTCAGCATGGATGTTGATTGACCCACCGCCTTCGCGAGCAAGCCCGCTCCCACAAAAGACATGCCATTCATCAGGGCCGAATATCGGAACAGAATAGCTGATTTGCGCTCATAAACTGTCAACCATTAGGAGACAGTATTTCAATTTTCATCTACTTATTGCACAAACCAGTAAACATTAACCTTCTCCTCACTCGGACGAATTCACGTCCCCACAGGAGATTTCATCATGCTGACTCTTCGCAAAGCCTCGGATCGTGGCCTGGCCAATCACGGCTGGTTGAAGTCGTTCCACACCTTTTCCTTCGCCAACTACCGCAACCCGAAAGAGCAGGGTTTTTCCGACCTGTTGGTGATCAACGACGACCGCGTCGCCGCCGGCAAAGGCTTTGGCCAGCACCCGCATCGCGACATGGAGATCTTCTCCTATGTGCTTGAGGGTGCCCTGGAACACAAGGACACCCTGGGCACCGGGTCGGTGATCCGCCCCGGCGATGTGCAACTGATGAGCGCTGGCAGCGGCGTGGCTCACAGCGAGTTCAACCACTCCAGCACGCGGCCGGTGCACTTTCTGCAGATCTGGATCGTGCCCGACGTCAGCGGCGCCAAACCGCGCTATCAGCAGGAGCACTTCAGCACCCAGAAAAAACGCGGGCGCCTGCAACTGATCATCTCGCCGGACGGCGCCAAGGGTTCGCTCAAGGTGCGTCAGGATGCACGGGTGTATGCCGGCCTGATCGACGGCAAGGAAAGCGCCACCCTGGAACTGGCCGCCAACCGTTATGCCTACGTGCACGTGGCCCGGGGCAGCGTCGAACTCAACGGCGTGTTGTTGCAGGAAGGCGACGGTGTGCGGGTTCGTGATGAACAGGCACTGACCTTGAACAACGGCGTGGACGCTGAAGTATTGGTCTTCGACCTGCGCCCGCAGGAACTGCCGGAAATGCCATGACCGATCCCTGTGGGAGCGAGCCTGCTCGCGAAGGCGGAGTGTCAGACGACATCACTGTTGAATGACCTATCGCTTTCGCGAGCAGGCTCGTTCCCACAGTCCCCCTGATAACGGGCCCGATAGCGCCCCGGACTTTCCCCGGTCCACTTCTTGAACGCCCGATGGAAGGCGCTGGGCTCCTGGAAGCCCAGTTGCTCGGCGATATCGCTGATACTCGCGTCGCTCTGACGCAATTGCTCAAAGGCCACGCCACGACGTACTTCGTCCTTGATCTCCTGATAGGAACAGCCTTCGCGCTCCAGCTTGCGGCGGAAGGTGCTGGGGCTCAGGTGCTGTTCCAGGGCAAAGGCCTGCAACGTCGGCCATTCACTGTAGTGACTGCCGCGCAAGCGCTGATGAACCTGCGAGGCCAGGCCATGCTGGTTACGGAAGCGGATCACCAGCCATTGCGGCGCGGTGCGCAGGAACACTTTCAGCGACGCCAGGTCCTGAACCACCGGCAGGCGCAGGTAATGGCTGGCAAATTCGATTTCAGTGCGCTCGGCACCGAAGGTCAGGTTGGGGCCCCAAAGCAGGCGGTCGTCACTCAGTGACAGGCGCGAATGGCGGAAGTCCGCTCGGTCAATGGGAATGCGCCGCCCGCCCAGCCAGCACAGCAGACTGATCATCAACACCAGGAAGGTTTCTTCGCCAAACCGGCTGGCATCGTTGTCCTTCGAACGGGTCTGCAGGCTGATGACCGCACGCTTGCCTCGCACGGCCAGCGCGCCACGAAAGTCGCGCAGGAACAACCCGAAGTTGGCCAGGCACTGACGCATGGCCTTGTGCAGATCGGGCTCCTGAATCAGGGCGCGGCAAATCAGGGCGAAACTGCCCGGCGGCATGCCATGGGAATCGAGTCCGAAAAACTCGTCGTCGAGTTCGCGAATCTGAATCAGCCACAACGCCGCAAACGCGTTGGCCGGCACCCGCGCCGTGGGTTGTTGCATGACCGCCGGATCAATGCCCGCCCGTTCGAGCACGGCCGTCACGCGCTGCGGATCGTCCTTCAGCCCATGGATCATTGCCTGCACGAAATAGGCGGCAACCGAGTCCTTTTCCCGCATTGGTTCGCTTCTCTCTCATCACCCGAATGGCAAAAAACATCAGTGCCGTTGAACAGTTTTGGCATAGGACAACCGCCCTGCCGGCTCTAGACTCGCGGCAATAGTACGCCTTCGGCCGCATTCGCGGCCAAGGTATCGCAGGGTTTGATCGAAGGACGGAAAATGAATCTGCAAAACATCGGGGTAATCGGCGCGGGCACCATGGGCAACGGCATCGCACAAGTCTGTGCCATGGCCGGTTTCAACGTGACCCTGCTCGACATCTCTGAAAGCGCGTTGCAAAAAGCCGTCGCGACGGTCGGTAAAAACCTGGACCGGCAGATCGCCAAGCAGACCCTGACGCCGGAGCAGAAACAGGCCACCCTCGACAAAATCCGCACCAGCACCGATTACAGTGTCCTGCGTGACGCGCAACTGGTCATCGAAGCGGCCACTGAGAATCTCGACCTGAAACTGCGTGTGCTGCAACAGATCGCCGCGCAAGTCGGCAGCGAATGCGTCATTGCCTCCAATACCTCGTCGCTGTCGATCACCCAACTGGCCGCCAGTGTCAGTCAGCCAGAGCGCTTCATCGGCCTGCATTTCTTCAACCCGGTGCCGGTGATGGGCCTGATCGAAGTCATCCGCGGCCTGCAAACCAGTGACACAACCCACCAACTGGCGCTGGACATGGCGACCACCCTCGGCAAAACCGCGATCACCGCCGGCAACCGTCCGGGTTTCGTGGTCAACCGGATCCTGGTGCCGATGATCAACGAGGCGATCCTGGTGTTCCAGGAAGGCCTGGCCAGCGCCGAAGACATCGACGCCGGCATGCGCCTGGGCTGCAACCAGCCTATCGGTCCGTTGGCCCTGGCGGACCTGATTGGCCTGGATACCCTGCTGTCGATCCTCGAAGCCTTCTATGACGGATTCAACGACAGCAAATATCGCCCGGCGCCATTGCTCAAGGAAATGGTCGCTGCCGGTTACCTGGGGCGCAAGACGGGGCGCGGCTTCCATGCCTATGCCTGAGCGTTGCTCGCGCTTTGCCGAGTACCGGGACAAGGTCCTGGAGCTGTTTGCCTGCAAGGGGTTCGGCCAGGTCGGCATGCGTGAGCTCGCGACGTGCCTGGGGCTGTCCCCAGGCTCGCTGTATCACCATTACCCCAGCAAACAGCATCTGCTGCTGGACCTGATCGAGGAGTTCTACGAGGAGCTGCTGGCCACTCTGGGGCGCATCCAGCAAAAAGCGCCCGGCAAACGCGACAAACTCAACAGCCTGATCCGCGCCCATCTGAATCTGCACCGGGAAATGCCTTGGCATTTCCGCCTGGTGGAGCGCGACAGCGGTTGCCTGAACGAAGAGCAACAGGCTCGGGTCCGGCAACTGCGCGAGCAATACGAACGCACCTTGCTGAAGATGCTGGGCGCGAAGTCGCGTTTCAGCGAGCAAGGCCTGCTGGCCGCCGGGCATGCCATTGGCGCGCTGCTCAACAGCGCCCCCAGCTGGCTGACGCCCCATGTGCTGGACGAGCAGGAACGCGAGGAGCTGCTGGAAAGCATGGTCAGCGGCGCCATCGAACGTGTGCTGGCACCGCGGCGTGTGCCGGAGGCGATAAGCCTCGCCCGTCCTATGGAAAAAACATCTAAAGAAACACAAGCTCCGACAAAGATTTAGCGCTTTGCTTGTCGGCTCGACACAATCGGAATTCGCCGAAAAAACCGGCGTCCAAACCGATGTATGTACTCGAGCACCTGGAGCCGACCATGAAAATCAATCCCTACCTTATCTTCAACGGCGACTGCAAAGCCGCCTTCACGTTCTACGCGAAATGCCTGCAAGGCCAGATCGAAGCCATGTTGACCTTTGGCGAAACCCCTGCGGGTGAGCATTTCCCCAAGGACCTGCACAACCTGATCATCCATACCCGCCTGATCGTGGGCGATCAGGCGCTCATGGGGTCGGACACCACACCGGATCGCCCCGTCGATAAAATGAGTGCCTGCTCGATTTCACTCAACGTCGACAGCATTGCCGAGGCCGAACGGGTGTTCAATGCACTGGCGGACGGTGGCAGTGTGCAGATGCCACTGGAGACCACGTTCTGGGCGGCGCGCTTCGGCATGCTCGTCGACCGTTTTGGTGTGTCGTGGATGGTCAATTGCGAAAAGGATCAGTGAACGGCCTTTGTCGATCGACAGAAATGAAGGCTCAAGAAAGCCCAATCTGAAAAGGTTGGGCTTTCTGGCAACTCCCGGCCTGTCTGCTACCGTCAACTTGCCACATCGATAGCAGCGAACCAGAGGAGCAAACCCGCTATGCCAGCCCATGACCTGTCCTGGCCCAGCCGTTTCAAATGCTTGCTCCTGGAGCCTATGCCAACGGTCCGCTGTGGGCTCGCGACGTAACGACCATCGAGGGACGCAAGCTCGAAAGCAGCGTGATCAAGTACCGGTAGATATCTCCCCCCGGAAGGTAGCGTCAACGGAGGTTGAATTTGAATGACCTGGTGATCGCCCTCATTGTTTTCGCCTGCCTGTCCGCCAGCGCACTGCTGGGTTCGTACGTGAGGGAGCGGTTACCGAGCCATCATCTGAGTGATGACTCCGTGGCGGTGCTGAAGCTGGGCACCGGCCTCATCGCAACGATGTCGGCGCTGGTCCTCGGACTGCTCGTTTCCACTGCCAAAGGCACCTTCGATACGGCCAATGCCGAGTTGGAGGGCGCGGCGGCGAAAGTGATTCAATTCGACCGCTTGCTGGCCCGCTATGGCCCCGATACCCAGGGCATCCGCACCGAACTCAAGCACAACTACGCCGAAGTCACCCAAGTGCTCGCGACCCGCGATCGCCGTCAGATTGCACAACTCGACAGCCCCGAAGTGATACGTCGCTCCGAAGGCCTGCAACGCCAGGTCGAATCACTGTCTCCCGATAACGATGATCAGCGCTCACTCAAAGCCAAGGCATTGCAAGACATGGACACCGTGTATGCCGCCCGCTGGCTGACCCTGCTGCAGTCCAATCAATCGATTCCACCGGTGATGCTGGTGATCCTGGTGACGTGGCTGGGGATTATCTTCGGCTCGTTCGGCCTGTTTGCACCGCGCAACGGGACCATCGTCGTCGTCTTGTTGATGTGTGCCCTGTCGACGGGGGCGACCATCCTGCTGGTGGAGGAACTCAATCGACCGCTTGATGGTTTTATCTGTGTATCGCTGGAACCGCTGGAGCACACACTGGAGCGGTTGGGGCAGTAGTTTGAATTTCCTGCTGGCAAAAACAAAACCCCAACTGCTTTCGCAATTGGGGTTTCGGAATTTAATCTTGACGATGACCTACTCTCACATGGGGAAACCCCACACTACCATCGGCGATGCATCGTTTCACTTCTGAGTTCGGG